>NZ_PZJJ01000055.1 GCF_003044065.1 Alkalicoccus saliphilus
ACCTTTCGAACTCCTAGTTTTTACCAAAAATGCTAGGGTTCTTTCCTACGGGCTTTTTTCTTGAATATGTCCTTTGATAAACAAATATCATCTTATTTTTTCATTGACATACTACCGCAGGTCTTCAAGTAAGAATCTATTCTTTCTAATCCTTTTAAAGTACCTGTTTACCGGTACCTCCAAGTATCCCACGCCGGAAATACAAATCCGCATACAGACACGTACAAAGAATAGCATTAAAGCCGAATTCCGCTTTACTCTGCAGACTGCCCAACGGAGCTTCACGGGCAGCTTCCACAATGACGCTGAAAACTGAATGGCTGCTCTTGGATGGCTGACCAGAAATCCAGCCCCGTCCAATATTGACGTTTTCCTGAACAGGTTCCCGGTACCATTCGATCTGGTTGTGCCCCCGTATAAACTTCATCGACTTTATAATGGATTCCCCGAGAAATACGATGTTTTTATTCCCCAGACCACCGACACCAATCGTTTCTTTTGGCATTTCTGCCGTATGGTTATCTGCAACGAGCACCGGCTTCAGTTCTGCAATCCGTTTTTTGACAATTTCTACTTCCGCGTATTTATCTTTATGATAGACACGGTTTAAGTCCACCTCATCTTTTGACAGGCGGCGGCTGTGTTCAAAGCCGAACGGATTAATCACTGGTATGCAGTAAAAACTATAACGGATGCGAAGGGTTTCGAAAAAGTGGCGAACTGGAGGTTCTGCTTTTTCCGGGTCAATAACGCAGTCAAAAAAGTGAAGAGTCCAGTAAGTCGATTCCCACTCCTCTCCGTGAATGCATGCACTTAATAATATGACCGGTTTGTTTTCCATATCTCCATATTTCAATCCGTATATACAGCTTTTTTCATCACTGGCCGTACCTAGTTTTTCGTAATCATATTCTCGAAGCAGCCTGGATTCGAGTTCCTTATACGTCTGTTTTTTATAGGGATGAGGAGTTGACTGCGGGAAAGTAATCATCGCAGATCTCTTCCTCTCAGCCGGATACTGTAATGAATTTCTTCTTCTGTTTCTGATGTATGCTCCATTTCCACCCGGCATCCTTCCGGAAAACGGGCCGGCGTTTCATTAAAATTAAAAGCGTACCGGTACGTACCGGTATCATATTCCAGAACAGTCCACTGCGGGGCAGGATAAGCGGCAATATTATAAGGAGAATTTCCTGGAAAACTTTGTTCGGTACTGCAGCGGAGTGCTCCATAATTATAGTCTTTAATCCAGATGTTCATCTGGATACCTTTTTCGGCTGCTCCCCCCCACACCGCCCACGTTAACCCATCGAGTTCAACGCAGCTGTCTGTATGAAAAATAGTTTCTTTTCCTCTTTTGATAGATCCGGATGTCTGAAGATGCAGCTGATTTTCCGTACTGATTTTCTGCTGCTGTTCCACTTTTATTCCCTCCTTATTTCCTAACAAATTATTCCGGAATGTCTGATGTATCTATTCCCGATATACCTAAAGCGCACACACTTTTTTAAATGATTTGTACTGATAAAAAAATGCTTTTTATTTGTATACTTAGCAGCACCATATAAAAAACCTCCACGACTTAATTCAATCGTGGAGGAAGTTTTCCTGTATACGTTAATAATATTGATTTATGGGGTTTTCTGCTTTCCTTCTTTAATCCAGTTGATTAAGCCGCCTTCAAGAAGTATTTCTACCTGGCGGGGGGACAACGCGTGCTCCAGTTCCAGCTCTTTATCCTTTCCTTCTACAACTGCCGGAATAAAGTTTCCTTTTTCCAGAGAGGAACGGATATTTTTCATGTGGATAACGTCCCCGCTTTCCAGGTCATCGTAGTCCGACTCATTTTTAAATGTTACCGGGAGGACACCGAAATTCACAAGGTTCTGCCAGTGAATACGGGCGAAATCTTTCGTAATAACGACACGCAGACCGAGATACCTCGGTGCAAGTGCCGCATGCTCCCGGCTCGACCCCTGACCATAATTGGATCCGCCGACGATGGCATGACCTTTCTCATACTGCATTTCCTTCGTTCTTTCATAGTACGTTTCGTCGAGCATCTCAAAAGAGAACTTGCTTATTTCCGGCAGGTTGCTCCGGAAAGGAAGGACACGTGAACCGCCGGCAAGAATGTCGTCCGTCGATACATTGTCACCAAGCTTCATAATTACCGGTACGTGAATGTCCTCCGGCAGTTTTTCCATTTCTGGGATCGCCGCGATATTAGGACCGCGCTGAATCTCCACCTTTTTTGCTTCTTCGAGCGGCAGCGGTTCTTCCAGCAGTTTAAAGTCAAGCTTAGGTTCATCCGGATCTTTCACCCTTGGATAGTCCATTTCGAGCGTTCTCGGGTCGGTAATTTTCCCGGTTAACGCGGAAGCAGCAGCGGTTTCCGGACTGCATAGAAATACGCTGTCTTCTTTTGTTCCGGAACGGCCCGGGAAGTTACGCGGGGTGGTGCGCAGACTGTTTTTGCCTGTCGCAGGCGCCTGTCCCATACCAATACAGCCATTACATCCGGCCTGGTGGAGTCTTGCTCCTGAAGCGAGGAGACTTGCAATATGACCATCCGCTACGAGGTCTGCAAGCATCTGCCGTGACGTCGGGTTAATATCGAAAGATAGACCCGGTGCGATCTGCTTTCCTTTAACAATTTCGGCAGCAACTGCAAAGTCCCGGTAACCCGGATTCGCCGACGACCCAATATAAGACTGGTAGATGTCCTCACCCGCTACTTCCGCTACCGGAACGACGTTACCCGGACTCGTAGGTTTAGCTATGAGAGGTTCCAGGGTCGACAGATCGATTGTTTCTTCAATATCATACGACGCGCCTTCATCCGCTTTCAGCTCCACCCAGTCTTCCTCACGCTGCTGACTCTTTAAGAAACGGCGTATTTCTTCATCGGATGGGAAAACGGTGCCTGTTGCACCAAGCTCTGCCCCCATATTGGCAATAACATGACGGTCCATCGCACTTAAGTTTTTCAGACCGGGACCGTAATATTCCATGATTGTACCGACTCCGCCTTTGACGTCATGGCGGCGCAGCATTTCCAGAATTACATCTTTGGCACTCACCCACTCCGGCAGGTCTCCAGTCAAATAAATTCCCCAGATTTTCGGCATTTTAACGTTGAACGGCTCTCCTGCAATCGCCTGTGCTACGTCAATACCGCCGGCTCCCATCGCAAGCATTCCCATACAGCCGTTAGCACACGTGTGGCTGTCTGAACCGAGGAGGGTTTTCCCCGGGACAGCAAGCCGCTGCATGTGTACAGGATGGCTCACTCCGTTGCCGGGAGCGCTGTAATACAAACCGAACTTTTGCGCTGCACTCTCGAGAAAGAGATGGTCGTCCGGGTTTCTGCTGTCTGCCTGAATCATATTATGGTCCACGTACTGGGCAGAAGCTTCTGTCTGTGCCTGCTCCACTTCCATCGCTTCCAGCTCAAGCATAACCATTGTTCCCGTCGCATCCTGAGTCAGCGTCTGATCAATCTTTAAACCAATCTCGCTCCCTGGTTTCATTTCTCCGCTGACGAGATGATCTTTAATAATTTTCTGAGAAACGTTTAAATTCATGTATTTTCCCTCCTTATTATAGTACGTGCCCGTTTCTTCTTCACTTATTCTTATTCCTTTCTGATTATTCAGGTAAACGTATAAAACATTTCGCCTATGGCTTTTTCAGCTTCCTCTCCCTGAAATTATAATTAACACAGTGCTTATTTATATTGAACTATAAGAATAGTAAATGAAGAAAATAAAAGCTGTGTTACTCGTCGCCCCACTCGCAGTCATTCGTCTCATTATTCGGAAGGAATCATTTGAAGGAACGGGTCAGACGATCCCTTATATTATAATTGTTATTGCACCAGCGGCAGCGGTCGGCTCCCTGCTTTCCAAAAAAGCTTCAACCGAGTAGAGCGAATCCACGCCGCCAAAAACTGCTGATCAAAACCCAAACGAGATGCGTGATGGAAACATTGATGGTGATTCGAAACATGTAAAATAAAAACCACAACGCGGACGAGGAAAATTAAAAAAATAAAGCCCTCAGACGGGTCAGAATAAGAGGCTCTCTCCCACTTTTGTACGTAATGTAAATTCAGCTGTGAATATGTGAACAGTCTTCCAGCCGAGCCCGGCCCTGAAAAGTTTAATAAAGCTCGCAGCATTTCCGGTTTAATGAATTGTTTACTTTAGATTTTCATCCGGCTCTGCTGACGCAATACACGTATAAGGGCCCGGTCGAGAACATTAAAATTCAGATGCTTCCCGCTATTTAGGCGTTTCCGCGCAGTAAATTTAAACAATTGTTCGTTGGACCGAATTTATACACTTAAGTAATCAAATAGAAAAATCCTTCATAACATCATTCGTTATGAAGGCAGTATATAACTTAAAGTATTCAGCTGGTTTTTATTTTGGAATTTTGAGAACCTGACCGACCCGGATTACATTTGCATTTGAAATGTTATTAGCTGCCGTGATTTTCTGAACGGTAGTGTTATATTTCGCTGCAATAGCATACAGCGTGTCCCCAGCTTTTACGGTATAGGTTGTGGTTGATGGAGGAGCTGCTGCATCTGCTTTAAGCTTCAGAACCTGCCCGACCTGCAGAACATTCGGATTGCTCAGTTTATTCAAGGAAGTCAATGCACTCACTGTAGTGTTATATTTTTTAGCAATGCTGTAAAGTGTACCCCCTGATTTCACCGTATAAGTGCTGCCAGTCGATGGTGGAGGCTGTGAAGGTGTTTCTGCTTTCACTTTCAGCACCTGCCCAATTTGCAAAGCATTCGGATTGCTCAGCTTGTTCAGTGATGTAAGCGCACTCACTGTAGTGTTATATTTTTTGGCAATGCTGTAAAGCGTATCCCCTGCCTTGACAGTGTAGGTCGTGCCGGTAGCTGGAGCAGTCTGCAGGTTCAGCATTTCGGATACAGTAACAAATTTGTACCCTTTTGCTTTCAACTGCTTAATAATTTCCGGGAGAGCCGAAGGTGTCCCGGGAGCACCGGCCCCCGTATGCATCAAAACGATCGAACCCGGTGTGATGTTATTAACAACCTTGTTAACAATCTGAGTCTTTGAAACCCCTTTCCAGTCTACGGTATCAATGTTCCACTGGATCGTATGCGTGTATCCCGCAGCCCCTACTCCGGAAAGAACAGCATTATTGGATGCGCCGAATGGAGCACGGAAAATTGGCTTCGTTGATTTACCGGTAACGCTCTTCGCCAGCGCTTCTGTTTTGTCTAGCTCGCTTTTCATCTGTGAAGCAGTAAGACTCGTAAAATACGGGTGGGTGAAGGAATGGTTGCCTATCTGATGGCCGCGGTCCGTAATCTTTTTTATTTCTGCCGGATGATGCTTCAGTCCCGTGCCGGTAAGAAAAAAGGTAGCTTTTACATTTTCCGTCTGCAGCGTGTTCAAAATTTTTGAAATGTTTGTTCCATCCGCTCCGTCATCAAACGTCAGTGCCACGACTTTACTTGATGTATTTCCCTGAGTGACAAACTTGGAACTTGCAGCATCTGCAGTTCCGGGGTTAAAAGAAAAAGCAGTAACAAGCAGCAGGATCATGGCCAGCCCCAGCTTCAGCAGTTTCTTACCCATTTTCCTCACCTTCCCAGACCAGTATTGCTGACCATTTCCAGCATATGTATAAAAACACCGCTTTTTCTATTTGTAAAATAGTTCTATTTATACTAAGTATACTCCTATTTCTAAGTAAATGCTGGTTTTTATTTACTGTAAGATCGTTGTTACTAAAGGGTTTTTAAGGCTTTCACAATTTTACTAATTCTGCTCCGTTCGTACTTTTTTTCTTTATGCTGATAAATTTTTTCGGTAAATTATACTTAAGTTGTTGACTTTATGTCTGAAAATTTGAAATAATTAATACGTACCATTCCTTTACATATTAGGAAGGAAGAAATCGCTGCTCCGCTGTCACTTCAGCGGACCTTTTTCCGTAAGTCTGTTATAGGTCAGAATCAGGAATGGCAGCGTATAATCGAACAGATTCCGGCAGCAGCAGACCGGATGACCAGTCAGTCATTAGAAAGAGGGGAAATGTATGTGGATACTTATCGCGTTCTGGATTGTCGTTGCGCTCTCTATTTTTGCGACCGTGAAATACCGTAAACCGCAGCTCCTGACCGTTCCATTGTTTGCGATGGCAATCTTCATGGTAGTACAGATAGCCATGGTCCCAATGCCGTTTTGGGATACGGTACGGTTTGTTTTTAGTCTGAGATAGCCGGGAGGCGGTATTACATGAGCAGAACAGCAGAAAAAAATCCATATGTCTGCGCCTCATGTGAAAGCAGCAACGTGATGATCATGCAGAAATGGCGCTACTTGTTTTTAACATCGATGCTCCCGGTGCTGGTTGTCCTGGCCGTCAGCATCTTCATTGAACCGCTGTTTCTTTTATTTATTCCAGCAGTTCTTGTAACAAACTACATTATATCTGCCAGAAAGACACCGATGGTCATGTGCCGGGACTGCCGGCATATTGAAAAAGGAGCCTCACTTTCCCGGCGGTAGTACTGTGCAGAAATTTTTGAAAGCGATTTCAAAAAGGTTGACTGAATTCGGCTTGAAGGGGGTGAATGCCGACGGTTGTCGTGAATAAATGAGCATTTTTACAAAAAGGAGGAAGTTAAAATGCAGAAAGTAGAGAAGAAAGTAGCAGATCAATATTTTAAAATCCGTACAACGCTCGTTGTCGTCTTTTTAATCATTGGTTTTTCTGTATCCTTCGGTGTCGCTTTCTTTGCCGAAGCGATCAACGAATCAGGTGCCATGATCATGGGCATGCCCGCCCACTATTACATGGGAGCTCAGGGAGCTGTTGTCACCTTTGTAATTCTGCTGTTCCTGAATGCTATTATCAGCGATCAGGTTGATAAAAAATTCGGAATTGACGAGAAGCAGAACGTTAAAATCAGCGGCGGCGGAGCTGATCATTAAACCGGCTCCCGGCTTTTTTGCAGGATACAATTTCTTGAGGAGGGATAATGCGTGGACCAGCAGTCGCTAGTATCACTCATACTTATCTTACTAACATTTGCACTTTATATCGGGATTTCGGTCTACAATCGTGCCAAAGTAACATCCGACTTTTACGTAGCCAGCCGGGGTATTCCTCCGTTCTGGAACGGGATGGCTATCGGCGGGGACTGGATGAGTGCCGCATCTTTTATCGGGATGGCAGGTACAGTTATGATTCTCGGCTACGACGGTCTGGCCTATATTATGGGCTGGACGGGAGGCTATCTACTATTAACCTTCCTGCTTGCTCCGCAGCTTCGGAAGTACGGCCGTTTTACGGTCCCGGAATTTATCGGTGACCGGTTCGACAGCAACCCGGCCCGTCTGATCGCTGCGATTGCAACGATTATTATCAGTTTTACTTACATTATTGGACAGCTTTCCGGCTCCGGGGTAGTTATTGGACGTCTTCTGAACCTTCCTGCTTCCACCGGAGTAATGATCGGTGTAGTTGTTATCGCAATCTATGCCTCCCTCGGGGGTATGAAAGGTGTTACCTGGACCCAGGTAGCCCAGTACATGATTTTGATCACAGCGTATATTGTACCGATTGTATTTTTATCGCTTCAGATTTCAGGCAACCCGCTGCCGTGGCTTACATACGGGAATGTTGTCAATGAGCTCGGCGCGCTCGACAGGGAACTTGGTATTTCAGAGTACTTTGCCCCCTTTGAAGAAGGAAACAGGGCACAGTTTCTTGCCCTGCTGTTTACACTGATGGTCGGTACGGCGGCGCTCCCGCACGTTATCGTTCGTTTCTACACCGTTACAACGATGAAAGCTGCCCGCTGGAGCGGTGCCTGGGCCCTGCTTTTTATCGCTCTGCTTTATCTTTCCGCACCGGCCTATGCAGCGTTTTCACGCTTTGTTATTATGACACAGGTTGTCGGCTCTCCGATCGATGATCTCCCGGCCTGGACAGAGCCGTGGCTTAACACCGGTCTTCTGGAAATTGCCGACTCGGACGGAGACGGTGTACTTGCCTGGGAAGATCTCGTTATTCATCAGGATATTGTCGTAATGGCAACGCCTGAGATTGCAAACCTGGGAATGTTTGTTGTCGGTCTCGTCGCCGCAGGTGCGATGGCTGCTGCCCTTTCAACAGCAGGTGGTCTATTGATTACGATTTCCTCTTCCTTTGCACACGATATTTATTATCGTCTTATGAAGCCGGATGCAACGGACAGCAACCGACTGCTTGCCGGCCGGGTGGCGATCGTCCTTTCGACTATTGCAGCCGGACTGGTCGCACTTGATCCGCCTGGGGTTATTACCCAGATTATTGCCTGGGCCTTTGCCCTTGCCGGAGGTACCTTCTTCCCGGTACTGTTCCTTGGTGTATGGTGGAAGCGTATGAACCGTCAAGGCGCAATTGCCGGAATGCTCGGCGGCCTGACCGTAACGCTCACTTATATTTTCCTATCCATGGGAGGCGTTTCTTTCTTCGGTATCCAGGATACAGGGGCCGGAGTGTTCGGGGTTACCGCCAACCTTCTGCTTGTAATTATCGTTTCACTTATGACTCCTCCTCCGGAACAGCGTCTTCAGGACGAAGCTGTTGATCTGCGCTATCCGGAACAAATGACTTATAAAGATGGAGAGGTTTGGATGAATGATGAACAAGCCAAATAATTACCTTGAAAATGCACAGAAGCATCCTCTGTTCAGCGGCGCTCCCGCCGCTGAGCTGGAGGAGCTCCTGGAGCAGTGTGAATTGAACAGTTACAGCAAAGGAGACAAGATCCTCTACGCAAAATCTGCGCGGGAGGGTCTTCTCCTTATGCTTGAGGGTGTCGCGGAAGTTTCTGTTAACACCGGGCAGCAGGCCGGCGAACAGGAAGTACTTGAAGTTTTGGAAATGGGCGAAATGATCGGTTTTTCGAGCCTTGCAGATTTTCTTGGAGAACCGAACCCCCACGAAGAAAATTACACCGTGGAAGTAAGTGCAGCGGAAGATTCTGTATGCCTTCACATTCCCTATACGGTGCTTGAAGCACGATGGAATGATGAAGCTGTCAGGGATTATATGATGCGTCAGGTAGCCGTCCGGCTCCGGGAGATTTACGCTTCCCTCGCCGAACAGGTGAAACTTGCCCGCCAGTGGGGAGAAAGCGACCCGTTTATCCGCCGGGTGCAGGATTTAATGACTCAGCCTCCGATTACTATCGCCGCTTCCACACCAGTAAGGGATGTCGCACAGCATATGATGGAATCCGGTGTAAGTTCCCTTCTCATCCTTGATGATAAAGAAAAGCTGTGTGGAATTATTACTGAAAAAGATATTGTCTCCCGGGTCGTTGCTTCCGGAGACACCCGGGACAAGACAGCGGAAGATATTATGACGCCGAAGCCGTATACTGTTTCCCGCTCCGTCTATTATTATGAAGCACTGTCCAAATTTTTAATCAACGGTGTAAAACACATGCCTGTAACAGCCAATGGGCGGCCCCTTGGCATGGTTACACTTTCCGATCTTCTTCGAAAGAAAAACAGAGGTACATTCGACATCCTGCAGGAGATTGAGCAGTCGACGAGTGAAAACCTGCATGAAGTAAAACACGCAATTTACGGCGTTCTTGATAAACTGATTGAGGACGACATACCGGTTCTGCATATTATGGACGTTATTACAAGCCTTTATGACCGTCTAGTCCGTCACTGTGTCGATCTCGCACTCGAAAAAATGGAGGCAGAGGGCCACGGCAGACCACCTGTTTCCTTTGGATTTTTTGTTATGGGAAGCGGCGGCCGCGGCGAACAGTTTATGCTTTCAGACCAGGATCATTTTCTTGTTTATGAAAACGTGCCAAAAGACGAAGTAAAAAAAATTGATACCTACTTCAGTCTCTTTGGTAAATATATCGTTGAAATGATGGAAAGCGCCGGTTATCAGCGCTGCCGTGGTGATATGATGGCAAGCTTCACACAGTGGCGCGGCACTATCTCCCGCTGGGAAGAACGTTTAAGAACGTGGGGGCTCCGGGCTACGAATGATAATATACTCCTCGGCCACAACTTTCTTTCGTTCCGTTATTTATGCGGTGATGAAGTACTTCACGACCGGTTTACGTCGATGGTTAAGGATCAGTTCAAAAAATCCCGCATCTTTCTTTACCGTGCAGCAGAACAGGAAAAACAGTCGCCGGTGCCGACACTTGATCACCCAATCCGTGCAATTTTCCGTATGAAACGGGAGAAAATTGATATTAAAAAACAGGCACTCTTCCCTCTTTACCACGGGCTGCAGCTGCTCGGTGCGCATAATGGCATCGTCGAAGGTACACCGAAAGAACGGATCCGCCTGCTGCAGTCACAGAATGCTATCAGCAGAGACTTCGCCGACGATCTCCTGTTTGCTTACGAAGTCGTACTCTCTATCCGGGTATCACAGTCGTGGGGACGATACAAGCGCGGTGAGGAAAGCTCCAGTGAAGTGCACTTTGCTCACATGAAGAGCCGGGAAAAAGAAGAATTGATGATTGCACTGAAAACCATCCGTTCTCTTCAAAGCAAGACACTTGCTGCTTTTGGAATTATGTAATTTAAAAATCCAGCTGAATAAGTTAAACAAATTATTTATAAGTTTCTCAACCCGTTGCAGCCTTTATTAAAGTTCCGTTTTTTTGAAGGCTGCCTGCGGATCTTTACACCTGCCACGGAGAAAGTATGCGGCTGTCCTTCCGTCCGGGAGGACCTGCGCGCTTCCGCAGGCGTCTCTGCCCGGAAATCTCCTCCACGGCAGGCTGGTCGAAAGCGAAGTTTTTCTCCAGTGATCAACAGCCGACATTAACTCAGCTTTTCAAGAAGAAAATTTGTCTCCTGTTTCCTTTTACTTCATGACAAAGCGGTATTCTTCCAGTATAATAAAGAATATTCAGAAAATTTATTTAATATTCTGCTGCTGGTCGGTAAGCCGCACATAAAGGAGCGTTCCGGTTATGATGTTTTGGAAGAAAAAAAAGATGCACTATCAGCTGATGCAGGATAAGCCGCTTAACACCCCGATACGCGATCTGTCTTTTACTGTGTTCGACACGGAAGCCACCGGGTTCGCGGTTGGCGGACGGGACCGGATGATTGAAATCGGGGCGGTGCAGGTGGAAAATCTGCAGGTGACGGACCGCACGTTTCAAACGTATGTAAACCCCAACCGGGAAATTCCTGACCGCATTCAGAAACTTACAGGGATAACAGAGGAACATGTGGCCAACGCCCCGGAGGCATTTGAAGCGATCGAAAGCTTTTATGAATTTATCGAACGTAATGAAAGTGATGGATGGGTCGGCCACTATCTTGCTTTTGATGTGACCGTGCTTAAAAAAGAGCTTCTCCGTTACAAGTATACGTTCGATGAACCACTGTATATCGATACGCTTGATCTTATCGGTTTTCTGGCTCCATCCTGGGACATGCGGGATCTTCAGCACTACGCTCTGAACTTCGGAACGAAAATTTTCGAACGGCACAGTGCTGTTGGAGATGCGCTGACTACAGCCCACCTCCTTGTTGAGCTTCTACATTACCTCGAAGACCGCGGCAAAACAACGCTTGGAGATCTCTCCGACATAACAAGCCCTGAAAAAGGAAGCTGGGCCTTTCAACGGTAAACAGAAAAGAGAGTGCCTGCGGGCACTCTCTTTTTCAGGCTGTTTATAAAGTGTTTTTTATACATGCCTATGCATTTCCCTGCTTTCACCTCCGCAGGACGCTTTCTTACCCGCAGTCAATACTTTTTGTGTTTTTTTTTGAAGAAATAAGCAGGAAAGGCGGATCGGGGCGTGCTTCCCGGGTCAAAAAACCACGCTTCTGCTTAAAAAAGGAC
>NZ_PZJJ01000056.1 GCF_003044065.1 Alkalicoccus saliphilus
ACATGTCGTCGGTCCTGCCAGTGGCCCATCATGGGAATCGACTCCTTTTTCTTTTATCATACGCCGAACCGAGGCAAAATCAAGCAAAAAAAGCCGCCCGCGGGCGACTTTTTCAACAGCCTGAAAATGAAGCCGCTGTTCAAGCGGCTTCATTTTTTATTCATTCTAAAGAACCGGCCGACGGCGTTTTTTCGAAGCCTGCTCATAAGCATATGCAAAGGAAAGCAGTTTAGGTTCCTCCCACGCTCTTGCAGTAAAAGTTATACCGACGGGCCGGCCTTCTGAAGTGTACCCTGCGGGCACAGTAATGGAGGGGTATCCCGCTTTGGCGGGCAGAGCCGCTCTACGGTTATTTTCAGACAAAAGGGCATCGAGTCCGTACTCCTCCATAATATGATCCACTCCTTCTTCTTTGGAAAAACGGAGATCTGTCTGCCGGTCCTCTAAATAGCCGGAGGCCAGCGGATCGTTACTCATTGAATCAGATAGTTCCAGGAGCGTCTGTCCAAAAGGCATTCTCTTTTGGGCATCTTGCTCGTTAAACAGCAGAAGCTCTTTCAAGGAGGAAACCGGCACGGCATCCGGAGTTCGGGACAGGTATTCATTGAGGGAATGCTTAAATTCATGCGGCAGTACCCTGGACTGGAACGGCCTTTCATTTGTTTCAATTTCCTTCACCTCCGCTCCGAGATTCTTAATGAGCTCCACCGCTTCTTCTACGCACTCCCGTTCTCCCTTCCCGTTTTCACTTAATAAAGCGGTATCTATACCGATTTTCGCTCCCTCGAGACCGTCTTTCTGCAGAAAAGAACGATAATTTTTCTTATGTTCATCTGCCCGGACCGTCGCCTCATCCTCTGCATCAGTTCCGGCCAGTATTTCCAGAAGCAGTGCGGCATCTGCCGTATTTCCGGCTATTGGTCCTGCAGTATCCTGGCTGCCGGAGAGCGGGATAATACCTCTCCGGCTGATCAGTCCGGTTGTCGGTTTGATACCGACGACTGAACAGGCACTGGCAGGGCTGAGAATGGATCCGGAAGTTTCCGTGCCGATAGCTGCAGGAACGTACCCTGCTGCCACAGCCGCTGCAGAGCCGGAACTCGATCCCCCTACGCTCCCTGCCTTAAATTTTTCGGGGCCATAAGGATGTTTCACCTGACCGTGAAGCGCGCTGAAACCGCTTGGTGCACCTTCGGTCATGAAAAACGCCCACTCGCTCATCGATGCTTTACCGAGAATAACGGCACCCGCCCTGCGGAGTTTTTCCACAGCCGCAGCATCTTTTTCAGCAGTATTATCTTTTAGAGCGATACTTCCGGCTGTAACCGGCATCCCCTCTCCTGTTTCAACATTGTCCTTTAAGAGCACAGGAATACCGCACAGCGGTCCTGCCTTCCCTTCTTTTCTCAGCTTGTCCTGAGTTTCTGCCTCCGCTTCTGCTTCCCGATTAATAAACGCGGCTGCATTCAGTGCAGGACCCTTTTTATCGAGGTTTTCAATACGGGTTATAAGCTTTTTCACGAGAGAAACAGCTGTGATATCCCCTCTCTCCAAAGCGCTCTGTATACCTTGAATCCCTGTTTCCGGAAGCTCATAGTTCATCTGCCTGTCTCCTTACTGTATGTGTTTAAGTCAAAAAAAATTACGAAAGCGGCCAATTATTATCCTGCTGCATATAAATCCTAATCGAGATTTCCATGAAAGCCTGCCCAGACTTTTAATAAAGTATTTCTTATGTATATGCAAAAGGTACCCTGCTGTACTTTCGGAAGTACTTCAGGAACAGTTTGTTGATTAAATGATCGTTTTAGAATATTTATTCCAGGACGAGTATAGACTCCTTCTCTTACCGAACCTGCCGTGGGGCTGGTCTTCAGCTGTTTGGCCTGCGCCATGAATAAGGATCTTCAGACTGCGCTGAAATCCCACCGACGTCTCCGCCGTTACGGAGGGAAAAGCCTCTCTTTATCGAAGAAAACGGCTTCAATAAAGGGGGCTTGGTAAAAACCTTTTTTCTATTTCCCTGCTGCAGCCGCAGGGGCGACTCCTGGGCGATCCAGGACGAGGCTCAGCTAATTTCTTCCAACCTGTGGGCGGAAGAAATTAGCTGAGCCCGGCCCGCCCGGAAAGCGTCCCGGAAGGCGAAAGCAGGAAACCGTATATCTATACACCAAAAACACTTTTTCAACAGCAGGGACTTTTCTTTCTCACTCAAAATATTAAACACTGCATTTTATTCAGGACGGTCCAGTTCAAACACTTTGCCGAGCCTGGCGTATTTTTTCCCTCCGAGGCGGCTTACCGGTTTCATCTTCTCCGTCTGTACTCTTCCGTCTTTTATCAGATTATCTTCGATGGAATAGCTGAGAATTCTTCCGATTATCAGATCGGTGGAAGAATCCTCCCCGTCGAAAACTTGATGATGTTCGAGCCGGCATTCAAGCCTTACTGTACTTTCTTTTATGGAAGGGACAGCTACGGTGCTGCTTACTACAGGAGTAAGACCGGCCTTATCCACTTCACTCTGTTCCGGCGGAAGGCCGGCAGAAGTCTCGTTCACTTCCTTTACATTATCCTCATCCGTGACATGAACGACAAATTCTTTTGTTTCCAGAATATTTACGGCCGTATCTTTCTGTTTTCCGTCCTTTCTTCCTACCGCAACAGAAATGAGCGGTGGATCAGCGGACACAATGTTAAAATAGCTGAAAGGAGCAGCATTCAGTATACCGTCCCCTGACAGCGATGAAATAAAGGCAATAGGTCTCGGAGTAACGATTGACGTCAGCATTCTGTAATTTTCTTTTTTTGAAAGCTCTCCGGCGTTAATTACGTACATATCGATGGTTCTCCTTTCCACCTGTCATAAAATTCTTTCGCCTTATTAATTTCCTCTCTCGTCAGCTGGTGCCCTTTGTCCGCCCAGTATAATTCCACTTCGGCCCCTGCCTCTTTAAGCAGCCCGTGCAGTTCCTCTGTCTCTTCAGGCTTACAGATGGGGTCGTTGGATCCCGCTCCGATAAAGACCGGCAGATTCCCCATTTCCGGAAGCTTTATTCCCCGTCGCGGAACCATCGGATGAAACAAGTATGCCTGTTTCAACGGGTTGTCGAAATGAAAAAGAAGGCTTGCAGCAATGTTTGCGCCATTGGAATATCCTACGGCTGTCACCCGGTTTCGCTCGAAATTGTATTTTTCTGCTGCTTCGTCCAGAAAATCATGCAGTTCCTGCGTTCTGTACAGAAGGTCCTCTTCATCGAAAACCCCTTCTTCCAGACGACGGAAAAAACGATTCATCCCGTTTTCATCCACGTTGCCGCGCACACTCAGCACGGCAGCGTCAGGATCAATCATCTCCGCAAGCGGCAGTAAATCCTCCTCGTCTCCCCCTGTTCCGTGCAGAAGCAGGAGCACCTCACTGTTATCATTATTTCCTTGACGGTAAATATGTTTCATATAAAAATCATCCTCCTAATTATCACTATCAAAAAGTAAGCTGTATATTCTATCCCCATTTTGCACCCGGATGCAAACATCTTATTTCCGGCAGAAAAGTTGTGCACGTATCAGCCCCCTGCTATGATTAATACCAGGAAAAGAAAACGCTTACAAGGAGGAATAATAAATGGCTGGAGCAAAAGAAACAATTATGGTAAACGAATTTGTCGACGGTATTATTGATCCGGAGAAAGAAATGCTGGGTCCGGTACGGGACGGCGGTCACATCGTAGCGAATACCTCGCCCGGCTGCTGGGGGCCTATGATTACCCCTGCTTTAAAAGGAGGACATGAAGTAACGACTCCTGTTTATGTGGAAGGCGCAGAAGTCGGAGATACTATCGCGGTCCGTATAAAATCAATCCGCGTCACTTCCATGGTCACTGCTTCCGGAAATGATGCACCGGTGGAAGGCCGCTTTCTCGGTGATCCGTTCGTAGCCGTTAAATGTCCGCAGTGCGGGACGCTTCATCCGGAAACAGTAATTAAAGGCACTGGCAAAACGGCGATACGCTGTTCGAAATGTGGTGCGGATGTCACCCCTTTTGAATTTACCAATGCCTACACGATGGCTTTCGACGACGAAAAACAGATCGGAATTACACTGGATCAGGATGCTGCGCTTCAGACAGCCGAAAACGGTCATTATTATATGGCCACTCCCGAAAATTCCATACAGAATCCGATTGTCACATTTGCCCCCCACGATATTATCGGGATGACTGCCCGGCTCCGTCCGTTTCTGGGCCAGCTTGGGACTACCCCGTCGATTGCTTTTCCTGATTCACACAATGCCGGAGATTTCGGATCCTTCCTCGTCGGAGCACCTCATGAATATGCCTTAACGGAAGAAGAGCTGGAAAAGCGTACGGATGGACACATGGATATTAACCGGGCCCGGGAAGGAGCGGTAGTGCTCTGTCCGGTAAAAGTTCCCGGAGGCGGCGTATATCTCGGCGACATGCACGCGATGCAGGGTGACGGGGAAATCGCCGGACATACAACGGACGTTTCCGGTATTGTCACCCTGCAGGTCAGCGTCATTAAAGGACTGAAAACGGAGGGGCCGATTCTTCTGCCGACTCCGGAGGATCTCCCTTTTCTCGCAAAACCACTGACCAAAGCAGAACGAAGACAGGCATATAAAACAGCTGAAAAATGGCACGTCCAATCACTGGAGGATTCTCTTCCTCTCTCTTTTGTCGGAACAGGTAAGACGCTGAATGAAGCAACTACAAACGGAATGGAGCGTGCAGCAGAACTTCTCGGGATTACTGTTCCGGAAGTAATGAACCGGTCTACTGTTACCGGCTCCATTGAAATCGGAAGGCACCCCGGAGTCGTTACGGTAACTTTCCTTGTCCCAAAACATCACCTGGAAAAACTTCAGCTGCTTGCACTGGCCGCTGAACAGTATCCTCCGGAAGAATAGCATCTTTTCTCACATTGTCACTGCCTTGTCTGTCGTGTAAACTGAGAACAGATATTCTCAGATAAAGATTGGTGGCAGAAGATGTTAGCAGCAGCGCAGGAAAAACTAAAACAGCACTACGGACACGATTCGTTCCGTCCCGGCCAGAGCCATGTTCTGGAACGGGTGTTTTCGAAAAAAAATTGCATGGGCATGATGCCAACAGGCGGCGGGAAGTCGGTATGCTACCAGATCCCGTCGCTTCTTCTGCCCGGAATTACCGTTGTTGTATCTCCCCTGATTTCCTTGATGAAGGATCAGATCGATGAGCTGAAAGAAGCAGGGATTGATGCGACCTTCATTAACAGCAGCCTTTCTGCAGAAGAAACGACCGCCAGGATGGACGAAATCAAAATGGGTCTTCAGAAGCTTGTTTACGTAGCACCGGAAAGGCTCGAAGCCCCGAGCTTTCTTCGTATGCTGCAGCGGCTGCCTGTTTCCCTTCTCGCAGTGGACGAAGCCCACTGTTTGTCCCAGTGGGGCCACGATTTCCGGCCGAGCTATATGCGCATTCCCGAGCTTATTTCCTCTCTTCCGGAAAAGCCGGTCGTGCTCGCACTGACGGCCACTGCTACTCCGGAAGTTTCAAAAGATATCTGCCGTGCCTTGAATATATATGAAGAAAACGTCGTAAAAACCGGATTTGCCCGGGAAAATCTTTCCTTTCATGTTGTAAAAGGGGCCGACCGGGATCATTATGTGACAGACTATATTGAAAGAAACCCGGAAGCTTCAGGTATCATTTACTGCGCCACCCGTAAGGAAGTGGAGCGCCAGTACGAAGCTCTCCGGAAAAAAGGAGCTTCCTGCGGCAGGTACCACGGAGGAATGTCCCCGGACGAGCGCCGGACGATGCAGGAACAGTTTGTATACGACGAAACAAAAGTTATGGTCGCTACCAACGCATTCGGAATGGGAATCAACAAATCCAATGTACGTTTTGTTTTTCACCGCAACATGCCGAGAAATATCGAAAGCTACTACCAGGAAGCCGGGCGTGCCGGACGGGACGGCGGTGACAGCGACTGTGTCCTGCTCTTTTCACCGCAGGATGTGCAGATACAGCAGTTTTTGATCGAGCAGTCGCAGATGAGTGAGGAACGAAAACAGCAGGAATTCGACAAACTGCAGACGATGACCCATTACTGCCATACAGAAACGTGCCTTCAGAAATACATGCTTGCTTATTTCGGAGATAACCAGTCCGCTGACTGCGGCCGGTGTTCGGAGTGTGTCGACAGCCGGGAACTGGAAGACATTACAAAAGAAGCACAGATGGTTTTTTCCTGTATCAAAAGGATGGGAGAGCGTTTTGGAAAAACGATGACAGCTCAAGTGCTGACCGGTTCAATGAATAAAAAAGTGAAAGAGCTGAAGTTCCATCAGCTGTCGACTTTCGGTCTCCTGAAGAAGAGGACCCAGAAAGACGTCGCCCAGCTGATCGACTTTCTGGCCGCCTCCGATTATCTCAGACTCAGTGGAGGTAATTATCCCGTGCTGCAGCTCACTGAAAAAGTGCTTCCGGTACTAAAAGGAGAAGCGCTCGTAACGAGGAAAACAGTAAGCCGGCCGGAAAAAGTGTCGGCAGAGCATCCGCTTTTCCCGGTGCTTCGGGAACTCCGCACCTCTCTGGCCAAAGAGCACGCAGTAGCGCCGTATATGGTATTTTCTGATCAGACCCTTCATGATATGTGCCGCAGGCTTCCCGACAACGAAGCAGAGATGCTTGCGGTCCGGGGAGTCGGTCAGAATAAAATGGAAACTTACGGTCATCTCTTTCTTCAGGCGGTGCAGCGTTACAAAACCGAACAGCAGGCGGAAAAGGGAAGCATATCTTCAGACACAAAAAGTTATGAAACAACTGCCTCTTTGTTTCTGGAAGGCTTTACCGTGGATGATATCTGTGGAAAGCGGGGCCTTAAGGAAACAACTGTTAAAAACCATCTGTTTGAAGCTCTTGAGGACGGTATGGAACTTGATCTCGCTCCGCTTATTCATCAGGATCATAAATCAGAAGTTATTGAAGCAATCGATCGTATCGGGCTGGAAAACGGTTTTAAACCTGTGAAGGAAGCTGTTTCGGAAGAAGTGGATTACTTTACGATCAAACTCGTTGCAGCCGAATATGTATAATTCACGGCCCCTCCCCCGCCGAAAATGGCAGGCAGATAACTACATTCACACAAGCAGGCCCCCGGGACGTCCCGGGGGCCTGCTGCTTTTTCACGGTTAAAAAAGGCTCTTATCCTTACTTTTGATGAACGGGCATTTGTTTTCTGACGTGTTGTTTCTATAAAAGAAATTCGGAGTGTTGACCGTATTGTCATACGCTTCATGAAAAATGTGTACTGAAGCCGGTGAGACAGGAGGAATCAGCCACGTCCAGTCGCCGGTCACCTTTCTTCCCAGTTGATTTTCCTTTCCGCAGAAAAGACGGAACTGCTCAGATGCGGTATGGTGATCGACAATTCCAGCCCCCGCCTCCTGAAAAGAATAAAGGACTGCCCTGTTCAGTTCAACGAGAGCCCGATCTTTCCAGAGAGTCGAGATTTTTGAAGTGTTCATGTCTAATATTTCCGCCGTTTCCTTTAACCTGTCGTAGCGGAAGGAATCTGCAAAGTTCCGCGCAGCAATTTCTGTGCCCATATACCAGCCGTTAAATGGTGCCGCCCCGTAAGTGATTCCCCCAATATTCATTTCCATGTCGCTGATTGCCGGGACCGTGTACCATTTCAGTCCTAGTTCCTTAAATTTTTCTTCTTCCGGATGTACTATATCAATCTCCTGAACGTCCTGCTTTTGATCGAGGGGGAACATATGAATATCTTCCCCTTCCTGGATAAGAAGCGGCAGAAGATCAAAGTCTCCTCCCCTTCCCTTCCATCCGAGAGATTCAGCAAGATGCGTAGTTTCCAGCGAATGAGGATCACCTCTTCCCGTTTCGTAACCTGCGTATCGTATCAGCTGGTGGTTATGAAAAAACAGCGGATCCTCCCCATCCAGATTCCGCTGGGGAAAAACCGTCACTGTCGGACGAATCTTTCCATCCCCTGCTGCAAACCTTAAATGTTCGCGTGCTGCTTCTGCTGCTTTTTCCGCTGAATGTATGTGTCTTGCGTCGATCACGTGAAGATTCTCCCAGAACAGCCTCCCAATACATTTATTGGAATTTCGCCAGGCAAGCTTTGCCCCATACGAAAGCTCTTCGTACGTGTGGGTGTAGGTTCCTGTCGCCTGTATCTCTTTCGCTATTTCCCGTATCCTGCCCCCAGCTGCTTCCGGTTTTCCCTTTTCCCGGTACATCTGATGAATAAAAGCTTCCGCCTCCTGCTGCAGTCTTCTCATATAATCCTCCCTTACTATCGTCCATCCCTTTAACTATGATAGTATAGAAGAAAGCGGAAACCGGGCAAGCTTTCCCGTTTCTGTTCACAAATTTATCATGTTTTACTGACCACTAGGGGTGCGCAATGCTGAGACAGACGCAAGTCTGATCCCTTTGAACCTGATCCGGGTGATACCGGCGTAGGAAAGTGGGGCGATCAGGCAGTCCGTCCCATTTTTGGTACGGATTGTTTTTTTATGCCGCCAAAAAGGGTAGAGAAAGATATTCAAGCTGATGACTCACTACATTCACGGTCATTAAAACGGCCGATATTAATTAAGGAAAAGGATGATGCCCATGCTTTCTGCAGCAGAACTCAGAAACAGAGTACGTCAGAATTCCCCACTAATCCACAATATAACCAATGTCGTAGTAACCAATTTCACAGCCAACGGACTTTACGCTGTCGGGGCAAGTCCTGTTATGGCCTATGCAATGGAGGAAGTCCGGGACATGGCAGGAGCGGCCAGCGCTCTTGTACTCAACATCGGCACGCTTTCACCCGAAACAAATGACGCCATGCTCGCCGCCGGAAGACGTGCCAATGAAGAAGGAGTACCTGTTCTGCTTGATCCTGTCGGAGCAGGAGCCACTCCTTTCCGTACCCGTTCCGCTCACATGCTTCTTCAGGAACTGGACATTGCTGTTCTCCGCGGCAATGCAGGAGAAATCGCCAATCTTTCGTCCGATCCTGTAGCTATGCGGGGAGTGGACTCCAAAGCCACGCTGGCAAATGCACGGGAAACTGCTGAAACGACAGCCAGGGAATTTAAAACGATCGTCTGTATGACAGGCCGCCAGGACATTATTACAGATGGTACAACCACCTATATTACATCCAATGGCAGCGAAATGCAGACAAAAATCACTGGTGCCGGCTGTCTACTTACAGCTGTAACCGGGGCGTTTGTCAGCCAGGGTGATGACCCGCTCGAATCTGTCGCTGCAGCATCAGCTTTCTATGGAGTGTGTGCGGAAGCTGCTGCAGAAAGACAGTCCTACCCGGGACCTGGTCATTTTCAAGTTCATTTTCTCGACATGCTCGATCAGCTGAGTGACGAACAACTCGAAGAAGCTATCCAACTTACAAAAGAGGAGAGTGCCCTATGAGTTATGTTAAAGCGTTGACTATCGCAGGTTCCGACAGCGGTGGAGGAGCCGGAATTCAGGCAGACCTGAAAACATTCCAGGAGCTGGATGTATATGGAACAAGTGCCATTACAGCTCTTACCGCCCAGAATACACTCGGTGTACAGGGTGTCTATCCTGCCTCCCCCGAAGCTCTTAAAGCCCAGATCAGCTCTGTTATGTCAGACATCGGAGCTGATGCTGTCAAAACCGGGATGCTGTTCGATGAAGAACGAATCAAAATTGTTGCTGATTTTGCTTCAAAAGAAGATTTCCCTCCCCTTATAGTGGATCCGGTAATGATTGCTACTTCCGGAGATCAGCTGCTTGAGGAAAAAGCTGAAAAGGCACTGATTAAAAAGCTCTTTCCCCACGCGGCACTCATTACTCCAAATATTCCGGAAGCGGAAGCACTCACAGGGAAAAAAGCCGGAACACTGCAGACGAGGAAGGAAATAATGCGGGACCTCATTTCTTTCGGTGCGGAAGCAGTTCTTTTAAAAGGGGGCCACGAAGAAGGTACTGACTGGATTACAGACATTTTATACGACGGAGCCGCTTTTCATTACTATCACGTACCAAAACTCGATACGCCGCACACACATGGAACAGGGTGCACGTATTCAGCTGCTATTACTGCTTATATGGCCAAAGGAAAAGCTCTGCACGATGCCGTTTACAGCTCCAAGGCATTTATACACCTGGCGCTGAGTGAAGCACGCTCTGCAGGAGAAGGTGCCGGTCCGGTTTATCATGCGGCACACCGCGGGGAAAACCGTGCTTCTGTCCACGTGGAGGTGGAACAGGAATGACAGGTTCATTTTCCAGAGAGCAGCTGTCTCTTTACTTTATCGCCGGCACCCAGGATACTTCCCGGGACTTTTTTCAAGTGCTTACCGAAGCTCTTGAAGGCGGAGTAACGATGTTTCAGCTTCGTGAAAAAGGAGAAAAAAGTGTTCAGTCGGAAGAAGAGCGTCTTCACCTCGCTTTAAAAGCTAAGGAAGTCTGCAGCAGATTTAAAGTTCCTTTTATCGTTAATGATGACGCAGAGCTCGCCGTGAAATCCGGGGCAGATGGCCTGCATGTCGGTCAGGAAGATCTACGTGCATCAGAAGCGAGAAAGATCATTGGCAGTTCAGCTGTACTTGGAGTTTCTGCCTACACGATTGAAGAAGCTGCCGAAGCAGTGGAAGCGGGGGCCGATTATGTAGGCGTCGGTCCGATGTACGCTACTTTTTCCAAACAGGATGCCAAGGCCGTGGTCGGGCCGGAACGAATCACCCAGATGCGTGAAAGCGGCATTAATATCCCAATTGTCGCTATCGGCGGTATACAGCCTGAGCATACTAAAGCGATTCTTCAGTCAGGTGCAGACGGTATATCCGTCATTTCAGCGATTGCTTCTTCCCAATCTCCCCGTAAAGCAGCAGCTGATTTCCGATCGCAGCTGATTTAAGCAGTCAGCTGCGTAAATTGCTTCCTCCGGGCACAGCCGTCGCGAGTCGGCTCCTTTAGAACAATAAGGACGATTTGATAACTTCCATTATCAAATAAAAAAGCCTGTCAGATAGTATTCTGACAGGCTTCCAGAGTGTTGATTAAGTCTTGATTTCAGAATAATTATTCTTCTGAATGTATAGCTTTCTCCTGCGCTCAGCCCTTGCCGTGAGGCTCGTCATCAGCTGTTTGCCCTTCGGCCATGGAAAAGGATCTTCTGACTTCGCTTTCTCCCACCGGCGTCCCCGCCGGACGTTCCGGAGGAAAAAGCTTTTCCTGAATGGAAGAAAGGATGGAATCAACACGTTATTTAGAAGAGAAACCTTCTTTTTATTTTCCTGCTGGAGCTGCAGCAGGC
>NZ_PZJJ01000057.1 GCF_003044065.1 Alkalicoccus saliphilus
ACGGCTGCACTCCACGCTGGGCTATGAGACGCCGGCTGCGTTCGAACGACAGAAAAAAGGAGAGATAGCCCCTTCTATCAGGGCGCAGGCCGGCTGATGGCACGAAGGCCTGCAGGAGTAGGAAAAACAGGCGGAGCGAGGGAAAAAAGTTGATAGACTTTTGTCTACTTTATTGACAGAGGCACAATAGTTCCAACTGCCGGAGGGAATACTTCCAACCTCCACTGTTTTTCTGCCAACTGCTCCGAATACTACCACCCTCCCCCGTATTTCTACCAAATTCCCGGACAATTCTACCAACTTTCCGAGAGTAAATAAGCTATGAAATGACCTTTACAACTCCAGCTCTCCAAAATACATAAAAACCACCTCACAGCATGAGGCGGCTCTGTTTTCTATCAGCTTTTCCCTTTAGTTTCTTCATCATAATTGTATTTTTTCTCCACCGAGTTGTCCTTTTTGTGGACGACGACAGCTGTCTGCTTCTTTTCAGCAATCTCTTTTGCACGTTCGACAGCATCCTGTTTTTTATCGTACACGTTCGAGGCCTGCTTCGCGTCTTCAGACTGGACGGCCCAGCCGTCGTCATGAGGCAGCACGAACACGTCCTTTTCCATCATTTCCGGACGGGAATCGTCGTCTTCATCCGGAGAGGTGATCTCCGACTCAGACCTCCTGTTGAATTCTTTTCGTTCTTTTTCCGAAGCATCGTCATACCATTTTTTCGCCTGTTCGGTGGCGATAGGAATGGCATCGCTCTCTTTATGGCCGTCTTCCAGCATCGAATTGCCAATTTCGATCGCTTTTTTACGTATCGTACTGTTCAAGTTTTTCCAGGAACTCGGATAGTCATCCATACTCCATGGCATCAGCATTCCCTCCTTTTTTCACCGTGTACCCGGGCTTTTCACCCGATAAACAGGAAAAACGTAACTGCTCTACTTTCTCCAGAACGTGTTACAGTCTTTTTTATCCTCCATGTTAAAGCGGATGATTTCCTTCAGCAGGGAAAAATCGACCGGCATTTCCCACGGCATGCGGATAAGCTGCTTCGTATAGTAATAGCCGGCCTCTGTAATTTCACCTGCAAATTGATCGATGCCTGCTTGTTCCGGCGCAGCAGCCAGATGCTTTTTTGACGTACTGTAGCCGATAATAAACGTTCCATGGTGGGTAAACACCGGCTGGTTCCAGGCTATTTTTGCTTCGAGCTCCGGAAACGCCTTCTCCGTCCAGTCCAGCACTTCCCTCACACGGCTCCGGTGGTCCGGATTATCTATTTTCATTAAATATTCATCGATTGTTTCCATAATTCATTTCTCCTCTCCAATGCAATGCCCCTTTCTTTTCATTCTCTGCTCGTTCGGCTCATTCCTGCTTTCACAAAAAATGACCAGCCGACTAAATCGAAGTTTTGTACAAACAAAAAACACACCAGAGCGCCCCGGTGTGTTTTTTGACTTTTTGCTGTATATTATGCCTGTTCCCCTGCTCTCTTTTCCACGGCGCTCGAAAAACCGGGATCGTGCTCGAGATGGGCTTTCAATATTTCCAGACGCAGCGGCCGGGAAAAGTACGGGCCCTGCATCAAGTTAATTTTCGCCCGTTTGAGTGTTTCCAGCTGGTTTCTGCTCTCAATTCCCTGAGCAAAAAGGTCAAAATGAAACACTTTCCCAAGCTTCCGGAGCTGGTCGAGGACAATACGGCTGCTCTCCTCTGACACAGCCCGGGTGGAAAAATCCGCAGAAAGCTTCAAAACGTCCATCGGCACATTTTGAATAACTTTTAAGGAAGCAGGCCCGGAACCGAAATCATCGATCGCTACCTGAATGCCGAGGCGGCGGATTTCTTCCGAGAGCTGGCCGAGCTTAGTAAGCTCCCCAGCCGACGTCGGCTCGGCAAATTCAAACACAAGCAGGAACGGATTTGCTTTCGTATTCCAGAGCACTTCCCGCAAATAAGGAATTAACACATTCGGAGAGTGGGCACCCGACAGGTTTACCGACACACGAAAGTTATGTTCTATTTGTGCGGAGGAAAGCGTACGGCATACCTGGGCAATGACCCACCGCTCCAGTTCATAAAGCTTCCCTGCCTTTTCCACGATCGGAAAAAACGTTTCTTCCGGGATGTCCCCGAGCCCTGGGTGCTCCCAGCGGACGAAGGCCTCCACACCGGAAAATTCCATCGTATCAGTTTCAAACTGCGGCTGAAAAACAAGGTAAAAATCCCTTCTGTCCATCGCCCGCGGAAGCTCCTGGAAAAGAAACCGCTCCCGGGTAATCTGCTCGCTGAATGTTTCCTCATACATCGTAATCTGGTTTTCGCCGAGTTTCCCGGACTCTTCCAGTGCAAGCGAAGCCTGATGGAAAAGCTCATGCGTCGGCATGCCGTCCGGAGAAGCAGCGCTCACCCCGGTACTTACGGAAAAAGCGATCTCTCTTCCGCGCACTTTTACCGGAATGCGGAGAATTTCCTGGAGACGGGCAGTCATCTCCAGCAGGTTCTCCGATTCGGGAACCGCGGCGACATACAAAAGAAATTCATCCGGAGCCGGACTGATAAACAAGTCTCTCGCTTCGACAAACTCCTGCAGACGCCTGGAAAATTCAACAAGCGCTGCTTCTGCTGCAGACGAACCGACCGCTTCCGAAACAGCGGAAAAATTCGTCACACGCAGATGAAAACAGGCCGCATTGTTCGTTCTTTCATTGATCTGATCGAGCACCGAACGGTTCAGAACCCCTGTCCGCTGATCGTGGAGCCTGCCGTATTCCAGTTCAATGACAAGCCCAAGAAGTGCGGCCATGTTGCCAAGCTGGCGGAGGGATTTTTCGTTAAACTGAGCCGGACGAGTATCCACCATGCAGACTGTTCCGAACAGTTCCCCTCCTTTTAAAATAATCGGAGCACCGATGTAGGAGCGGATACCATATTTTTTATTGAGCCCGAGGTGGGAAGTAAGCGGATGGGTCTGTGTATCCTCAATCAGCAGCGGCTTCCTTCCTCCAAGCGCAACGAGCCGGCAGTAAGTGTCTTCCAAAGAAATTTTCGTGTTCTTTTCCAGAGGAACGTCATTATTCGTAAAGCTTTCAAGTATTGTAAGCGTCGAGCTGCCAATGTGGGACACGTACATATTTTCAGACTGGGTGAGTTCCTGAAGGATGCGGAAAATCTTCTCAGCATAAGACGGGAATTCCTGATAATACACCATTTCCTCCGGTGAAATACGCATCGCTTTACACTCCCTGCTTTATTTTTTCGTTCGGTGACCAGCCGGAACTTCAAAACAAACCTGCAGCGTCTGTTCAATAAAATGAATAAAGCACTTGAAAGTTACGAACTGAGTTCGCTCTGTGGAAGATGTTTTATCGTCCTTCGTTTAAGCCAAGAAAAAGGAAAGCACCCTGAATAAAGTCATACAACGTTCTTCCACTGAGTAACGATTCACTTACCCCCTGCAAACCAGTATTAAACTATTTTTTCTGCAATTAATTAGAAATACTTACTTATTTTTTAGCAGGACCCGGCTTCTGGGAAGTTGGTCGTATGCCTTCGAAAACTGCTGAAAAGTAGCTTCAGAGAATTCTCTCTTTATAAACATATTTTATTCGGATACAAATAAAAATAGAACGGCCGGAAACAGATTCCCGGGCCGTTCTTCCGTATTTCAGGGGCTTTTCTCACAAATAATAACCGTTTCCTCCACAGGCTGTAAGCACGGTGACAACAGCGAAAAGCAGGGCGGACGCTTTCAGCTTTTTCACAGGAATCCCTCCTTCATTCAAAAAACAGGGGGCAGGGAAATATATGTGAACAGTCGGACACCCGCTGCGGCTGGACTTCGCTTACATATACATTTCCTTTTTAAGACGAAAAGCAAACTTCCAGCATCCTTTACGGCGTTCCGCTCTTCAAGTACCTTCATGAAAGTAAAAAAGCCGCCCCGGTTAAAGACCGGAGCGGCCAATTCGTTAAGCCTGAACGGATTTGAATTTTCTAAGACGCAGTGTATTCAGTACCACGGAAACAGAGCTTAACGCCATCGCAAGACCAGCGAGCATCGGATTAAGAAGAATACCGAACACCGGGAACAGGGCTCCTGCTGCGACAGGGATCAACACGACGTTGTAGCCGAACGCCCAGCCGAGGTTCTGGCGGATCATACGCATCGTTGTTCTTGACAGCCGGACGGCCGTAACAACTTTGGCGATATCCCCTTTCATCAAGGTAATATTCGCAGTTTCCATCGCCACATCCGTACCTGTACCGATCGCCATGCCGACGTCCGCCTGGGCAAGTGCCGGCGCGTCGTTGATTCCATCCCCTACCATGGCAACAACTTTTCCTTTATCCTGAAGCTCTTTGATCGCTTCCGCCTTGTGCTCCGGTAGCACCTGGGCAATATAATCATCAATCCCGGCTTCGCGGGCGATAGCCGCTGCGGTATCTTCGTGGTCACCGGTAAGCATCAGCACTTCCAGTCCCATTTCCTGCAGCGTTTCAACAGACTGCTTCACATCTGCTTTCAGCGTATCGGCTACAGCCAAAATACCGGCGGCCATGCCGTCGACTGCTGCAAACATCGGCGTTTTGCCTGCTTTTGCAAGCTCGGAAGCCTGACTGCTGATCGCTGCTGTGTCCACGCCGCGGTCGCGCATCAGCTTTTCGTTACCGATCAAAACTTCTTTTCCGTTCCATTTTGCTTCAATGCCGTGCCCGGTAACTGACTGGAAGCTTTCCGGCTCGATAAGCGGAATGCCTTCCTCTTTTGCGGCCTCTACAATTGCTTCCCCGAGCGGATGCTCCGAACTGTTCTCTACGGAAGCGGCCATCTGCAGAAGCTCTTCATCTGTCAGGCTTCCGGACAGAATCAAATCGGTCACTACCGGCTTTCCTTCCGTAATCGTGCCGGTTTTATCAAAAACGATCGTATCGACTTTTTTCACACGTTCGAGGCTCGTGGCGTCCTTGATCAGAATGCCGTTTTCCGCCCCTTTTTCCGTGCCGACCATGATCGCTGTCGGTGTCGCAAGACCGAGGGCGCACGGGCAGGCAATAATCAGCACTGCGATAAACGTCGTCAGCGCCATAATGGTCGCCGGCTGCGGTCCGAAGAAGAACCAGACAGCGGCACTTCCAAGAGCAACAAGTACAACAGCCGGAACAAAGTAGGCCGCGATTACGTCGACGATCCGCTGAATCGGCGCTTTGGAACCCTGCGCTTCATTCACCATCCGGATAATCTGGGAAAGCACCGTGTCTTTTCCGACTTTCGACGCTTTCATCGTAAAACTGCCGGACTTATTGATCGTTGCTCCGATAACATCGTCCTCCACCTGTTTCTCCACCGGGAGGGACTCCCCGGTAAGCATCGATTCATCCACGGAGGAAGCCCCTTTTATAAGACGTCCGTCCACCGGCACCCGTTCGCCTGGGCGTACGATGATCTCATCACCGATCTCTACCTGCTCTAGAGGAATCTCTTTCTGCTCCCCGCCGCGCATGACGCGCGCCGTTTTTGCCTGCATGTTCATCAGTTTTTTGATCGCCGTCGATGTCTGTCCTTTTGCTTTTGCTTCCAGGTAGCGTCCGACGAGAATAAGTGTTGTAATAACGGTCGTCACATCATAGTAAAGCTCATTTGGAAAACCGAGGCCGGTCAGATATCCCGGGAACAATGTCAGCGCCCCGCTGTAAAACCAGGCAGCTGTCGTTCCCATCGCAACAAGCACATTCATATCCGCCGAACCACTTTTCAACACTTTATAGCTGCTTGTATAAAAACGGCGTCCCGGACCGAGCTGGACGAAAGTGGTCAGAATCAAAAGCATGTACGGACTCGCAAGAAATGCCGGTACCCAGTCCCCCCAGCCGGCCATCATGTGCGGAATACTTCCGATAAGTACCACTGCCGTTATGAGACTGCTCCAGAAAACACTTTTTTTCAGCGAATCCGACTCGGACTTTTCTTCGTCAGAGCGGTCCTTGACGCTGTCTTCCTGAATCTCCGCCCCGTAACCGAGCTTTTCCACCGCTTTAATAATCTGATCAGTCGTAACAGAGTCGTCCACCTGTACCTGCGCGCTGTGAGAAGCAAGGTTCACCTGTGCCTCTTCCACGCCTTCCACTTTATTAATGGATTTTTCCACCCGGTTGACGCACGAAGCACACGTCATACCGGAAACGGATACGTTAATTTTCTTCATAAAATGGGACCTCCTTCATTTCTTTGACATACAATACCCCTGTACCGTATATAAAATTTTAAAATAAGGCCGGCGGCTGTTCCTTAAGAAAGCATCCGCCGGCTTTGATTTCATTATGAGGAAACGACGTCGTATCCCTGGTCGTCGATCGCTTCTTTAATCTGATCTTCCGACACCTGGTCCTCATGGAATACAACATCCACTGTGTTCTGGTTAAGATCAACTTTCACTTTATCGACGCCTTTCAGACTGCCGACGCTTCCTTCCACTGCTGACACACAGTGATCACACGTCATTCCTTCTACTTTTAATGTTTTGTTTAACATATTATCTTCCTCCTTCGATTATTTAAGCATCCGTTCCATGACATCGAGTACTTCATCAATGGCTTCTGCGCCGTTGTCTTCCTTCACAGCCCGTGCAACACAGTGATGCGTATGGTCTGCAAGCAGCGCAAGCGAGACTTTATTGAGCGCTGAGTTGACGGCAGACACCTGGTGCATCACATCCACACAGTAACGGTCCTCTTCCACCATTTTGTGAATACCGCGGACCTGACCTTCAATTCTTTTCAGACGGTTCAGCATCTGCTGCTTATCCGGCTGAACGACCTTTTTGCTCGAGGTGGTCATACCGCCCTCTCCTTTCGCTGCGCCTCCAGCGCCTTTATAATTTCATTATACGATACCCCCGCTATGTATTTCAACACCTATTTCAATTTTATTTCTGCCGACAGTTTGTTTATTCAGCTGTGTTAATTTTTACATAAGGAAAGAAAGGACGTTTTTCTTCTGGTTTATCTTAGCAGATCGTTTCCTGAAGAACCCTGGAGAAAAGGTCTTTAATACTGGAAATAGTCAGGGCATCTTGATTTGTTGGAAAATAAACTTTATTTCTCAAAGTTTACACGAAAGCCACGCTCGTTGTTAGTGAAAAGAGTTCCAACAGTGGGCTTGCCGTGGAGGAAGTCTCAAGCTGGATAATTCTATTTTCTGTCTTTACTTGGTAAAATATATATAAGAATTCTACGTAATAATTAGAGGAGGGAATGACGATGAACGTTAAATCTGTAGTTGTTCGTGTCCCTATGGAGTTATTAAAAGAAATTGAAAACTATCAAAACAGACAGGGTATTACAAAACGCTCCACAGCCATTCTGGAACTGATTCGTCTCGGATTAAAACAGCAGGAGACCGTCAGCAAGTAAAAAACAGTGCAGAACTGCCATTTCCGTTTTCCACCTGTGATCTTTCCAGAGAAGCTGTCTTAATCCATCGGACAGCTTTTTTGCGTAAAAAAGAGCCCCGGCCGCAGCAATTGACAGGCTCCGAAGAATCACCAGTGAAATTCCTCCTCTTCCGGATTCCATCAGCCATGAGACTTTTTTCAGCTCTTCCACCGCCCCTTTTTTATCCCCTCGCCATTCAACTTCTTTGCATGTACTTAGTATGAAAAACTGGTTTTAATAGGCCCGAAGAAATGAGGCAGCAGGAGCGCAGAGGAAGTATTCCAGCGTTGATGACAGAAGGTGCATCCTCCAGAGGAATGTTTGTTCCATCGAAATGAATATTCCTTATTCAAACAGAAAAATCACCACCACGCCGGACGGCAGGTGCCCGGTAAATGAACCTGCCGCAGAAATATCAACTTACCCGTTCCGGAACAATTTCCCAGTGCTTTCGCTGGAAAATAGCTCTCCTCAAAAAATAGTCAAAAAAAATATTTTTCCTTCTATTTCCATTCACCTCTTCAAAATCTCATGCTTATTTTTTCCTGATACACTTCGGCAAGAAGAAAAGGTTCTATATTTGGGCCTAAAGTGGCAATACCATTCAAATACACTCTTACTTACTTTACCTCATTTTTTGTTCATTTTAATGAAAATTTGTCCTGCAGAGAACTTATACTTGTGATAACATATATAAATATTCTCATTATCCCTATATAATGAAGAATTATTTCCCGGAATTTAATCTTTAAGAGCCTGTATAGGATGCTTTGGAAATTTCTTATTAATTAATGAACAAATTAACGAACGAACACACCTTTAAGGAGGAGTAGGATTTTGGAATTATTTTTGATTATCTTTTTCTGTTTATGTTTATTTTTTCCAGTGCTTCATTTGTTTCACTGCCTTCCCTGGTTCCGTGAAAAAGATGAACGAATGCAGCTGAACCCTGAATCGGAAAAAGGGATCAGCATTCTCGTCCCCTCATTTAATGAAGCCGGCATTATAGAAACTTCCGTCGAAAGCATGAAGTCGCTTGCTTATGAAAATTATGAGGTTATCTACATCAATGATGGCTCCACGGATGAAACGTTCACTATATTGAACAATTCTTTGCAGCTTTATGAGAGTCCAAAAGCAGTGAACCGCCAGCTGACGCATGAGGAGATTACGGGAGTATACCGGTCGGAAGTGTTTCCGCATATTTACGTCGTCAACAAAGTAAACGGCGGAAAAGCGGATGCTTTAAACGCAGGAATCGAACATTCCGACAAAGAATTAATCGTCACGCTCGACGCAGATACGATTTTAACCGCGCCGGCGCTGACAGTGGTCAACGAAAAATTTGCGGATCCTGATGTCATTGCAGCGGGCGGGATGGTACACGTCCTGCAGACAAAATCATCCAGTCCTTTGAAAAAGTTGTCCTTAGCCGGCACGAAAATGCTCGTCCGGGTACAGATGCTCGATTTCTTAAAAGCTTTTTATGTCACAAAGCTCTCTCTTGCGCGCTTTCAGGCTTTAGCTATTATTTCCGGCGCGTTTGGGATTTTTGACAAGCAGGCGCTGATCGATGTCAAAGGCTACCGCTCCTCTGTCGGAGAGGATATCGACATCACGCTGAAAATACATCGCTATATCGCCCGGCAGAAACATAAAAAAGTGCTGCTCATTACCGAGGCAATCAGCTACACTGAACTCCCGGAAACGTGGAGGGATTTATTTAAACAGCGCATCCGCTGGCAGAAATCCTATATGGACTGCCTCGTTCACTTCCGGGGCTTTTTAACGAAAACCGTCCTGACGAAGCCTGTGTCGTTTTTTTACATCATTGAATCCTTTTTCGTCGGGATTCTCGCCGCTTACATCACAGCCGGATTCTTTGTCGCCAACGCCCTGCTGAACCTGGCGATTGTATTCATCGGCTTTGTGGTCATTTACCTTTCTTATATTTTATTATTTAATTTTGTTTACAATCTGCTCGCTATCAGGCAGGTAAAAAGATACGGCTTTACCTTTGAAAAAGGCGACAAACTCCGCTTGATCAATACGGTTATTTTTGATGTGTTTATCCATCGTTTCGTCACGATGTATTTTGTTATGTACGGCAGCATTGCCTATTTCTTCAACCGGGACTGGAAAAAAGTTTCCCGGACCGGCAGAAAATATAAAATGGACCCGGCCTATCAGGCAGGTTCCAATAAAAAATAGTCAGGTGATAAAACATTGAATTCAATTAAATGGAAAAAAATTCTGCTCGTTGCCGTGACGAGTATTGGTGTACTGGTTGTTGCTGCAGGAAGCTACGGATGGAACAAAATTGCCTCTACTTTCACAAATATTCAGGAAGAAATCGAGCGGCAGGAAACGGAACGGCGTCTCGATACAATTGACTTTGAGGAAGGCGATCCTTTTTCTGTCCTTTTGATGGGAGTAGATGAGCCGGAAGGGGACCACGATCCGTACCAGCGGTCCGATGCCCTGATTTTACTGACGGTGAATCCGGAAGAAGACTCCACCCAGATGGTCAGCATTCCCCGTGATACGTACACGGAACTCGTCGGCAAAGGGGAAAAAGATAAAATCAACCACGCCTACGCGTTCGGCGGCACGCAGATGACAATCCGCACCGTGGAAAATTTCATGGACGTCCCTGTGGACTATTTTGTGCGCATTGATATGGAAGGACTCGTGGATATGGTGGACGCTGTCGATGGTATCGAAGTGAACAACCACTTCGAGTTTACGCATAGAGACGTTGATTTTGAAGAAGGACCTATTCAGCTGAACGGGGAGGAAACGCGCATCTATACGACTATGCGGGACAAGGATCCGAGGGGTGATCTAGGCCGCACCGAAAGACAGCGCAGAGTCATCACCGGCATTCTTCACGAAGGGGCCAGCTTTTCTTCTATTACTCGTGTCGAAGAAATATTAGGCGCGATCGAAGACAACGTCCGGACGAGCTTCAGCTTAAGAGAAGTGTGGGACATTCAATCCAATTACAGAGATGCCCTTAATAAAATCAAGCAGCATGAAATCGAAGGCGACGACGGAGAAATTGATGACGTGTATTACTACATGCCTGATGAAGAAAGTGTCGAAGAGCTTTCCCACGTGCTGCAGGAGCACCTCGAATTGGATGATCCGGAAGAAGAACAGATAGATAATTAGAAAATGGAAATAAACTAAGCTCCCCAACGCTGATCATTGCGTCCGGGGAGCTTCTTTTGATAAAAACAGCTTGAAAGGCCTCCATTTCCGATCAGTACAGCCTACGGAGCAGTCGCCCTTTTTCCGGATCCAGTAAGAACGCAGAAGCCTATTTCCCCTGCGAAAGGTTACCGTACGTGCTGCATTCTGGAAAGCTGGTAGAATTTGTGGTTCTGTCAATAAAGTAGACAAAAGTCTATCAACTTTTTTCCCTCGCTCCGCCTTTTTTTCCTACTCCTGCAGGCCTTCGTGCCATCAGCCGGCCTGCGCCCTGATAGAAGGG
>NZ_PZJJ01000058.1 GCF_003044065.1 Alkalicoccus saliphilus
AAAAAGGAGAGATAGCCCCTTCTATCAGGGCGCAGGCCGGCTGATGGCACGAAGGCCTGCAGGAGTAGGAAAAACAGGCGGAGCGAGGGAAAAAAGTTGATAGACTTTTGTCTACTTTATTGACAGAACCACAAATTCTACCAGCATCGAGAACTCCTGCCCGCTTTTCCATCACTTTCGCAGAAGAATAACGCTTCGGATTTCTGCTGCCCACGCAGGAAAGCAGAAAGAAGCCTGTCAGAGCTTTCTGACAGGCTTCCCGCAACATATTTACTCGCTGATGAACCAGCTGCTCAAATGTTCTGTCCAGAGCTCGTGGCCCTCCTGGTTCGGCATGTTCTGGTTGTCTTCGTCAAGGTAATCCAGCAGCTCGTCGTCATCCACGGGCGGCCAGGCTTCCCAGTGGTCCACGTAGTCGTAGTCGCCGTCGAGTACGAAGGCTTCAAATTCTTCCACCTGGTCCGGATAGATGCTCGTGCCGTGAACCGGAGCGGATGGCTGGATCATGACGAAGACATCTTCGTTTTCCTGTTCCACGACAGAAACCATTTCCATCAGGTTTCCGCGGGCGTTTTCCATCGGCACCGCTGCCAGGTTATCGTTCCAGTTAAAGCTTTCCAGAATAAAAATATCTGCTTCTTCGTCCGCCAGCGCCGTGTGGGCATTCTGATCGATGATTTCCTGAGAAGTATGCACGCCGAACGTTATGCTTTCCACTTGAAACAAATCGTCACCGTATGCCTCGTTCAGCTCCTCCTGCAGAAGCACGGGCCACGGGGTGATTCCCTGGTCATAGTAGTCTGTGGAGGAGCGGGAACCGGCTACCAGAATGTTAACGGCTTCCCCATCGGCTTCTTTTTCCGCAAGGAGCTCAGCTATCGGCGTTTGAAGTCCGTCCGTCAGCTCTTCCACTTCATTGTCCTCTGCCTGCTCTGTACCGCTCTCGTCTGCGGATTCCTCTACTTCTTCCACTTCTTCTGTCACTTCTTCTGTCACTTCTTCCTCCACATTTTCATCCAGCTGCACAGCGTCCGTGCCATTCATCTGCTCCTGTGCAGAAGTAGCCGTTTCTTCCAGTTTTTCATTATAATAAAAGCGCCCGCCGAGGATGATTAATATAGCACTGATGATAACTCCGGCCATGATAAACTTTTGCACTACTTTCCCTCCTGCTTCCTATTGTTTCCTTCATTATACTTTTTTTCACAGGAACGGTACAGGAAGAATTTCGTGGAAGCTACCGAAACAGACGCCGACGCTTAATATGCATCGGCTGTTCACGCCGGGCCCCTCCCTGATTGAGCACCTGCCCAGCGTTATAACGCCATTGTTCCACCGTCCGCTCTCCGAATTTCCGGCTCACCGTCTGCTCCGCCTCTTCCAGCAAAAAGCCCCGGTGAGCCGTATCATGCGCGTCCGTAGCAAGAAAATGTGCCAGCCGCGCTTCGATAATATCTCCGGTAAAACGCTTTACTTTCCGGCCGAAATTTCCGAGAACGCTTCCTGCTGTCAGTTGAGTCAGCGCCCCGTTTTTAACGAAGCGGTACAGAAGCTCCGGACGGGCACGTAGTTCTTCGTTCCGCTCCGGGTGTGCGATTATAGGTTTGTAGCCTGCCATCTGCAGGTCATAAAATACGTTTGCAGCGTAGGTCGGCACCTGATCTTCCGGCAGTTCCACAAGCACGTACGGACTGGCCGCAAGCGTAATGGCGCTTCCTGCCTGCAGTTCCTGGATAATCTCTCCGTGCAGGCGGATTTCCTGCCCGGGATAAACTTCCAGAGCAATGTTGCGTTTCTGCAGCTCATTATTTAATTTTTTTGTTTCCTGTTTGATCGTTCTGCCGGGGTTATAAAAGGTCCCTGACTGATGGTGCGGAGTGGCAATGAGTTTTGTAATACCGGCTGCAGCTGCCGCTTCAGCCATTTCCACAGCATCTTCCAGTGTAGGTGCCCCGTCGTCCAGTCCGGGCAGGATATGCGTATGAATATCAATCAAAACAGCTTCCCCCTTCTCTCTATGAATCGATGTCCTTATTTTTCTCCGTAATAGTAGTAGTACCCGCCCTGTTTCTTTTGTCTTTTGTTCAGCACAACACCCAGAATATTAGCCGAAACGTTGGTGAGCAGCTCTTTAGCCTTCACCGCATCATCCTGTTTTGTCGAACCGCTTCCGGCCACAAGAATAACCCCGTCACTTTTCGTTGAAAGTACCTGCGCATCGGTTACCGCAAGGATTGGCGGTGTGTCCATCACCACATAGTCGTATTCCTCCTGCGCGGTTTCCAGCAGCCAGTCCATCCGCTCTGACCCGAGAAGTTCTGCGGGTTTTGGCGGAATAGGACCGGACGTTAACACGTCCAGATACGGGACAGCCGTTTTCTGGGCGGTACGGTCCAGTTTTGTCTGATGGATGAGCATCGTTGTCAGTCCGACGTGGTTTTCGAGGGTGAACGTGTAATGGGTAGTTGGTTTGCGCAGATCGGCATCAATCAAGAGCACCCGCTTGTCCTGCTGCGAAAGCATCGTAGCCACATTGGCTGCAGTTGTTGACTTCCCTTCGGATGGGGCAGTCGATGTGACAACAATTTTCCTTGCGGGGTCAAGCGTGGCATACTGCAGATTCGTGCGGATCGTCCGGTACTGCTCTGCGACCGGTGATTTCGGCCGGAAATGAGCAATCAGGCTTCGCTGCATGTCGTTTAAAGAACTCTGCACCGATTTCTTTTTAAATAAGTTACGCACCGCTCTGTTCCCTCCTTTCGGTCACTTCCGTGTCCATGTCGCTGCCGCCGTCGTTCCAGTTTTTATCTTCCTCATCGATAATGCTGACAGAGCCGAGCACCGGCAGATCGAGCACTTTTTCCACGTCCTGTTCGTTCCGGATCGTATTATTAAGAAATTCCAGGAGAAAGGCGAGCCCGACCGAGCCCATCAGACCGACCACAAAGGCAATAGCCATATTCAGCGCAGGGTTCGGACTGACGGGTGTCACGGTGTCGCTTATATCTGCCGGAGATAAAATATGAATGTTATCGATGTTCAGAAGCATCGCAATCTCTTCCTGGAAGACTTCTGCTGTAACATTCGCCGTTTCCACCGCACGCACCGGATCCGTATCTTCAATCCGGATCGTCACGACTTGTGACTCCCCCTCCTGATTGACACTCAGCTGCGGGTTTGCCGTCATACCAACCGCTTCATTTACCTGATCAAGAATATACGGACTCTGAAGAATGACGTTATATGTGTCAATATACGTCGAATCACTCTCAAATGGATTGGCAGAGGAGAGAATCGAGGCCCCTGTTGCCGCCTGGCTGACGAGTACCTGGGTGGATGTTTCATATTTTGGCGTCAGTACAAGGTAGCTGACTGCAGCGCTCGCCGACACCGCCATCAGCGTTATAACAGTAATCATAACAAGTCGTTTTTTTATTGTTTCAAGTATTTCTTTTAAACTGATTGTTTCTTCCATAATATCCTCCATCAGTGATGTTGTTGTTTCTCTTTAATGGTCGAAAATCTGATTGATGGCTTCCAGGCGTCGGGTCTCTTTTTCTGCATTGTAAATCAGCTTGAACTCCACTGCTTTATCCGGATCGTGCCCGTGTTCCTCGAGGGCCGTCTGCAATTCTTCATAAATATCGTCAAACCGGTCATCTGCCTGGTTTTCCAGACGCTGTACCCGTTCCACGTAGCGGGCCTGAATTTCATTGCCTGATTCGTTCATCTCCCCGGCCTCGTACTTTTTATAGTCGCTCCGGGCGTCAGAAACCACCTGTTCCACGATTTCTATCTCCTGGCTCTGCAGCTCCTCAAACTGTTCCAAATACGTATCGAGGATTTCCTGCGCCTCAAGCTTCAGACCGGCTCCACGGTTTCCGCTCTGCCCCGGGGCGCTCCCGCTTTGGGACTTGCCGCGTTCCGAGGCGCGCTCAGAAGCTCCGCCGCGGTTTTCGGAAGCTCGGCTGGCTGCGTTGTCCCCCCGGTCGGAGGACGGCGCAGCACGGTTATCGGAGCGGTTTTCTTTTTTCTCAGAAGAAGATCCTCCGATCTGACCTGCACCAGCCCCTTTTTCCATTCCAGTGGAGAAAGAACCGCTCCCGGACGCAGAGGAGGTATCTCCTTTTTCAGCGGAAGATCCCTCTTTCTTTTCTGATCCGCCTTTGGTTGTATCGTCTTCTATGATATTTCCTTTATAACTCCCGTGATCGTCATTATCGATGGACGCTCCGGTATTGCTGTCGTCTTTTTCTGCCGCGGCTGCTTCGGCGGCTGCTCCAGGCAGATCTTCAGCTTTTTCCTCCAGAAATCGGATAATTGAAGATCCGGGATTTCTGTTGCCGTCATGATCTGTCTCAATACGTTCCATAGCTTCCTCTGTGGTACGTTCTACTTCATCATTCCAAAAAAGCTGCCCAAAGAGAACGGCTCCAGATGTGACAACGATGGCTCCCCCAATAATAATCATTTTCTTCATATGATATTTCCCCCCTTGATTTTAATTAAATTAAAAAATACCCCTGCGGACGTTTTTACCAGTTCTTCGACCGGCTGTTTTTTTCACTTTAGAGAACTAAACTGCCTTTCCATCAGCCTGCGCTTCAGAAGTGCGCAGCATTTATCTTCTGCTTATTTTACTGAACGACTTATGTACTAGGAAATTATTTTCTATTTTAACAGCTCAGCTATTATACCTATGTAACTTTACTAAAAATTACCGTTTTTTACAATCCAATTTTATGTTTTCGCTTTGATTTTTGAAGATAAATACAATTTTCATGTTTAACGAAACGAAATCCGGGTAAATAAATAATTTTTTCAAGACTTTATTCCTATAAAAGTAGGGCACTTAAATTTTGGCTTAAAAAACAATTCTGGTACTAGTATCCTTTTCTTAACTTCAAGAACATCCCCGTCTACTGTTTTGGTTTTATGCTATATATCGTCATGCCGTTCTTTTTATGCAATAAAAGCGTGCTTTCTATTATCCAGTTTCTTTCCTCTCTTTGCTGCGGTAAGATAAACGTAAATTGCTTCGTCCAGGAGGTATAATCGATGACTGACCACCCTGCGAAACGACTCACACACGCGTTTCTTTTTGATACAGCAACACTCCGGGAAGCTGTCCGGATGTTTCAGAAAGAAAATACACCGGTGCTTGCTGTAATCGATGAAAATTATTTTGTTGAGGGAATTTTGAAGGCATCAACTGTTCTTTCTTATCTTGAAGAAAACCGCGACTTGAATCTCCCTCTCCCCGCTTCGTGGATCGAGCCTTCCCCGGTGCTTTCTTCCGACTTTTCTGCCGAAGATTATCCGGACAGGGAGGCTGCGGTGCCAGTTACGGAAGACGGCATCTTCCTAGGCCTCGTTACGTCCCAGGCAGTCGTTCAGGAGCTGAAGGAAAGCAGTGTTTCCAGCCGGCAGAACGCGGAAATTCTCGATGTGATTTTTGAAACGGCCTATGAAGGTATCGCGGTCGTCGATGAGTTGAGCCGGATCACGAAAATGAATAAAGCGTACCGGAATTTTCTCGGCATCCCGGAGGATGAGATCGTGGAAGGACGGCCGGTCACGGAAGTAATCGAAAACACCCGCCTGCACGTAACGGTCGAAACCGGGAGCCCGGAACGCGGAAAAACGCAGATGATTCAAGGCCAGAAAATGATCGTGCACCGCATCCCGATCTGGCGCGGCGACAAAGTAGCAGGGGCGATCGGCATGCTCATTTTTGAAGGAGTGAGCGAGCTGTATCACATTCTTGAAAATGCGGGCCGAACGCTCCCTCCCCTCTCAGCCGCTCCGGACGTCCCAATGCCGACGGAGGAAGAAAGCCGGCAGGTCACGTTTGAAAAAATGATCGGCACGAGCTCCGCACTCCAACAGGCGAAAAGCCGGGCACGAAAAGCGGCGCGGACAAAAGCGACGGTCATGATTACCGGAGAGAGCGGAACCGGCAAGGAAGTATTCGCCCAGGCGATACGCAGTATGAGCCCGCGGGCGGACGAGCCGTTTGTGAGCATTAACTGCGCGGCAATTCCGGAACAGTTGTTGGAAGCCGAGCTTTTCGGCTACGAGGAAGGAGCGTTCACCGGGGCCCGGAAAGGCGGTCAGGCCGGGAAATTTGAAGCGGCCCATAAAGGAACCATTTTTCTCGACGAAATTGGGGATATGCCGCTGCACATGCAGACAAAAATCCTCCGGGTGCTCGAGGAGGAAGCCGTCGTACGCGTCGGTGGCCACAAAGTGATACCGCTCGACGTGCGGGTAATTACCGCAACAAATCAGAACCTGCTGGAAAAAGTGGCCGCCGGCACGTTCCGAAAAGACTTGTACTACCGGCTGAACGTCATTCACCTCGAGCTTCCCCGGCTGAAAGAAAGAAAAGAGGATATCCCCTCGCTCATTGAACATTACGTGCCGCTGCTTACAGAAAAGCACCAGCTGCCGGAAAAAGCATTTGAAAAAGAAGCCGTCGCCGCTTTACGCAACTACTCATGGCCGGGAAACGTCCGGGAACTCGTCAACCTGCTGGAACAGGTGCTGACCCTCACGGACAATCAGACGATCCGCTTCAAGGACCTGCCGGCTGTCGTTACCGGCTCCACCGCCTCTGATAGCGACAGCAGCTTTCTATCGCAGGAACGGGGAAAAAGTGAAAAAGAAATCATTGAACAGGCGCTTCTGGAAGCCGGCCATAATAAAACATCGGCCGCGAAAAAATTAGGCATCCACCGGACAACGCTGTATAAAAAAATGAAGGAGCTGCACATTACTTAGTGCAGCTTTTTCGCTACATATGTCGACTACACGTGTTGTTTTATGTATACGCTTTCTTTTGAGACTTCTTTAACGTCTCTCCTCGACACGCCGGTACCGGACTGCTTTACCGGATACATTTCCTCCTTTACTAAAAGTTGGCATAACTGTTGCATCTGTTAGAAGGGTAACCATCTAAAAGGAGGCATTTTATGAGTTTTTCCGCCGTCCATCTGCCGCGAAGCATTTTTTACGGGAAAAACAGCTTTTCAGAAGTCGGGAAAGAAGTAAGCAGAAAAAGCACGAAGACGCTCATTATCAGCGATGAAGTGATGCACCGTTTAGGGTACGTGGATGCGTGCTGCGATTATTTACAGAAAGCCGGTGTCGATTACGTCACGTATCTCGGCATCGCGTCCGAGCCGACGGATGTTTACGTACAGGAGGCACTGGATATGATCCGCAGCGAAAACTGCGACTCGGTCACAGCGCTTGGGGGAGGAAGCTGTATCGATACGGCGAAGGCCGCTGCCGTCCTTGCAGAGAATGAAGGATATATCGGTGACTACGCGGGCGGGAAAACGACCGCGAAAAACGATCCGCTTCCACTCACCGCGATTCCGACAACGGGAGGTACCGGATCGGAGGCCACAGACGTTACGGTGATAACGAATACCACGGACGACGTAAAAATGATGATCAAGCAGCCGGCCTTTATGCCCGATACAGCGATCGTCGACCCGCTTTTAACCGTTTCCACGCCGCCCGGCATTACGGCAGCGACGGGAGTCGATGCACTCACCCATGCGGTTGAAGCGTATATTTCCAAAAAAGCGCACGCTTTCACCGATGAGCTCGCCCTTTCTGCCATTAAGCGCATTATGGAAAACCTCGGAACGGCTTACCGGGACGGGACGAACGTTAAAGCAAGAGACGAAATGATTTACGGCTCGATGCAGGCGGGAATGGCGTTTTCCAACGCCTCGGTCTGTCTCGTGCACGGCATGTCCCGTCCGATCGGTGCTTTGTTTCACGTGCCCCACGGCATCTCGAATGCGATGCTGCTTCCGGTACTGCTGGAATATGCGAAACCGGGCTGTACCGAACGGCTTGCCGCGATCGGCCGGCACGTATTTCCCGGGAAAAATCACCATTCCGATCCAGAAGTTGCCGATATGTTTGTCGATGAAGTCGTTTCGCTCTGTGAAGAATTAACGATTCCGAACTTGAAAACGTGGGGGATTTCTGAAGAAGCGTTCCGCCGCGTGCTTCCGAAAATGGCAGCGGATGCCGTCGCAAGCGGAAGCCCGGCGAATAACCCGGTCGTCCCTTCGGCGGAGCATATTGTGGAGCTGTACGAAAAAGTGTATGCGTTTGACTACGAAGAGCTTAAAAATCAACGAACCGAAAAGGAGCGATTGCAATGACAGTGCATACAGGAAAAAAACTGCAGAACTTTATTAACGGAGAGTGGGTGGAAGCCAGGACGGAAGCGTACAAAAGCGTTCCGAATCCGGCGACCGGGGAGGAAATTGCCCAGGTCCCTCTTTCTTCCAAAGAGGACGTGGACCGGGCGGTCGCGAACGCCCGGGAAGCTTTCCGTTCCTGGAGAAGAACGCCCGTACCAAAACGCACACGCGTCCTGTTTAAGTACCAGCAGCTGCTGATGGATCATTTCGAGGAACTGGCAGAACTGATCACGATCGAAAACGGGAAGTGTTATGACGATGCGTACGGGGAAGTACAGCGTGGAATCGAATGCGTCGAGTTTGCGGCAGGAGCGCCCCACTTGATGAAAGGCGAGGCGCTTCCGGAAATCGCTTCGCATATCGAATCGAGCATGTACCGCTACCCGGTCGGCGTTGTCGGCGGGATCACGCCGTTCAATTTTCCGATGATGGTTCCTTGCTGGATGTTCCCGCTTGCTGTCGCCTGCGGAAACACGTTCGTCTTAAAACCGTCGGAGCAGACCCCTCTTCTCGCAGAGCGTCTTGTGGAACTTTTCATGGAAGCCGGCCTCCCGAAAGGCGTGCTGAACATTGTCCACGGCGCACACGACGTCGTCAACGGCCTGCTGGAGCACGAAGAGGTCGATGCGATCTCTTTCGTCGGCTCACAGCCGGTCGCAGAGTATGTGTATAAAACCGGCACGCAGTACGGTAAACGCGTCCAGGCACTGGCCGGAGCGAAAAACCATTCGATCGTCCTGAAAGACTGCGAAATGGATAAGACGATCGAAGGGATTATCGGCGGAGCTTTCGGAAGCGCCGGACAGCGCTGCATGGCAACGTCCGTTGTCGTCGTCACAGAAGACATCGCAGACAGTGTCGTTGAGCGTCTTATTCAGGGAGCCGATCAGCTGAAGCTCGGTGACGGCCTCCAGTCTGACGTAAATCTCGGGCCGGTGATCCGAGACGCTCACTTAAAGAAAGTGCATGATGCTGTCGAGGAAGGCATCGAGGAAGGGGCAGAGCTTGCCCGGGACGGACGGAAGGATGTGACCGGGGATCTTCCGGGCGGCTATTTTATCGGCCCGGTGATTTTCGACCACGTAACGTCAGCCATGAAAGTATGGGAAAAGGAAATATTCGCTCCGGTCCTGTCGATCGTCCGGGTAAAGGATTTAACCGAAGCGATTGAAGTAACGAATAAGTCCGACTTCGGTAACGGAGCCGTACTGTATACAACGAGCGGCAGTGCCGTGCGGGAATTCCGGGAGGACATCGAAGTAGGCATGCTAGGCGTCAACGTCAACGTTCCGGCTCCGATGGCGTTCTTTCCGTTCTCCGGCTGGAAAAAATCGTTTTACGGGGATCTTCACGCGAACGGAACAGACGGGGTGAACTTCTACACGCGCAGGAAGATGCTGACGTCCCGCTGGTCCTGATACCGGCGCCGAATAAATGGAAGCGGAGGCTGCCTGGGCAGGGCAGCCTCTGTTTGGGGCTTTTTAAAAAGGCTAATTATGGTTGGATGAGGAAAGTGCGGGTGGTGCAGGGCGGAGTGGGGACAAGGGACGGAGATTCCACTAACTTTCCTGGGTGCAAAACCTTTTGATGACCTTTCGCAGAAGAAAAGCGCTTCTGCGTTCTGCTTGGATCGGTAAAAGCGGTATGGCGGAGCGGCAATTCTACCAACCTGTCGCCGAATTCTACCAACTTTCCCCGGAATAGTTCCAACCCCGGTCCGGATTTTGAAGTTAGTATAAAAAGTAGACACATCAAAGTGATAGAATACAGCTAACGAAAGCAACCGGAGGAGGACGAGTGGATGGAGAAGGAGAAGAAACATTACGACAAGGTGTTCCGGAAATATGTCG
>NZ_PZJJ01000059.1 GCF_003044065.1 Alkalicoccus saliphilus
CGCGACATATCGCCGGAATCTTTTGTCGTAATGTTTTTTCTCCTTCTCCATTCCCTTCTCCTCCTCCGGTTGCTTTCGTTAGCTGTATTCTATCACTTTGGCGTGTCTACTTTTTATACTAACTTCATATTCATGGAAGTTGGAAGTATTCCGGAGAGGGGTTGGAACTATTCCGAAGAAAGTTGGGAGTATTCCGCCGCAGGTTGGTAGAATTGCCACGCATACCGTACCGCTCCCGCCACTGCGACCGCAATCCGTGCCCCTGTTCTTCCTATTTCCCACATAAAAAACCGCCTGACTTTTGTCAGACGGCTCCTGTTTACTGCTGGGCAACTTCCAGGCGGTTTACGGCCCGTTTCAGGGCGAGTTCTGCGCGGTGGAAGTCTATGTTTTCCTGTTTTGCCTGCTCTAAACGGCGCTCGGCACGCTCTTTGGCGGCGCGCGCACGTGTAATGTCGATATCTGACGGCAGTTCGGCGGATTCAGCGAGTATGTTTACCTCATTTTGACGCACTTCCATGAAGCCGCCGCTTAAGGCAATGAGATGCAGCTGATCTTCCTGCTTAATTCGAATAGCGCCAATGGCAAGCGGTGCGACGAGAGGCAGGTGGCCCGGGAGAATCCCGAGTTCACCGGAAATCGTTTTAACACTGACCATATGGGACTGCCCTTCGAAAACGGTGCCGTCAGGTGTGACGACATATGTTTGCATCGTCTTCACCGGTCACCCTCCTTATCGAAAGGATGCGTCCTTCCGCATGTGCGGAAGAAGGATCACTTTTTGTTTCTTTATGAAAAGCGGGCTTCGCACCCGCTTTTTGTTCTTGTCCAATTTCTAACTGTTAGGACATCTGCTCGGCTTTCGCCGTTACTTCTTCAATACGTCCAACGAGTCGGAAGGCATCTTCCGGTACGTCGTCGTGCTCACCGTCAAGAATCTGACGGAAGCCCTGAATGGTTTCCTTCACCGGTACGTACGAGCCTTTCTGGCCCGTAAACTGCTCGGCTACGTGGAAGTTCTGGGAAAGGAAGAACTGAATACGGCGCGCACGGCTTACCGTCAGCTTGTCTTCTTCCGACAGCTCGTCCATACCGAGGATCGCGATGATATCCTGAAGCTCTCTGTATTTCTGAAGTGTTACCTGTACTTCCCGTGCGACTTCGTAGTGCTCTTCGCCTACGATTTCCGGAGAAAGCGCGCGGGATGTCGAAGCGAGCGGGTCCACCGCCGGGTAAATACCCATCTCGGAAAGCTTACGCTCGAGGTTCGTTGTCGCGTCCAGGTGGGCGAACGTTGTCGCCGGTGCCGGGTCGGTGTAGTCATCGGCCGGTACGTAGATCGCCTGGATGGACGTTACGGAACCTTTCTTCGTGGATGTGATACGCTCCTGCAGCTGACCCATCTCTGTAGAAAGTGTCGGCTGGTAACCTACCGCGGACGGCATACGTCCGAGAAGGGCGGATACTTCCATACCTGCCTGTGTGAAACGGAAGATATTGTCGATAAAGAGCAGTACGTCTGCGCCTTTTTCGTCACGGAAGTGTTCTGCCATTGTAAGACCTGTAAGTGCTACACGCATACGCGCACCAGGCGGCTCGTTCATCTGGCCGAATACCATGGCTGTTTTCGTGATTACCCCGGAGTCTTTCATCTCAAAGTAAAGGTCGTTCCCTTCCCGGGTACGCTCCCCTACGCCGGCGAATACGGAAATACCGCCGTGCTCCTGGGCGATGTTGTTGATCAGTTCCTGGATAAGAACGGTTTTACCTACTCCGGCACCGCCGAAGAGACCGATTTTACCACCTTTTACATACGGGGCAAGCAGGTCAACTACTTTGATTCCTGTTTCCAGGATCTCAGTTTCTGTCTGCAGCTGGTCGTATGGTGGTGCTTCCCGGTGAATCGGGTCACGCTGCACGTCGGCTGCGATTTCTTCGTCAAGGTCAATGTTCTCACCAAGCACGTTGAATACGCGTCCGAGCGTTGCGTCTCCTACCGGTACGGAGATCGGCTTGCCTGCATCTACTGCTTCTGTCCCGCGGACGAGGCCGTCGGTAGATGACATCGCGACTGTACGGACCGTGTCGTCACCGAGGTGGATCGCTACTTCCAGGGTCGTTTCTACGTCTACTTCCCCTTCGCGCTGAGCCTTTTTGGTCACTGTAATGGCGTTATAGATCTCAGGGAGCTGGCCGCGTTCGAACTGAACGTCTACGACCGGACCAGTAACCTGTGTGATACGTCCTATGTTCATCGTCTTTCCTCCTCTGGCATTGCTTACTAGCTTTGTGCTGCGGCACCGCCGACGATTTCGTTGATTTCCTGGGTGATCGCTGCCTGGCGGGCACGGTTATAGCTGAGTGTCAGTTCTTCTATGCGGTTGTCTGCGTTATCTGTTGCAGAACGCATCGCAGACATCCGTGCTCCAAATTCACTGGCTTTTGCATCAAGCAGGGAACCGTAAATCAAGGTTTCTGCATAATGAGGAAGAAGCTGCTCGAGAATCGTCGCCGGATCCGGCTCGTACAAATAGTCGAGACGGCCTTCCGTCTTCTGATCCGCTTCTTTCGCTTCCTCGGCAAGCCCGGTGAGCGGAAGGATCTTCGCTTCTGTCACCTGCTGGCTGATAGCGCTGATAAAGTGGTTGTAGTGAAGGTAGACTTCGTCAAACACTTCATCGGCAAACATCTGCACGGTCGTTTCCGCAATATTTTTAATATCACTGTATTCCGGGTGATCGTTCAGGCCGACAATTTCCTGCATAACAGGCATTCCGCGCTTCTTGAAAAAATCCCGCCCGACTTTACCAAGCACGACAATTCCGTATTCATCCTCGGAATTATGCCGCTCCTGGATCAGCCGGTGGGTTTCACGGAGAAGCCCGCTGTTGTAGGCTCCACAAAGACCACGGTCGGACGTTATAACGATATAGCCCGTCCGCTTAATCTCTTCCCGTTCCTGAAGCATGGGATGGGATACGTCCTCGGTTCCCTGGGCGATACTCGTTACTACTTCGCGGATTTTCTGCGTATAGGGCTGAAAAGCTTCTGCTCTTCCCTGGGCACGGTTCAGCTTCGCAGCGGATACCATTTCCATTGCTTTGGTAATCTGCTTCGTTTTCTTCGTGGAACCAATCCGCGTTTTAATCTCTTTAAGAGACGCCACGTTCTTCACCACCTTTGCTCCGAAAGCAGGAGGCCCGTGCCTCCTGCCTGTATCTTAAGTTCTTAGCTGGACTGGAAACTCTTTTTGAATTCTTCGATCGCACCGTTCATGTCGTCCTCGTCTGCAAGCTTGCCGGACTGTTTGATGCTGGAAAGAAGTTCTGATTTATTGTGATCCAGGAATGTATAAAGTTCTGATTCAAAGCGGCGGACATCTTCTACTTTGACGTCATCGAGGAAACCTCGTGTCAGAGCGTAAAGAATAAATACCTGCTTTTGAACAGGAAGCGGCTGGTTAAGACCCTGCTTCAGTACTTCCACCGTACGCGAACCACGGTCAAGCTTGGCTTTTGTGGACGCGTCGAGGTCGGAACCGAACTGAGCGAAGGCTTCCAGCTCCCGGTAGGACGCAAGGTCCAGACGAAGCGTACCTGCTACTTTTTTCATCGCTTTAATCTGGGCGGAACCACCAACACGTGATACAGAAAGACCTGCATCGACCGCCGGACGTACGCCGGAGAAGAAGAGGTTGGACTGAAGGAAAATCTGTCCGTCCGTGATCGAGATAACGTTTGTTGGAATGTAGGCTCCGATATCCCCTGCCTGTGTTTCAATGAAAGGAAGGGCGGTCAGTGAACCGGCTCCTTTGTCGTCACTAAGCTTCGCTGCACGCTCAAGAAGGCGTGAGTGAAGATAGAAAACGTCCCCTGGGAAAGCTTCACGGCCCGGAGGACGGCGAAGAAGGAGGGAAAGTTCACGATAGGCAGATGCCTGCTTCGTGAGGTCATCATAAATAACGAGCACGTGCTTGCCGTTGTACATGAACTCCTCACCCATCGATACCCCTGCGTATGGCGCGAGGTAAAGAAGCGGTGCCGGCTGGGAAGCACTTGCTGTTACAACGATCGTGTAATCAAGCGCGCCGTGCTGGCGGAGCGTTTCTACAACGCCTGCTACGGTCGATTCTTTCTGACCGATCGCAACGTAAATACAAATCATGTCCTCGTCTTTCTGGTTAATGATCGTATCCATCGCAATCGCTGTTTTACCTGTCTGACGGTCCCCGATGATCAGCTCACGCTGTCCGCGGCCGATCGGAATCAGAGCGTCGATTGCTTTAACGCCTGTCTGAAGCGGCTCGTGTACGGATTTACGATCCATAACACCAGGAGCTCCGCTTTCGATTGGACGTGTTTTCGTTGTGCCGACTGCACCTTTACCGTCGAGCGGCTGGCCAAGAGGGTTAACAACACGGCCGAGGAGTTCCTCCCCTACCGGCACCTCCATGATGCGGCCTGTACGTTTTACTTCGTCCCCTTCACGGATTTCTGTGAAAGGACCAAGAATAATAATACCTACACTGTTTTCTTCCAGGTTCTGTGCCATACCCATGACACCGTTTGCGAATTCGAGAAGCTCCCCGGCCATAACGTTTTCCAGACCGTGAGCTACGGCGATTCCGTCCCCGATGCGGATGACGGTACCGACATCATTTACTTCCATTTCCGTTTCATAGCCTTCGATTTGCTGCTTTAAAAGCGAGCTGATTTCATCGGCTCTGATGCTCATATCGTTCACCCCTATCTACTGTTCCCGGCAATCATGCGTTCATGAATGCGCTTGAGTTGATTCGCGACAGTACTATCATACACAGTATCTCCAACACGGACTCTCAGTCCGCCAATAAGGTCTTTATCCACTACATTATTAATATACAGCGTCGTTTTGCCTGCGCGTCTTGAAAACACATCTGCCACGGCTTCTTTTTCCGCCTCGGAAAGTTCCTTGGCTGAAGAAACAACTGCTTCGGCAATGCCCTTCTCTTCGTATGTAAGCGCCTTGTAGTTGTCTGCAATAACAGCAAACAAATACTCCCGCTTATTATCGATGAGAAGCTGCAGCAGGTTCAGAACCGGCCTGCCGACGCTGGATGCAAATGCATTTTTGACAATTTCCTTTTTGCGGCTTCCCGTCATACGCGGGTGCCGGAACACTTCGTCAAGAAGGTTCGTCCTTGCCATCACCTGTGTCACAGTGCCTAGATCTTCAAGCGTCTGGTCTAACGTTCCCTGCTCCTTCGCTGTATCAAACAGCGCTTTTGCGTAACGAAAACCTATTGGATGCTTTCTCATACTTCCTCGCCAACTTCTCTAAGCGTCTCCTGAATGAGCTTTTCCTGCTCCTGCTCGTCCAGCTCTTTTTCGATTACTTTTGCTGCCACAAGTACGGAAAGGGTGGAAACTTGCTCACGAAGCGCGGAGATAGCCTGTGCTTTTTCGGTGTTGATTTCCTGTTTCGCGTTTTCTTTGAGACGCTCCGCTTCGTCGCGGGCGCTTTTTACGATGTCCGCCGCCTGCTGTTCACTCGATTTTTTCGAGTTTTCAACAATGTCTTTAGCTTCCATACGTGCTTCCTGAATCGCTTCACGCTGTTCAGTAAGATATGCTTCTGCTTCTTCGCGGTTTTTTTCCGCTGAAGAAATCTGATCTGCAATATGACGTTCGCGCTTTTCCATCATGTTCATGACAGGACCGAACGCAAATTTCTTTAATAGTAATAAAAGAACGAAAAATGCTGCTATCTGGTAAAGCGCATTGATCCATTCAATTTCTGTAATATCAAACAACAGGGTCGCCTCCTTTGTGCAGAACTACTGTTAAGGAAAGCGTATCCGGAATGCTCCGGATACACTTTCGTACATAAGGAATGGCGAAGTATGTATAAACACGAACTCCGCCATTGAAATTGTGGTAGTTACATTTGACCAAGCAGTAGAAAGGAAAGAACGATTGCGAAAATCGGAAGGGCCTCTACTAGTGGTACACCAATGAACATGATTGTCTGTAAAGAGCTGCGGAGTTCAGGCTGACGTGTAACACCCTGAAGTGTGTTCGCGATAACAAGTGCTACCCCGATACCCCCGCCAATTGCTGCTAAACCTGCTGCCAAACCGATACCAATACCAATTAAACCTACATCCATGCTGAAAATCCTCCTTCAAAGTATCTTATTTCTAAAATGTATTAAGAATACGCTCCAATAAGAGCTATTATTCACAAATCCTAGTGTTCTTCGTTAACTTTGTGTGCCATGTAAACCATTGTCAGCATACAGAAAATGAAAGCCTGCAGCGTCCCGATAAAGACACTGAATGCCTGGAATACAACGAGCGGTAAAAATGCGCCAAACACCCAGAATAAACTTGAAGTACCAAGTCCAACGAGCATCAGAAGAATAACTTCCTTTGCGTAGATGTTGGCGAAGAGCCGCATACCAAGTGTAAGCGTGTTGGAAAACTCTTCAATGAGTTTGAATGGGGCAAGAAATCCCACGGGACGGAAATAATCTTTCCCGTATTCTTTAAACCCTTTCATTTTAATGCCGTAGAAATGAGTGAGCAGTATAATAAACAGTGCCAGAGACAATGTCAGTACTGCGTTGGAAGTCGGGGAGTTCCACCATACATAGTGATCTCCGGCCGTTGCCAGCTCGAACGGCACCCCCATCATATTTGCGACGAATATGTAGAGAATCAGGGTAATTCCCAACATAAAGAAATTCTGCCCCTTATCCCAGGGCATCGTACTGCTGATGACGTTTTTAATAAACTGAGTTAAATACTCGAGAGCGTTCTGTGCGCCGGTCGGGTACATCTCAATTTTTCTTGCCATAAAGAAGCAGACGAAGAAAACAATGGCCATGGCAACCGTAATCAGAATGAGGTTGGGAATATTGACCGTCATCCACGGAATACCGAATAAATCGACCGTTAAAAATTGAGTATCCAATCGTAAATTCACCTCTCTTTGATGCATTACAGACAGTTCCAGTTCTGGGAAAAGCTGCGCTACTGCAAATGCTTGATTTGGAAAATGGGATCAATTAGAAGGATGACGTACATGACTGCAAGACCTGCAATCACACCAGTCATATCGAAATACTGGGGAAAAGCCTGAGCAATAAACAGTGCAACCAGGACGATAAGAAGACGGCCGAGTGTACCGATGGAAAAACGGTATTTTCTTGTCGTATAGGACGTCATAATCCGCTTCACCTGAAAATATGTAGTTACAAAGTTTATGAGACCGAAAGCGGTCCCAAAAGCCATTCCCACAAAAAAGGTCGACATCGAGGTAATAAGTGCCACGAGAAGCAGTAATACAATTATGATGCCCATGTAGATGGAATATCTCCTGGCCAGTGCCTCCATTGATGTCATTCCTCTTCCTCCGTAAACTTCTTCACCGCGGTGTAAATTCCGTACATTCCTGCAACGAGTGATGCAAGCAGTGTGATCACGAGTACGGCTCCGCTGGTTCCGAAATACTGATCCAGCCATCTGCCTCCAAAAACTCCGAACAAAATCGCCCCTATAATATAGGAAGAAATTGTCGTCATCAGCGCAAAAGCTTTCATTACTGGCCGGTAAGGTGACTGCTCTGGCTTTTTTGGCATATCGTATGACTCCTTGCTTCCATTCAGGCCCTGCACCCGATATCCTCTGTAATCGTACAACACGACTATGGTCGTGTCAATACGATGAAAACGGAAACAAAGGCTGTACAGCAGTCATTTTAATGCCTGGAGCATTTTCCCTTCCCGGGCGTATTCCGGCTTTTTTCTCCCTCTTTCACGCCCCCTATTATACATAAGATTGTGAAAAATGTCTGTTATATTTACAAAAAATTAAATATGAACTTTTTGTGAAAAATGTCACTTTTTCAAGCAGCATGGGAACTTATTCCAAATTTCTGCAGACACAGTTATTCCCTGCTATACAACAGGGGGTTCATCTGTCTGGTGTTAAGCTTTTTCTTTTAAATCCTCCGCTGCCTGCACTGGAAAAACAGGAACACGCGTGGAGGAGTGTTTTCTATAAAGCATAAAAGAAAGGCAGCACGCCCCGGGGGTGACGTATTGCCTTTTCGGTAAAAATATGTCCACGAACGTTTTTCAGAAATACTTCGTCGGTTGTACGCGTTTTATTTATCTGCAGTCACCTCAGGGAAGAGCTTTGTTATCTTTCTCCGGGGGAAGAAACGTTAGTAGAAAGCGGTTGGAACGATTCCGGACGACTCGAACGTATGCCGTAGAAATAGCGGATAGCTTCCACAATTCTTTTGGAGGCTTCTCCGTCTCCATATGGATTTGAAGCTCTGGACATTTCCTCGTACGCTTTTGTGTCGTGAAGCAGTTCGGAAGCATAGTTATAAATATCTTCTTCATCCGTACCAGCAAGTTTCAGCGTCCCCGCATCAACCCCTTCCGGACGTTCTGTCGTATTGCGCAGCACGAGTACCGGCACACCAAGCGAAGGTGCTTCTTCCTGTACTCCGCCGGAATCTGTCAAAATAATATGCGCCCGGGAGGCGAAGTTGTGAAAGTCCCGCACCCCAAGAGGTTCGATAAGTTTAATTCTATTATCATTTCCGAGAATTTCGTCAGCAAGTTCCCGTACAGCAGGATTGAGATGTACAGGATAAACAACCTGAACATCATCATTTTCATCAACGATGCGCTTGATAGCCTGGAACATATTACGCATCGGCTGACCAAGATTTTCACGGCGGTGGGCCGTTACTAATATCAATCGGTCATCCCCAATTTTCTGCAGCACGTCGCTCTGATAATCATCCACTACGGTGGACTTAAGCGCATCAATAGCTGTATTACCAGTAATAAAGAGCCCTTCTTCCCTTTTATTTTCGTTCAAAAGGTTCTGTGCAGCTTTCTCGGTCGGGGCAAAGTGAAGATCGCTGATAACACCCGTCAACTGCCGGTTCATCTCTTCAGGGAAGGGAGAATACTTATCCCACGTGCGAAGTCCCGCTTCCACATGACCTACAGCTATCTGATTATAAAAAGCAGCAAGGCTGGCTACAAAAGTTGTCGTAGTGTCTCCGTGTACAAGTACCATGTCAGGTTTAATTCTTTTCATTACTTCATCCAAACCTTCTAACGCCCGGGTTGTCACATCGGTTAGCGTCTGACGCTCCTGCATAATATTTAAGTCCTCATCCGGTATAACCCCAAAAATGCCGAGCACCTGATCAAGCATTTCCCGGTGCTGTCCTGTCACGGTAACAATAGATTCTAAATCTTCCCGTTTATTAAGCTCAAGCACGAGCGGACACATTTTAATCGCTTCCGGCCGGGTGCCGAAGATCGTCATAATTTTTTTGCGTTCTGCCAAGCTGTTCACTTCCTTTTCCAAAAATATTTCACTTTGTTTTATTGTACCAGATATTCCCGCTTACATAAGCTCCTTTCCAAAAAACTCCCCATATAAAAGTACCTTTCAATCACTGAAACTTTATTTGGTGGAAGGGCACCCTTAACCACTTCAAAAGATCATAATATAATTCAGAAGCGGGTTTCTTCTGCACAAAGCCATTATAAGGAGGACGGTGGTTCTGGAAACTGGCAGTATTCCGTAGAAAGTTGGGAGAAAAACAGAGAGGGTTGGTAGAATTGACGGGGTTTGGTAGAATTTGTGCCTCTGTCAATAAAGTAGACAAAAGTCTATCAACTTTTTTCCCTCGCTCCGCCTGTTTTTCCTACTCCTGCAGGCCTTCGTGCCATCAGCCGGCCTGCGCCCTGATAGAAGGGGCTATCTCT
>NZ_PZJJ01000006.1 GCF_003044065.1 Alkalicoccus saliphilus
TTCGATCATTTCGATTACGATTCATAGAGGATCCTCCTTATGATGGTTTTTGGTTTAGCAACTGCATCATATCGGAGGATCTTTTTTATGTCCAGAGGGGCCAGACGAACCTGACAGGAATGCTCCGTGGCGAGATAGGACGAGCTGAAGATCCATTTCTTCCGAGCATTGGAGGAAGAAATTAGCTGAAGCCGGCCCGCCCGGAAAGCGTCCTGTGGAGGCGAAAGCAGGGAAATGCATAGGCATGTATAAAAAATACTTTATAAACAGCCTGTAACCCGGAAACTTAAATAGTTTCCGGGTTTTTAATAGTTTTAAAACACTGCTTATTCAATACACTCCGGCAGTCCCTGTATAGATAAGCACCGGCAGAAACTGTGTAAAATTCAGTTTCCGCGCTGTGATCGTAATAAGATATCCTGCATAATAAAAAATACCCCGACCGGGAGGAATACCGGTGCAGGGTATTTTAACTAATTAATGAATGGAGCGGAATACTCCGATCACTTTTCCGAGGATTTGTACATAGTCGAGCAGAATTGGTTCAAGAGATGCATTTTCAGGCTGAAGTCTGAAGTAGTTCTTTTCTTTGAAGAAACGCTTTACTGTAGCTTCGTTATCTTCCGTCATAGCAACGACAATATCCCCGTTATCCGCAGACGCCTGTTGTTTAACAACTACGTAATCCCCGTCGAAAATACCGGCCTCAATCATGGAGTCACCGGAAACTTCCAGAATAAACGATTCCTCATCGTGGACAAAATTAGCAGGAAGAGGAACGTATTCCTCAATATTCTCTATAGCTGTAATTGGCTGACCCGCTGTTACTTTACCGATAACCGGAATGGAAATAGACGCAGTCTGAGGAAGATGCTGGGCTGTATCCTCCGTTTCCATTACTTCAATAGCGCGGGGCTTGGTCGGATCACGACGGATATGTCCTTTTTTTTCAAGACGTGAAAGATGACCGTGAACAGTAGAGCTTGATGCAAGACCTACAGCCTCACCAATTTCCCTCACGGAAGGCGGATACCCTTTTTCCCGGACTTCCGTACGAATAAAATCCAGGATGGCCTGCTGTCGGGATGATAATTTAGACAAAATAAACACCTCTCTGCTGTAATTTTTATATTCAGTCTTACTTAATAGACAAATAGTTCGTATGCTACAGGAAAAGTATAACATGAGAACAAAAGTTTCGCAAACGTTCGTTCTATTTTGCAGTTGACACGAACGTTCGTTCCATGTACGATGTAAGAATCATATGAGAACAAATATTCTTACGAACGAAGGGGCGAACAGCATGTTTGGTTTAAAACGGTATTTGGACGGTTCATTTACACTTATCCTTGCAGCAGCAGCAGTGGCGGGCTGGACATATATGAGTGAGGGGGCAGATGATCCTGCTGTTTTAAAAGACGAGCGTGTAGTTACGGAAGGAGAGACGCTCTGGTCTATAGCAGAACATGTAGCAGAGGATCTCGACCTGCAGCGGGAAAAAGCGTTATACTGGATCAAAGAAGAAAATCAGCTGCAGGATACAACTATTCATCCGGGACAGACGATTAAAGTACCTGCAGAGTGGAATGGAGTGGCATCAGATTGAAAGGGTTTATATATGCTCGTGTAAGTACCAATAAGGAAGTTCAGCAGAGTTCACTCGCGAGACAGGTGGAAGAACTCCAGCAGGCCTCCCATTCATGGGGGGTGCAGCTGCTGGATATAATTGAAGAAGAAGCAAGCGGGTACGAAGTGGACCGTCAAGGCATGCTTGAACTGCTCGATCGAATAAAAGAAGAAGAAGCAGAAGTACTGCTGATTCAGGACGAAACAAGGCTTGGAAGAGGCAATGCCAGGATTGCATTAATTCATCAGCTTCAAAAATTAAACTGCCGTGTGCTTTCCCTTAAAGATAATGGTGAACTAAGACTGTCAGAAACAGATTCAATGGTCCTGGATATAGTAGCTATTGTGGAGGAATATCAAAGGAAACTTCATAATGCCAAAATTCGCCGGGGCATGCTTAAAGCAGTGGAAAACGGATACGAGCCTCATAAGAACGCAGGTCCCGGATCGGGGAGCGGTGGAAGAAGACGCCGGGAAGTACCTTTGGATGAAATTGTACGTCTCCGCCGGAACGGCATGACCTTTCACGATATTGCTGTCATGCTCCGAGGGCTTGGATTTACTATTTCCAAAGCTACGGCCCACCGGCGGTACCGGGAATACATGGAACAAAACACTATCCTTGCATCGACCGGGGAGATTCGTTACGATAAGAAGTAATTATCGTATGTGGAGGAATTTGAATGATAAGCAAAGATAAACTCGATCGTATAAATGCACTTGCCCGTAAAGCAAAGGCAGACGGGCTGACTTTGAAAGAACAAAAAGAACAAAAAGAACTTCGTCAGGAATATTTAAAAAACGTCCGTAAATCATTCAAAAACCAGCTCAGCTCGGTTAAAGTTGTTGATGAACAGGGGCAGGATGTTACGCCTGAAAAATTAAAGCAGGAACAGAGAAAAGATCTGCTTCATTAAAATATGCCGGACCTGTATCGCTTTAGAGATACAAAGGTCCGGCATTTTCAATCTCTGATTTTTGTTTTATAGGTTGTCTAACCTCCTCGAAACGTATATCATTAGGGGAGTGAGTGAATATATTAACATAAAGTGAGGGTGTTTTCTGAATGTCAACTTCTTTAGAGCAGTTATCAATTAATACGATTCGTACACTTTCGATCGATAGTATTGAAAAAGCAAACTCCGGACATCCGGGAATGCCTATGGGCTCAGCTCCCATGGCGTACAAGCTGTTTACAGAGTTTATGCAGCATAATCCAAAAAATCCGGAATGGTTTAACCGGGACCGATTCATCTTATCAGCAGGTCACGGGTCCATGCTTTTATACAGCCTGCTCCATCTCCATGGATACGACGTAACAATGGAAGACCTTAAAAACTTCCGCCAGTGGGGAAGCCGCACTCCCGGTCATCCGGAGTATGGGCATACACCGGGAGTCGAAGCGACAACGGGACCACTCGGACAGGGACTGGCAATGGCAGTAGGGTTTGCCATGGCAGAAACTCACCTTGCAGCAACATATAATAAAGAAAATTACCCGGTGGTGGATCATTACACTTACAGCATCTGTGGCGACGGGGATCTGATGGAAGGTGTTTCTGCAGAATCTGCTTCACTGGCCGGTCATCTGAAACTCGGCAAGCTTATTGTAATGTATGATTCCAATGATATATCTCTCGATGGAGATCTTCATCAGTCTTTCTCAGAAAGCGTAGCAGACCGCTATCGTGCGTATGGCTGGCACGTATCCATTGTAGAAGATGGAAACGATACGGAAGCGATTGTCCGTGCATTGAAAGAAGCAAAAGAAGATGATCGTCCATCGATGATCGAAGTAAAAACAGTTATCGGATTCGGTTCACCTAATAAAAGTGGTAAATCTGCTTCCCACGGCGCTCCTCTTGGGGAAGAAGAAGTTATGGAAGTACGTAAAGCTTACAAATGGGAATATGAAAACGACTTCCATATTCCTGAAGAAGTGCAGCAGAACTTTGATGAGGTAGCACAATCCGGAGCAGAAGCAGAAGAAAAATGGAACGAACTGTTTGCTTCCTACAAGAAAGCTTATCCTGAGCTCGCTTCCCAGCTTGAAACCGCAATAGCCGGTGAGCTGCCTGAAGGATGGGACAAGGATATCCCGGTGTATGAAGCCGGTGATTCACCAGCTACACGTGCTTCAGGTGGAGAAGTACTGAACGAAATTGCCAAAAATGTTCCTTCCCTTTTCGGCGGTTCAGCTGATCTGGCTTCATCCAATAAAACGATGCTGAAAAATGAAGAAGATTTCAGCCGGAATAACTACGCCGGCCGCAACATTTGGTTTGGCGTACGTGAATTTGCAATGGCTGCAGCTGTTAACGGGATGGCGCTCCACGGGGGAGTACGTCCATACGGTGCTACTTTCTTCGTATTTTCTGACTATCTGCGTCCGGCACTCCGCCTCGCTTCACTAATGCAGATTCCATCTACGTTTGTATTTACACACGACAGTATTGCAGTAGGAGAAGACGGCCCGACCCATGAGCCGATTGAACAGCTTCCTTCTCTTCGTGCGATGCCGGGGCTTTCTGTCATTCGTCCTGCTGATGCAAACGAAACAGCGGCAGCATGGCGTCTGATCATGGAAACGAACAACCACCCGACAGCACTCGTTCTTACGAGACAGGGACTTCCGACACTCGAGAAATCCCAGGAGCGTGCAGAAGAAGGCGTCCGTCGTGGAGCTTATGTAGTTTCTGAAAGCGAAAATGAAACAGACGGCTTGATTCTCGCTTCAGGCTCAGAAGTTTCCCTGGCTGTAGAAGCTCAGCAGGAACTTCAAAAAGAAGGTATTCACGTGAACGTTGTTTCCATGCCGAGCTGGGACCGATTTGCACAGCAGTCGGCAGAATATAAGGAAAGTGTCCTTCCTTCAGACGTAAAAGCACGTCTTGCGGTAGAAGTCGCTGCTCCACTCGGATGGGAAAGGTACGTCGGCGATGAAGGAGCCGTGCTTGGAATTGAAACGTTCGGTGCTTCAGCTCCAGGTGGAAAAATTATGGAAGAATACGGTTTCCATAAAGATAACGTAGTAAGCCGCTTCAAGCAGCTTCTGGAGAAAAAATAAATAAATCATCAGCTGCCGGGTTTTTTCCGGCAGCTTTTCTTTTTGGAGTCTTCAGCCGTTTATACCTTTGCAAACAAAGCACAGTCGTGTATACTAATGAAGGTTAGGAAATGTAGTATTTTATGAAGGAGGGTCACGACGATGCAGCTATGGCTTGCTATCCTGTTGATCGTCATTGCTTTGTTAGCAGGGGTCGCACTCGGGTTTTTTATTGCCAGAAAATATATGATGAACTATATGAAAAAGAACCCGCCAATTAACGAAAAAATGCTGAGAGTTATGATGATGCAGATGGGTATGAATCCATCGCAGAAAAAGATAAATCAAATGATGAAAGCGATGAACAACGAGCAGAATAAGTAATGTAGGAGCGGGTGAAAAAACCCCGGTACTTACAGTACATCCGAAATTGGGGAGCTGTCCTGGGGAATGGGGCAGCTCCTCTTTATTCAACTATTTCTTATGCTGAGATAATAACTAGTTTACCGGCAGGAACCTTTTCAGGAAGCATTGCAGAAAGGAGATACAGGATATGACCGGTTCAGATAAACCGTCAATAGATAATCTAGAACTGATTCACGGAAAATATGAAGTGATTGACGTACGCTCCCCTCAGGAATTTACTGAGTTTCATTATCCAGGAAGCATCAATGTTCCTCTTTTCAGCAATAAGGAAAGAGCGGAAGTAGGAACTGCCTACAAACAGGAAAGTCCGGATAAAGCAAAAGAAATAGGACTTAAACTTTTTTCAGAAAAGCTCCCGGTATTTTATGAAGCAGTTCATTCGCTTATGAAAGAGTCACCCAATCCTATTGTAATTACGTGCGCACGCGGCGGCATGCGGAGTGGAGCGTACGTTTCTTTATTAAACAGTCTTGGATTTCCCGTTTTACAGCTTGAAGGAGGAATCAGAAGCCTGCGTCAATATGTGCAGGGGGAAATAGAAAGACTGTCGACTATTGACTGGAAGGCAGTGGTCGTCGGCGGGAATACAGGGACAAGGAAAACTATTTGGCTGGAGAAACTTGATGCGGAAGGATATCCGGTATTAAATCTTGAAATGCTAGCCAGCCACCGCGGGTCTATTTTTGGACACATAGGAATGAAGAAAAGATCCCAGAAAATGTTTGAATGGCTGCTTGTGGAAAAAATGCAGCAGCTCGAATCCCATTCTTATTTAATAATGGAAGCTGAAAGTAAGCGGATAGGTCCCGTTATTATTCCGGAATGGCTTCAGTCTGTTAAAGAATCAGGCCGGTTTATTGAACTGGAAGATACGATGGAGAGCCGGGTGAATTATCTTTTAAAAGAGTATGAACCTGAGCTTAACGAGGAAGCTTTTGCTGAAGCGCTTCAGAAGCTTACGAGACTTAAACCCTATACGAAAGAAGCTGTGGATCAAGCATTGTTAAGGAATGATTATTACACAGTATTCTACCGCCTTCTTGAAGAATATTATGATCCGCGTTATTCACACAAGCCGGAGGACCATATTGAAAAAAACAATGTCCTAAAATTGAATATTTCGGGAATGAATGAAAAGGAAGTGCTTACGTCACTGAAGAATAAAATTCATTCTGCTGTCCGAAAGGAGTAAAGAATGAAGGTTTTTTACGATCTTTCCTGGTATTTCAAACAAGAGAAACTCCGTTATGGCACTGGTATATTCATACTGATGCTCGTTTCTGCCCTGACGCTTATTCCCCCATACGTTATAGGTCTTGTCGTTGATCTGATAGACGGTCAGAATATGACGCAGGAAATTCTGATCTATTGGATGACAATATTGGCCGCAGTAGGGGTTCTTTCTTATATTCTGAGATATATCTGGAGAATACTGATATTTGGAGCTTCCATTAAGCTCGCCAGAATTCTCCGCAGCAATTTATACAGTCATTTTACGAAAATGTCTTCTTCTTTTTATCAAAAACGGCGTACCGGCGATCTAATGGCGCATGCAACAAATGATATACGGGCAGTGGAACAGACTGCCGGAGCCGGTGTTCTGACACTTGTAGACTCGCTGACTATGGGGAGTTTTGTCATCATTACGATGGCGATCACCATCAGCTGGGAACTGACGCTTATAGCTCTTATTCCAATGCCGTTTATGGCTTTCGCTACAGCTAAGTATGGAAGTATGCTTCATCACCGGTTTGGCAGTGCTCAGGCCGCTTTTTCTGCTTTAAATAATAAGGTTCAGGAAAGTATGAGCGGTATCCGAGTGACGAAAGCATTTGGTTACGAGGAAGAGGAAATCAGTGCTTTTCGCAGCCAGTCCGACGATGTAGTGAAAAAGAATATGGCTGTTGCCAGAGTGGATGCTTTATTTGATCCTACTATTACAATCGTAGTCGGTCTGTCTTATTTTCTTTCAGTAGCTTTTGGTGCTTATTTCGTGATCAATGAAGCGATAACGATCGGGCAGCTGACAAGTTTTACAGTTTATCTTGGTCTACTCATATGGCCGATGCTGGCCTTTGGCTGGTTTTTCAACATTATAGAGCGGGGGAGAGCTTCCTACGACCGAATACGGCGTCTGCTTTTCGTGGAGCAGGAAATCAAAGATGTCAAAGGCGCGATTGAATCTCCTCCCGCAGGAGATGTAGTATTTGATATTAAAGAATTTACATACGATGGGGAAAAAGGACTTTTTGATATTTATATTCATATTCCACGCGGCAGGACACTTGGTATAGCCGGAAAGACCGGCAGCGGAAAAAGTACGCTTTCACGCACACTCCTCCGGGATTTTGATATTCAGAAAGGGAGGGTGCTGGTTGAAGGCCAGCCGCTGGATACTTATGAAAAAGATGCCCTGCTTACCTCCATTGCTTATGTACCGCAGGATCACTTTTTATTTTCAGCTACGATAGCTGATAATATTGCTTTTGGGAAACCGGAAGCTTCCTATAAGGATATTGTAAAAGCAGCAGCAGCTGCCGGCATACATGAGGATATTATTCACTTCACTGAAGGATATGAAACGATGGTGGGGGAAAGAGGTGTTACACTGTCTGGAGGGCAAAAACAGAGGCTGTCGATTGCCAGAGCTCTCCTGCTCGATCCGGAGATTCTTATCCTGGATGACTCTCTCTCTGCCGTGGACGCACGCACGGAAGAGCTCATATTGGAAACGTTAAAAAAAGAAAGAAAAAGTAAAACAACAATTATTACAGCCCATCGACTGAGCGCTTTAAATCATGCTGACGAAATTATCGTGCTGGAAAAAGGCAGAATCAGTGAAAGAGGAAATCATGAAGAGCTTCTGCTGAAAAATCGATGGTACGCGAAAATGTATCAGACGCAGCAACTGGAATCAGAGCTGGAAGGAGGCGGAGACAATGCTTGATAAACATAAGCATCTTATGCATCCGCTTCCTCAAAAAGAAGTGTTAAAACGACTCCTCGTCTACACTGCGGCACATAAAAAAATGATTGCTGCTGCCATGGTTCTTCTTATAGGGGGGACGGCAGCAGATCTGGCGGGGCCGATACTCGTACAGATTTTTATCGACGACTACCTGACGCCCCGTAATTTAGCTGCCGGGGCGCTGACAGCACTGGCATCCGCCTACCTTTTTCTTTACGCGGGATCGGCTGTTATGAATTACTTTCAGTCGTACATGTTTCAAAAAATTGCGCTGGCAATCATTCAGCAGCTGCGCATCGATGTTTTCGAAAAAGTTGAAAAGCTGGGACTTTCATTTTTCGACCAGTTTCCGGCAGGAGGTCTTATTTCGAGAATAACGAACGATACGGAGCAGGTAAAAGAACTGTATATAACCGTCCTTGCCATATTTGTTCAAAACATTGTTTTTCTCGTGGGGATTTTTGCGGCTATGTTTTATTTAAACCCCCAGCTGGCGGCTTTTGCACTCTTTATTCTTCCGGTTATTCTTTGCGTAATCTTTCTTTACCGAAAATACAGTGCAGTTTATTATGCGGAGATGAGCGAAAAGCTGAGTGATTTAAACGCCCGGTTGAATGAATCAATCCAGGGAATGGCCGTTATTCAGATGTTTCGTCAGGAAAGAAGAATGAACAGGGAGTTTTCCGGGATTAATCAGAGCCACCATAACGCATGGCTGAAAAGTATGAAGCTCGATGGACTGCTTTTGAGACCTGCTGTAGACTTAATTTCCATTCTTGCATTAATACTTGTTCTGACATATTTCGGGATTACCTCTTTTGACTCTCCCGTCGAGATCGGAATTATTTATGCGTTTGTAAATTATCTGGACCGTTTTTTTGAGCCGGTAAATCAAATCATGCAGCGTCTTTCCCTCTTTCAGCAGGCGATGATTTCCGCCGGGAGGGTATTCCGGCTTATGGATCATGATGAGCCGGGACCAGTTCAAAAACCGAAAAAAGATTTGAAAATTCAGGATGGAAATATAGAATTCAGCAGGGTATCGTTTTCATATACCGAAGGGGAACGAGTGCTGAAAGACATCAGTTTCCAGGTCAAAAAAGGAGAAATGCTCGCGATAGTCGGGCATACAGGAAGCGGCAAAAGTTCGATCATTAACGCTTTGATGAGATTTTACGAAATCGATGCCGGAAATATTCTGATAGACGGTCATAGCGTTGATACCTTCCCGGAAAACGAACTTCGCAAAAATATCGGTCTCGTCCTTCAGGATGCTTTTATGTTCACCGGGGATATGAAATCCAATATCAATCTTTACGATCAATCGATCTCAGAAAAAAAACTACTGCAGGCAGTAAAAGACGCGGGGGCAGAAACTTTTATTCAAAAACTGAGCGGAGGGCTTGCCCATGAAGTCGGAGAACGTGGCAGCACCCTTTCTACTGGAGAGAGGCAGCTCTTATCGTTTGCGAGAACTATTGTCAGGGATCCGCGTATACTGATACTCGATGAAGCGACAGCGAGTGTCGATACGGAAACAGAAACGGAGATTCAGAAAGCTCTTGAGAGAGCCCGGGAAGGCAGAACGACCATTGCTGTAGCACACAGACTTTCGACGATCCGGAACGCCGACCACATTCTCGTGCTTAAAGAAGGCTCAATAGCAGAAGAAGGGACGCATGAAACACTTATCGCTCAAAAAGGAATTTATGAAAGGATGTACCGGCTGCAGAAAGGCGGAGGATAATCAGGTAAGGATCAGTTAAGCAGAAGCCATAGCTGCAGTAACGACTTGAAAAATGTTTCTCCCATCGCTGCAGAGAAGAAATTAAACATCCTGAAAAAGGTGCGAAAATAGTACGATACCGCAGCGCTGGGCCGCTGCGGTATATTTGTCAGGATGCGAAGAAAAGCATACAATACGACCGGCACGTATGCTATACTGACGATGTGTCACACTCATGGAGAGGATGGAGACTATGTACGCCGTTTTATTCGCTGTCCTGGCCAGTATGATGGCTGTTGCTGCCTTAATTATCAGAATGAAGGCCATGAAAAAGCCAGCGAGCGCCAGAAAAATTTTAATACCACCGATCGCGATGTCTACGGGTTTTTTAATGTTTTTATATCCCCCGGTCCAGCAGATTACCTGGCTGGAAACAGCGGAAGCTTTGACGGTCGGATTTTTGTTTTCCATTTTATTAATCAAAACGTCCTCTTTTGAAATACGGAATAACAATGTCTATATGAAACGATCAAAGATTTTTCCATTTATTCTGCTGGGTCTGCTTATAGGAAGAATTATCTTTAAAGCAGTTTTCGGCATTTATTTTGAATATGAAGTACTTGCAGGCATGTTTTTTCTTTTAGCTTTTGGGATGCTTCTCCCGTGGCGGATAGCAATGTTTTTCAAATTCAAAGAAGTAGAAAGGCAGCTTAAAACGGACCTCTCTGCGGAGAGCTCTCCGGCCTGAAAAAAAGCACGGCCTGCATGCAGGCCGTGCTTTTTATACATTCAGTATTCAATTATCAGGAATGAAGAGAGCCCCGGACCGGTGTAAAGTAATTCCTGACCGGGGGAAGAGTCATTCCGGAATCAGGAAGACTGCTCGAAATAAAGTTCGTAGGGAGAAACGTCTATGTTCTTCTCTGCAAGCTTTTTGCGCAGAAATTTATGGTCTCTTTTAGGAGTGGCTGCAATATATCCTTTTACTATCAATTCTTCCGTTAATTCCGAGGCGTTCTCTTCTACCGCATATTCTCCAATTTTACCGGCGATTTTCTGTTTGGCAATATCCCGGAATAGTTCAGGAACTGGTTCAACAAGTTCATTCAGAAATGCTTTTTTGTCTTCTGTCCAAAGATGAAGCGTTTTATTTATATAGTAGTCCTGCCAGTCCAGAATGGAATTGCCATCTTCTTTAGGAAGTTTTTTCAGAAACTTTCGGAACATAAAATAGCCGCCGATCGCTACGAGTACAAAAACGAGAACCGACCAGAATAAAATAAACCACATGAATAAATCTTCCATCATTTTTTTCCACCTCGTTTCATCTTCTATTTTACGACAGGAAAAGAGATAAGAAAAGCAGATGAAGGACGAAAAAACAAAAAAAGCCGGCTTCAACCGGCTTTCGATCCATTAATATTGGCGGGACCGTGTGGGAATCGAACCCACCGGAGACGTCACGCGCCTCCCAAAAGGCTTTGAAGGCCCAGGTAAGCACCAGCTACACATCCGGCCCCATAACAACGTCTCTAATTATAATAGAGAGGATCAAAGATTGCAATCAGACAATATTTTACGATATCTTTAATGGAAATGCAGGGAGGGGGTACTTATGAAAAAGTATTATACGATTGGTATGGCCGGCCATATCGACCATGGCAAAACAACTCTTACAAAAGCGTTAACAAATATGGATACAGACCGGCTGAAGGAAGAAAAGGAACGGTCTATATCCATTGAACCTGGTTACGCTCCTTTTCATACAGACGATGAGTGGGAAGTCTCTATTGTGGACGTACCGGGACATGAGAAATTTATCCGGCAGATGATCGCAGGCGTGGCGGGTATAGACGCCGTAATTTTAGTTATAGCAGCAGATGAAGGAGTTATGCCTCAGACGAAGGAACATTTACAGATTCTGGATCTTCTCGGGGTGAGTCAGGGAATGATTGTATTTACGAAGTCTGAAGGACTTGAAGAAGATATGGAAGAGCTTCTTAAGGAAGATGCGCAACATCACACAGCCGGAACTTTTTTAGAAAAAAGTCCCGTGTACTTCGTAGACAGTATCAGCCTGAAAAATATATCGGCTCTGCGTAAGGATATTAATACCATGCTGGAAAAAACACCACAGCGTCGGGCGGGAAGTGGTTTCCGTATGCCTGTGGACCAGTCATTTACGGTCAAGGGACAGGGGACCGTAGTCAGGGGTACTATTTTTAACGGTTCGGTAAACGAAGGGGATAATGTGCAGCTTCTTCCGCAGAATAAGGCTATCCGCATAAGACAGATTCAAGTTCATCATGAAAAAAGGTTTTCTGGAAGAGCCGGGCAGCGGGCGGCTTTAAATCTGGGAGGTGTGGATTATGATGACATCTCCCGGGGAGATGTCATTGTTAAAGGCTCCTTCCCAGTAACTAAAACTATTGATATAGCATTGCAGCCTGTGGATTTATTTACGATTCCGCTTAAACAGCGGAGTCCGGTTAAAATCCACACCGGTACTTCAGAAGTATACGGGACAATTGTATTTTTTGACCGGAACGAGCTGAATCCGGGAGAAAAGGAAGAAATATTATGTCAAATACGTCTCGATCAGGAAATTGTTGCTGACCGTAACGATCGATTCATTCTGAGGCGTCCAACACCTGCAGAAACAATCGGGGGAGGCCGTATAATAGATCCTTTTGGAGGTAAATACCGGTTCGGTAAACAAACAGTGCAAATGCTGAACCAAAAGAAAGAGGGAACCCCGGAAGAGCGTCTTGTTTTTGCGTTGCAGCAGGGATCGGCGATGACTGCTGCAGAGCTTGCTGCAAAAATATCAATTAGTACAGAGGAACTGGAGTACGAAGTGAAAAACAGCAGTAAACTGATGGAAATAGGCGGCTGGCTGCTTACAACTGAAGACGGTTCAGAGATGAAAGATCATATAAAAAATCTTCTGGCAGAATATCATTCCACTTATCCGATGCGCCCGGGGAAAAATGTGGCAGAGCTCATTAAAAGCCTGCCGGTACCAGAACAGGCAGGAACAAAATTTCTCCAGTATCTTGAAAAAAATAAACAAATTATCAGGGAAGCAGAATTTGTTTATCTGCCGGAATTCACACCTTCTTATCCGAAGCCATGGGCCAGGAGAATGGAGCAGGTGGAAAACAGCATTCTGAAAAGTGGGATGGAAGTCCCTGTATTTGAAGAGGCTGCCGCAGAGGCAGGGCTCGATAAACAGCAGACTGCTGAACTATACAATTTTTTTCTGCGCAGCTCCATGTATAAACTCGATGAAAAACACCTTATCTCTGAAAGTGCGGTTAAAAAAGCTGTTTCGAAGCTGAAAACTGAGAAAAGTGAAAAATTCACCCTTCAGGATGCTAAACAGCATCTGGGGTTATCCAGGAAATATCTCGTACCCCTTCTTGAACTTTTTGATAAGCTTCAATTTACAAAGCGGGAAGAGGAGTACCGGGTATGGAAAAATTAAAAATATAAATACGTAATTTTTGTGGATTTTAAAAGAAAATCGATCAGCACCGAAATTTTAGAATGACAGAAAAATCCTGTGCTGCAGCGGGTGTGCAGGAGGAAGTTTTGCATAACAAAAGAGAGTGCCTCCGTAGGGAACGGAGCACTCTCTTTTTGCCGCTAATCAGCCGGTGGGGCATGGGTAACGTAAACCGTTTTTTCTTTCTTTTCTGTCACTTTTCCGACAATGTGCGCTTTGAAATCTGCAGTCTGCATATCTTTTACATATAAGTCCGCTTCTTCAGGCGTCATGCTGATGAGCAGACCTCCGGAAGTAATAGAGTCGGCAATACTTAATTTTTCGTGTTCCTTTAACGTTTCTGCGTAGGAAACATTACTGCCTATCCACTTCACGTTTTCCATCGTACCTCCTGGAACTGTCCCTTCTTCAGCAAGGCGGGACGTGCCGGGGAGGAATGGAACCGCATTAAAGTCGAAAGTGAAGCTGACATCGCTCCCATGAGCCATTTCATAGCCGTGGCCGATTAAACCGAAACCGGTGATGTCGGTAACTGCATGCGGCTCGTAGTTTCGAAGCTTCTCTGATGCTTCTTTATTTAAGTGAGCCATCGTCCGTGAAACAGCATTTATTTCTCTGGGGGAGGCTTTTCCTTTTTTAATTGCTGTAGTTATAATGCCGGTACCGAGGGGTTTTGTCAGTACGAGTACATCCCCCGGACGTGCCCCGACATTTTTGAAAATTTTCTCCGGGTGTACAATGCCTGTACAGCTCAGACCGAATTTCGGTTCCGGGTCATCAATGGAATGCCCGCCGGCAGTAACCGCACCGGCTTCTTTGACTTTGTCGGCAGCACCACGAAGGATATCTGTGAGCATTTGAGGGGGAAGCTTTTTAATCGGGAAACCAACGATATTCAAAACAGTCGCAGGTTTTCCTCCCATTGCATACACATCACTCAGGGCGTTTGCAGCTGCAATTTGTCCAAACATGTAGGGATCGTCGACTATCGGCGTGAAATAATCAACCGTCTGAACAAGAGCAATATCTTCCGTCAGCTGATACACCCCTGCATCGTCAGCGGTATCAATACCAACGAGGAGCTTTTCAGCATTTTCATTTTCAGGCAGGTGACGCAAAACTTGCGCCAGGTCCTCAGGACCGATTTTGCATCCTCAACCAGCTTTTTTCGTCATAGAAGTGAGGCGCTCGGGTGTAGTTATATTTTTCTTTTTCATTAGTTGTTCCCCTCCTTTCTGTTACATTATACCTTCTGCGTTGACCACATCCAAACAATAAACTAGAATTAAGAAAAGAGAGGACGGAAGGGGAGCTGCCGCATGAAAATAACCATTGAATTCTGCATGCAGTGAAACTATGCGCCAAAGGCTGCGAGTTTCGCAGAAGAAATATTCAGTGAGATGCGCCGTGAAATTACCTGTTTTGAACTCATCCCCTCTTCAGGAGGAGCTTTCGAAGTTTACAAAGAAGGAAAATTAATTTACTCAAAATTAAGCACCGGGTCTTTTCCGGACACAGAAAGCATTATTAAACTATTAAAGTAATAGTTAAAGGCTTCGTTTCCAATGGGAACGAAGCCTTTAACATTTCCGGCAGTTCGACACAGTTAAGAATCTCCCGTATAATAGCAAATAGATGGAAAATTGAAAGGAGCGTTTTAATATGTTCAGCAGAATCATTAAACTGCTTTTTGTAGTAGGTTTTGGGATTTATACGTATGGTCTCGCAGAGGATGAAAAGAAAAGAAGGCAGCTGACGTCCTCGTGAGCCGGACGTTTTCCGCGCAGTTTCTAAAACTCCTCCCTTCTGTTCATGAGCTTTCGGAAGCATCGGAGATAAAGGAGGCGGAAAAGCGGAATAAGCTTCCACTTAAATATACTAGAAAACTCATAAGAGATAAGGTCGAGCTCTTTCGGGCGCAGATTATCTCAGGGGTAACGACGGCAGAATCAAAAGAAGAGATGTTCAATTTAGTTCTCCAGGCCGTCCTCCCCGAAATGGAAGCAGTCAGATACAGACTTAAACCGGTAGTCAACGCTACAGGAACGGTTCTGCACACTAATCTTGGACGTGCCCGGCTGAGCCGGGAAGCTGCCCGGCATGTATCGGAAGCTGCCCTCAGCTACAGTTCGCTGGAATACGATATTTCCACTGGTAAACGAGGCTCCCGGATGTCACTTCTGGAAGAGCTGTTAACAGAAGTGACCGGGACGGAAGCGGCTGTAGTCGTCAATAATAATGCAGCTGCTGTTTACTTTGTCTTGACAGCCCTTGCCAAAAATAAGGAAGTGATTGTATCAAGAGGAGAACTGGTGGAGATAGGCGGATCTTTTCGTGTATCGTCCATTATGGAAGAAAGCGGTGCCCGTCTTGTAGAAACAGGAACGACGAATAAAACGAGGACCGCAGATTACATTAACGCACTTACTGACGAAACATCCATGGCAATGAAAGTTCATACGAGTAATTTTGCAATTGTGGGATTCACAGAAAGTGTAAATTCCTCTCAATTAAGACATGAACTGAATACTCACGGCCGGGAGGATGTAATAGTATACGATGATCTCGGCAGTGGGTCGCTCTATCCGTTCAGCAGTGAAAATATCGGTGACGAGCCCGTAGTCGGCAAAGTGGTTGAAAATGGAGCTGATCTTGTTTCTTTCAGCGGAGACAAACTGCTCGGAGGCCCCCAGGCCGGTATTATTGCCGGAAAAAAAGAGCTTATAGATAAACTTAAAAAACATCAGCTTGCCAGGGTCCTTCGTCTCGACAAACTGACTATTGCAGCACTCGAAGCTACACTTTTTGAATATTTATACGGTGAAAATCCTAAACAAGCTCTTCCTGCAGTGCGTGATATTACAAAAACACAGGCGCAGGTCAGGGAGTGGACAGAGGAATGTACAGCATCTGTCAGTCTGAATCAGATAATACTGACGCCGGAGCCGTCCTTTTCCAAAGTCGGGGGAGGAACAATGCCGCTTGCTGAACTTCCTACGTATGGATTATCTGTAGAAAAAGAAGGGCTCCGGGCGGCAGATATCGAGAAATTTATGAGAAGCCGTAATAAGCCTGTGGTCGGACGGATTTTAGCCGGCAGATTTTATATGGATATGAGGACTGTAGAACAGGAAGACTGGGCTGCAGCAGCTGAAGCACTTAAAGAACTTGATGTATTGTAATGTAATTAAATGCATAAATTCATCTTGCATTGTATTCGTTTTCAATTCATAATAGTTATTGGCGGATAATTGTCAATTTCACCTTAAAAGACTTTAGACAATTGTGAAAATGTATTATATGATAATAACCAAGGAGGGAATTACATATGTCAAATGAAAAAGAAACACTTTATAACTCCAAAAGAACTTTTGAAGTAAACAATGAAACGTATCATTATTATGATCTGAAGGCAATTGAAGAAGCAGGGGTTGGGAATGTCAGCAGACTCCCATATTCTGTACGGGTTCTTCTCGAATCAGTACTCCGTCAGCATGATGGACATGTAATTAAAGAAGATCACGTGGAAAACCTTGCTAACTGGGGCACCGACAAACTGAAAAGCATCGACGTTCCTTTCAAGCCGGCAAGAGTTATTCTGCAGGATTTTACAGGAGTCCCTGCGGTGGTGGACCTTGCGTCTCTCCGAAAGGCTATGTCCGATCTTGGAGGCAACCCGAAAGAAATCAATCCGGCGATTCCGGTCGATCTAGTAGTCGACCACTCCGTACAGGTTGATGATTTTGGATCCCCTGATTCCCTGCGCCGCAATATGGAACTGGAATTCGAGCGGAACCTTGAACGGTACAAATTCCTTAACTGGGCTCAAAAATCACTGGATAACTACCGTGCAGTTCCACCGGCAACCGGTATTGTACACCAGGTGAACCTGGAATATCTGGCTAACGTAGTAATGCAGTCGGAAACAAACGGTGGAGAGAAAACGGCTTTTCCTGATTCTCTCGTCGGAACGGACTCCCATACAACGATGATTAACGGACTTGGAGTACTCGGCTGGGGCGTTGGTGGTATTGAAGCGGAAGCAGGAATGCTGCAGCAGCCTTCCTATTTCCCGGTGCCTGAAGTTGTAGGTGTGAAGCTGGATGGAGCTCTTCCTGAAGGAGCGACTGCCACAGACCTCGCTTTGAAGGTGACACAGGCGCTGCGTGAGAAAAACGTAGTAGGCAAATTTGTGGAATTCTTTGGACCGGGACTTGCTGAAATGACATTGGCGGATCGTGCTACAATTTCCAACATGGCTCCTGAATACGGTGCGACATGCGGATTTTTCCCTGTAGATGACGAAACGTTAAATTACCTCCGGTTCACAGGCCGCAGTGAAGAACTCGTCCAGCTCGTGGAAGCTTACTCCAAAGCCAACCACATGTTCTATACGCCGGGTGGTCAGGATCCGGAGTTTACAGATGTGCTGAATATTGATCTTGGAAGCATTCAGCCTAACCTTGCCGGACCAAAGCGTCCTCAGGATCTTATTGAACTGAAGGATATGAAAAAAGAGTGGGAGCAGGCTCTGACTGCACCCGTAAGCAATAAAGGGTTCGGCCTTTCACCGGAGGAAGTTGACAAGCAGGTGGAAGTGGATCATCCGAATGGCAAAAAATCCACCCTTAAAACAGGGTCACTCGCCATTGCTGCAATTACGAGCTGTACAAACACTTCCAACCCGCACGTAATGCTCGGTTCCGGACTCCTCGCTAAGAAAGCTGTAGAGCATGGACTGGAAGTGCCGGAGTATGTTAAAACAAGTCTTGCACCAGGGTCTAAAGTAGTGACAGGATACCTTGAAAATGCCGGTCTTATGGAATACCTTGACGAACTTGGATTCAACCTTGTCGGCTACGGCTGTACGACGTGTATTGGTAACAGCGGTCCGCTGCCGGAAGAAATTGAAAAAGCTATCGCCGATTCTGACTTGACAGTTTCTTCTGTATTGAGTGGAAACCGGAACTTTGAAGGACGTATTCACCCGTTAGTGAAGGCGAATTATCTTGCTTCACCACCGCTTGTCGTAGCGTATGCTCTTGCAGGGACAGTGGATATTGATTTTTACAATGAGCCGATCGGCCAGAGTAAAGATGGAAAAGATGTCTACTTTAAAGATATCTGGCCTTCGAATGAGGAAATCCAGGCTGCTATGGAACACGCCGTGGATCCTAAACTCTTTAAAAAGGAATATGCACGGGTATTCGACGATAATGAAGAATGGAATAAGCTCGATACACCGGAAGGAGATCTTTATAACTGGGATGAAGAGTCCACGTACATCCAGAATCCTCCTTTCTTTGAAAATCTGTCTCCGGATCCGGAGGATGTTAAACCGCTTGAAGAGCTGCGGGCAGTTGCAAAACTTGGTGATTCTGTAACTACAGACCATATTTCTCCCGCAGGGGCGATCGCGAAAAACAGCCCGGCAGGCCGATTCCTGATCGATAAGGGGCTCAGCCCGGCACAGTTTAATTCCTACGGTTCCCGTCGTGGAAATCACGAAGTAATGATGCGCGGAACGTTCGCCAACATCCGTATTAAAAATGAGCTTGCTCCAGGTACAGAAGGCGGCTACACTACCCACTGGCCTACAGGGGAAGTAATGGCGATTTATGATGCCTGCATGAAGTATAAAGAAGAAGGTACAGGTCTGATGGTGCTAGCTGGCCAGGACTACGGTATGGGAAGTTCACGTGACTGGGCTGCTAAAGGTACAAACCTTCTTGGTATTAAAACGGTTATTGCCCAGAGTTTCGAACGTATTCACCGAAGCAATCTTGTGCTCATGGGAGTGCTTCCGCTTCAGTTCCAGGAAGGTGAAAGTGCTGATACGTTGGGACTGAAAGGAACAGAGCAATTTGATGTAAAAGTATCCAACGATGTGAAACCGCGTGATATTATCACTGTTACTGCAACGGACATTGAAAGTGGCGAAAAGAAAACCTTCGATGTTCTCGCTCGTTTCGACAGTGAAGTGGAAATTGACTACTACCGTCACGGAGGTATCCTGCCAATGGTACTCCGTAACACGCTTCAAAAAGCATAAAGTAATAAAAAAGTCTCCGGATAATTCCGGAGACTTTTTTCAGGCTGTTTATAAAGTGTTTTTTATACATGCCTATGCATTTCCCTGCTTTCGCCTCCTCAGGACGCTTTCCGGGCGGGCCGGCTTCAGCTCATTTCTTCCTCCAAATGCTCGGAAGAAATGGATCTTCTGCTCGTCCTTCATCCCCCCTGGCAGCCCTTTATTAGGGAAGCCAGGTTCATAATTGAGGAATTTTAAAGCAGTGTGAAAAAACGGTGAGACTGGTTGCGGGAAAGTTCGTGTAGGGAGATAATTGTATAAACTTACAGTTTCTAAAAGGAGAAATGCTCTTGATGAACAAGGATAAGAAATTGAACGGTTGGAGGACACCCTCCAGGGCTCTGTTAACAGCATATCTCGGGGTTTTGTTTTATATAGTATTTTTCGCTTGGAATCACGGGGCATCGTTCCATGAGGTTGGGGAGGATGGAAGAAATTATAATCTTACTCCGCTGTTAAGTATATATCGTATCGGCTTTTTCAGCGCTTCGTATGTTGATCCGCTGATCATTCTTGGAGGAAACATTCTATTATTTTTTCCATATGGTTTTCTTTTAACGGATATTCTGCATAGAAAAAACGACCGTACCCGGACGGCCGTATTTTTAATCGTATTAAGTACCGCAGCAGCGCTGTCGGTTTTTATTGAAGTGAATCAGTATTATTTTACTTATCGGGTTGCAAATATTGATGACGTTATATTAAACACTTCAGGAGCTTTTATCGGGTACTGTGTCTGGAGAATCACAAGCCGTATCGTCAGAAGGAGGACCTGAACGTTTCAACCACCATTTATATCCTCTGTAGACAGTAAATAAAAACAGTGAATAGATAATTACCATATAAACGAGGTCGGCAGGATCTGTCACTATCGTGTGGCCTGCAAGAGCGAATAAAGCCATAGAAGGGATTTTACCGAGTCCGGAAGCTGTGGAATATAAAATAAAAGGAACACGGCTGAGTGCTGCATAAGCATTAATAATAATGGAAGGAATAACCGGAATCATCCGAAGAACAGTGAGTGACATAAAGGCATTCTTTTCAAAAAGCAGAGTCAGCCCCTGTACTGCTGTATACCGGGCCAGCAGTTTTCTTCCGGATTTTTCAAACCCTCCATATCTGATCATTAAAAAAAATAACATGGAAGCGAGTGTAGAGCCTGTCCATATTATGACCGCTCCGGAAGGCCCGAAGGCAGCTCCTATCACTCCGCCCACTAAAGGGTAGGGGATGACTGGGAAGAGCGAAAGAAGAGTTGCAGTTATAATAGTAACGAATATGTAATCCCTGCCGTATGTTTCCAGCCAGATAAGCATCGGTTCATGGTAAAACCATAAAAGAAGTACAGTCAGGAAGGTAAAAAGAAGTACTGCTAATTTGCGTGCCATCGTCCAATCTCCTTTATAAGTGTCTTTCTTTATTATACATAGAATAAACAAAAGGGACTAAGGAAAGGCTGCGAGAATACAGGAAAGCGTAAAATCAAGGGTTTCAGGCTGCACAGTAACTGCTCCTCCCGGGCCCCGCCGGTGACCGTAAGCCGTACAATCTGTTAAAATAGAATTATATTATCTGCTGACACAGCCGGGAAATAACATTGCGCAGCTTAATGTAGCAGGTCCTTTAAATCCACAGATCGTAATAAAACGTCCGGCTGGGAAAGCTGTTTCTAAATTGGTTATCATAATTAAGTACCCTTTGAGCGGATTCAGTTTTGAAAAAACAGCTTACATATTAAGACACTTTGAAAGGAAGTATTTTTATGGTTGGAAAAAACGCAGAGCTGAACCCGGAAATGAAGATACAGGAAGTTAAAAAAATGCCCTACAGTGAGCTAAACGAAGCTGAAATCACCCGGGTTCTTCATAACCTCCCGGCAGAGGATACGTCGCGGCCTGATTGGGAGGCAGCGGCAGCAGCTGCCAGATTCGAAAGAAAAGGTTTTCAGGATAAGAGAGTGGAAGAATACATGATTTCAGCCCTTTCGTCAAATAACCCGTCCGAATACGTATGTGAAACTATTATTCACATAGCATATGAAATCTTAAAACAACCTTGGTTTGAGGACGGATTTCCCAAAATAAGGGAAACGGATCACAGTCATGGAAAGAAGAAAAAACTGGAGCATCTGAGGCAGCTGCTGGCAGTCGAAAAAGAACGAACTTCGGGGTACACTCTGTTAAAAGAAAAAAGAGAAACTGTATGTCAAGGAGCGGGGGGGAGTAAGAAAAATCAGGCAGTAACACACTGGCTTAATCTCCTCCCTGAAATAGAAAGGATGATCCAGGAAGCCGAAACGGCGGCATCAGATTACAGAAACACAATTTCAGGAATATATTCTTCCAAAGAAAAAAAACACAATTTAGATGAAGTGCTTAAAAACCTTATGGAGGTTTCAGAAGACTGGGATGCTGCAGTACAGGAAGAACTGAGTACGGAGAGCAGGGCGCTTGAAGAGCTCAGCAGAATGACAGGAATGAAGCAGGTAAAAAAGAGTGTGCATGCCTTTTACCATTTTCTGCAGTATGAAAAGGAACGGGAAACGAGAGGATACGAGAACAGTTCTGAACAAAGCCTTAATATGATTATTACAGGAAATCCCGGAACTGGGAAAACGACGATAGCTAAGCTTCTCGCAGAGATCTATTTCGAGATGGGGGTTCTCCCTAAAGAAAAGGTCGTGGAAGCTGACCGGTCCAGACTTGTAGGGGCATATGTCGGTCAGACTGAAGAAAAAACCACCGCAGTTATAGAAGAAGCCCTAGGTGGAGTTTTATTTATTGATGAAGCCTATACTCTGCATAGAAGCGGAGGAGAAGGCAGTGACTACGGCCAGACTGTCATCGACACGTTGATTTCAGCGATGACCAGCGGAAAATATGCGGGAGGTTTTGCTGTTATACTGGCGGGCTATCCGGTGGAAATGAGAGAATTTCTTAATAGCAATCCAGGGCTCCGCAGCCGTTTCCCATCTTCCAATTTTATCGATCTGCCGGATTACACTATGCAGGAATTAATTGAAATAGGAGTAAAAACGGCGCTGGATCAGGACTTTACTCTAGCTCCTGATGTGTATCCAGTTTTGAAGGCACGTCTTGAAAAAGAACAGGTCGATGAAAGTTTTGGAAATGCAAGAACGGTTAAGCAGCTCATTCAGGAAGCTGTTTTCCGTCAGGGAGCAGAAGCGGCTCAAACAAAAGATTTTTCCGAATCGCAGATGACACTGCTTTCAGGAAAGTATTTCGAAGAAACAGAAACAGAAACGGACACGGACCCTTTTCTGGAACTGGAAGAACTAATCGGTCTTGATAATGTGAAGCGCGAAGTTAAACAGCTGGCCTCTTTTGTGGAAGTTCAGCAGGAAAGAAAAAAAGCAGGTTACCGAGGGGTCCCGGTACAGCTTCATGCAGTTTTTACCGGTCCGCCTGGTACAGGAAAGACAACTGTCGCCCGCATATACAGTAAAATACTCAAGCAGCTCGGATTGTTGAAACGCGGACATGTTATTACAGCAGGCCGCAGTGACCTCGTGGCAGGATATACCGGACAGACGGCACTTAAAACTAAAAAACTGATCCGGCAGGCTCTCGGCGGAGTACTCTTCATTGATGAAGCGTATTCCCTGCTCAGGGGAGGAGATCAGGACTTCGGAAGAGAAGCGGTGGATACACTGGTTGAAGAAATGACTAAACATAATGAAAACCTTGTCATTATTCTGGCCGGTTACGAATCCCCTATGGACGAGCTTTTGAAAAGTAATCCAGGTATCGCCTCACGCTTTAAAAAGGAAATTCATTTTCCTCCTTACCAGTCAGAGGAACTTATGAAAATCCTCCTTTTTTATGCCGGAAAGTATGGGTATACTTTAGGGGCGGGAGTTTATGAAGAACTTCTGAGGAAAATAAAGGAAAAGCAGGTGGACGGGAATGCCCGTACTGTAAAGGATATGATAGAGAACGCGGTACAGGTTCAGGCCTATAACTATATTTACGGCAGTAAAAATCGGGCACTTAATGAACTGCATAAAGATGATTTCTACCTGCTGCAGGAGGAATGACATGATTAAAGATGATGTAAAGATCCAGGTTAGATACGCAGAAACAGACCAGATGGGAGTTGTGTACCACGCTAATTACCTCGTATGGTGTGAAATCGGCAGAACAAGCCTGATGAAAAAAATGGGGATTCCTTATATTGAAATGGAAAAAGAAGGAGTCCTCGCTCCGGTGACGAATGTCAGCATGGATTACAAATTCCCGGCAAGGTATGGAAAAGAAGTAATTGTCACGACTTACGTAAAAGACTATTCAGGAGTAAGAGTTACTTACGGTTACGAAATTAAAGATGATTCGGGCACACTCTGCCTGACGGGGACGAGTGAGCATGTGCTTGTAAATAAGGAAAGTTTCCGTCCAATTTCCATGAAAAAGCATTATCCCGAGTGGGATAGGGTATATAAGGAAAACAGGATTACCTCCTGAATGGTTTCAGCTGCAGAATAGTAACCCGTCCCAAACAGTTTCTGTCCCCGAGGAGCTGACGGACAGAACTGCGAATTAATAATAGAAGTCAAATGCGAATATTAGACCGAAAAGAGGTGGGAATGTGGCTTTTGGGGTCAGTAAGGATGAACTGAAACAGTGGAGACAGAAAGCGGACCGGGGAGAAGTAGCTTTTCTTACCCACTATTGGTATGATCCCCGCTTCCCGGAATATAAAACGGTGACGAAAGCTGCATGCTGTGACAGAAGAACGCTTATTCAGTGGGGAAAAAAATACGGGTTGAAACCACAGTGGATTCACACAGACAACCATTATCCTCACTATGATCTTATTGGAACAACGGAAAAAGAAATATTAACGGCGGAAGGTCATTCGGCTAAGCTGGCTAAGCTTCAGGGGAAGCCAGGTTCCGGACAATTTCACTAAATGCAGAAAAAAGCAGCGATCACCGGGCGCGGAAAAGCTGACAACTTTTTCACTGCTTTAAAAGAACTTTAAACAAAGAAAGGATGATAGTATGCACAACTTTCAAAAAGAAATCATATCCGATTTAGAAGTAAAGCCGGAGATTAATGTTGAGGAGGAAATTACTCAGCGTAAAAATTTCCTGAAAGCCTATTTAAAAAAATCCGGGATGAAAGGATACGTTCTTGGTATATCCGGAGGTCAGGATTCAACACTTGCAGGTGCTCTTATTCAAGAGGCGATTAACGAACTGAACGAAGAGGAAGCAGACGGTTCATATATTTTCTGTGGAGTGCGGCTCCCATATGACGTCCAGGCAGATGAAGACGATGCCTCCCTTGCTGTGGACTATATAAAACCGGATAAAGTGCTGACCGTAAATATTCAGTCGGCAGTGGATGCTTCTATGGAACAGTTCGAGGAAGCTCTCGGAGAACCGCTTTCTGATTTTCTTAAAGGAAATACAAAAGCGAGAGAACGTATGAAAGTGCAGTATGATATAGCGGCTCATTACAATCTCCTTGTAGCCGGAACGGACCATGCTGCGGAAGCTGTAACAGGATTTTACACAAAATATGGCGACGGCGCCTGTGATATTGCCCCGTTATTCGGCCTGAACAAAAGGCAGGGAAAAAAAATAATGGAAAAACTCGGAGCTCCTGAAAAGCTGGTTTCCAAAGTTCCTACAGCAGACCTTGAAGATGATCAGCCGCTGATCTCGGATGAAGAGGCGCTGGGTGTAACTTATAAAGAAATTGATCAATATTTGGAAGGTCAGGATGTCAGTGAAAAAGCCAAAAACATTATTGAATCAAAATATAAACAGACGATGCATAAAAGGCAGATGCCTGTCACGATATACGATTACTGGTGGCAGAAATAATGTCCAGAGCTGATCTGCATATGCATTCAACTATATCTGACGGTGGGTATACGCCTTCAGAGCTGATGAAAAAATGTGCTGAAGCAGGCGTGAAAATGATTTCTCTAACAGATCATGACTCTACGGACGGCCTGCAGGAGGCAGCGCAGGCCGCTGCCTCGCTCGGGATGAAATTTATAAACGGTATAGAGCTTTCAACACGTGTGAAAGGACGAAGTGTTGATATTCTGGGTTATGGAATTGACAGCCGCTCACAAAATCTTCAGGAAAAATTACAATTTCACCGGGAGAAACGTTACAACAGAATGAAGCAGATGGTGGAAAAGTGCCAGTCTATAGGACTGGCAGTTTCCATCGCAGACGTGGAAAAAGAAGTTACAGGGGTCACCTGGTCCCGTCCCCATCTGGCTGGGGCTCTTGTGAAAAAGGGCTATGCAGAATCTGTCAGTGAAGTTTTTGAGAAATTCATAGGATACGGCAGGCCCTGCTATGTGGAAAAAGAAGAAGAAATGCAGCCGGAAGAAGCAGTGAATATTATCCGGGAGGCCGGAGGAGCAGCGATAGCAGCTCACCCGGTTTACTATAATCTGGATGAGCAAATATTAAACTGGCTGGAAAGAGGTCAGCTGGATGGTGTGGAAGTGTACCATAGAGATCATAGCCCCAAAGATATTAAACGTTTTCTTCTATTGGTTGAAAAAGCTGAAGTTAAAACAGGGAAACGGTTTTACCGCACAGGAGGCACCGATTTTCACCATGAAAAATTCGGCCGGAGTGGAGAACGAATAGGTGCTTCGCCCCTTCCATGGAAAGAGGCGGAATATATATGCCGTGGAATTGGCGGATAAGTGGAGGAGAATATGAATAGTTCAGATATTATAAACAATAAAAACAAAGTTCATGCCTTTCTGCAGCCTGTCATAAGTGCAGATAAATACGAAGCCTCTGCATTTGAGGTGCTCGGCAGATATGAAGAAAACGATAAATACGCATCCATGGTCTCATTTTTTACTGACGAGTATGTGGAGGACGAAGTTAAGTGGGAAATCGATAAATGGATTTACAGTTGGGCCGTGGAAAAAGCATTAAGACTGGAAAAACTGCCGGTTCTGCATTTTAATATTCTGCCGGCAGTACTCGGACCGCTTGACGCGGTCGAAGAGCTTCTGGAGTTTTTTGAGGAAATAGAGAAAAAGGGATTTCCCCGTTCCCACACGGTGTTTGAAATTCAAGCGGAAAAGTTTGAAGGGACTTTAAAAGAACTCACTCATATTCTTCTTTACTTTAAGGCCAGCGGGTATTTAACAGCGATGGACAATATAGGTATTAACGACACACATCTTGATCAGTTTTCGACGCTGGAGCCATCCATTATTAAGGTGGATGTTTCCGATCTGGAGGAAACATCTTCTTATTACACGTATAGTGAAATTCTCGATACACTCGCTTTTTATGCGAGAAAATTAGGGGCAGCCCTTCATTTTACAGGCATTGAAACGTCCCATCAGCTTCATATGGCATGGAGATATGGAGGCCGCTTTTTTCAGGGATTTCTCCTCGGTTTACCGCATGCCGAAGGAAGCAGCCGCAGCGAAAAACAGGAAGTCGTTAAGGATTTAATACACTCTTTTATTGATATGCACTACCGATGGCTGGATCGTCAGACAGAGCTTTTAGTAAAGATGGATGAACGGGTTAAAAAAGTCTGGACTGGCAGGGAGTCCCTGGATACTTTCTTGAAAAGCCTGACTAAAAAAATGGATATTGAAGCTTCCAGAATGTATATATGCGACAAGTATGGGTACCAGCAGACGGTTAACTGGACAAAAACAGAAGAAGCCGGGTGGAAAATGGATGAAACCGCCAAAGGGAAAAACTGGAGCTGGCGCGTTTACTTTCTCGATAATGTAGTTGAAATGCAGTTTAATAAAAATGGTATGCTCTCGGATAAATACAGAGATATTGAAACAAATGAAATTATCAGGACCTATTCCTGTCCTTTAGAAAAAAATCTGTATTTGTTTGTAGACCTGGATCCTGTTTATCTTTACAGACAGAACTGGTTTCAATAAAACAGGCCGAATGAAAGGGGGGAGGCTGTTTGAAGTCTTCACCAGTCTGGAAGCTGAAAGGAACACTGTTTTTCTTTCATGCCTCGATGACTATTATGATCAGCTACCTGCCCGTCTATTTTCAATATTTAGGATTAACCCCGTGGGAAATCGGAGTTCTGCTGGCTGCCGGGCCGGCGGCAGCTATCCTGGCCCAGCCTTTCTGGGGGTTCATGAGTGATAAATGGAAAACAGTCCGTAAAATACTCATCCTCTGCCTGTCAGGGGCTTTAACGGTCGGATTTTTTCTTTTCCAGCTTAATGAGTTTTATTACATAATACCGGCTGTATATTTGTTTTTTTCTTTTCTTTCTCCAGCAGGGGGGCTGGGCGACAGTCTCGCACAGAAGGTGTCAGTAGAAAAAAGCGTGTCTTTCGGAAGTATACGAATGTGGGGGTCCCTCGGTTTTGGAAGTGCTTCTCTTGCGGGCGGCTACATTCTCAGCTGGATTGGGGTAGGCCATATTTATGCAGTGTTTGCTTTATTTTTAGTAACAGCACTCATATTCGCCTACGCTTCTCCTGACAGCACGCCATCGAGTAAACCTGTGAGTCTCGGAAGCGCCTGGAAACTTCGTAAAGACAGGGAGCTTCTTCTTTTTCTCGGTTTTATTATGACGATCAGTCTGACCCACCGTATGAACGATTCCTTTATTGGATTATACATAGTTGATCTCGGGGCGGACGAGTCGGTAATTGGGATGGCCTGGTTCATCGGAGTTACTGCTGAAGCACTGATGTTCGCTTTCAGTACGTATTGGATGCGCCGTTTTCATCCTCTCACCCTGATAGCTTTGGCAGCGGCACTTTACACTGTCCGCTGGATCCTGCTTTTTTTGGCTCCGGAACCGGGTTACGTACTCATGATTCAGGTGACACACGGCATAGCGTTTGCTGTTTTTTATTTAACAGCTTTTCAGTTTGTCAGCAGGCTCGTTCCTAAAGAGTTGGAATCTACAGGGCATCTGCTCTTTATTTCCGTTTTTTTCGGCGTATCCGGTGTAATTGGATCCTCGGCAGGAGGGATTATTGTAGATGCATACAGCCTTAAAATACTTTATGCAGTTATGGCATGTCTGGCATTTGCAGGCTTTATAGGAGCATTGACATACAGAAAGAAATTTATTCAAAAGTTCAGCTATTAATAAACACTGGGCGATTTAAATTCAAAGCTGTATTAAAATTCGCTGTTGACGGCTGGAGAAAAACTTCACTACGGAGCTTTAATAGAGCCAAATTCACTATTGCCCTTATTTTAAGAAACTGTAAAAAGAAGGGTTAGTCAAAATGCGGAAAAGGTGCCGGATGAAATGTCCAGGTGCCTTTTTGATTTATCATCAGGCGGAAGAAAATAATTTGTTTTAAAAACAATCGTTAAAGCTAATTAAAACATTTTTATAAAAATAACTAATCGATCCTCCTGAATATTTTTACCGGAGCCAGGAAAAAGTTATACTGATGTAAAGAGATAGAAGGGAATTTGTCTATGTTCAAATGGAGTGCAGTTATCTTTTTAGCGATGCTGGCGATATTTTTAATTTGGCAGTGGGAGATGGTATCCGAACTGCGAGGAGAGAATATCAGTTATTTTACTCAGGAAATCTTTCCTGAAACAGGATATGGAATCCTTGCAGTGACCATTCCTCTGTTAATAGCCCAGAATGTTTTCACTGTTTTTCCGGTAATTATTATCGTTACTATTCATGTCCTTTTATTCGGGTTCTGGGAAGGGTTGTTGTTTAGTTTCGCAGGAACAACAGCCGGTGCAGGCTTTTGCTTCCTTCTTGCCCGTTCGTGGAGTGAAGAAAAAGTCAAAAATTTCTGGAGTGGTAAAAAAGACCGCTGGGAAAAGGCTGCCATCCTGCTCGAACGGCACGGTATCGCAGCAATTGTCGTTTTAAGAAGTATCCCCGTTATGCCGAGTAATTTAATATCAGCCGCCGCAGCCTTAACACCTATGAAAGTTTCTGAATACATGTGGGGGACAGCGGCCGGAAATATTTCTATGATTTGGATATTGAGCCTTATTGCCGCACCTTTTTGGGCAGAACGGAGTGATTTTATTACATTGCTTATTCTCTATCTTATATTTTTAACTGTAACAGCGGTTATTTACTGGAGTGTTAGATTAAGGAGTAAGGAGGCAGTCTGATGATGACAGTAATGGCTTCAGTTTCATTTGCTTTGTTTGCTTTCAGCGTTTTCCTGTGGATGAAAGAACGAAACAGCGCCCTTACGGCAGCACCTTCCGTCATCAAAAAAAATATTACACCCGTGGAAGCCTCACTGATTACAGGAGATTCTTTCACTGTCCGGCACGTTACTGCAACCATACTGGACCTTGTTCTGAAAGAACACCTTTCTGCCGAAAGGACTGCAGACGGTCGGGTAATGTACATGGATAATGCTGATAGAAGCAAACTGAAACAATACGAGCGGTCACTCGTTGATTATTTGTTTTACAGAATAGGAAAAGATGGAACTTTCTTTATGGAAGACGTGGAATCGGCAACGGTCGACCCGGAAGAAAGAGGCAGCTTCTATACTTTTCTGGAGAAAGTAAAAAATGAGATACAAACGGAGCTTCGTGAATCAGTAATAAGCCGAAGGAGCAGAAACGCAAGGACTGTTCTTCCGCTGTCAAGTTTTTTGCTGATGATTTCAGGAGCAGTTATGCTGTTTGAGCACCCGGTTTCCGGGCTGGCTGTTTGGGCCGGAAGTGCTGTTCTCGGGGGACTGATGCTCAAACAGGAATGGCTTACTGCATATGGAATGGAAGAGAAAGAACGATGGCAGCGCTATCGAAACTATTTAAAGAACCACCGTACAGCTGGAGGCCCTTTGGAAGAGCTCGCTGCCGACTACGTTTATGCCGTAGCTTTCGGGCTGTCCGGCAATTACGAAGAAAATTATCCACTCAGGGACGCTTCGTCTTTACAGCTTCGGTCGAGCGAATTTCCGCTGTATATGCCGGCCGCAGGTACGGGAGCGCTTTTTATTATAAATCGTGGGGAATCGGAGCAGTTAACAGAAGCATTTTACAAGGCTGAGCATACTGAAGGAGATATTATCAGTACGAATGCCAATGATGACGGCGCATAATCCGGCTTCTCCAGCTCCCAAACCGCTTCATGACTGCCTGATGAATCACAGCCTGGCTTATAAGGTAAATCCACCATGGAAGGGAAGGACGGTAATGGGTTAAAGCAGCGTAAACGAGCCCGGGATGAACTCCGGAACGGATAAACCACAGCCGTCCCCGGGCGTAGCCTTTTCCGCCGGCCATTTTCCCTCCTTTAATAATCCATGCACTGATTTCGGGAGGCAGGTCTTTTTTGTTTTCTTGTTCCAATTCAAGCAGTTCGATACCGAATAACGAGAGAGCAACAATCGACGTTTCTTTTTGTCTGGACTGAATCAGTCGGCGGCTCCAGACCGGGAGAAATCTAAAATAGCTTTTCGCGATTCTTTCTGCATTTATCTGCGATTTTTCATGCCACGCCTGAACGGAAGTGACATGATGCTCTGATTTTGACGTGCTTTCATCGCTTTTATCCGCCTGAACGACATGTAAAGTAACATGGGATTTATTCGTCCAGTGCCGGAATAATTCCAAAAGAAATGTTTGTTGATTTTCATGTTTTCCCTGCTGCAGGTCATCATTGGTTGCTATTGGCAGTACGAGAGTAATTTGTCTGTATTTACTGCACAGCTTTTTAAGTGCAGCAGGTGTCAGTCTCAGATGTCCCGGCTCAAGTCCGGCATGTATACGGAGATAGTCTGCATCCGGATCCAGCGCCGGTGGTTTTTCTTGATGATATATTACTGCATGATTAATCATTTTGAGCACCTCTTCTTCGTTTCATGATACACTGCTAATAAAGAAAAGCAGGAGGGATAATGATGAAAACATTCCGATTATGTTCCCTGACTATTTTGTTTGATGAGGCTCCTTCAGAAGATGAACCTATGAAAGGTGTCAGTGTACCCCTTGTAGACGGTCTTATTATTAACAAAGAGGAAGCGGACAAAAGCTGGCTTCTTGAAGCGGTAGTCCATAAAGAGTGGAATGATTTTTTTCAGGAGTACCTGGATACCCAGCAGCCGCTCATGGCTGAAGTTACGATCACTAAAAAAACTAATGATCCTGCTACACTTTACTGCTCTATAAGTTCGGTTCACGAACTGCAGGATCACTTATCGGTACACATTGAAGGGCGGATCGTAGCTAAAAAGGAAGATCTGTCAGATATGCTTCTTCGCAGTCTGCTGGATGAAGGATATACTGGGGAGGATCTTTATAATGAATACCGGCGCCGAAAGAGCGACCGGGGCAAGGCGATTCAAAGCATTCTTTCCAATGCGTACGAGCAGGCAAAAGAAGAAATGGAAGATAAAGAATCATAAATAAGTTTAGCTTTATTTAATATTTCAGTAAAAAATCGTACTGTTTTTTAACGTATTAATAAAGCTTATGGCTTCCCTTTCATACTGTATAAATAAAACCTGGTATTTCAATGATAGTGTTCAGTATTAAGACGTTATTGCAGCAGGAAAGTTTCAATAGTTTCAGGTGCTTATCAGCTGCCTGCTGAAATTAATGCAGGCAGCTGATTTTTCTGTGTCGGGAGTGGAATGCTCTGCAGGAATCAGCGTGATAGTTATCATAGTATTCCAGAGATTATTTGTTTTTAAACCCCGTATCCCCTATGAAACAGCTTCCGGTTTTAAGAAAGCTTCAATCATACAGTATGCATGCTTGCCGTAACTACACTCATAAATTAAAATGTAGAAGAAGAAGGAGGAGGAGAAAATAATGAGACGAAAATTAACTGGAGTATCCGCTGTGGCAGGATGTATGTTACTATTTTCTGCCTGTGGAAATAACAATGAAGAAGCTGCTGATGAGATTGATGAAAACCTGCAGAACGATCCCGCCGGTGAGGAAGAAGTGGATCAGGAGAACATTGATGAGCCGGAAGAACAGGACGATGAACTGGAGGACCTGGAAGATCTTACATATCCGCAGTTTGAAGAAGATGAAAGTAATTATCCCCAGGCCGTGCTGCACACAAGCATGGGAGAAATTGAATTAATCCTTTTTCCGGAAGAAGCTCCGCTTGCCGTTGAAAATTTCATTACACTGGCAGAGGAAGGGTATTACGACGAAGTAATATTTCACCGTGTCATAGAAAATTTCATGGTACAGGGTGGTGATCCATCCGGAACAGGAATGGGGGGAGACAGCGCATTTGGAGAGCCTTTCGAAGATGAGTTTGATCCTTCACTCGGGCATTTTCGGGGAGCTCTATCCATGGCTAACAGCGGCCCGGATACGAACAGCAGTCAATTCTTTATCGTTCAGGCCGATGAGAGTCAGGTGTCAGAAGAAATGTTTCAGGACAGCGGCTTTCCCGAGCAGCGGGTAGAATACTATGTGGAAGAGGGAGGAACTCCGCATCTGGATTTTCAGCATACTGTATTCGGGCACGTGACGGAAGGAATGGATGTTGTTGATGAAATAGCCGCTGTGGAAACGGAATCAGCGGATAAACCTTCAGAAGATGTAGTGATCGAATCCGTGGAAATTGTCGATGAAGAATAGAAAAGAGTAATATCCGAAGTATTATGTAACCGTACGAATCAAGTTAACAACAGATAAAAAAGCCTTTTCCTGCCCAGGCGGCCGGGAAAAGGCTTTTTATTAAACGCCGAAATTAAGAAAGAAGGCTGCCTTACGGCAAGCCTTCCCTGCTTATGTATGGTGCTGACTACTTGGCATTGTCCCTGATCATATAATAAATGAAGAGGACGAGGACAACAAAGGCAAGAATCGTAAAAATGATTTCGCTGAAGCCGAATCCACCATTTTCATCTTCTGCTGCTTCTGCTGCAAAAACTGCTGCTGCCGGCATCATAACAAAAATAAATGTCAGAAGGCCTGCGGGCAATACCTTATTCCACATGAACTAATACCTCCAATTCTACTCACATATCACTTTAATTATAGAATGAAACGCTTCACAGTGCAATTGAAAAAGCTGGATAATTGAATAAATACGGCTGAACTGAAAGCACGAGAAGGTTTCAACGCTGTGCCGCGGCTCTGTCAGCGGAACAGTTTTTAATATTTCACTTAAAGCTGTATTGTATTTTTCAGCTTTGCTACCATTTATTTAATATCGATAGAAGTCAAAATCGACTGAAAAGTGATAGGTGAAGAACACATAAACATTTTAACAAATGCAGCAGTAAAAGAAACATGAATGCAGTTAAAAGCTGAACTTTGAAAATGAAATAATTTTACCCAGTGTAACATAGGCGGGGACACTCGGAGGATCAATGCCGTGGGCGGTTCTCCGCGGGAACAGGCCCCGGGTAAGTACCGCTGAGATTACAGCAGTGTTATATCCATCTCTTACACAAGCTAATTAAAGGCAGCATTTATAAAATTTGCTGCTTTTTCCTACTAAATTCTAAACTGTTTTAATACAGAGTAACAAACTACCCTCAATAAAATACTGTTTTAGAGAGAAATATACGTACTGTACGTCGATAAAAACACAATTGATAGAAAAAAATTAAAAATTGTTATAATAAAGGGTTGTTTTTATATAACTGTTGTAATACAATGAACTCATCTTAAAAATATATGGAGGGATTTACCATGATGATGTCCGCCGTTGAATTTTTCCGTAACCTGCCGCCTAAGCAATGCTCGAAATGTGGAAATCCTTTAGACGAAATGCATGAATCCTACATTCAGAAATGCCAGGAATGCGAACAGGATGCTGCAGCTTCACAATTGTAGAAATTCAAGCTTCCGGAATTTATTCCGGAAGTTTTTTTGTGTCATAAAACAGAAGCATTAACAGCATACAGCTCCCCGGATTCCAAATCGAGATTCTTACATCGAAAAAATAAGGCAGGCTGGTAACGAATATAGTAAAATATCTTCCGGGGAGTGATAATTTTGTATACTGTTTGGATAAAAAAAGCGGAAGATTTAGCTCAGGAATTTTTTAAAGATGACGCAAGCGGGCATGACGTGTTTCATACGATGAGGGTAAGAAGCCAGGCGGTCTCTATTGCGAAGGAAGAAAAGGCGGACGTGAAGCTGTGTGAACTAGCTGCTCTTCTCCACGATGTGAGTGATGAAAAATTTCACTTTACACAGTCTGCCGGGAAAGAATATTTAAATGAGTGGATGGTTACCCAGAACATCCCTTCAGATATAAGAAATAAACTGCAGCAAATTATTGAATCTGTTTCCTTCAAAGGGGGAAACGGAAAACAAACGGAAACACTTGAAGCCGGAGTGGTGCAGGATGCGGACAGGCTCGATGCGATAGGCGCCGTGGGGATCGCGCGCTGTTTCATGTATGCAGGATTTCACAGATCGCCAATGCACCACCCCGAACAGCAGCCTCGGTATAATTTGACGGAACAGGAATACCGGGATAACTCTGCTTCTGCAGTTACACATTTTTATGAAAAACTTCTGACTGTAAAAGACATGATGAATACACCTACAGGTAGAAGGCGGGCAGAAAAACGGCATAAAAGGCTGGAAAATTTTCTTGATGAATTTTACAGTGAGTGGAGCGGTACTTCTTAACAAGTGTAAACAAAGCAAGCATCGGGTAATTAAACAAGTAAGTGGTTTTAATTTGAAGGAGGCATAGAATGCGCTTAAAAAATAAACAGGTTCTCACTGTCGTTGAACATGAATTTGAAGATTCTGAACTGATTTACCCTCACTACCGTCTAAAAGAAGAAGGCGCAGTAGTACACATTGCAGGCCGGGAAGCTGATAAAGAGTATAAAGGAAAACACGGCGTGCCCGTTACTTCAGATCTGTCATTTGAGCAGGTAATTATTGAAGAATACGATGCACTTCTCGTACCGGGCGGATGGGCGCCGGATAAACTGCGCCGTTATCCCGAGGTGCTGAAAATGGTTCAGCATATGGATGACCACTCGAAAGTGATCGGACAGATATGTCACGCCGGCTGGGTGCTTATATCGGCAGATATTCTAAAAGGAAAAAAAGTAACGAGTACTCCCGGTATAAAAGATGATATGGTTAATGCCGGGGCAGAGTGGCATAATGAAGAAGTAGTTACAGATGGCCATATTGTTTCCAGCCGGCGTCCACCGGACCTTCCGGCATACGGCCGGGCGCTCGTTGAAGCAGTTGAGCGCGGATAAACCCGGAGCTGTCCATTGCGGGCAGCTTTTTCCTTTTGTTTGGAAAATAAGCTGTAACTCCACTCCTGCCCGACAAGTGACTTGAAGAGAGTGAAGCATAAACCTTAGAAACTTTTGGTTTGTAAAATCGGGGAGGTCAAATATCTAAACAACCGCCTGGCCGGATAGACAGACTAATTCCTTGTACTGCATGTTTTACATTATTTGTATTATACTTATTTTTACATATTAATCAAAAGGAGCCGTTAACGTGCAGCAATTAACATGGATTGACGCTTTAAAACATAAAGATCTGGAAATGAAAAATAAAAATCCACATATAAATATAAAAGAGCTTCAGCAGTATTTCACCTACTACGGGCTGGATATTACTACTTTTTCAGAATACCGTAATGAGTTCATTTATGTGGAAGATAGAAGGCTTTTTCTGCAGCTTTTCACACCTGCGTCCTGCAAAGGGATAGTCTTTATTATCCATGGCTACCTTGATCACAGCGCCGGACTTGCCAGAACAATCAACCGTCTTCTGCAGGAAGGCTACCAGGTGGCAGCGCTTGATCTCCCCGGCCACGGACTTTCCGGGGGGGCATCCGGCAGTATTGCGTCATTTGATGAATATGTAGAAGCTGCGGTGAAAGCATGGGGTAAAGTATCCCCATATTGTGCGAATGTTCCTCTTTATGGCCTGGGACACAGTACTGGAGCTGCAATTTTATTTCAGGCTGCCTGTGATAGAAAAATTCAATTCAGTAAAATGATATTTGCAGCCCCCCTTTATATGCCGTACCGCTGGCGGAAATTGCGAACCGGAATCAAGTTGTTCAGCCGGCTGGTCCCGAGACATAAAAGACGGTTCAAGAAAAACTCTGAAGATAAAAATTATCACCTTTTTACGAAAAACGATCCGCTGCAGGTGAAATTTCTGCAGGCAGAGTGGATGTTTGCTCTGGAAGCGTGGCACGGCCGCATAAGCCGCTGTCCTGTATACGGTGGAGAAATTCATCTCCTTCAGGGAAATAAGGATACAACAGTAGAATGGAAGGAAAATTTGAAGTTTTTCCGTGAAAAATGCCAGAACCTGCGCGTAACACTTTTTGAAGGGGCGAGACACCAGCTGCTGAACGAAAAAGACGCTGTCAGAAAGGCCGTAGAATCGTGTATAGTCCAAAGCCTGGAAGACAACAGGTCTCCTGGTAGTTAACCGGAGTCTGTATATGGTAGTATAGTTTCATACTTGTTAAATCAGACGGGAAAATAAGTAACTATTCAAATTAGAAATGCGGTGATGGTGATAGCTATTCAAAGCTCCGTCAAACTTTTTACAGAGGCTCTTCTCGAAGGGGACCATGCAGAAGCAATGGCGGTTGTGAAACAATGGAGGGAAACGGCTTCGAGGTTTTATCTTTACAGAGATCTAATTACTCCTGCGATGTATGAAGTCGGTAAAATGTGGGAAATGGGAGAAATTTCGGTTGCGGAAGAACATCTCGCTACAGGGACGTGCGATTTTATATTAAGCCAGACAGAATACGAACTCGTCAATCAATCGAAATCCATTGACGGAGTACCGAAAGCATTTTTCTACACTATGGAAAATGAGCAGCACTATCTGGGGTTGAAAATGGTATCTATCTTATTTAGGGAACGTCAGTGGAATGTAAAATTCCTTCAGTCAGAGCTGCCTCCTGAATACGTGGTAAAGGAAATCGATCGCTGGCAGCCGGGTGTCGTCGGGGCTTCTTTTTCATTAAGTTACCGTGTGGAGGAACTGACAAAATACCTGGAAGCTTTTGCTTCCTCTAAGAAAAAGATGGAGATTTTAATCGGCGGTCGATTAGTTTCCCGGCATGATTTTTCCGGAGACAGCAGATTTTCTGCAAATTTCATAAAAAGTCTGGATGACCTGGATCGGTGGTTTAAAGAACGAGAGGAGAAAAAGAAGGATGATATTAATGGAGACACAGGCACCTCTTCCATTAGTTAAAATAAATGCAGAAGGCGAAATAAAAGCGTGGACGAGGGAGGCATCCAGTCTCTTTCCGGAAGCTTCTCTGCTGATGGAACTTATCGAAGAAGGAAGCAGGGAAAAATTTAATAATATCCTGATGCAGCAGCAGATCGTAAGAGGAGCGGAAATAAATATATACAGCCGGGATGGGGGAGCAGTTCTTTGTTCCATTTTTGCTTCGCCGGTAGAAGAAGGCTGGGAGGTGGCGTTTGCTCCATTATCCGACAGTTATCATAAAGTATCCAGCCGCCTCTTAACTCTTCAGACAAGACTGAGCGAAACGAATTTTGAGCTTTATGAAAAATCGGAAAAGCTTCAGCATGTTGTGAAGCGGTCTGATAAACTTTCGGGGCCATTCATAGAATTAACGGAAAATATGGCTCTTATCCCTTTGTTCGGGGATTTAACCGTGGAAAAGCTGACGGCGATTGAGGAGCAGGCGCTGCAGGGCTCCTATTACTCCCAGCCGGAACGGATACTCATTGATTTTACCGGCGTAGGAACTGTCGATGAAGAAGGAGTTCAAAAATTTTCCGGTCTCGTACTCGTGTTTCAGCAAATGGGTATAAAGATTGTGCTTATTGGACTCCATCCTTCTCATGCAAGAGTTCTTGCCCCGGTACGCAGTGAACTGGAGGTTGAATTTGATCATTCTGCTAAAACGGCAGTAGAAAAATGGCTCCGCCTTGAGAAGGAGGAAGAAGGATATGAGAAAACATCCGTTGACTCCCTGAGCATCTGGAAGTAAAGTTGAGTTCAACTTTCCAGCCTCTGACGGTTTTTCCCGGTTCAAAACAGAAGAAAAACAAGTTTTTCTTACATTCGACGACGGGCCGGGAAAATATTCCGTACCTATTCTGGATGTGCTGAAAAGCAGGGGGGTTCCATCCGCATTTTTCTGGAATACCCGTACTTTGTTCAGTAACAGACCATGGAACAGACTGCTGAATGAAGGTCATCTGCTTGGATCACACGCCCATACCCATGTGAATCTCGATACGATGCCCTCTTTGTTTCAAAAAAGACAGCTGGAGGTCAGCTGCAGACAGCTGCAGAAAATAACAGGAAGATATCCTTTACTGTTTCGCCCCCCTTTCGGCAGATATAACAAAACGACGCTGGAAGTTCTGCGCGGGCTGAAGATGCAGATGGTTCTCTGGAACATATCTTCCCTGGACTGGGAACTCCGGAAGGATCCGCAGCAGATCGTAAGAAATGTGGTTAATAATCTCCAACCTGGAGGAATCATTCTTCTACACGAACTTCCTCAGACTTTACGGATACTTCCTGAACTTCTGGATAAAATAATGGAAGCAGGATATGAGTGTATCATTCCTGATTCCGTAAACTTCATAAAACCTCAGGAAAAGAAATGAAGTCGTCTTCTCCTGTTCCGCCTCCTGATGAATGGTTTCCTGCAGTTCATTCCACGGAGGCGTTTTTTAGTACGTCGTCTTTTAACCTGCCGGAGCATCTGCGCGTATTGCTATGCAAACGTCTATTCGATACACTGAAGGGAGCAGAATCCAGAAAGGAAGGAATGAAATGATAGGGAAGAAAACACTTCAAGAGCTGATAAACGAACTGAAAGAAGAGCCGTCTATTGATCACTGGGTGGAAATACCTGCTCTGGAGGCTGTGACAGCTCCTTTTCCGGAACAGCTCCATCCTAAGCTTGTAAATGCTTTAAAACATAGAGGAATAAAGGAGCTGTACACTCACCAAAAAAGTGCTTTCGAAGCGGTGCAGCGAAATGAAAATGTAACAGCCGTCACACCGACGGCTTCCGGTAAAACTCTCTGTTACAATCTCCCGGTAATCGACCGTTATTTTAAAAATAAAAGTGCCAGAGCACTTTATCTTTTTCCGACAAAAGCATTGGCCCAGGATCAGAAAACAGAACTGAATGAACTCATTGATGAAATGGAATCTGACTTGAAGAGCTATACGTATGACGGGGATACACCGGCTAACATTCGTCAGGTTGTAAGAAAAGCCGGACATATCGTCATTACAAATCCGGATATGCTCCATTCTGCTGTTCTGCCTCATCATACGAAGTGGATTTCGTTATTTGAAAATCTGGAAACTGTAGTTATAGATGAACTTCATACGTACAGGGGAGTATTCGGTTCCCACGTAGCAAATGTAATCCGCAGGCTGAAACGGATCTGCGCCTATTATGGAAGCGACCCAACGTTTATCTGCACTTCAGCAACGATCGACAATCCGGCGGAACTTGCAGAAGGATTAATAGGAGAAAAGGTGGAACTCATTAATAATAACGGGGCACCACGGGGAAAAAAGCACGTTGCTTTCTACAATCCCCCCATCGTACATGAACAGCTTAATATACGTAAAAGTGCTACAAAAGTCGTGAACGAACTGGCAGCCCGCTTTCTTGAAGAGAAAATCCAGACGATAGTATTTGCACGGAGCCGGGTCCGGGTGGAGATTATTTTAAGTCATCTTCAACAGCTGATAAAAGACGAATATACGAAGCGGTCCATTCGAGGATACAGAGGAGGGTATCTTCCGAATCAAAGAAGGGATATTGAAAAGAGCCTCCGAAGCGGCGAGACGATCGGGGTAGTCAGCACGAATGCTCTTGAGCTCGGAGTGGATATTGGTCAGCTCCAGGTCTGTATTATGACCGGCTACCCTGGATCCATCGCTTCTTCGTGGCAGCAGGCCGGGCGGGCCGGCAGAAGACAGGATGAATCGCTTGTAATTATGGTAGCGGGATCCACTCCTCTGGATCAGTATGTGTTCAGCCATCCGGAATATTTCTTTGAAGGATCCCCGGAATCTGCAAGAATCAATAAAGATAATTTAATCATTTTAATTGATCACGTTAAATGTGCAGCGTATGAACTGCCGTTTCAAAAAAATGAGAACTTTGATGATCTAAAAGCGGAGGAAGTTGAGGAACTGCTTGATTATTTAACCGAAAGCCGGGTGCTTCATCAGCGGAACGACCGATGGTACTGGATGAACGATGCATTTCCGGCACATAATATCAGTCTTCGTTCAGCTTCCCAGGAAAATGTTGTTATTATTGACCGGACGGTGTCCTCCGCCCATCGGGTGATAGGAGAAATGGACACATTCAGTGCGCTGACTCTTCTTCACGATGAAGCAATTTACCTTCACGAAGGTATTCAGCACCAGGTTGAGTATCTGGACTGGGAAGAGAAAAAAGCATACGTACAGCAGGTGAGCGTGGACTATTTTACAGATGCAAATCTGGCGGTCAAACTCACTGTGCTGGCAGTCGATAAAGAAAAAAACGTCAAGGAAGCGAGAGTACAGTACGGTGATGTAATGGTTACCGCGATGGCAACTATTTTTAAAAAAATTAAACTGGACACATTTGAAAATATCGGCTCCGGCCCCATCCATCTTCCGGAGCAGGAGCTTCATACAAATGGAATGATGCTTGAATTCAGTGAAGATGTTTTCGAGGGGCTTGGGGACGACGAAACAGAGCAGGTACTGCTCGGGGCGGCCTACGTATTACAGCACGTCGCTTCCGTTCACGTTATGTGCGACAAGCAGGATCTTCATGCGGTGCCGGAAGTAAAATCCGTGCACGCAGAACTGCCTACGGTTTATCTCTACGACCGGTATCCAGGCGGAGTTGGTCTTGCTTCCAAAGTGTATGATCAGTCAGAAGAAGTGCTGGAAAAAGCCCTCCGTTACGTGCAGAGCTGTCCCTGCGGAGAAGGGTGTCCATCCTGTACAGGTCTGCCGGGCGTGGAGACCGGAACAAACGTTAAAAACTGGACAATTAAGCTTCTTGAATACATGACGAAAGGAGAGCGGGAATGAGCCTGAAGAAAAAGCTGCTCCGAATGAAGACACATCTGCCGGATGAACCGGTTCCTGAAGAGAAACAATCGTTATCCGGAGAGGAGAAAGCTCTAAAAGCACTCGGTTTCACCCCTTTTTACCTGGAGCAGTGCCGCTCCTACCGCAGAAAAGTACTGTACGAGTGGGAAGATAAAGAGATGTATACACGAATGGAGCGTCTACGGAATTTCTGGGAGCAAAACGACTCTGCTCATCCGCTCAGTTTCCAGTATCCGGTGGAAAATCTCCTATTTTTTGATACAGAAACGACCGGTCTTTCAACCGGAGCAGGTACGATGATTTTTTTAATCGGTTATGCAAGAGTAAAAAAGGATGGTATTGAAGTAACTCAGCATTTTCTTCCCGGGCCGGAACAGGAGCCGGCGTTTCTCGGTGGATTTCTGGAAGATTTCGGAGAGGAAGATATTATCGTATCCTACAATGGAAAATCGTTCGACTGGCCCCAGGTCCGCTCAAGACATGCCTTTTTGCGGAGAGAGCTGCCGAACCTTCCGGAAACAGGGCACATCGATCTCCTTCATGCAGCAAGACGTTTCTGGAAAGAAGAACTTCCCTCCTGCCGGCTGGCGGTGGTGGAGGATAAAAAATTAGGCGGAGGACGGACAGATGATACCCCGGGCAGTCTTGCTCCGCTGCTTTATTTTGAATACATGGAATCAAATAATCCTGCACCGCTCAAAGGCATCATGGATCATCACGATCAGGATGTACGGACGCTTGTACAGCTTTATGCACTGATAGCAGAAAAAATCATCGGAAGCGCTTCTCATATTACGGCGAAGGAGCACGAAGCAGCCGCCCACTGGTGGGAAGGACTTAAAGAATTGGAAAAGGCGGAGCACCGCTGGCTGGCTGCAGAGCAGTCGGCAGCCGTTTCTTCCCCCCGGCGTATTTACAGGCTCGCGGTAAATAAAAGAAAACAAAAAAAACTGCGTGAAGCTGCCCGCCTGCTTGAAGAGCTCAGAACCTCCCGTTTTCCTTTGCCGGAAGCGATGGAGGAGCTGGCAAAATATTATGAGCATACAGAAAAGAACATTGATGAAGCTTTTGCCGTGACAGAAGAAGCACTTCGGTTACCGATGCCTGAAAAGATGAAAGCCCGTCTCCGCAAACGGCAGGAGAGGCTGCTTCGGAAAGGGGCCGTTCATGAGCAGTGAGTATAAACAAATAATCAGGAAGACGTTTCCGTTCGATCTGCTTACCGATGAACAGTTCGAACGAATGATGAAGGAAACGACAAGAACGTCTTTTCAGGAAAACGAATTTCTCTTTCAGGAAGAAGAGGAGGAAGTGGAAGTTTTTTTCCTTCTCAAAGGACTCGCCAAAAACGTCCTCCACCGGGAAGACGGACAGCATGTTTCTGTACGTTTCTACTATCCGGGGGATCTGATAGGTCTTATGATTCTTTTAGCAGGAGGACGAATGAATTTTTCCGTGCAGGCGCTGGAAAACTGTGAAACGATACGTTTTAAACGCACCGTATTTTTAGAGCTTATGAGTGAAAACGAAGCATTCAGTGAAGTAGTACTGAGTGGTATCGGAGACCGGATGAAATCTCTTTATGATGAAATTAAAAAAGAGCGCAGTGCCGGGGACAGGGAGAACATCGGTATTTTCCGTACGAGAGTGCAGAACATCATGGACCGGGCGGAAATGATTCCGGAATCGTTTACTGTAAAGCAGGCTGCGGCAAGAATAACGAAGCGGAAAGTTCCAGGTCTCGTCATTACAGACCGCGGCGGTCTTCTTCAGGGAGTAATAACACAGCAGCAGGTAATACAGGCTCTGCTGGACGATGGACCGGACGCCCTTGTTTCCGTGTGGATGGATGACCGTCCGCAGACGATACAGGAAAATGCTTTCGGTTATGAAGTACTGACGTTTTTCAAAGATGATTACATTGATCTTGTTCCGGTTATGAGAGGGGAATACGTAGCAGGAATTCTAGTCGCGGAGTCCTTTCTGCAGCTTCAGGATTCAAAATACCTCCACCTTTCCTACCGGCTCCAGCATGCGGATTCCATTAAAGAAATTTCCGCTGTTGCACCAAAGCATCATCCCGACTTTCACGCTTTTACAGAAGCGCTGTTAAACGAGCGGACCCAGGCTTCAGAAGTATGCGAGTTTATCTCGAGCTACAATGATCAAATCCACCGCCGTGTTATTCAGCTCGCTTTAAGAGCGATGCGCAGAGAAGGGCGCGGGGCTCCCCCGGTCAACTACTGTTTTATCGTGATGGGAAGCCAGGGAAGAAAAGAGCAGGCATTCAGCACGGATCAGGATAACGGATTAATACTCGATAATTACCGCCATTTATCCAATTGGCGGGAAGTGGAGAATTATTTTCATCTGTTTGCGGCCAAAGTGAATGAAGGACTTGCTGAAGCCGGATTTCCTGAATGTACAGGAGGGATTATGGCGCGGGAAAGAAAATGGTGCCGCGGGCTGGATGAATGGAAAGAAGAAGTGTTCCGCTGGGTCAGGGAAAGCGACAGTGAAGAAATAAGAAACTTTACGATTTTTATTGACTACCGGCCCGTCTTCGGGGATTTTACTCTTGCGGAAACACTGCGTGATGCAGTGACAGAACGTATCCAGAAAGGGCGTCTTCTCCACGCGCTTCTGATGAAAGATACGCTTCGTTTCCGGGTGCCTGTCAATCCGTTTGGAAGAATGGTCATCCGCGGTCCTGGAAAAACGATTGATCTTAAAAAAGATGCCTTAATGCAGATAGTCAACGGTGTAAGAATTTTTGCCATACGGTATGGAATCAAAGATCCGGGTACGACAGCACGTCTGAAAAAGCTGGAGGAACTGGAAGTGTTTCATCCTCGTGACGTAAAAAATGCGAGACTTGCGATGGATGTTCTCCATGAACATCGGATACGTCAAAATTTAAAGGATCTCCGCGCGGGGGCGGGGCTGACGAACAGAATTGCCCCGCTGGAGCTTGAAAAAGATGAACGGCGGCAGCTGAAAGAAGCACTGATTGTAGCTAAACGTCTTCAGCAGATGAGTGAGCTGAGCTTCCAGAAAAACCGGGGGATATGATTATGATGCGGCAGGTATATACTTATATAAAACATGACAGACCCCGCTTCAGGCATTTCCAAAAAGAATGGATAAACGAACATAGAGACGAATGGCATCTGGCCAGGGAGGCTGTGAAACAGGCAAACACTTCCGCTTATCCATTTGAACCGGATGTCGAGAAAGCAGAATTTACCGTTTTCGATCTTGAAACTACCGGTTTTTCTATGCATATGGGGGACGAGATACTTTCTGTCGGCGGTGTTCATTTCAAAAAAAATCAAACTGACGCAGAGGATTTTTATTCTGTAGTACGGTCATCCAAGCCTATACCTCCGGTAGTCACAAAACTGACCGGGCTTACAGATACTGATACTCGGGAAGGCGAAGCTTTTCCAAGTGTTCTCATAAAATTTCTCCGGTTCACACACGGACGGATCCTATCGGCACACCCGGCAAGCTTCGATGTCCCCTTTTTAGAAGCAATGTGCCGGCGCTGGAACCTACCTCTGCTGAAAATGCCGGTGCTCGATACAGCGAAACTCGCAGCACTTCTTTACCCGGGCCAGGATACAAGCCTGGAAGCGCTACTGTCCCGTTTTCAACTGGCGGAAAGGCAGGGACATCATGCTCTTACCGACGCGAAAATTACGGCAGAAGTACTTCAGCACCTGCTGGAGAAAGCGGCAGAGGAAAATTACTGGTCGCTGCCCTCACTGATTAAAGATACCCACCGTGTTGCAGGTAAACGGAGGAGAATCTAAACGTTGCATTCCCCATTGTTTTTGCTTATGCTTTTAGTAACGAGTTTCCGGTTGAAAAGCCGGGATATATGAAGAAAGCTGCTTTGCTTCTTTTAATTGAAGTAAGGCAGCTTTCTTCCAATGGGGAGGACATAATGTACACCGCACTTGCAATGAGCGGGTATAAGCCGCATGAACTGGGAGTTTTTCAGGAAAAACATGAACAGCTTCCCTATTTAAAAAAAGCGATTAAAAAAAAGCTCTCGGAAATGATCGAATCCTGGGGTGTGGAATGGGTGATTACGAGCGGCCAGGCCGGTGTCGAGCTGTGGGGCGCTGAAGCAGCACTTGAACTCAGGGAGGAAGGAGTACCGCTGCAGATTGCTACGCTCGCTCCTTTTTACAACCAGGAGGAAAAATTTCCGGAGGCTACGAAAGAGCTGTACGAATATGTATGGCAGCACAGTGACTATAAGGACTACATTACAAAGCGTCCTTATGAAAGCCCGGCCCAGCTGCGCCAAAAAAATGATTTCATCATCCTAAAGACAGATGCCCTGTTTTTGTTATATGATGAAATGACGGAAGGCACTCCGAAGTTTTATGCAGAGGCAGCTGAGAAGCGCCAAAAACTTGAAGAATACCCTGTCTTTTACCTTACACCGGAAGATATTGAAGATTTGATCCGTGAAGAAATGGATGACTGGGGGTAAAACGGAGCTGTTAAACTGAAAATTAAATTGCTGATGAGGTGACTTGTATGGAACGAGTATCTAAAATGACAAAAAATGATATTTATGAACGCGAGTTTAAAGCAAGCATGCGTGGATACAATCAGGACGAGGTCGATCAGTTTCTCGACGAAATCATTAAAGACTACGAAGCATTTGAAAATCACATTCAAAAACTCGAAAAGCAGATAGAAGATTTAAAGGAAAACCGGCCGGTACGGGAAGGAAATAAACCTATGCCAAAACCGCACCAGGCAGGTAACACAAATTACGATATCCTGCGCAGGCTGTCGAATCTGGAAAAGCACGTCTTTGGCAGCAGATTGAACGAATAGGTGCTCCCAATGCTGGAAATTTATATCGACGGGGCAAGCGCCGGCAATCCCGGTCCTGCCGGTGCCGGCATTTATATGAAGCGGGGGAGCGCTATGTGGAAAGAAAGCTGGCCGCTGCCCGGAATGTCCAATCACGAAGCGGAATTTCATGCGTGCCTGAAAGCACTGAAACGTGCGGAAGAAGAAGGGTTCCGCATTGTCTCCCTCCGGTCGGATGCAAAAGTACTTGTTGAAGCAGTGGAAAAAAGGCATACGAAAAATAAACAGTTCCGGCCACTGCTCGAGGAAATACTTCATGTGATGGATACGTCTTTTGACCACGTCTTCATAAAATGGATTTCCTCCTCCCGGAACGGGGAAGCAGACAGACTGGCGAAGACGGCTGTTCAGCAGTCACAGAAGGAATATAAACATTGATTTTTAATGTTTTGATATGGTATAATTACTCTCGTTGTTTACACACATTTGTATTCGGGTAATCGCTGTGCATTCCATTGCATAGAGGAAAGTCCATGCTCGCACAGCCTGAGATGGCTGTAGTGATCGCGCCTGACGAAAAAATAAGTCAGGGCAGCCGGAGACGGCTGACGGCGGAAGGTATGCCTGCCTCCATCTTCGATGGAAACGGCATAAACTTCTTTAAAGTGCCACAGTGACGGAGCTTTTCCGGAAACGGAAAAGGTGGAACGAGGTAAACCCCGCGAGCGAGAAACCCAAAATCAGGTAGGGGCACTCCTGGAAAGGAATTCAACAGACCAGGAGACAGGCACAGCCTGTAGACAGATGATTGCCGCTTTTGTACGAGGGTGACTCCCGTTTGCAGTACGAAGTAACAGAACATGGCTTACGGAATACAAATGGCGTCCTTTGAGATGCAACGGCCTCACGATGCTCGGCGTCGTGGGGCTTTTTTTAATACGAAGTATGACAGGAGGCAGAAATGATGAAATATAAATTATTTGCAACGGCGACAATGGGACTGGAATCCCTTGTTGGGAAAGAATTAAAGGAGCTCGGCCTGGAAAATATCGAGGTGGAAAACGGGCGTGTGCGCTTTGAGGCTGATGCTGAAGGAATTGCGAGAGCCAATATGTGGCTGCGTACTTCAGACCGCGTCAAGCTCATTATCGGGGAATTTAAAGCATTTACATTTGATGAGCTTTTTGAAAAAACGAAAGCTCTCCCATGGGAGGAGTTTATTGCAGAAGACTCGGAATTTCCCGTGCTCGGACGTTCCGTGAAATCACAGCTGTTCAGTATATCGGATTGTCAGGCGATTGTTAAAAAAGCGATTGTCGAAAAGCTGAAGCAGACGCATGCTGTCACCTGGTTCCGGGAAGAAGGACCCCTTGCACGGGTGGAAGTTGCCCTGCACAAAGATACGGCGCTGCTCACGCTTGATACGAGTGGGGACGGTCTTCATAAAAGAGGATACCGGCCGGAACAGAACCAGGCACCGCTTAAGGAAACACTCGCTGCCGCTCTCATTCAGCTTGCCAACTGGCGTCCGGACATCCCTCTTCATGATCCATTCTGCGGTTCCGGAACAATTCCTATCGAAGCGGCCATGATGGCCCAGAATATTGCGCCTGGAGTGAACCGATCTTTTTCTTTTGAAAAATGGGGATGGTTTCCGGAGAAAGCTCATGCCACCGTCCTGGAGGAAGCAGAGGACCTCGCTGATTACGACCGCTCCTTTGAAATTACAGGGTCCGATATTGACCGTACGATGATTGAAGTGGCAAGGCGGAATGCGATGGAAGCGGGTTTTCCTGATCAGATTTACTTTAAGCAGATGCAGGCAAGGGATTTTTCCACAGACCGCCAGCAGGGAGTACTTATCGGGAACCCTCCCTACGGTGAACGGATGACGGATAAGCAGGGAGTGGAGCAGCTTTATAAAGACATGGGGGCAGTGATGAAAAACTACCCGCACTGGAGTGTATATATTATTACGACTCACGAAGAATTTGAAAAACTTTACGGGAAAAAAGCAACGAAAAAGCGGAAGCTCTATAACGGAAACTTAAAAACGCATTATTATCAGTACTGGGGAGAACGGCTTCCGAAAAAATAGCTTCCATTTGCCAATCATTCCCACAGCAGTCTATAATACGGGGAAGAGGAGGGAAACAAATGCTTCTGGATAAAAGAAACAGACCGTTCAGGGATCTGCGGATTTCTGTAACGGATAAGTGTAATTTGAGATGCCGGTACTGTATGCCGAAAGAAATTTTTGATGATAACTTTCCTTTTCTCCCTAAAAACGAATTGCTGACGTTTGAAGAAATATATGAAATTACGAAAGCCGCGGTGGAAATTGGTGACGTAAAAAAACTTCGGCTCACCGGCGGAGAGCCGCTGCTTCGAAAAGATCTTCCCGAACTCATAGCCATGCTGTCCAAGCTGGAAGGTGTGGAGGATATTGCAATGACCACCAACGGCATTCTGCTTCCTAAATACGCGGAGTCTTTAAAGAAAGCAGGACTGCACCGGGTATCTGTAAGCCTGGATTCTCTTGATAATACACGTTTTCAGGAGATAACAGGGAGAACAATGCGCGTCCAGCAGGTTCTTGATGGTATAGAGGCGGCAGAACGTGCCGGTCTTAAAGTGAAAGTGAATGCGGTAGTGAAAAAAGGAATGAATGAGGAGGATGTTCTTCCGATGGCCCGGCATTTTCGTCATACCGGGGTTACACTGCGCTACATTGAATATATGGATGTAGGCAACGCCAATGGCTGGAAACTGGACCACGTGCTTTCCAAAAAAGAGATTATTGCGATGATAAACGATGAGTTTCCTATTGAATCAGCAGCTCCGTCCTATAAAGGAGAAACGGCCGACCGCTTCCGGTATAAGGATGGTGCCGGGGAAATAGGGGTGATTTCCTCTGTGTCTGATGCATTCTGTGATTCCTGCAGCCGTGCCAGGCTGACAGCTGACGGCCAGCTTATTACCTGTTTGTTCGCTGTCACCGGGACGGATCTGAAAAAAGTAGTAAGAAGCGAAAAAGAACAGCTTCCGGAAGTTCTGGCCGGACTCTGGAGCAGAAGAGACGATGCTTATTCAGAGCAGCGGCTGAAGGAAACGAAAAAACATCACGGGAAAAAGCTTGAAATGCACCGCGTAGGCGGATAACAAAAAGCACGCAGTTTTCTGCGTGCTTTTTGTTATCCTTTTTCCGGGTTAAACAGATCGCTGTGTCTGCTGTGACTGAAGACGATGTCATCGATATCATCATCGTAATCGACAGTCATTCCGTCAAAATACCAGCTGTCAGCTTCTGTTACACAAAATGTTATTCCGGAAGTTTCTGTACTTCTGTAAGGCATGTCGGGGCTGCCTTTAAACACACCGGCTGAAAAGCCGCCGGATCCAATACCACCGACACGGACAAACAAAGACAAGCTGCTCCCCGTTGTAAGTTCCATCTCATTTTTATAAAAGTCGGCCGCTCTCGTTGTAACGGTTAAATCCATGCGATCACCTCACAGATAATAGTATACCATGAACAGGAAGCTGGAATAAAACAGCTGAACAATGAAAATATTGGATGGAGTGCGTATAATACTTACTGTATTGCGAAAGAACTACATAACAGGAGATGATAATTATGACTATCGAACAGATTAAGGAAACAGAACAGAGATTCCTCGATTACGTAAACAAAATTTCTCATTACGAAGAAGCTGTCGGTCTGATGACGTGGGATCTTAGAACCGGTGCTCCGAAAAAAGGCATTGCCCGCCGGGGAGAAGCCGCCGGAACCCTTTCCTCCGAAATATTTCACATGAATACTTCCGAATCGATGAAGGCCTTTTTAAGCGAACTTAAAACGTCGGAGGCATGGGAGAATATTCAGGAGGTGACACGGCGGGCCGTTCTTGAATGTGAAGAAAATCTGAAAAAGTTTGAAAATGTTCCCCCGGAGGAATTTAAAGCATATGTCATTTTAACTGCCCGTTCGGAAGCTGCCTGGGAAGAAGCGAAGGAATCAGGAGACTTTCAAACAATGCTCCCGTACCTTGAGCAGATTATTGCCTACCAGCGGAAATATGCCGGGTGGAAAGGATTCAAGGACCACCCTTATAATGCCCTTCTGGATGATTACGAACCCGGTCTGACTGTAGAGACGGTGGATGCTGTTTTCTCCCGTCTGAAACAGGCTATTGTACCGCTCGTAGAAAAAATTCAAAAGGAGGGAGCAGCTCCGGAAACGAATTTTCTCTTTCATCCCTTTCCTAAGGAAAAGCAGGAATCATTCAGCCGTGAAGTACTGAAAAGCATGGGCTACGATTTTGAAGCCGGCAGACTGGATACAACCGTTCATCCATTTGCTGTCGGGCTGAATACAGGGGACGTACGGGTAACAACAAAATATGACGAAAAAGATTTCCGGACAGCGGTTTTCGGGACGATTCATGAAGGAGGGCACGCGCTCTACGAGCAGAATATCAGCCCGCAGTTGGACGGAACTCCGCTTTCCGGAGGGGCGTCGATGGGGATTCACGAATCCCAGTCTCTTTTCTGGGAAAATTTTGTCGGCAGACATATTAACTTCTGGAAAAAGCATTATCCTGTATTGAAAAATTATGCAGCTGGTCAGTTCGATGATATTCCGCTTGAAAAGTTTTACCGGGCTGTGAATGCTGCCGGTCCCTCCCTCATTCGAATTGAAGCGGATGAACTGACTTACTGCCTGCATATTATTCTCAGGTATGAACTCGAAAAAGCACTGATTAATGGAGAGATGGAGGCAGCAGATCTTCCGGAAGCCTGGAACGATAAAATGGAGGAACTGTTCGGCATCCGGCCTTCCCATGACGGCGAGGGTGTTCTGCAGGACGTGCACTGGCCGGGAGGAGCTTTCGGGTATTTTCCTTCTTATGCGCTCGGTTACGTGTATGCCGCCCAGCTGAAGCATGCCATGATCCAGGACCTTCCGGAATTCGACAAGCTGCTTGAAGAAGGCCGTCTGAAGCCGGTAAAAGATTGGCTCACAGAAAACGTGCATAAACATGGTAAAGCTGAAAAACCATTGGACATCATTCAGAAAGCCACGGGAGAAAAAGTAAATGCGGACTATTTGATACAGTACTTAACAGACAAATACAGCGCTGTCTATAAACTGTAAAGAAGACACAAGCAGGGACAGAAAAACACTACGTAAAAGGAGCGAAGGCAGTGATTGAATTTGACAAAGTATCCAAGCAGTTTCCTGACGGTACTAAAGCGGTGGATAATATCAGCTTCCGGGTGGAGCCCGGAGAGTTGTTCGTCCTTATCGGTCCAAGTGGCTGCGGTAAAACGACTACGATGAAAATGATTAACCGGCTGATTGATACGACCTCAGGAAAAATAAGCATTAATGATGAAAATATACTCCATAAAGATCTGCACAAGCTCCGATGGGAAATCGGATACGTACTGCAGCAGATCGCTCTTTTTCCGCATATGACGATTGCTGAAAACATTGCCATAGTTCCGGAACTGAAAAAATGGGAGAAAAAAAGAACAGAAAAAAGAATTGATGAATTAATGGAAATGACAGGTCTTGACCCTGACACTTACCGTAACCGGCTTCCAAAGGAGCTCTCGGGCGGTCAGCAGCAGCGGGTCGGCGTTATACGTGCTCTTGCGGGGGATCCGGATATACTGCTCATGGACGAGCCGTTCAGCGCTCTCGACCCTATCAGCCGGGAGCAGCTGCAGAAAGATATTGCCTCCCTGCAGAGGGATATTAAAAAAACTATCGTTTTCGTAACACATGACATGGATGAAGCCCTTCAGCTCGGTGATCGGATTGCAGTGATGCAGGAGGGGAAAATCGTCCAGATGGACACCCCGGATAATCTGCTTGAGCACCCTGCAGATGACTTTGTCAAATCCTTTATCGGCGAACGGAAAGACATGTGGGAAACGAGAGTCGAAGCAGCGATGATGCCGGTTCCTGAACCCCTGCCGCCGGACCTGCCTTCCGTAAACGCGGAGCTGAGCCTTAGAGAAGCAGTGCGTGTTCTCCAGGAATCGGAGAAAGAGCAGGCAGCCGTGCTGAAAGAAAACAAAATTGCAGGTGTGATAACGAATAAGTCTGTTCTGGCATATCTTATGCCCGGGCAGAAGAAGGAAGGTGGGAGAAAATGACCTTTTCTTCTGTCCAGACATTTTTTCAGCTTGCCAATCAGCGGTCGGACCTTTTAATTAATGCGCTCTGGCAGCACGTCGAGATGTCCCTGATTTCATTATTAATAGCGGTGTTTATCGCTGTTCCTTTAGGGGTGTTTCTTGCGGTCTACAAAAAAGGAGCAGAACCGGTCATCGGCACAACTTCTGTTATACAGACGATTCCGAGCCTGGCTCTTTTAGGATTTTTGATCCCTTTCGTCGGGATCGGCACGCTTCCGGCAATTATCGCGCTTTCCGCTTATGCGCTGATGCCGATACTCCGTAATACGTATACCGGGGTCAAAGGCGTGGATCCTGCCCTGACAGAAGCTGCCAGAGGAATGGGGATGACATATAAACAGATGCTCGTGAAAATCCAGCTTCCGCTTGCGATGCCTACAATAATGGCCGGTATAAGAACCGGTATGGTACTTATCGTAGGTACGGCTACACTCGCAGCACTTATCGGTGCGGGGGGACTCGGGGATCTGATCATGACAGGGCTTAACCGGAGTAATAATTACTACATTCTCCTTGGTGCAATCCCGGCGGCCTTACTCGCTTTGTTTTTTGACGCAGTACTGCGCATAACAGAAAAAAAATCAAGCGGTGTGTCCATCGCCCCGATTTTTATAGTTGTCGGTGCAGCGGTTCTTCTCGTTTCCCTGCCGCCGGTGCTTCAGGCAGTCAACATGGCCGGGGAAGATGAAAAGGAAGAGATAGTGATTGGAGGAAAGCTCGGTGCAGAACCTGAAATAGTGATAAACATGTATAAGCTGCTGATTGAAGCGGAAACAGACTATGAGGTTCTGCTTGAGCCGGGACTCGGGACGACAGATTTTGTGTTTGAAGCTGTACTTAACGAAAATCTGGACGGCTATTTTGAATTCACAGGAACAGCTATTACAACGCTTCTTGATGAAGAGCCGGTCAGTAACGACGAAAGAGAAGCATTTGAACAGGCGAGGGAAAGAATGGCCGAAGAATACGATCTCATTTTTCTGGAACCGATGGGTTACCAGAACACGTACGCTCTTGCAGTAAGAGAAGATTTTGCTGAAGAAACAGGGGTCGAAACAATATCTGACCTTGTGCCTCTGGAGGAGGATCTCACCGCTGCTTTTACGTTTGAATTTGCTGATCGGGAGGTAGACGGTTATCCGGCGATTCAGGAGGGCTATGGTCTTAACATCGAGGACGTCCAGACGATGGATCCGGGGCTGCGTTCAGAAGCGCTCGTTGCTGAAAATGTTGATCTTATCGATGCGTACTCTACGGACAGCTATATGATACGGTATAATCTGACCGCGCTTGAAGATGACGAAAATGTTTTTCCACCGTTTAATGGTGCACCGCTTTTTCGGGCGGATATCCTCGAAGAATATCCGGAAATTGAACCGGTTCTCAACCAGCTCAGCGGTATGATTACAGAAGAAGAAATGATGGAAATGAATTATGCAGTCGATGAAGACGATGAAGACGCTGAAGAAATTGCAGAAAATTATCTTCAGGAAGCAGGTTTACTGGAAGAGTAAAACGAATATAAATAGAATAAGGGAATGTTTTTTTCTGGGGGGATGGATAAGGATGTTCAAAAATATTTTACTGGCAGGCGATGGTTCGCAGCACTCGCTCCGGGCGTGTGAAAAAGCTGTATATATTGCAGAGCGTACGGAAGGTGCGCACATTAAGCTGATTCATGTCGTGGACGATCTTCCAATACGCACGGATGTCATGGACGAAGAAATGAAGCCGAGGGATATCCCGGAGCACAGGCGCCGGCGTGTACAGCACCTTATTGACTATCTTGAAGAAACCGGCGTCTCTTTTGAAGTGAAACACGTCTTTGGAGAACCCGGACCTACGATTGTCCGTGAAGCCAATGACAATGCAGCAGATCTTGTAATCATCGGGAGCCGTGGTCTGAACCAGTTCCAGCAGATGGTGCTCGGGAGCGTCAGCCATAAAGTGGCTAAACGGGCGGATTGTCCGGTGATGATTGTTAAATAGGAGGTATAACTATGATGAATCAGGAAGAACGCAGAGAAGTATTAAAAAATTCAAAGCACATTGCTGTAGTAGGTCTCTCCGATAAGCCTCACCGAACGTCGTATCAGGTAACTGAAGCACTTCTTGACGCGGGGTATGAGATTACGCCGGTAAACCCGGTGGTAGAAGAAGTTTTCGGTCGTAAAGCCGTCGCTTCCATCAGCGAGCTCGGGGATGATGTGGATATTATTAACGTATTCCGCCGGAGTGAATACCTTCCCGAACTAGCAGAAGAAACAGTAAAAACAAATATTCCCGTATTCTGGGCCCAAACCGGTGTGTATAATGAAGAGGCAGAAAAGCTTTTAAACGAACACGGTAAAAAAGTAGCTATGGACTACTGTATTAAAGTAGAACACGCAGTGCTTATCGGAAAAAAATAATAATGAGATGAAAAGATGGCTCTACAGCCATCTTTTTTTCATGGTCTGTACTTTTAAAAATCGTCTCACGAAACGTAAATACATACTGTTTCTTTCCTTTATTCATAAAGAAACAGGCTGTAATTTAAAAAATGCGTACATACGTTTGACAAATCCCCCTCCTTTCCGTTAATAATAGTAAATGCAGAGATGCTCGTGAAATAGCATACGAACTATGATAAAGTGAGAACGGCAGCAGCATCCGAAGGCTCAGGCAGTAGAAAGGGGCAAGGAACGTGAAAAAACAGGCTTTTGATTATAATGATGATGCGATTCAAGTACTTGAAGGTCTTGAAGCAGTCAGAAAAAGACCGGGGATGTACATTGGAAGTACAGATCACCGGGGACTGCATCATTTAATTTTTGAAATAGTGGATAATTCTGTAGATGAAATACTTGCAGGATACGGAAATAAAATTACGGTTACGCTTCATAAAGATAACAGTGTAACAGTTTCAGATAATGGGAGAGGCTATCCGGTTGGAATGCACGCTACAGGTAAACCGACTCCGGAAGTAATACTGACCGTGCTTCACGCCGGCGGGAAGTTTGGTCAGGGTGGATATAAAACGAGTGGAGGACTTCACGGAGTGGGTGCTTCTGTTGTAAACGCGCTGTCTTCTGCTTTAAAAGTGCGAATTTACCGGAATGGAAGATCTTACGAACAAAGGTTCGAGCACGGGGGTTATCCGGCAACAACTCTCGTAGAAAAAGGAAACACTAGTAAAACTGGTACGGAACTGACTTTTACTCCCGACAAAGAAATTTTTCAAACGGTTTCCTTTCATTATGAAACGGTTGCGGAAAGACTCCGGGAAGCGGCTTTTTTATTAAAAGGTGCTGAGCTGGAGCTGATTGATAAGAGAAATGATCAGCAGGAAAGTTTTAAGTATGACACCGGTCTGGAAGCTTTTGTTGAATATTTAAACGAAGATAAAGAAATACTTCATCCGGTTATTTCTGTAGAAGGAGTCAGCGACCGTATAGAAGTTGATTTTGCCTTTCAGTATAACGACGCCTATACGGAAAACATGCTTTCTTTCGTGAATAACGTCCGGACGAAAGATGGCGGTACCCATGAACTCGGAGCAAAAACAGCTATTACACGTGCCGTAAACGAACATGCACGTAAATTGGCACTTTTAAAAGATAAAGATAAAAATCTGGACGGAAGCGATATAAGAGAAGGCTTTACCGGGGTTCTCTCCGTACGCGTCCCTGAAGAAGTGCTGCAGTTTGAAGGCCAGACCAAAAGCAAACTCGGAACAGCTGCTGCCCGTTCGGCGGTTGATCAGGTGATTACAGCGAAATTCACTTACTATCTGGAGGAAAATCCGGATTTCAGCAATACTTTGATAAAAAAAGCAATTAAAGCTTCGCAGGCCCGCGAGGCAGCCCGCAAAGCACGGGAAGATGCCAGAAGCGGCCGTAAAAATAAACGGAAAGATGCTATGCTCTCCGGAAAACTAACACCGGCACAGTCCAAAAACCCTAAAAGAAATGAACTGTACCTTGTGGAGGGTGATTCCGCGGGAGGTTCTGCCAAACAGGGAAGAGACCGTAAATTTCAGGCGGTGCTTCCACTGCGTGGGAAAGTGATTAATACGGAAAAAGCAAAACTTGCAGATATTATGAAAAATGAAGAAATCCGTACGATTATTTATGCACTTGGAGCTGATGTCGGGGCAGATTTCAATCTGGAAAATTTAAATTACGATAAAATTGTCATTATGACCGACGCTGATACAGATGGTGCGCACATACAGGTGTTGCTTCTTACTTTCTTTTACCGGTACATGAGGCCGCTGGTCGAAGCAGGCAGAGTGTATATCGCCCTCCCGCCTTTGTATAAAGTGAGCAGAGGATCCGGTAAAAAAGAAAAAACAGAATATGCGTGGGACGAAGAAGGAATGAAAAAGGCAATGAAAACTGTAGGTAAAGGATATACGATTCAACGGTATAAAGGTCTTGGGGAAATGGACGCCACACAGCTGTGGGAAACTACGATGGATCCCGAGTCAAGAACGCTTGTTCGTGTTACGATCGAAGACATTGCCCGGGCGGAAAGGCACGTTTCGACACTCATGGGCGATAAAGTGGAACCGCGCCGTAAATGGATTGAAACCCACGTGAAATTCGGACTGGATGATGATTCCAATATACTTGAAAACGATAGCCTGCACGTTACAGAAGAGGAGGAATAAGCATTGGCTGAAAAAGAACGCTATCTGGACCTTCCACTGGAGGAAGTACTGGGAGATCGTTTTGGAAGGTACAGTAAATATATAATACAGGACAGAGCACTTCCTGATGCCAGAGACGGATTAAAGCCGGTACAGCGCAGAATTTTGTATGCGATGTACCACGACAGAAACACTTCAGACAAGCCATTCCGAAAATCGGCCAAAACAGTTGGTAATGTAATCGGTAATTATCATCCGCACGGTGATTCATCAGTATATGAAGCAATGATCCGTCAGAGCCAGGACTGGAAAATGCGGATGCCGCTCGTTGAAATGCATGGTAACAATGGCTCGGTAGATGGTGATCCACCGGCAGCTATGCGTTATACGGAAGCCAGGCTTGCTTCGCTTTCCGAAAAAATGCTCGAGGATATTGATAAAAACACTGTTGATTTTATGCCCAATTTTGATGATTCACAGGAAGAGCCGGTAGTTCTGCCTGCCTCTTTCCCGAACCTTCTCGTTAACGGCTCGACAGGTATTTCCAGCGGATATGCGACCGATATTCCGCCGCATGCCATTCATGAAGTTATTGATGCAGCGGTTAAGCTGATAGAAAAACCGGATGCTTCTCTCGATGAGCTGATGCAGCATATACAGGGACCGGATTTCCCTACCGGAGGGATTATTCAGGGACTTGACGGTATTAAAAAAGCATACGAAACAGGCCGTGGCAAAGTGATTGTCAGAGGCAGAGCAGCGATTGAACCGCTTCGTGGAGGCCGTGAACAGATCGTCATTACAGAGATTCCATTTGAAGTAAATAAAGCAGTGCTTGTAAAGAAAATGGATGAGCTGAGAATTGATAAAAAAGTGGAGGGAATGGCAGAAGTCAGGGATGAAACCGACCGTACAGGAATGAGAATCGTTGTAGAGCTGAAAAAGGAAGCTGATGCAAAAGGCGTGCTGAATTTCCTTTATAAATCAACAGATCTTCAAACAACTTTCAATTTCAATATGGTGGCGATTGCCCAGAAAACACCTCAGCTGATGAATTTAAAACAGCTTCTGGAAGCTTACACAGAGCATCAGAAAGAAGTTATTATCCGGCGCACCGAATACGAACTGGAAAAAGCGAAAGAAAGAGCCCATGTTGTGGAAGGTCTTATTAAAGCTATTTCTATACTTGATGAAGTAATTCAGGTGATCCGCAGTGCAGCAGATAAAAAGGATGCAAAAGGCAAACTGGAAGAAACGTTTGCCTTTACTTCCGTACAGTCAGAGGCAATTGTTACGTTGCAGCTTTACAGACTGACAAATACAGATATCACCACTTTGGAAAATGAAGCAGACAAGCTCCGCAAAAACATTGCTGCCTGGGAAGAATTACTCGCTTCAGATAAGAAACTAGCCTCCCAGATGAAAAAAGAGCTCCGGCAGGTAAGAAAACAGTTTGCTGACGAGCGGCTTACAACTGTAGAGGATGAAATCGAAGAAATAAAAATTGACCTGGAAGTAATGGTGCCTTCAGAAGATGTCCGGGTTTCTGTTACGAAAGAAGGGTATATTAAGAGATCGAGTCTGCGAAGTTTTTCTGCCTCGAATGGAGAACCACCTGTTATGAAAGATACAGACCGGCTGATGTATTCACAGGAAATCAATACAACGGATACACTCCTTTTGTTCACTAACAAAGGCTCGTATTTGTACGTACCCGTTCATACAATTCCTGAAATGAAATGGAAAGAAAGCGGACAGCATATTGCCAACGTAGTAACGGTCAATCAGGAAGACAAAATCATTGCCGCGCTGCCTGTAAAAAATTTCTCAGACAACGAAAACTTTCTTACGTTTATTACTAAGTACGGTATGATAAAAAGAACTCCTCTCAAAGATTATGAAGCTCAGCGCTATTCAAAAGCACTGATGGGAATAAAATTGAAAAAAGGTGATGAAGTAGAAGCTGTTTATGAAACCAGTGGAAGCAATGAGGTTGTTCTGCTGACTTACGAAGGGTATGCTCTCCGCTATACGGAAACTGAAGTTAACCCGACAGGACAGAGAACAGGCGGTATGAAAGCTATTAATTTAAAAGACGCGGACTTTATAGCAGCTTCCGGTGTGTACAGCTCCTCAGATCCACGGGACATATATATCATAACGCACCGGGGAGCGCTGAAACGGATATCGCCGGATAAGTTAGAATCTCAGGGAAGAGCAACAAGAGGTGTTAAAATTCTCAAAGAGCTGAAGAAAAACCCTCACCGTATAAAAGGTGGTGGAACGGGAGGTCGGGAACAAACAGTCAGTATCCAGACCGCTGATTACACTGTCCATGATTTTACGGCTGGTGAAATACGGCCCGGGGATAAGTATACGAACGGCTCTTTTGTTGTAGATACAGAATTGTATGGGGATATAAAGGACGTATGGATTGAGTAACTGCTGAAAAACCGGCTGCCTGTATATTATGGTAGCCGGGACTATTTTCATTTTAGCTTTGTTTTTTGTTTAATGAGAATTATCTATATAACAGTAATATACCACTGTAAATATATATATTCATTATATAATAAAACACAACTAAGAAAGTATACCAAAAACCTGAATTATATACTATACATTATTAATAGGAAAGGAGAAAAAACATGCCGTATGGATACAGCAGCTATTTAAAAGAACAGGGATATAAAGATACGACCATTGACGAACATGTACGACAGCTTGAATATTTTTTTATTTTTCTGGACGGACTGTATAAGCGACAAAAAGAACTTTATGAAATAGTTCCTGGCGATATAAAACAGTATATTAAATACAAAAAAAGCCGTGATCTGAAAATCAGTACGATCAATAAAATAATCGCTATTATTCGACGATTTTTCGACTATGCATGGACGATTGATAAAGTAGCAGTAGATCCTGCGCAGAAAATCAGATATGAAGCAATTACAAAAGAAGATAATGAACCTGTAGATTACAGAACACTTCTTGAGCTTAAACAAACAGTAAATCAGGATATAGAAACACCGATGAAAAGAAAAATTATTTTTATGCTTGCGATGGCGGGTTTAAGGCCGGATGAATTTAATATTACGTGGAATGAAGTGATTATCGATAAGCAGCTGATCCGGCTTTTTATTAATAAAACAGGCCATGAACGGGTTATAAATATTTCCGGAACTGATGCAGAAGTTTTCAGACAGTTTTCAGAGAATCAACAGTCGTTATATGTATTAAACTCCAAAAGCCGTGATGGCCTGGAAAAACCACTCGAACGTATGACGATAAGTCTTAATCTGCGGAAGATCTCAGAAAAAAGTAATTTGGAAACCTTAACTACCAACAGCATCCGGCGGGCGTACGGAGATTACTTACTGGAAACAGAAACATATGAGAGCGCAGCAGAAATGCTCGGGATTGATAAATTAAGTTTAATGAAACTGTTAAGTTCCTCATAAATTTTGTTATATCTCAAATCTCAAAGTAATCTTTATTATTGAAACAAAACTAACTGAGATTTGCATTGGTTCGTATAATTTATATTATGTAAACTAGAAAATGATATTATTCAGGAGGGCTGTAAAAACAGCCCTCCTTTGTTTTATTTATAAAATTCTTCCGGTACTGGTCCGAATGTACGCTTATGGTAAAGCAGCGGCGCTGTTTCATTATCAACCGCCTGTATAACTTCACCAATAATTATTGTGTGATCTCCAGCTTCTATCGTGTCATAAACTTTACACTCCAAAAGTCCGGAATATCCGTCGATAACCGGCACATTGTTTGCTGACGGCGACCACTGCACCTGACTGAACCGATCCGTACCTTTTGTTGCAAACAGCATACACACATCACCTTGATCATGAGCAAGCGTATGAACAGCAAAGTGCTGCTGTTTCACAAATACGTCATGGGTTGAAACGTTTTTATCAATTGCCCAGGATATGAGCTTTGGATTCATAGACACAGACGTAAATGAATTAACGGTTAGACCTACCGGTTCACCTTCCGGCGTGTTAGCTGTTACGACAGTTACTCCTGTCGGATAATTACCCATAATGTTCCTGAATGTAGTTTCTTCTGCCATTATCATCACTCCAATTTAACAAACTAATTTAAAACTTTCTCTTTCACTTTATCATGCTGGTTAAAAAAATGCGAAATTCTACTTTTGTACTGCTTTAGTGTATATTTCAATAAGTTTTTCACGTTCCGACTGAACACCGTGGTATGTTCGAATGTAATCAGCAGCCTGTATGGAAATACTCTCTCGGAACGAACTCTCCAGAAGCAGTCTGCGGACACAATAGTAAAAGTCCTCGTCGGATTCAAAAAGACAACCTGTATATTCATGAGATATGAGACCACGGTTACCACGAATATTTGAAGCAATCACCGGCGCTCCCGCACTCATTGCTTCCATCACAGCAGAAGACTGGCCTTCACTTCGGGACGTATTAAGAACAATCGAGGCATTATGATAGAGATCCATCATCTCCTCAAATGGACGTTCTCCGGCATACGTCAGCCAGGGTAATTTAAGAGCCTGGTCATTCAGCCAGTCCCCCGCTTCTTTTTCTATTACAGGCCCTGCCACGACAAGCTCTGCATTTGGAAAATCCCTCCTTATTTTTTCGGTAAGTATTACTGCCCGCGGGATATTTTTAACGTGACGTATCCCGGCCGGAAGAAATAATACTGCTTTATCACTCCTGTTGTTAAGTACAGGTGCCGGTCGGAAAGGAATCGGTTCGATACTTTGCGGGATAACACGTAGTTTACTGAGACAGGAAGGTACTTCTTCCTTAACTTTCTCTTTCATTCCTGTATCAAATACGTGTATGAAGGCTGCCCCTTTTAAACATTCCATAATAAGAGGCCGTTTTTCTTCCTGAAATATATCATGATTCATATCCGTTCCCGTCACAGTGATAATATAAGGAAGCGGCGCTTGAAGCTTTCTGTAATACAAGGCAAATTTATAGGCGTGAAACCCGTGAAGAAGCTCTGTTCCTTTCTCAGGCTCCTTGAAGGAACCGGTTGAAGAGATAATTTCTGTAGTATGTCCGGCACTGCGTACGCTGTTTACAATCCGGTCTACCGTAATTCTATTTCCCCGCCATTCGTCGTAATGGGGGGATACAAAAGTAATTTCCATAACTGTCCTCCGTCTGATAATTCAATAACCAGCTTTTATTCCCGCAAATATAAAAAGCAGAGAGATTAACTCCCTGCCTTAAAATTATAACGGTTTTCTGCCGCCATAGCCATCCTGGAGGCCGTGATAAAAGGATATTTCTTCCTCACCTTCCCGCCAGCAGAGATACACTTCCTCTCTGCCTTTGAAGGAAGGAAAATCAACAAGAGCAGGTTCAATGCCCTTTAAAACGGCTCCTGTAGACTGGATGTTGTTTACATGGAGCTGGGCCTGTATTTCCATAAATTCAAGCTCGCATTCCAGTGTGAACAGGCTTTTTGTTTCTGTCTGAACATTTTGATGACCTTCTTTGAGTTTCCGGTGCAGTTTCCACTTCTCCTCAAATGATTTCTGTATTTGTTTCAGCTCCTGAATTTCTTCCTTTACAAGTGGAAGCAGACGGTTCGCCTGTTCAGCAGTAAAATATTTTTTAGCCATAGCCGGTACCCCCCCGGTACAATGTCGTTAATAATAGGCCAGTCACCTCGTTATGACACAAAAATGAAAGGATTGTCTATGTTTTGTATATTCCCTTCAATTTAAAAAATCAAACCGGTTATAGTTCGTTCCGGACAGTTCAGCAGCCCCTTTTCTCCGGATGCCCGTTCAGTTATATCAGCCTGAACTTCCGGAAAGCTTCAGCTACACCATGATCTCCGTTAGCTGTAGTAATAAAGTCCGCTTTTTCTTTAACAACGTCCTGGGCATTACCCATCGCAACACCGATTCCTGCAGCCTGAATCATACTTATATCGTTAAGACTGTCACCGACTGCCATTACTTCATTGAAAGAAAGATTTTTAAATTCCAGCAGTGTTTCAATCGCTCCGGCTTTATGGACCCCTTCCGCGTTCACTTCAATGTTTAAAGGGCTTGAATTTGTTATTTCCAGACCTTCAAGCTGTTCCAGCTTCTTTAATACCTCTTTTTTAATTTCCATACTGTCCATATCAAATCCAAATTTCAGCCATTCAAGATCCTTTAAATTGTCCGGCATTTCCTGCTTCCATACTTTTCCGACAGAAGCAGCCCAATGCCGTGTCCCATAAGCGTTACGTATTTCCCACATTGCTTCGACAAGCTCCGCTTTTAAAGAAGATCGTTCAATCAGCTCCGGCCCGCTCAAATGCCATATTTCACTGCCATTGCCGGTAATAATATAATCTTTAAGACTGAGTTCGTCTGCAAACATATCGACAGCCTGGAGGGAACGCCCGGTGGCAATGATAACTTCCACTCCATTTTCAAGTGCCTTTTTAACAGCTTCGCGATTGTCATGGGAGATCGTATGATCGTTTTGAAGCAGGGTGCCGTCCATATCCAGGACGGCCATTTTAATATCATAGTTGTTCATTATTGCACCTCTCCACTCAGCGGATAATAAAATAAGCTACGGTCAGTATCAATGCGGGTACAAACGCCACGACATAAAGAAGGGAAAGATTCGTGTAGTGTTTCTTAGCTTTTGCAGTATTATTGTAATCCTTATCCTGAGGATTTATACCAATCATAATAGTGGCCGCAAGACCTGCAATACATACAGCTGCAGCAGCGATCAGCACTGGCATCATATTCATCGTTTAGCACCCCCGCTGTTTATATTATATAGGGGATTCACTCCGTGATCAAAAAACTAGTCCTGTTTCAACGGGGAAGGCGGAAGCAGCTCAAAAGCATTCTTTTTCGATTGGATGAAAGACAACTGTTCTGCATCCATCAGCAGTTCATACTTTTCCTGCTCCCGGGTTAGTGCCTGTACTACTTCTCCCCGCGTCGTTTCAGTAATTTCTTTTACAGCCTCATGCAGTACTTCCTGTGTTTCGTATTCTTTTTTCTGAAGTACATCTGTCACCCGCTCCATCGCATCCTGGACGACTGTATCTTTCAGCTCTTTGCTCTTGTCCTGCTCGAAAAATTCCTTTTTACTTTTCAGAAAAGATTTATAACGTTCGATATTTTCAAGAAGACTGACTGGTTCAAGCGGCGTTCTGATCCCCGTCTGAAAGGAAGGTCTCGGAAAATGAAATCCGCTGACTCTCTTCTGCAGATCCTGTTCATACGTATCACACCAGCTTCTGAACAGCCGTTGAATTGCGTGATCGAGCCGGATCGATACTGCTTCCCATTCCTGCCTTAAAAATTGTTCGCCTGTTGCAGACCAGTCTGTCAGGGCCTGTTCCAGCTGCTGCTGCAGAGCTTTTCTATTTTCTGCAGTAAGAACGGAAACATTCACCGAATTTTGATAATAATCATGAAGGACATAACTCATACGTTTTCTTAAATAGAGGGAAAGCTGTTCCAATTCGCGCAGGGCGTCCCGTTCCACATATTGAAACGACTGGGAGGAAACTTCCTTGATTTCCTCTTCTATAATCTGCTTCTCTTTATTCAGAAGCGTTTTTCTATCTTCGGACTCCTGAGTCATATAATTTTCGAAATGCTTAAGACGGTGATACAGTCTGGCAGCTTCTGACTCGATAAGCTGAAGACCGAGCTGTTTCAGCTCCGCAAGCACCGTGTCGTAGAAATGTACAGAAAATGCAGAGAAGGAATCATCTCCACTTTCAGGGTTTAACGCGAGTTTACTGGAAACATGGTACAGTCTCGGATTTGTAAATCCATTTTCTTTGAGCTGGGTGGATACGTGCCGTCTTACCTGTTTCAGCTCCTGATCCGTTTCTGCCAGGTCACTTGCATTAATAACAAAATACAGTTTATCGTTTGTAAAGCTTTCATTGACGGAACTGACCTGCTGAAGAAAGTACTGATCTGCTTTTGAAAAAGCGTGGTTGTAATATGTCAGATAAAAAATAGCATCAGAAGCTTCAAGCTGCTTAAAAGCTACATTTGTATGTCTTCCATGAATCGAATTCACACCTGGAGTATCTACAAGAATAATTCCTTCTCGGGTCAGTCCACAGTCGTAATACATCGTTACTTCATCGACGAGACAGGCTGTCTCCTCATCCGCGATGTAAGGGGCGAGCTTCCCAATTTCTGTTCTTTCCGAGGTCCCTACCACCTGCTGCTTTTCTCGGAGGCTTTTCTGAAGAATTTTCAGGTAATCCACGCTCGACTTCTGCTGCTTTGTCAGCTTCGTCAAGTCACGGTAATTCCATTTCGGCAGAGAGTCAATATCAAGATCCTGCCGCAGGGATCTTCCAACAGAACGGATCTCCTCTGAAAGACGGGTCCGGTCTTTGAAGTGGACTACTGCCTCCATGTGCCCGTATTCCTCATCTGGACGACGCACGGTATTGACGGTAGCTGTCGTAGGGTGCGGGGAAACAGGCATGATATCAGCCCCGAGCAGCGCGTTGGCGAAACTTGATTTGCCTGCACTGAAAGCCCCAAAAAGTGAAATTGTAAATGATGATTTGTTATAACTTTCGATCGTCTGCTGCAGGGATGCTCCTTCCTCCCGGAATAACGTGTGGTTCTTAAAATCTTCTTTCCAGGAAGACAGCTGCTGAAGCCATGGAGCTACTGCCTCTTCTTTAAGAATGACCTTACTTTCCGCCACCGTTTCTTCTTCGTTCAGGTTTTCCTCCTCCGCTTCAGCAATGTCTATGTTCTGCCAGAAAGATTCTTCTTCGGCTTCCCCGGAACTCTGAATGTCACTCAGCAGATCTTCCAGAGGCTTAACCGATCCCGCTCTCGGTTTATATCTTTCTGCTTCTTTTAACAGAAGCTGCGCTTTATTTTGAATAGAAAGAAGCTCCTCGTGGTATGCTTCCAGCTCCTGAAGCTGCTGCTTTTTTTCGGTCAGACCGCTGATTTCCGCTTCCTTCCGCGGTTTGATACCTTTAATGTACAAATAAAGCAGTTCTCCGCCTTTTCTTTTCACGTCTCTGACAATCTGGTCATTCATCTGTCTCGTCAGCGTATAAATATATTCTCTGTTCGTCGATTTGGACGTGACCCAGCTGTCAATCCACTCTTCGGTGACATGCATATCCAGTTCCTGCATTGCTTTAAGAAAATCTTCTTTATTTGCCAGCTCCTGTACCGGGACGCGCCGGAAATAATCCTCCACATAATAAATCAGCTGGGACTTCAGGTTGTCATTCACCTCCACCGTTAACTGGCGAAGCCTTTTCTGCTGTTCCTCTTTTGTTTTTCTTCCGGAAAAAAGCACACCGACTTTAAACTGTTTCTGTTTGGAGTGGACAAACCGCTCCACAAGCTCTGTTGTAGTTGATGGGAACAAATGTACGTTATCATACAGTCGCTTCATTTCCTGTTCGTAAGCTTCCTCCAGCAGTTCCTCATACATTTCAGCCTGCTTCAGCTTTTCATTAACAGAAGACACTTCCTCGACTTCTGATGATGCAAAGCCCGCATCTTCCGCACGCTGCAGCACTTCCTGTCTTTTTTCTTCCACATCGGACTGGAGACGTTCGGTAAGAGCTTCGTAAAATCCTTTTTTCAGTGCCTGCTGGGCCGGATCTGTAAAAGCCGGGCTTTCCTGAAGAATCGCTTTAATTTTATTTTTAAAGGCCGCAAATTCATTCAGTGGATGCTCCAGTTCTTTCATTGTTGTAAAGAAAAACTGAACATAGCGGATATGCCATTCCTCAAACACTTCATCTATGCGACTGCGGAAATCATTCACTGACATTTCGTTTTCATCATGCTTATCCACTTGATTGATTACAATAAAAATAGGTTTTCCTGATTCAGAGAGCTGCTTTAAAAAATGCAGGTTCGTTTCCGACTGCACGTGATTGTAATCCATTACATAAACAATCGCATCTGTCGAATACAGCTGTTCAGCCGTTACTTTTGCATGAGTGGGATCGGTGGAATCCACTCCGGGTGTATCGGCGATAACTCCGTTGGAAGAAAGAAAAGAAATTGGTGCTGAAATATGAATTTCGCGTATCTCCCCCTCTTTTCCCCACTCTTTTATTTCACGCCACGGAAGTTCACCGGTGAAGGAATGGAGCACGCGGCTCTCCGGACCGAGAACTTTGAGGCCGAACTCCCCTTTCGTTATTTTAATCACGTTGGCACTCGTCGGAATCGGACTGGTCGGAAGTACCTCAGCTCCTACAAGTGCATTCAACAGCGTCGATTTCCCTGCGGAGAAATGTCCGCAGAAAGCGATCTCAAAAACGCCGGTTGATCTTTTTTCTTCTATTTTTCTCAGGCGTTCTTCCTCCTGAGGTGTCAGATGCAGAGTTTCCAATTCTATCATACGTATACCTCCTCCTTATCTATTTAACTATATCGAAAATGTTGGAAAATTGAAATAAGCATCCGTACAGCTTATAAAATGACCTGTCTTTATTCCGCTGCAATCCATACGGTATACTGGAATAAGAACAACTTTCTTTTGCTGCCGGTGCAGATTTCCCGGAAACAAGAACGTAAAACAATTTTTTCCTGTATAACTTTACGGAGGTGATATGATGCTGGACCGGATCGTACTCGGATGTTTCAGCGGACTGCTGCTTTCCTATTTGTTTTTTTCAGCAGCCGATTATTCCAGGGAACCTTATTTTGCAGCGGTATTGTTTATTTTCGCTGTATCTCTCATCGGCTATTTTGTTTTCTATCCCGTACTTACTCCATTCTGGTTTTTTACAGGAGCGGGCATTAACGCTGGACTGATTCTTTTGCTGCCGCTTGAATACGGGAGATACGTTCCTGCTCTCCTGCTTTTAATAATTTCAGCAGCCGCTTGCGCTGCTTTTATTCTGCTTCATCCGTCACAAAAGAAAAACCGCCGTTAGCGTTCCGATCAATCCGTACATTACCGCAAAAGGCATATTCCTCCACGTAATACGATACGGATTTTGAAGAGTATTTGCGGCGGTAAGCGTCACCGTTACGCCATATGTCCCTACCGTGGCGGTAGCCAGGGCCCCTGTGACGAGCACAATCGCAAAACTGAGAGGATTTGCTTCAGCAAAAAGCGGTGTTACGGCTTCCACGAGGACAGCAATTACCGCGATCGGATGAATCCCTGTCATGCTCAGAAGAAGATATGCGCCCTGAATCATAAAAAGGGCGATCCATGGAGTATCTTCCACAGCCAGAAACGGCGCCTGAATAACTTCCAGCAGAGGGGTTTCATTCAGCACAGAGGAAAAGAACGCCAGTGAAACAAACAGCAGAACGAAATTCTGCATATGGGACGCGCGAGTTTTCCAGAGTGGAACGCTGAGTTTAAAAAAACTTCTCGTACGGCGGATCACCACGGCCCACAGAAATGCAAACGGAAAAATGACGAGAGTAACCGTTAAAATAAAGTTCAGCTGAAAAAAGTTTCCGATGGCAACAATACATATAAGAAACACTGTGAGAGCTGCTGCAAGCTGCAGTAAATCAGGCAGAAGTCGTTTCGGAGAAGCCGCTGGTGCATCTGAAATATAGGGAGTGTTTTTCCATCTGTTCCTGCCGATAATCCCATCGAGAGATAACGTGAGAAATGATACGAGCATCAGCCAGGGAAGCATCGTAAAATAGCTCACCCCTGTAGCATCCACGCTGATGGCAACAAGTATTTCCATAGGACTCCAGCAGAGTGCAGCAGCGAAGCCCCGCAGCGTCGTTTTGGCGATAAAACTCTGCTGTACTTTCGTTTCCAGTGCTTTGAGGTTCTCCTTTAAAACACCCTGACTCAGACTTAGAGCGGAAAGGTTGATAAATGCCGTAAGAATATAGGAAACGCCCAGTGCCCTCGGATAAAGCTGGCCGAGTCTTGATACGTCGGAAGCAAGCATCGTATTGATCCGCCGGTCGTATCTGCCGGACCGGACCGCACCAGACATCCAGGGAAGCATAAAAAGAAGCGATAACAGAGCCAGATTATCATTAACATACATGATGCTTTCCCACACCGGGAGATTATATCTCCAGATCAGAATAATCCCCGTACCGCTGAATACAGTTGCAAGTATCCGGAAAAGACCGGAGGCGTACCGGACAGAGATAAAAAAGAGAAAAAGCACCAGAACGGCAAGAATTTCACGAACACCGGGAATGTTCACAAAAAGTGTGCATATGTATAAAAAGACTACTATGGAAAACAGAAGGTAATGATTGTCCCGGTGGATCATCCGGACTTCCCTCCTGTTTTGTTTACAACAATTTTTTCCAGGATCCGCATCGGCATCCATTTGTCGATAAGCGCGTATATTCCTGCTCCCGCCCCGACACGATACAGGAAGGCAGGCTTTTTCATTTCGGAAATTCTGACGATCATTTTTATGACCGCTTCAGGATCCGCTGCTTTTATGGACGTATGTTCAACTTTTTCTTTTAAATATGTTTCCAGCTCTTTATAATCCTGTCCATCGTAGTACGAAGCAGTATCCCGGCTTTTATCCCAAATAGCTGTTTTAAATGAGGCAATTTCAAGCAGGGTGACATGAATAGACAGCGGAAGCAGCTCAAAACGGAGAGACTGACTCATACCGCGGAGAGCAAATTTGGAAGCGGCATAAGCTCCCACGCCCGGCAGCCCGATCCTGCCGCTTACGCTGCCCATTTGAATAATCTTTGCGGCACTGCTTTTTTTAAGCATTGGAAGTGCAAGCCGGGTTACGGAAGCAGTCCCCGTCACATTTACATTGAACTGATGGTCCCAGTCAGTATCATCCAGCGCTTCCTGGACCCCTCCCTGACACATCCCGGCATTGTTGATCAGTATATCTATTTTCCGATATTTTTCTGCTATTTTTTTCATCACCGTGCACCTGTCTTCTTTCACTGTTACATCCATACGGTAAACGGCCGCTGCTCCTGCCTTGTAGAGGCTGTTTATGTCCTCCTCTTTCCGCACACAGGCAATAACGGTGCTGTCTTCTTTAAATTGATGGACGATCTTACGGCCAAAGCCCCCGGCTGCACCGGTGACTACTATAATGCGATCTTTCATGCCTGGCCTCCTTTCATTTATGATACGATAAAGCTGACTGGACAGAGAAGGGAGTGAGGATACTGGCAAAACCTTTTCAGCTTCTTGGCTACGCCGCCTACATAACAGCTTTGATCTTTCTTTTGGATACTGCTGTAACAATAGATATGTCGCTTATATACGGTCTGCTTTCCCTTCTGCTGCTGACTGCCGCTTTTCTCGTTATTTCGATACCTAATAAGCTTATTATACTGCTTCTGACCGGAAGTGCCTCCTTCATTTTCATTCAGGAAGGTACCGGTCCTCGGGAAGCGGCCGAAGCTTTTGGTACGAACGCCAACATACTGGCTCTTTTTCTTCTTATCCCCCTTGCAGGTACATATATGAGCTACACAGGGTATTTAACAAGCCTAAAACAGTTTATAGTTAAGCGGAGCACCGTTTCCGGAAGCCACCCATACCGTCTCAGCTTCCTGCTGACACTGAGCATCGGCTTTGTACTTAATTATGGATCACTGGCTATTATACGACAGATTGCTGATGAAAGCTTTCGATCCTTCCGTGAAAAACAACTGACGCTGCATATGATGAGAGCTTTTGCCTGCTGTATGCTCTGGTCCCCGTACTTTGTCAATGTGGGTCTGATTACTGCACTCTTTGATGTTTCCTGGTTTTCTATCGGTCTCTTCGGAATGATCATGGCATTAATTTACGCCCTTACTGCAGCTTTTTGGCTCCGCTTTACGAGTTTCAGTCAGGAGCAGATCGTGGAAAACAAGCCGGAGCCGATGGGAAGAGAGGCATCAATACTGCCGCTGCTCCGCTTCGGAGGGATCTTTACGGGGTTATCCTTCCTTTTATACTATATGTTCGATGTTTCAATGATTGTTATTGTCTGTACAACAGCTGTGTTTCTTCCCGCATTATACGCCCTCATCAAAAAAGAAGCCAACGGCTATTATGCAGAACTTATCAAAGATTCCTCCCACGCTTTTCTCCGGCTGAGAAATGAACTTTCGATCTTTATAGCGGCCGGCTTTTTCGGAACCGCTGTCTCAGCCACAGATGCAGGTACAGTAATTTCAAGCCGCCTTGCCGACTGGACTTCCGGGTCGGTCCTGCTGTTTACAGTGATCATCATAGCTGTTACTACTATGTTTGCCCTTATCGGTTTTCATCCGATAGTCATCATTATCGGTATTGGCAGCTCCCTGAATCTAGAAGCTCTGCAGATCAGTCCCGAGTATGCTTCGCTGCTTCTCCTTGCTTCATGGACTACCGCTACACAGGTTTCTCCTTTTGCCGGTCAAATTCTCATGTCTTCCAGACTAATGAAAATTACCCCCCTGGAATTATCCAAAAAGAATATGGGATTCACTGCCGCTGCAGGAACACTGCTCGTTCTCTTTCTTTACAGTCTCCATCTTACTGGAATTTTGTAACCTGCTTATTTTTTTCAACATCAAAAACGACCAGCCCTGTTACTCCGGCTGGTCGTTTTATTATGCTTTTTCGACAAGTTCATATTCCGCATGTCGGAGCACGGTTCTTGGCTTCGCTCCATCTTCATCCCGGTTTTCCATTTCTACCGAGATGGAATTTGTATATGGTGAAATTACTTTTGCAAGTTCCCCTTTATAGTCACCCGCTGTAACGAGTACCTGATCACCGGACTGCACCAGTACTTCTTCCTGTTCTTCTTCGGCCATCTTTCTTCTCTCCCTTCCAACTGAACATTCTTTCAAGGTGATAATACACGCTTCTATTTATAAGGTCAACTAAAGTTACATTACGTTCTTGAACTGGAGATTGTCATCGCATCCAGATTAAGTTTGGCTCCGGTTTTTAAAAGAAAATCCAGTCCGACAATCCCGTCTTCTTCAATATCTTCAAGTTCCACAGAAAAACTGCTTACTTTTAACGGCCCGATACTTACAGCGTCCAGCACGTCGTGCGGAACTTTATTCCGGTTAAAAACAGTGGAGCGTCTCCCGGTATCGATAAGAACTCGAAATGTTTCATATTCCCCGTGTATTTTAACTCTGGCTTCTGTATACAGTCGTCCATCTTCTTTTTCAAGTGGTTTCATTATGTATTCCCCCTTCAGGTAACATGCTTAAGTATGCTTTTCTGTCATTATACATAATTTTACCACTGAAAAACAGAGGGCGTCACTTTACGGCAGATGATTTCCCCACAGCTTTCTAAAACTGTACACGACAGGGTCTTTTTGGTCTGCCGGCACCGTTTAGGAAGGCCGTGAAGAAAAAATAACCTTTTTATTTTCCCCGTCCCATGCCAGGGCTGCCTGAAACGTTTCTTCTCCTTTTTTGAAACCGTCAATTTTTTCCGTTTTACCTTCTTTAAGAAGTGTTTTCACTTGTTTTAAGGGGATCTTTTTCCCAAGAATCGTTTTGGATATAGTAAAGCTGCAGGAAGTACGCCTGTAGGCACTGCACCCGTAAAAATTCCCCTTGTCGACTACATCTGCACTGCACAGAGGGCACGGACCAGCCTTTACTGTCCGTTTTCTGCCGCTCTTTCTGTTACTCTGTGCAGGGAGTGCTTCTTTATCCACTTTCCATTCGCCGGATTCTTTTTGAGCTTCGGTGACGAGGTGGGAAGTCAGTTTCTTCACCTGTTCCAGAAAGGCACCGGCTCCTTTTTTTCCTTCTCCTATTTCCGCAAGGCGCTGCTCCCACTTTGCTGTCATTTCCGGGGACGCCAGGATAGTACCGGATACAGCAAAATATAATGCCTCACCTTTTTCTGTAGCAAAAACCATATTTTTTGTCACACGAATATATCCTCTGTCCTTTAACACTGTAATAATCCCGGCTCTCGTCGCTTCTGTACCAAGTCCTTCAGTTTCTTTCATCACCTGTGCCAGCTCGGGATCCAGCTGCCTGCCGCACGTTTTCATCAGCTGTATTAAGTCTCCTTCCGTAAATCTTTTCGGAGGTTTCGTTTTCTTTGAGATAACCTCCGCCTCTGTCACTTTGGAAGGAAGTCCTTTATAGAGATTATGCAGCCCTTTCTCAGTTTTGTTATCCTCCGCGGAAGGAAGAATTTTTTTCCATCCTTCCTGAACCATCCGGGACGTTTTGGAACGGAATACAGCCCTCCCGTCCACAAGTGTTTTCACTGACAGATCCTCCATGATACAGACTTTCTCATGAGCTGCCAGCAGACGCTTAATGACAGCACTGTATATCTTTTTTTCGTCGTCAGCCAGTTTTTCCGGATCTTTTATTTCTTCTGTCGGAATGATTGCGTAATGATCTTTCACTTTTCTGCTGTCTACATACCGCTTATTATTTAACACAGACTGCCCGTTGAGCGGGAAGTACGAGGTGAACGCAGAAATGTTTTTCAGTTTTGCGAGCATCGAGGGGAACTGAGAAGCTTCTTCTTTCGTTACGTGGGCTGCATCGGTACGAGGATACGTTATGAGCCCTTTCGTGTAAAGCTTCTGTGCCGTATCCAGCGTTTTTTTAGGAGAAAATTTAAACGCTTTATTCGCGTAGGATTGAAGTGTTGATAACGAAAACAGCTGCGGCGGCGGGATTTTTCTTTCTTTCGCCGTATAATTTGTCAGTTCTGCCGGTTTATTTTCAGCAAAATCAGCTATTTTCTCTGCAAGCTCCCGGCTCTTGATTTTTGATTCCCCTTCGTCCGTCCACGTTCCTTTGTACGTCCCATGGCCATGTGTAAACTCCGCTTCCACTTCCCAGTACGGTTCCGGTTCAAACGCTGCAATTTCGTGTTCCCGCTGCACGACAAGGCAGAGGGTCGGGGTCTGCACACGCCCTACAGAAAAAACATCCTGAACACCATGCTGCTGCATAAGAAGCGTATACACTCTTGATGCATTCATTCCTATAAGCCAGTCCGCATAGGCACGGCTGACCGCCTCTGTAAAAAGAGGTTCTGTTTCCCTTCCGTCTTTTAACTGCGCAAATCCTTCCTGAACAGCCTGGGGAGTAAGAGAGGAAATCCATAGTCTGAACAACGGTTTATGGACGTTGATTTCTTTCAGGATCAACCGGATAATCGCTTCTCCTTCTCTTTCGGGATCACCGGCATGGACAATACTTTTTATTTTTTCCTGCTTTGCAAACTGCTGAATAACACTGAATTCCCGTCTGCGCTTAACCCGGTAGTTAAACTTTTCCGGTATCATGGGAAGACAGTCAAGTTTCCACCGCTTCCATTCTTTATTGTAATTTTCGGGAGGGACAGGTTCCAGCAGGTGCCCAAGAGCCCACGTCATAACCGCACCGCGGGGAAAAACAGCACATGGCTCTATCGTTATATGATCTTTTTCTTTTTTAAAAGGAAAAGGAGCAGCCAGTTTTCTGGCCTGATCCGGTTTCTCCGCTATAATAAGCTGCATTGTCCACAGCCTCCTTTCAGGTGAAAGAACATTTGTTTCCATCCCCTTTATTTTATAACCATACATCATTTGGCGCAATAAAAAGGTGGAAGCTTAGCGGCTGCCATTAAACGAGTTGGCTGCTGTATGTGCAGAGAAATTCCACTTTCCATCCACAGTCGCACTGCATGAATACGCAGCCTTCCTAAGTATTAAAAAGTCTCGCCTTACTCTCCCGGGGGAAAGACTTGTTTTCACTACTGCCAAACCATGAAAAAGCTGCCCGCGCCACCTGCGGACAACTTCTCATAAAAGGTTATTTTTTATTTTTCTTTTTCCACTATAAACGTGCGTCCGGGTTCCTGACTGACGATGTTTTCTTTCATCAATTTTCCAAGCGCCCGCTTAAAAGCGGCTTTGCTTAATCCGAAAGCAGCCTGTATTTCTTCCGGCGTTGACTTATCGGTAAAAGGCATGGCCCCGCCTCTTTTCTCAAGCACCTGGAGTACTTTGTCAGCGTCTTTCCCCTGAGCTACAACCCTTTCATCCCGCAGTGTAACATTTATTGTCCCGTCTTCTTTCACATCGATAACTCTTCCTTCAATAAGCTGTCCGAGCCGCGGCAGAAAATCAGCTTCACTTTCATGGATAAAACCGCGGATGCCGTCTTCCGTAATTAAAGCCGTTCCGGCATCTTTATGACTGTACACATTCCCTTTGACTGTCTCCCCGTAGAGACTCTTATCCGCCGGTTCTTTTTCTTCTGCGATAACCGTTTCCTGAACGGGGACAGCTTTCAGCCGCCCTTTGCGGTCATGATCGAGCGTTGCAAACAAACGGTCTCCCCTTACCGGCCACAAGTCCCTGTTTTCAGGAAGATCGTCTTTTGAAACAAGAATGTCTTTAGGAAGACCGATGTCTACAAACACCCCTGCATCTATCCCCGACACGACATATACCCATCCATAGGATGAAACTGTCACTTCCGGAAGTGCTGTTGAAGCAGTGAGTTTACCTTGTTTATCTTCATAAATAAAAACCTCAGCTGTCCTTCCGGGTGCTTCCTCCACATTTTCTGCCGGAAGGAGTATATGTTCTCCTTTATACTCCAGTACGATTCCTTTTCTCGTCTGTTTAAAAAAATTGGCTGTAACAATCTGTCCACTGATAGGTGCCTGATCCATAATATTCTTCCTCCTGTAATTACCTGCTTCTGCGTGTATAAAATCATATGCCGGGCTTATCCCTCATACGCTCAAGCAGTATTGTCAATAAATTTAAAAAACCCTATCAATGAATATATCACTGATAAGGTCTGGATTGAAATTAAATAAGCAGATTAAAAAGATCTTCATCTTTGTTAATTTCTATATAAGCAAAACCTTTTTTGTCCATTCTGTCAATAAGCGCGTGATAATCTTCCTGGTATTTCAGCTCAATTCCGCACAGTACCGGTCCTTTATCCCGATTATTTTTTTTCGTATACTCAAACCTTGTGATGTCATCATCCGGCCCAAGAACGTCGATTAAAAATTCCCGGAGTGCACCGGCACGCTGTGGGAAATTGACGATGAAGTAATGTTTCAGTCCCTGGTATATCATCGACCGTTCCTTTACCTCCTGCATCCGGTCAATGTCATTGTTTCCACCACTGACTACGCACACGACCGTCTTCCCTTTAATCTGATCTTTGTAATCATCAAGCGCGGCCACCGAAAGGGCCCCCGCCGGTTCAGCGACAATCGCATTTTCGTTGTAAAGGTTCAGCATGGTGGAACAGAGATGACCTTCATCCATCAGCACAATATCGTCGACCACGTTTTTAGCAATTTCATAGCTTGTATACCCGACTTTTTTAACTGCCGCTCCATCAACAAATTTGTTGATTTTAGGCAGGGAAGTTACTTCACCGTGATCGAAGGACGTCTTCATTCCGGGAGCTCCTGCCGGTTCCACGCCAATCATCTTTGTAGAAGGAGAAATTTCTTTAAAATAGGAACCGACTCCCGAGATGAGTCCGCCGCCTCCGATACTCATAAAGACGTGGGATACCGGCACATCAATATCCTCCAGTATCTCCATTCCAACGGTCCCCTGTCCGGCGATCGTACGGACGTCGTCGAACGGGTGAATAAATGTCATGCCTTCCTCATTACAAAGTGTCATCGCTTCATGGAACGCATCATCAAACGTATCACCTGTTAAAACAACTTCCACAAAAGGCTCTCCGAAAAACTCCACCCGGGATACTTTTTGACGGGGAGTCGTCGAAGGCATGTATATTCTTCCCCGGACCCCTAGCGCTTTACAGGAATAGGCGACTCCCTGGGCATGGTTACCGGCACTTGCACACACAACCCCTTTCTGGAGATCCTGTTCGGACAGCCCCTGCATCAGATTGTATGCACCACGCAGCTTGAATGATCGAACCACCTGAAGATCCTCCCGCTTCAAATAAACGTCCGCTTCATACTTTTCTGACAGGATAGCATCCTTTTGAAGTGGTGTTTTAACGACGACATCTTTCAGAGCCTGGTGGGCAAGCAGAATATCTTTTACCTGAACTCCTTGCTTTGTTGTCTCTTCCATCTGCAAAATCTCCTCTTATTTCGAATATTATGACTAATAGTAACACAGGTTGCACGGCCTGAAAACAGCGGATACACAACATTCCATATTGTAAGCGCTCTTATTTAATTAACAAAACAATTCCCCTTCAATTATGCCTGTATACCATTGAAAAAAGAAAAGACACAGACCCTTTAATAAAGGGTTCCGTGTCTTTTCTGGGCAAGCTTCGTATAAACATCCTTTAGGGACAGACAATTTTCCTCCTCAAATTTTTCCGTACACATCTTCCATAATTCTGCAGCAGCCTTCGCATCTTCCAGGGCATGATGCCTTTCGGCCAGTGGAATGTTAAAATGACCGCAGCATTCCTCCAGCGTATGCAGTGGTTTATCGGGAGACAAAAGAGCTGCCATGTAGGATGTATCAAGAAGACGGTAATTAAATTTCATCCGGAACAGGTCCCACAGAATCTTTTCCATAAAACGGCGTTCATGGGAGGCATGGTGTGCCGCCAGCGTACGGCCTTCGATAAAATACAAAAAGTCCTTCAATACGTGCTCTGCGGAAGGTGCCTCCTTCAGCTGTTCTCCGGTTATCCCTGTCAGTTCCGTAATATGTGCGGGGGGAGGTTTATCGGAATAGATTAAGGAATAAAACTCTTCTGTTTTACCGCGATTTATCGTCACAGCGCCAATAGATAAAATGGTGTCTCCTTTTCCGGGAGAAAAACCCGTAGTTTCCAAATCGAAAGCTGCAACCGGCAGTTCCGTGAGAGGAAGAGTCAGATGCTCCATCTGTTTCCGGTCGCGCTGAAGTCTTCTTGCGTAGGCGATCGCTTCGGCATCCCTCCTTCCTTTAGCCGGGTAAGTACTTCCCCCAAGCTGCTGCTTCCAAAGGTCGATCAGTCTCATTGCTGCCTCTTCCTTTCCAGATGCCGGTAATAGGAGTGGATGTTTTCCATCAGCCGGCTCCCTTCGTTCATCCACTCCTTTACTTTCCGCTTCTCTCCACGGTCCAGCGACGGCGCGTGAACGAGATGAACTTCTTCGTAAAATTTCTTCGTTCTGCACTTCTTGTGACGGAAGGCCAGAGCGTCCTGGAAAGACGGAGCAGCGGGCTGCATAGATGGAAAAGTATAACCGAGCTCTTCCATCCTCTCCAGCGTGCTGACAGCAGTAATCCCCTCCAGGACCGCTCCAGTTCTCGCACTGTTTACATAAGGGAAAAGCACCGTTTCTTTAAAATCGAAATAGCCGTGCTGATCAGTAAGAATCTGACCAAATATATTTTTTCTGCGCATCCGGAAAGAAGTGTTGGAAAGAATTCGCTCCCTCGTTTCGGGATCTTCACGAAGCAGCTGAAATAAAGCTTCTTTGATTTCACGGATCCCCTGACCGCTTCCGGTAAGCGGACGGGCGTCAAATAAAATTAGCGCATGGCGAACTCCTTCCCACGTTCCTTCCCTGACCCAGTCCAGCACCTGCTCCTTCATGCTGTCCACCGTCCTGCACCACCTCGGTTCGGAAGCCATGACCCGGCCTTCACAGAGGCTGTAGCCGTTTTCCGTAAGGCCGGCTGTAATTCTCCGTCCAAGCTCAAGAAAATACTTTGTATCTTCTTCCGTCCCATCGTGCAGGAGCGCATGATCCTGATCGCTGAGGATGCTCTGTTCCCTCCGTCCGGCACTTCCCATAAGAAGAAAAGAAAAACGGGCGGGCAGAAGCCCATACCCGCTTTCCATACTGACTATGGCATCTTTAACGACACCGCGCATTACTTCATCGTGTCTCTCATTCAGCTCCCGGACGGTCAGGAAATCCTCCTTTATGTTTTTTTCGGCTGTTATCATGCGCCGTGCTTCTCTCTTGATTCTGTTTTTTCCGCAAGGTTCTCCGGATAACCGTAGCTTCCGTGTTCACTCATATCCAGTCCAATAAGTTCTTCTTCCTCCGATACTCTAATGCCTCCAAGTACTTTATCCAGCACTTTAAGGATGATGAACGAAACCGCAAAAGCATAAAGAGCGGAAACTGCCACCCCTGTAAACTGAACACCGAGCTGCGTAACACCTCCACCATAGAAAAGCCCGGGAAGACCGCCATTCATTTCGGCCAGGGCCGGTGTAGCAAAAAATCCTGTCGAAAGTGTACCCCAGATACCGGCCACCCCGTGGACAGACAAAGCAAAAATCGGATCATCAATGCGCTGCTTCTGGAAAAACACCATACTGAAGTGTACAATAAGTCCGGCTGTCGCCCCGATCACTACTGCAGCCCATGGAGCTACAAAAGCTGTCGACGCTGTAATAGCAACCAGACCGGCCAGCGCACCGTTGAGCATAGTAGGAATATCGTTTTTCCCGGTAAAAGCGGAGACGACCACCATAGCCGCTACAGCACCGGCTGCTGCCGCAAGCTGTGTTGTCAGGGCCACATATCCGAAAAATGCCCCTTCTGCTCCAAGTGTGGAACCCCCGTTAAATCCGAACCAGCCCACCCAGAGAATCAGTACGCCAAGAGCGGTATAAACCTGGTTATGTCCGGCAAGATCATTCGCCGTACCATCTTTATTAAATTTTCCAATTCTCGGTTTTAATATAATAGTCGCAGCCAGCGCTGCCATCGCACCAGTAAGATGGACCACGGTAGAACCGGCAAAATCCTGCTTGCCGAGTCCGGCGAGCCAGCCGTCTCCCCAAATCCAGTGTGCTACTACCGGATAAATGACAGCCGAAAATGCAACAGCAAAAATAATATAAACAGATAATTTCGCTCTTTCAGCAAAGCCCCCGAAAGCAATAGTTAATGCAATCGCTGCAAACGCCAGCTGAAAAATAAAATCAACGGATCCTGCAAGGCCGTCTACCGCAGAAGTGAAATCTCCATAGAAAAAGTCAGATAAGCCGATAAAGAGATTACCTTCCCCGTAAATGAAACCGTACCCTACAGCCCAGAAAACGAGGGAAGCTATTCCTACAGTGAAAATCGTTTTCCCGGCAATGTGTCCGGCATTTTTCATCCGGGTGGATCCTGCTTCAAGAAGAATAAATCCTCCCTGCATAAGCAGTACTAAAATAAAAGCTACGATGACCCAGACGTTGTTCAGTAAAAACATGTCCTCCATGTTTTTATTCCCCCTTTTTTTGTTATGGCTGTCAGCAAATGTACCAGCAGCTATGACCCTTAGTATACCGGCGGAATATTCTGACACAACGAATTTGTCAGAAAATTTAACAGACTATTTTCCGTACAATACCTTCGTAAATCACTTTGAACATAAGGACTTACTCTTAAAATTGTGCTGTTTGCGCCAAAAAAAGAAGCTTTTTTTTACGATTAAAAAAAGCTTCTTTCAATCAGAGAAAGAATATTCACCGGACGCTGAATCAGCTGTATTTTTTCTTTAATATCACCTGTTCCATATATCCGGTACCGAGAAGCACCCCGGTCACAATAAAGATAAAACCGATAATCTGGCTGCTGTAAATCGTTTCCCCGAGCAGAAAATATGATCCGAGAAGTGCAAAAAAAGGCACAAAGTTATTAAAAAGGGCACTCTGACCCGGACCGATTTTCTGAATCGCAGCATTGAAAAGCAGATGGCCCATGCCGGTGGCAAGAATCGCTGACCCGAAAAATACACTCAGTACGAGAACACTATAACCGGCAAACCCTCCAAATGATGGTTCAATATAAAAGCTTAACATCAAAAGACTGACTGATCCGATCAGCAGCATAAGCGCTGTAAGCCAGCGCGGCGACACAGTGACAGAAGCCTGCTTAATCAGAATAAAGGAAACAGCCTGAGACAGCATAGATAAGAAAACAAACAAATCTCCTCTTGAGGCAGAGGAAACGCCTTCCTCCGGATTCAGTATAATGAAAACTATTCCGAGAAACCCGAGTATGATTCCGGCGAACCGCCACCTTGTCAACGGATCCCCGAGAAAAATAACTGCCAGCAGGGCGGTTGTTAACGGAATAAGACCCAGTATGAGAGAACCGTTCGCAGCAGTAGTTTCTGTCAGACCGACAGCCAGAAAGGCATGGTGGCCGACCTGGCCGAACAACGCCGCAGAAACAATGATTTTCCACTCCCGGCGGGACAGGCGGCTCGTTTCTTTTAATAGAAGTACCGCCGCCATTGCTGCGATACCTGCCACTCCAATCCTCAAGCCCTGCATCTGTACCGGCTCCATGTGCTCGACGAGAAACTTGACAGCTACGACGTTCAGTCCCCATATAAACATAACAAGAAGTAACAGCAGGTATGTAAACGTTTTATTCACTATTAATTCCCTCTCTTTCCTTTACTGCAGTACTTTGAAATACCGCATCACTCTATGTGACAAATAATTTTTATGGTATGTTAGGAATTACGACACGCCGGGCGTGCGTACAAACAATAATCACTTTTAAATCCTGCTTATGAAAAAGGGCTCCTCAGCCGCCTGCTGCACAGCCTTTAGAAAGGAGGCGCCGGATTGATCAAGGAAATATTTATGCTTAGAAGCATCGGCTGTCTCAGTATTGTACTGCTGCACAGCATACATATCGGTATTGAAACTATGACTATACGGGAAATGGGGGAAATTTACGCCCTGTTTTTTGATTCCATACAGATGATACTATACTATGGAACCCCGATGTTTATCTTTATTTCTGAATTCCTGATCGCATATTCCTACCGCAACCGGGAACTTCCTTCTCACTTTTTAACCAAAAGAATGCGGTTTATTTTAGTTCCGTTCGTATGTATGGGTGTTTTTTATGCTCTCCCGTTTTTCGCTGAAGGACTGCAGGCCGGGGTCGCTAAAATGGCTATGAATGTTCTCCTGGGGGATTACCACGGTTATTTTATTCTAATCATATTCCAGTTCTATCTATTTCATTTCTTATTTCACCGGAAGCTGAAGAAATGGAAACCATGGGTCGTACTTACTATTACGTTTATCATTAATGCCGGGTACCTCGGATTTTTTAATTTCACTTCCCCACCAGAAAACTTGCCGGCCGGCTCGTACATATGGGACCGCTTTTACTGGGTGCCCATGTTCGGTTGGGTTTTTTATTTTTCCGTGGGGTATTATGCAGGAACATACTATGAAAAATTCTCCCGTTTTATTGTCCAGTGGCGCTACGTGTTTATTCTCGGACCGGTCGTTACGAGCATTATGCTTTTATACTTTTACCATTCCGGCATCCTGCAGGTACACAGTTCGAAAAGAACAGATATTATGATACATACAGTAATGTGCAGTTTTTTCCTGTTTTATATTACTGCCGAAATGAAAAAGCTTCCTGCTTTTTTAGAATATATCAGCCGGTTTTCTTTCGGGATATTCCTGCTCCATTACTTTTATATTTTTCTGTTCGATTTCTTTTTTCAGATAAACCCGCTGCCGATCGGCTTTGGATACATTATCCTTCTCTTCGTATTTAGTTTGACTGCTTCTATCTTAACCATTCTGCTTGTGAACCGCTGGAAATACGGGTATATGGTCATCGGTCAGATCGGTGCACCTTATAAACCTCCCAAAAAACCTGCCCCGGACCGCATATAGCGGATCCGGGGCGGGTTCTTTAATCTTCCCTTATTTTGGAGTCAATTACAAACTGAAGCAGCTGGAGCCGCTGCAGATCGTTAACTGCACTCCTTGTAAACTGAAATGCAAGACGGTTGGAATCCACCCGGTGCACAAAAACGAGGTCCAGCTCAGGGATAATATCTATAGACTGACCGTAGCGGCCGACGGCAGAGTACATTTTCAAATCAGCATACGGGGATTCTGTAGCTGTCCACCATAAATAGCCGTAGTCGAAAATCGTGTTTCCCGGAACTTCCATTTTGGGGGAAGTGCTTTCCTCCACCCACTCCTCCGGGACAATCTGCTCGTTACCCCATACCCCATTCTGTAAATACAGCTGACCAAAACGCGCCATGTCCCTGGCCGAAATACGAAATAAATAGGAAGGGTGTCTGGAACGCCGGTTTTCGTATTTGTACGTCGTATTACCGATGTCAAAATCCTCCATACCAAGCGGCTCGGCTATGCGTTTTTGAAAATGTTCAAACAGATCTTCTTCTGTTTCGTTGTTATAAATCGTACCAAGCACATTAAAATCCCAGTTGTTGTAGTAAAACATTTCCCCGGGAGCATAGTCGCCCCGTGCCGGCCGGGCAAGCCTCATTCCCCAGGATTCCTCACCTGCAGGCAGATATACGCCTGATGAGGAAGTCATAAGGTTCGACAGGGAGGCGCGCCGCTCCCTTGAGGTAAGCGGCGGCTGGTCATCAATGTCATAATCATGAAGTGTATCATCAGTACGAAAAGACCCTTTCTCCATTTCAATACCGTAAAGTGCTGACAAAAAGCTTTTCCGGACGGAGTGGGCATTCGTATTTTTTGTTACGTCCCCCCACGAAAAAAGAACCTTCCCCTCCGACACTACCATTGCAGCGGTGGAATTAAGTGATTCGTAATAAGCTCTGGCCTGATCCAGCGCTTCCGGATTAAAGCCGGCCTCTTCCGGGGAACTGTGATACTCCCACGTTGTTTCTTCCGCCGGCTCCATGGAATAGTACGTATACATAAAAGCTCCCACCAGACATAGTATTATCGTAATTAACACAGTTATCATACGGTTAAACAACACGATCATCCTCTGCGGCATCTCTGTTTCTAACAATATATCAGAAACAGCCTCCCCTTTACCATTCCCCGCTTGACGCTTCTCTAAAAAGCTGATAGCTTTTAACTTACAACTGAATCGTTGCGATGAAAGTGGTGGGCTCACTACCACAGGAGCAGCTTCTGGAGAGACTGCAGCTATGCAGCGCCGAAGGGTTCACAATCTCAGGCACACGGACAGGAGAAAATAATCTAAAGATTTATTTTTCGCTTGTGCTCGGGAATGGTTTCAGAACCAGTCCTTTTTTTTATGCCCGTGTAGGCAGTTATTTTATTTCAGCCTCTGTTAAAGCATTCACAGTTGATGACTGGAGAAAAAATCCGTTTCCATCCGGCAGGCCTGCCAAAGAAAGTCTCATGCTTTTTTTAGGCATGGGAAAAAAAGCCGCCGACACTCCAAAAACAACCTGGAGCTTAATAGAGCCTTTATTTTAAGGAAAGCAGGTGGAAAGATGAAAGAGAAAAAAGCAGTCATCAGCGTTGTAGGTAAAGATCAGGTCGGTATTATTGCCGGTGTCACCACTGTACTTGCAGATAACGATATTAATATACTCGATATTTCCCAGACTATTCTGCAGGATTTTTTTACGATGATGATGCTTGTGGAAATAAAAGATCCGGAAAAAATGGAAAAACTTCAGCTTGACCTGGAGGAAATCAGAAACAGAATGCATTTAAAAATAGACGTGCAGCGGGAGGATCTCTTCCAGACGATGCACCGTATTTAGGAGGAAAAGCTTTGAGTTTAGCATTTCAGGAAATTCAGGAAACGATCCGTATGATTCAGATGGAAAAGCTGGATATCCGGACGGTGACAATGGGAATCAGCTTAAAGGACTGTATGGACCAGAACCCTGCTGTGATGAGAAAGCTCGTTTACGAGAAAATTCTTTCCCACGCAGGCACGCTTGTGCAGGAAGCGGAAATAGTATCAGAAGAGTACGGTATACCGATTGTAAATAAGCGTATTTCCATTACACCTGCTGCCGAACTGCTCGGCACTTCTACGGTGGAAGATGCGGTGGAACTTGCGAAGACACTTGATAAAGCAGCGGCGGCGGCGGATATAGATTTCATCGGGGGTTTTTCTGCTCTTATTCATAAAGGAGCTGCCCGGGGGGACAATGTACTCCTCGATGCCCTCCCGAGGGCACTAAGCGAAACGGCAAGAGTGTGCGGATCCGTATCAGTGGCTACAACGAAAACAGGCATTAACATGGATGGGGTTAAAAAATTGGGTGAAGTCATCAAAGAAGCATCCGAAAGAACGGCTGACAGCAATGGCATCGCCTGTGCCAAATTCGTTGTTTTCTGCAACCCTGCGGAAGATAACCCATTTATGGCCGGTGCTTTCCACGGGACGGGCGAGCAGGAAGTCGTACTGAACGTCGGAGTAAGCGGGCCCGGTGTTGTACTGAATGCTTTAAAACGCTACCCTGATGCCGATCTTGGAGAAGTATCCGAAGTTATTAAGAGAACAGCTTTTAAAATTACCCGGGCCGGCGAACTGATCGGCCGGGAAGTCGCTTCACGCCTCGGCATTGAATTCGGTATCATGGATCTTTCCCTTGCCCCCACCAACGCCATGAATGATTCAGTCGCTGAAATTCTGGAAGAAATTGGACTGGAGCAGGTCGGCACCCACGGAACAATTGCAGCTCTTGCCATGATGAATGATGCGGTAAAAAAAGGCGGAGCGATGGCAAGTTCCTATGTCGGCGGACTTTCCGGGGCCTTTATTCCCGTGTCTGAGGACAACGGGATGATCAAAGGAATTGAAGACGGCTCCCTCAGCCTCTCCAAACTTGAAGCTATGACCTGCGTCTGCTCTGTCGGACTCGATATGATTGCATTGAATGGAGATGCTGAGGCTTCCAGTATTTCCGGACTGATTGCGGATGAAATGGCGATTGGGATGATTAATAAAAAAACAACAGCCGTCCGGGTTATTCCGGTGCCGGGAATGAAAGAAGGAGACATGGCAGAGTTCGGTGGTCTCCTCGGAAGAGCACCTGTTATCAGTCTCAATCCCCGCTCTCCGGAAAAGTTCATCCGGCGGGGCGGCAGAATTCCCGCCCCTCTTCAGGCCCTGATCAACTAACAAAGATTTTATAAATCAAGTGTCTGTTAAACTTCCCTTTTAAAACATTTTTATTCTGCATAAAAACTTATTGAAAATTTAGTGATTTCTATACTATGGTGTTGACATAACGTTTATTCCACTGAATAATAGAAGAAAATCCGCCGGAGATTAGTAGCCTCCCCTCCATCTACAGAGAGCACCGGTCCTCGGGCTGAAAGCCGGTGCAGTCATGCGAAGGGGCAAACCTGCTTCCAGTATTGGCGGACGGCGCACTCCGTTACCAGTGATTTTGAAGCGGACTGTTCATCAGTCAATTAAGGTGGTACCGCGGCGGGCATCTGCTCTTCGTCCTTTATATAAAGGATGAAGAGCTTTTTATATGTTTCAGGAAAGGAAGAATGAAAATGTCAAAAAAACGCTTAGTAGTAAAAATCGGCAGCAGCTCCCTCACGGACCGGGACGGCTCTCTCTCCCCGTTGAAACTGGCAAAATTCTGCGATGCTTTCGCATCCGTCAAAAAAGCCGGTCATGAATTAATAGTTGTCTCTTCAGGCTCCGTAGCTGCCGGGTTTCGTGAAATAGGCTATCCATCCAAACCGCAGACGGTACGTTCCAAACAGGCCGCCGCTGCTGTAGGACAAAGTCTTTTGATGCAGCAGTACCGCTTTTCGCTCCAGCAGTACGGGATAACCCCTGCGCAGATGCTTTTGACAAGACATGATTTTCGAAATGCGGAAAATTATCAGAACATATTTGAATCTCTTACTGAACTGCTGAAAAAAGGAATCCTTCCGATTATTAACGAAAATGATTCTACAGCAGTCGACGAACTGACTTTCGGGGATAACGATATACTCTCTGCCCTTCTCAGCGGAGTCGTGCATGCTGATATGCTCCTGTTAATGACAGATATCGATGGCATTTACGATGACAATCCTTTTCAAAACCCGGAAGCAGAAAAATACGAAAAAATTTATTCGATCGATCATGATCTGCTCGGCCGTGCCGGCGTCTCCTCCTCTACGGTCGGAACCGGGGGCATGCATGCCAAACTTCTCGCTGCAAAAGCTGCCCAGCAGATGGGTACTGCTGTTTACATCAGTACTTTTAAAGAAACAGAACCATTTCAAGATATTGCTTCCTACAAAGGAAAAGGAACGTATATTCTGCCGGCGGATGAAAAACAGATGCGTACAAGCAGGCAGTGGATTGCTTATCACGCTTCCCCCCGGGGATCTCTGAAAGTGGATGCGGGCGCCGCTGAAGCCCTTCTTCATCAAGGAAAAAGCCTTCTGCTCGTTGGAGTCATTTCCATGGAAGGTGCATTTAAAAAGGGAGATGTACTGGATGTTTTTGACGAGCATGGGGAACTCCTCGGAAAAGGAAAGGCTGCCGCGGAGTTCCGGGAGCTGCATGAACATTCTACCTCCAGCGGTTCCTCCCCACTTGTTATCCATCGGGATTTCTGGGTCACGTTAAACCACCGTTATAAGAGAAAGGAAGATAACTATGCAGAATGAAGTATTATCGAAAGCTCAGAAAGCTAAATCTATTTCCTCCACTCTCGCAGGTTTTACTCAGGAGGACCGTTCAGCCCTGCTTTTGACAATAGCAGATAAGCTTAATGAGAATGCGGCTTATATTCTCCAGGAAAACAGCAGGGATGTGGAACAGGCGAAAAAAAATAAAGTATCCGACGCGCTGATCGACCGGCTGCGTCTAAACGAGGAGCGCCTCAAAGCGATTACAGAGGCGGTACGCGACATTGCTTCCCTTCCAGATCCGACAGGAGAAATACTCTGGGAAGAAGACCGGCCAAATGGCCTTCACATTAAACAGGTGCGGGTCCCGATTGGAGTAATAGGAGTAATTTATGAAGCACGCCCGAACGTTACAGTGGATATCTCTTCACTCGCCCTTAAAACCGGCAATACTGTTCTGCTTCGCGGAAGTTCTTCCACCATACATTCGAATAAGGCGATTACTTCCGTCATTCAGAAAGCTTTGGAGACGTCAGGTTTTCCTCCTGAAAGTGTCCAGCTTATCGAAAACACAGACCGGACGCTTACTAAATCACTATTTACTGCCAGAGAATATATTGATGTCATTATTCCGCGCGGTGGGAAAGCTTTGATCGACACGGTCGTCCGCGAATCGGAAGTACCTGTTATTGAAACCGGTGCTGGGAACTGCCATATTTATATCGATGAAAGTGCCGAAGAAAAGCTTGCGCGGACTATTGCTGTCGATGCTAAAGTGCAGAGACCTTCCGTTTGCAACGCGTGCGAAACTTTTCTCATTCATGAAAGCTGGGCCGAGAGCCATCTTACTGCACTTACTGGCGATCTTCTTTCCCACGGTGTCACCTTGAAGGGTGATGCCACCTCGCGTGCTCTGGACAGCCGGATTGAAGCAGCAGAGGATGCGGACTGGGATACTGAATTTTTAGCACTGACTGCAGCTGTGAAAATTGTCTCCGGTGTCCAGGAAGCAGTTTCCCATATTCAAAAACACGGAACGAAGCATTCCGAGGCTGTCTTAACAGAAACACCGGAAGTTGTTGAAGCGTTTTTCAATCAGGTCGATGCAAGTACGCTGTATCACAATGCCTCCACCCGCTTTACTGATGGTTTTGAATTCGGATTTGGTGCTGAAGTCGGTATCAGCACACAAAAACTGCACGCCCGCGGGGCTATGGGACTCCCTGCTCTAACGACTACCAAATACCTTGTCCAGGGGTCCGGACAGACGAAAGGAAACCTGCCTCTTCACGAAAAACATTAAAAATCGTGCAGGATCTTCTCTTTTATGCTATAATGGATAAGATGTAATCCCATAGAAGACAGGAGCGTTTTAACGAATGAGCGTACGAAACGATGTAAGAAATATTGCCATTATTGCCCACGTAGACCACGGTAAAACCACGCTGGTTGATGAACTGCTAAAACAGTCAGGAACTTTCAGTGAACACGAACAAGTAGCAGAGCGCGCGATGGACAATAATGATATTGAAAAAGAACGCGGTATCACGATCCTCGCAAAAAATACAGCTGTAAAATATGAAGACAAGCGGATCAACATTCTCGACACTCCCGGCCACGCGGATTTCGGCGGCGAGGTTGAGCGTATCCTGAAAATGGTGGATGGCGTCCTCCTTGTCGTTGATGCTTTTGAAGGCTGTATGCCGCAGACGCGTTTCGTATTGAAAAAAGCTCTGGAGCAGAAACTTACTCCGGTAGTTGTTGTTAATAAAATCGACCGTCCGATGGCCCGTCCTTCCGAAGTAGTGGACGAAGTGCTTGATCTATTTATAGAGCTTGATGCCGATGAAGATCAGCTGGATTTCCCGGTTGTGTATACGTCTGCAGTGAACGGAACAGCCAGTCTGAAAGATGATGTGCAGGACGACAATATGTCGGTTGTCTTTAAGACAGTCGTAGATAACGTCCCTGCTCCTGAAGACAACTCTACGGAACCGTTCCAGTTCCAGGTGACGATGCTTGATTACAATGACTACCTGGGACGTATTGGTGTAGGAAGAGTCTTCCGCGGCACCGTGAAAAAAGGCGACCAGGCGGTACTTCTTAAAAGAGACGGCACCGAAAAAAACTTCCGCATTACGAAAATGTTCGGCTTTTTCGGCCTGAAGAAGGAAGAAATCAGTGAAGCGCAGCCAGGTGATCTTATTGCCCTTTCAGGAGTCGAGGATATTATGGTCGGTGACACCATCTGCCCTCCTGAGCATCCTGAACCGATGCAGCATGTGCGAATTGATGAACCGACGCTGCAGATGACGTTTCTCGTTAATAACAGCCCGTTTGCAGGACGCGAAGGCGATCACGTAACAAGCCGTAAAATTGAAGCGCGCCTGCTGACACAGGTGGAAACAGATGTCAGTCTGCGTGTAGAACCAACTTCTTCACCGGACGCGTGGACCGTTTCCGGACGCGGGGAGCTCCACCTTTCCATTTTGATTGAAAACCTCCGCCGTGAAGGATTTGAGCTTCAAGTATCCAAACCTGAAGTAATCATCAAGGAAGTTGACGGCGTACAGTGTGAGCCTTTTGAAAGTGTACAGGTGGATGTTCCCGAGGAATACACCGGCTCTGTTATGGAATCACTCGGCGACCGTAAAGGCGAGATGATGAACATGATCAACAAAGGAGACGGCCAGGTACGACTCGAGTTCCTCGTTCCTTCCCGCGGACTGATCGGTTATACGACAGAATTTATGTCCCAGACGAAAGGCTACGGCATACTGAACCATTCCTTTGACAGCTACCGCCCTAGAGCCCAGGGTCACGTCGGCGGCCGACGACAGGGTGTTCTCGTGTCGATGGAAACTGCCAAGGCTACTGGATATGGTATGCTGCAGGTGGAAGACCGCGGTACGCTCTTCGTAGAGCCGGGTACCGATATATACGAAGGAATGATTGTTGGAGAGCATAACCGCGATAATGATCTCACTGTCAATATTACGAAAATGAAAGCTCAGACTAATATCCGCTCTGCAACAAAAGAGCAGACAGTTACTATGAAGCGCCCGCGTGTTCTGACGCTGGAAGAAGCGCTCGAGTATCTTAATGACGATGAATACTGTGAAGTTACACCGGAATCTATTCGACTCCGTAAAAAAATTCTTGATAAAAGCATGCGTGAGCGCGAAGAAAAACGCCGCAAGCTGTCAGCTAAAAATTAATTATACAAAAACGCCGGGAGAGAAATCTCCGGCGTTTTTTTGTATAAGGCTCTGTTAAAGCTCCGGGTTGTTTTTGAAAGTTGCCTGCGGCTCTTTACACCTGCCGCGGAGAAAGCATGCGGCCTACCCGAAAATCTCCTCCACGGCAGGACGGTCAGCGAAGTTTTCTCCAACCGTCAACAGCGAACTTTAACATAGCTTTGTATAAAACTTATTATATAATTATTACAAACGAACTATTCCTTCATAAACTGAATTCCTCCATCGCTGAGGCCGTTTCCTCCTCGAGTACACCTATGTATTTAAGCGTCACGCTGTGCGAGGAATGATTAAAGAGCTCCTGGAGAAAGGATGCATCCCCATACCTTTTATAAAAGTGATATCCAAATGTTTTACGCAGCGTATGAGCGCCAACTTTCTGCAGGCCGGCCTGCTCTGCAGCAGATTTGAGTATTTTATTCGCACGGTCTCTTTGAAGCGGTTTTTTCGTTTTACTGGAGGAGAATAAATATTCCTCATTTTCCATCGAAGCTGTATACGTAAAGATTTTGTTTCGAAGAGATTTATTAAGCGGCACTCTTGTTCCATTCTTCTTCGTAAAAAGCTCTTTTTTTCCTCTGACATCACCCGCTGTTAACTGAAGCATTTCCCCTAAAGCTAAGCCTGTGTTTATTCCAAAATCAAATAAAAATAAATCCCTTGGGGCAGTCAGCATTCTTTTCATCGATTCAATCTGAGCAGTGCTTTTTAAAGGATCTATCGGCCGTGCCCCCATAGCAAGCAGCGCCTGAAAATCAGATTTAAGTTTTTCGGGCCTTCCGCCTGTTTTTTTCAGATGCGAGAGTCTCGCAATTCTGGCTTCGACTTCTTCTTTACCGAGTTTATTTTCGAGACGGCTGTACTCTTCTTCGGAAAGAAAAATTCCTTTCTCTGCCTTCCTGTTTTTGATCATTAGGCTCCTCCCATAATAATACAGAATACTCATTTAGTATTATAAACTCAACATAAGAAGTAATCAAATTTTATCAACAATACTAAATGAGTTCTTAGTATTATATCTCTGTTTCGGTTTTGTTTACCTCTTCTTCAGGTAAAGATAAGCAGGAGGTGTTTTTATTGTGAAGCATATTGTTTTATTTGACGGTATCTGCAACTTATGTGACTGGAGCGTGCAGTTTATAATAAAAAGAGACCCTGGAGCTGAATTCACTTTCGCCTCTCTGCAGAGCAGTAAAGGAAAGGAACTGCGGGAAGCTTTTCACGTTCCTGAAGCTCTCGACAGCGTTGTCTTTATACGTTCTGATGGTCAGGTCTTTACAGAATCAGATGCTGCGCTTGAAATCTGCAGGAAACTCAACGGCCCTGTGAAGCTACTGCAGGTGTTTTATATCTTCCCGCGGCCTGTTAGAAATATGCTCTATAACGCAGCTGCCCGCAGACGCTACCGTATTTTCGGCAAAAAAGAAGCATGCCGTATTCCTTCAAAAGAAGAAGCGGCACGCTTTCTGGATTAAATATTTAATATAGTGTCTTCCTTTCCGTCGGGTTCCGGAAAGATATCCGGGTGAAGCAGGTAAGCTGCTTCTGCCAGTCCGATAAGAAGCCTCGGAGACGGCCTGCAGTAATATGGTTCTTCAAGAATATGAATCTGATCTTCTCTGACTGCTTTCATTTCTGACCAGCCCGGTCTTTTTCTTATTACTTTTGGATTCACTTTATTTTTCCTTACGCCGACCCAGGCAGCCAGAATGTAGTCAGGATCTCTATGCAGCACTTCTTCCCACGTAGTTTGTACGCTTGCCTGATCAACATCATTAAAAATATTTACAGCTCCTGCGAGTTCTCCCATTTCTGTAAGCCAGTTCTTTTTTCCGGGAGTAAATATCGGCTTTGGCCACCATTCCCAGTAGATTCGCTTTTTATATTCCACCCGGCTGGAAAGTGTGTGGTATTTATCAATAAAACGAAGAAAAGCATTCTTTAGCTCCCTGCCTTTTTCCGGACTGCCTGCATCCCGGCATATATTTTCAAGAATATAACCGATATCAGTTAACGTTTCCGGATTTTCCACGATCGTGTATGGAATGTTTCTTTCTTTCATCTGTTCAATGTTTTTCTCCATACCGGGCACACTTAATGAAGCGTACACGAGATCCGGCTTTAAGTCTTCAAGTTTATCCATGTTGATGTCCAGGTCCGGCCCGAGGCGCGGCAGCTGCTGGATGCTTTCAGGCCAGTCGGAAAAATCGTCCACTCCTGCTACGGAGTCAATCAACCCGGCATAAGCCAGCAGTTCTGTATTACTTGGACAGATGGAAATAATTTTCATCATGCAGCCCCCTTATATTATTCGCTGTGTTAAAGCACTGTTGAAGTCCGTAGATTAAGAAGTAGTTCTGCTTAGCAGGAGTCTCAATAAAACCGGTGGCATAGCAGAGGCACCTGCAAAAGGCGTGAAGCAGAACTTATACTTTAATCAGGCCATACCCGGCAAGTATTTCCGGGCTTCGACCACCTTCAGCAGGAAGCTCCGTTTCCGTTTCAGCTATGCTGCGGACAGCTTCGATATTCGTTTCGATAGTGACAAGTTCCCTGCTGATTTTTACTGATTCTTCCCCGGCCTCAAGTTTCTTTTTATACCGCTTGAAAAGAGGATCCAGTTCCGGCAGTTTTTTATAAAGTTCTTCGATGGAACCGTACTGTTTGATCAGAGGGAGAGCAGATTTCTCGCCGACACCCGGGCACCCGGGTATATTGTCGCTTGGGTCTCCGAGCAGCGCTTTCACTTCTATCCATTGTGCAGGTGCAATCCCGTATTCCTCCCGAAAATCTTTTTCTGTAAAATGATATTCCTTTTTTTTCTTCATAAACAGCTGGTCTGTAGATTCTGACAACAGTTGAAACAAGTCGCGGTCATTGCTGTATATATACGACCGGCCGCCTGTAAAATGGGTGCTGAATGTACCAATGATATCGTCTGCTTCATAGCCATCCACCTGCAGCTGATGAATACCGAGTTCTTTCAGGATTTCAGAAACCAGGTGATACTGGTCGATCAGTGGTTCCGGGAGATCCTGCCTCTGGGCTTTGTAAAAAGCATGCTCCTGATTTCGCAGGGTATCTTTTCTTTTACCGTCCCATGCTACTGACATATTCGTTGCGCCAAGTTTTCCTTCCAGCTGATTCAGCTTGGCAAAAAAGACCCGGGCAGCGTTTATATATCTCCCCTCCTGATTTTTCGGCAGGCTTTCCGGCTCTTTTCCGTAGGCTGTAGCAAAATAGGCTCTGCTTAAAAGATTAAATCCGTCTATTAGTACGAAATGTTTCATATCTATCCATCCTTTTTATTAACCGGCAGATATACGTCTCCTTAAGCCGCATTGATCCACCGTAATATTTTTATGTAAACTAGTTATCGTTCTGCCTGATCTATTTAAAAACTGTCTTTCATCTGAAGCGGCGGATGTTTTACAAGATGTTCAGGAAGTGGAGAAAGTGTATCTACAGCGGATTGAAGCTCCCGAAGAATATATCCAATCCCCCGGCAATGAAACAACGGATAATTCACCGTTTCTCCTGGAAAAACCTTTTCCAGAAAAGGCCGGTATTTTTTCCCGGTAAGTACGGTGATCTTGTCATAATGCAGCAGCTCCTGCATCATCACCTGAATCTGAAGATTTTTCACAGATATGATACTTTCCCTGGAGGAATGAAAACTTAAATCATAATTTTCTTCCACCTTATCTGACAGCGCTAAAAAACCATGTTTGGCTGAAAGGATGCGGACGTCGGTGCAGAACGTATCAGCATAGGCCCGACTTTTTCTATGAAGCGTGCCGGTGTATGCTTCTCCGGCCGGAACCTCCTTTAATTCAGGGTAATCATCCCAGACTTTTTTCCTGCCGCAGGGAATAATACATAACGAATTCAAACAGCATCCTCCTTTTTTTCTATCCTAACACATAAATTATTTTCAGCGGAACGATGAGTTATTTTTAACATACTTCCCTGTTACAATGTTTTCAGGAGGTATAAATACATAACAGCATCATTTTCATAATTTCCCACACAATATAATTTCCTGACTGGTTTCGAAAGTTCATTCTGCGGGTTTAATAATAGTAATCATTCTTTCCCGGTTTATTCATACTTTCTCTCCTTCATCCCCTGCCCCTTCCCCGTATACTGATTAGTGATTTCAGGCTCTGTTTTATTTCTTTCTTCTAAACTTAAAAAGGAGCGAGCATCATGGAACAGTTTAAATTATCTTTTTCAGGCGGTGGTTTCCGGGCAGCCTTTTTTTGTCTCGGTGCTTACCGCAGACTTGTGGAGCTTGGCGTTCATCAAAATATTAAATTGCTTAGTTCTGTATCCGGGGGCAGTATTACAGCAGCTGTGATCATGATGGAGCTTGCCGAAAAAGATTTTAAAGACGTATCGGATTTCGATATCCGGGTAACGGAAAAACTTAAAGCTTTTGGCAAAAGTAATTTTCGTAACGTCCTGCTGCGTCGGGCTGTCCGGCCGAACCTCGGCAACTTCCGGGCCGAACTGCTCCGCGCCCGCAACAGCCGCCTGCTTCCTGAAATGCTCGATGAATATTTGTTTTACGGTATGCAGCTGACAGAGCTCCCTGAATATCCGGTATGGATCTGCAATGCTACCAATCTGCAGACACTCAAACGGATTTCTTTCAGCAGAACAAAAATCTGCGATGAAGTTCTGGGGGACTGTATGAACGTCTCCGGCCTGACCACTGCAGAGGCTGTAGCGGCCTCTTCCGCCTTTCCGGTTATGTTTGAACCGGTGCATCTTGATCTTAAAAACCGGCCATTTGATAAAATTAAAAAACAATATAAAAATCTTCACCTGACTGATGGAGGAGTTTACGATAACCTTGGATCCGAAGAACTTTTAGATAAGGGCAGTCGTTACATGATTCTGGACGCTTCTGCCAGACTGAAGGCATGGGATACCGACAAACAGCCTACCTGGCGGGAACGTCAGTCCAGAATTTTTAATGTAAGTCTGGATCAGGTAGCAGAACTGAGAAAGAAACTAATAAGAAAAGATGACTCGAGAGGTGTCCAGCTTATAAATGTGGAAACAATTCGTGAAAATGCAGCTTTTCAGGAAGAATACTGGGGAAGTCGTGGACATACTCTCGATCTGCCGGCTTACCCGGAATTGTATACTGATATTGAAAAGATGCTTGCTGCTCTCCGCACAGACCTGGATACGTTCAGTGATATAGAAATACGTACTTTAATGTGGGCAGGGGCTGTCCGGGCGGACCTGGGTATAAAAGTTCTTTTCAGCGCTGCCGAGATGCCCGCGGATAATAACAGATACGAGGTACCGTTAATCGCCGATTACACAACGAAAGATCTGGAAGTAATACGACTTGCTCTGCAGCACGGGTGGAAACGAAAAAAACTTGCAGGCTTCTTCCAAAGCAGCCAGCGCAGAACGGGAAAGCTTGATAAAACGTCTTAAAAATCCGGATTATTGATTTTACACGTAAAAAAACACCTTCAGGTGAATGACGTATCTTCCTGAAGGTGTTTTTTACTTTTCACATTGATTAATTTACAGCTTAATTTTCGTAGTCCAGTTAAAAGGGTCATCTTCTTTCCCGGTCTGGATACTCGTTAATGTCTGATAGAGGGATTTTGTCGTTTCTCCAGTATCACGTCCATTAACAATTAGTGTGTGCTCTTTCCAATGCAGTTCTCCTATCGGAGAAATAACTGCTGCGGTTCCTGATCCAAAGGCTTCTTCGAGGCGGCCTTCGTCGTATGCCTTTAAAATTTCCTGCATCGTAATACGCTTTTCCACTACTGGTATATTCCAGTATTCCAGCAGTTCGATTACTGATTTCCTCGTTATTCCTTCCAGTATGCTGTCGTTCAGTTCCGGAGTTACGATCTCCCCGTCAATTTTGAAGAAGACATTCATGCTTCCGACTTCTTCAATATATTTCTTTTCCACCCCGTCGAGCCACAAAACCTGGGCATGGCCTTCACTGGAAGCTTTGGACTGGGCGGTATAGCCGGAGGAATAGTTCCCCCCGGTTTTAGCAGTTCCGGTCCCCCCGCGCGCTGCCCGGGTAAAATGATCCTCCACCATAATACTTACCGGATGGATCCCCTCCGGGTAGTAGGAACCTACCGGTGAGAGAATTATTAAAAATTTGTAGCTGCGCGCCGGAGCTACCTGCAGACTCGGTTCGGTTGCGATAACAAACGGCCGTATATAGAGGGAAGTCCCTTCGGCCGAAGGAACCCAGTCTTTTTCAAGTTCCAGCAGCTGGCGCAGATAATCCAGTACGAGTTCTTCATTAATGGGCGGAATGCGCAGTCTTCTGTTGGAGCGGTTCATCCGCTTAAAGTTTTCTTCCGGGCGGAATAAAATAATATCGCCTTCAGGGCCTTTATACGCTTTCAGACCTTCGAATACGCTCTGGCTGTAATGAAAAACCATTGCGGCAGGGTCAATTTCCACTGGGGCATACGGTTTGATCTCCGGATAAATCCACCCTTTTTCTTCTGTATATTCCATTGTAAACATATGATCCGTAAACGTTTTTCCGAACTGCAGTGTCTCCGGATCCGGTTTTGTTTTTTTATGCTCTGCTTCTGTTATGGCAATTGTAGCTTCCATAAACTATCCCTCTCTTTCATCGCTGCTTTCTTCTGAGAATGTCTCATATTGTATCACGAATCACTCTGTAATTGTGTGAATAATTTCGAAAATTCATGAATTATTTTAAAAGTGCAGATTCCGCTTCCTTTAACTGGGAAACAACCTGTTCCTGGCCTGTTCCTCCGTAGCTGTTCCTGTTTCTTACCACCTGAGACGGTTCCAGTACATGATAAATATCTTCTTCAAACAGCGAATGGAACTGCTTATATTCATCAATTGTTAAATCAAGAAGAAATTTCTTCTTATTAATGGAATAAAGAACAATTTTTCCAATAACCTCGTGAGCTTCGCGGAATGGCACATCCTTGTTTACAAGATAATCGGCGATATCTGTAGCGTTCGAAAAATCCTCGGAAACCGCCTGTTTCATATTTTCTGTTTTTACTTCCATTGTTTCAATCATCGGTGCAAGCATGGCGAGACCTGCCTCCAGCGTTTCCACTGTATCAAACATACCTTCCTTGTCTTCCTGCATATCTTTATTGTAAGCAAGCGGGAGACCTTTTAAAACTGTCAGAAGACCGAATAAATTACCAAACACTCTTCCTGTTTTTGCCCGTAAAAGTTCCGGCACGTCCGGATTCTTTTTCTGCGGCATAATGGACGAACCGGTGCAGAACGAATCATCCAGCTCAATAAATTGAAACTCCTGACTGCTCCATATCACCAGCTCTTCCGACAGACGGGAAATATGCATCATCATAATGGAAGCAGCCGACATAAATTCAAGTATAAAATCCCGGTCGCTTACAGCATCCATACTGTTGGCATACACTTGATCAAACCCAAGACTGTGTGCTGATTCATGCCGGTCAATTGGAAATGTCGTACCTGCAAGAGCTCCTGCACCCAGAGGTGAGATGTTCGTCCGCTTCAGGCCGTCCTCGAATCTCTCTTTATCCCTCTGAAGCATCCAGAAGTACGCAAGGAGATGATGTGCAAAAGAAACAGGCTGGGCACGCTGCAGATGTGTATAACCCGGCAGCAGTGTTTCTACGTGTTTTTCAGCCTGCTTAAAAACTGCTTTTTGAGTTTTTGAAATCAGCTCAATAATTGCTTCTGTATGCTCTTTTAAGTACAAATGCATATCGGTTGCCACCTGGTCGTTGCGGCTTCTTCCTGTATGAAGTTTTCCGCCGACAGGACCTATCTCTTCGATAAGGAATTTTTCAATATTCATATGAATATCTTCGTCTGCAGTGCTGTAGTGCAGTTTTCCTGCCTCCAGCTTCTCGCCCACTTTTATTAAACCATTTACGATCTTTTCTTTTTCATCCTGCGAAACAATACCCTGCCCTGCAAGCATGGATACGTGGGCAATACTTCCTTTAATATCCTGAGCAGCAAGTTTCTGATCGAATCCAATGGAAGCTGTTTCTTCTTCAACGAGTTTATTCGTAGGCTTTGTAAATCTTCCGCCCCAAAGTTTGGACATATGTATCTCTCCTTCATTATCTACAGTATTGTGCTGTCTTCATCTGATTTTAGTTTTCAACAGTATATATTTAGTATATAGAAATCAAACCGAATATTCTAATATATTTGTATCTTTTAAATATGTTTCTGCACCTCAATACTATTCATCAGGCTCTGTTAAAGCTCCTCGTTGTTTTTGGAGTGCCTGTGCGATTCATTTTTCTTTGCTTGCCGTGGAGAAAGCCTTCAGCTCTCCCTCCCTGATGTCCGGGAGGATCTTTCCGCTTTCTTTTTCCGCAGGTGTCTCTACCCTGACACCGGTTTTACGGAAGGAGAAATAGGCATCATAAAACCCAGAAGGATGTCTCTTTCACGGCAAAAACGAAGCGGAAACCGGCGGACGCCTGTGGAAGAAGGAGATTGGAAGATCCCGCAGAGCGTAAGCTCGAGGAAGCTGGAGATCTCCTCCACGGCAAGCCTGCCGAGTGAAAGCGAAGTTTTCTGCATATACCAACACCAGACTTTAACAGAGTTATTCATTAAGTAAAGATTTTTCATATTCTTCAGCCGGATTTCGTGTATCAGGAAGTTTAAACAGTCTGTTTCATAAAAAAAGGCGGGAAAACGCCAGCGGCATTTTCCCTACCCTTTCCTTGATCCACCTATTTAATATCAATGAGCGATTTCTTCTTTTTGTTTACCTGGGAGTAAGTCTTCGTAGAAAGACCCCAGAGCTTAATGAAGCCTTTTGCTGCATCATGGTCGAATGCATCGTTTTTGGAATAAGAAGCAAGCTCTTCGTTATAAAGGCTGTTATCGGAATGTCTCGCAACCACTGTATGCGTACCTTTCCACAGCTTCACTTGTACTTTACCGTTCACCTGCTGCTGAGTTTCTGTAATAAATCCGTACAGAGCATCCTTCAGCGGTGAGTACCAGAGACCATCATAAATCAGCTGCGTAAATCTCTGCTCAATCTGAGTCTTAAACTGGGTAACTTCTTTTGTCAGCGTTAAAAATTCGAGTTCTTTGTGTGCGTTGATTAAAGTCATTGCTCCAGGATTTTCGTAAACTTCTCTTGCTTTAATACCGACAAGTCTGTTTTCAATATGATCAATTCGTCCAATGCCGTGTTTTCCGGCTGTTTTATTAAGATCTTTTATAATCTGGGAAAACGATTTTTCTTCTCCGTTAATGGAAACCGGTTTTCCACCTTCGAAAGCAATTTCTACATATTCCGGCTCATCAGGCGTGTCTGCAATATTGGCGGTCCAGTCAAATGCTTCTTCCGGCGCTTCTTTCCACGTATCTTCGAGTACCCCTGCCTCACAGGCTCTTCCCCAAATGTTGGCATCAATGGAGTACGGTTTTTCAACATTCACCGGTACTTTAATACCTTTCTTTTTCGCATATTCAATTTCTTCTTCCCTGTTCATGCTCCACTCACGGATCGGAGCAATAACTTCCAGGTCCGGGTTCAGCGCCTGAATAGAAACTTCGAATCTGACCTGGTCATTTCCTTTTCCTGTACAGCCATGAGCTACTGCTACAGCGCCCTCCTGCTCGGCAACTTCGACAAGAAGCCTGGAAATAAGCGGTCGTGAAAGTGCAGAGGATAGTGGATATTTCCCTTCATAAAGGGTGTTTGCCTGCAGTGCCGGAAGCAGGTAGTCTTCAGCAAGCAGGTCATTCGCATCGATAATAACGGCTTTTTCCGCTCCGACATTTAATGCCTTTTCTTTCAGTGCTTCAAGATCTTTGCCTTCACCGATCTCAAGACCTAACGCAATAACTTCATAACCGTATTCTTCCTGTAAATATTTAATGCAGACGGAAGTATCGAGACCTCCGGAATAAGCGAGTACTACTTTGCCTTTACTCATGCATAATCTCTCCCTCAATTAGTATTTATATAGATACTAACGTATCTTTATGCATAAAGCAACAAAAAAATGCAAATTTATTTTATTAATTTCTTAAGAAGGGCTTTCTGGGCGTGCAGACGGTTTTCCGCTTCGTCAAATACATAGGAATGAGGACCGTCAATAACAGCGGCTGTGACTTCTTCTTCCCGATGAGCCGGAAGACAGTGCAGAAACATAAAATCATCCCGGGCATGCTTTACAAGTTCTTCGTTTACCTGATACGGACGGAAAAGCTGCAGTCGTTCTGCTGTTTCTTCTTCGTTTCCCATGCTCGTCCAGACATCCGTTACAATGACGTCCGCTCCTTTTACAGCTTCGCATGGATCTGCATAAAATTGCAGTCGTTCTTCTCCATATTTGTCTACAGCTTCTTTCCAGATGGATTCTGCCGGTTCAAACCCTTCAGGACTTGCGACACTCATTTTCATCCCGCTGAGAAGTGCTCCCTGTATAAGAGAATGCGTCATGTTATTATTGCCGTCTCCAGTAAAAGCCAGCTTCAGGCCTTCCCATCTCCCTTTCTGCTCATAAATTGTCATCAGGTCAGCGAGTACCTGAGTCGGATGATGCTGATCTGTCAATCCATTAATTATCGGAACAGAGGATCCGGCTGCAAATTCCTCTACAATTTGATGATCAAAAGTACGTATCATTATACCATCAACATATCTGGAAAGAACCTTCGCTGTATCGTCAATGGATTCTCCCCGTCCCAGCTGCATGTCGTTGGAATTGAGAAACAAAGCATGACCGCCAAGCTGTGTCATTCCTACTTCGAAAGATACACGGGTGCGGGTTGATGACTTCTCAAATATCATCCCCAGCGTTTTTCCCTGCAGGTGGGGGTGGGGCACCCCGTTTTTCTGCTGATGCTTCATCTGGACAGCTTCCTCAATAAGTTCTTTTAAATCTTCTGCAGACAAATCATTCATTGTCAGAAGATGCTCTAAAACTTTTGTAGTCATTTAATTTCCTCCTTAACCATTTTGAGATCCTGTACTGCCTGGGCATCATCATCCTCTGAAATGTGATTCATATAAAGTGAAGCTGTATCGATATGAGTAAAACATGGAACGTCATAGGAAGCGGCCAGTTCTCTCAGTTTGAAACCTAATGATTCCGGGTTACGCCCTTGAGTGGGAATATTAATGACACAATCTATTTCGTCTTTCTTTAAAAGTGTTTCAAATTCATCCAGTGACTGAACTGCTTCAGCAGCTGTGCCTCTTTCTGTAAAATAACGAGCCGTTCCCGGGGTGGCATAGGCAGTATTTATTTTTTGACTGACAGCTTCGAAAAGGGCTGCATAATCCCTGGAGGAAGCGGAAAGTACTACAGAAGGGTTTTTTTCGGGAGAAGGAAAAACTTTAGTAAGAGCTTTTGCGAAACTGTCGGCAATTCCTATTTTTTCACCTGTTGATTTCATTTCCGGACTCAGGGAATGGTCGACTCCCTTCAGTTTTTTATCGGAAAATACAGGTGCTTTAACAGTTATATATTCAGGTGGCGGCATGAGTCCTGTCGACGTTAAAGAATAGCCGAGCTGTACTTTAACCGCTTCCTTAATCATTGGAGAGCCTGTAACTTTGCTGATGATAGGTACTGTACGGGAAGCTCTTGGATTTACTTCAATCACATAAATAACACCGTTGTGAATAACGAACTGTATATTCATAATGCCGATAACCGGAGTGCTTGAAGCAATCTTTCTGCTGATTTCTACGATTGATGATATTTCGTTTTCTGAAAGTGTCTGGGGTGGAAAGACCGTAATGCTGTCTCCGGAATGCACTCCCGCTTTCTCAATGTGTTCAAAAATACCGGGGATGAAAACATTTTCTCCATCCGAAATAACATCTGCTTCACACTCTTTACCAGGTAGAAAAGCGTCTGCTAAAAGCGGCCAGCATTTGTCGTTTGTCGTGGACGAAAGACGCGATACGTAGTTCTGCAGTTCTGTTTCACAGTAGCAGATATACATGGACTGCCCGCCAATTACGTAAGAAGGTCTTACTAAAACAGGATAGGATAGTGAGGCCGCAGTTTCGAGCAGCTCTTTTTCGCTGTAGGCCAGACTTCCTTCAATATGAGGGATGTCCAGTTTATTTAACAGACGGTAGAATTTGTCTCTGTCTTCGAGCAGCTGAATATCTTCCGGTTTTGTACCGAGCACGTTGATACCTGCGGCTTTTAGTTCATCTGCGAGATTGACTGCCGTCTGTCCTCCGAACTGCAGCAATACACCTTCCACATTTTCTTTTGAAGCGACATGCAGGACATCTTCAGCTGTAATTGGTTCAAAATACAGTCTGTCTGCAACCGAATAATCCGTACTGACCGTTTCTGGATTATTATTAATAACGACAGCTTCCCATCCGAGAGCTTTTACTGCTTCTGCTGCATGAACAGAACAGTAGTCGAATTCCACTCCCTGGCCGATCCTGATCGGTCCGGACCCGACAATCAGCAGTCTGCGTGTATCAGAATCAGTTTCCACTTCGTCCATTCCCTGCCACGTCGAATAGTAATAAGGGGTGACTGCTTCAAACTCCCCGGCGCATGTATCCACCAGCTTATAAGAAGGCTTCAAGTTTAATTCGTTCATTTTTAACCTGACGTCTTCTTCTTTCACGTGTGTCAGTTCAGCAATTCTGCGGGTACTGATATTCATCTTTTTTAATGTGAGAATCTCCTTCTTCGAAAGATCATTCAGCTTTCGTCCTTTGATGCTCTGTTCTGTATCCACGATCCGCTTTACTTTATGCAGATACCAGGGATCAATATCCGTCCACTCATGCAGCTGCGTGATTTCGATACCCCTCTCAACTGCTTCTCCAAGAGCGAAAAGCCTGAGGTCGTTTGCTGTTGTTAACAGATGCTTCAGTTCTTCTGTACTTTTACTTTTCATATTTTTCGTAGTCAGGCTGAATACGTTCATTTCCAGTGACCGTACCGCTTTATTCAGTGCAGCCTCAAATGTTCTGTCAATGGCCATTACTTCCCCGGTTGCTTTCATCTGGGTTCCAAGCGTTCTGTCTGCTTCGGAAAATTTATCAAAAGGAAAGCGCGGCAGCTTAACGACAGTGTAATCCAGAGCAGGCTCAAACGAGGCATATGTGTTACCCGTTATCGGATTAATAATTTCATCCAGGTGGTAACCGACAGCACACTTTGCCGCTATTCTCGCAATAGGATAGCCGGTCGCCTTGGAGGCAAGGGCGGACGACCTGCTCACCCGTGGATTCACTTCAATGATTGCATATTCATTCTTATAAGGGTGTACAGCAAACTGAATATTGCATCCTCCTACTACTCCAAGGGCACGAATAACTTTTAATGAAGAGGAGCGGAGCTGCTGGTACTGCCGGTCTGTAAGCGTCTGGGATGGTGCAGTTACGATGGAGTCCCCGGTATGGACACCGACGGCATCCATATTTTCCATATTGCAGACGATAATACACGTATCGTTTTTATCCCTCATTACTTCATACTCTACTTCTTTCCATCCTTTAATACTTTTTTCGACCAATACCTGGCTGATCGGACTTGCTTTTAATGCCTGACGAAGCCGCTCCTGCAGTTCTTCTTCGGAATAAGCAAATCCACCGCCGGCGCCTCCAAGCGTGTAGGCGGGACGGAGGATAACCGGCAGGCCTGTTTCTGCAGCAAAGTTTTCTCCTTCTTTAATGGAGGAGACAATTTCTGAAGGAGGTACAGGTTCATTGATCTGCTGCATCAATGTGCGGAAGAGTTCCCGGTCTTCCCCCTGCTTAATGGAGGAAGGAGAAGTACCGAGTATTTCAACATTATATTTTTCCAGTATGCCTTTCTCAGACAATTCCATTGTTAAATTCAGACCGGTCTGTCCGCCAAGAGATCCAATCAGACCATCAGGCTTTTCAGCTGCAATGATTTTTTCCAGCGATACAGTATCCAGGGGTTCCATGTATACCCTGTCTGCAATCTGCTCATCTGTCATGATGGTAGCCGGATTGTTGTTAACAAGAACGACTTCAATGTTTTCTTCTTTCAGTGCAAGACAGGCCTGGGTTCCTGCATAATCAAATTCAGCTGCCTGTCCGATAACTATAGGGCCGGACCCTATCACAAGTACTTTATTTATACGCTGACTGTTCTGCATAGCTTCTTTCCTCCTGTTGCCAGACTCTTAACAAACTCATCAAATATATACGCAGTATCACTTGGGCCGGGATGAGCTTCCGGATGGAACTGTACGGACTGAAGAGGGAGAAATTTGTGCTGTATTCCTTCCACAGTTTTGTCATTAACATTGACAAACAATGGTTCGAACCCGGTATCCCCAAGTGTTTTCTCACGTATAACAAAGCCGTGATTCTGAGAGGTCATACTGACTTTCCCTGTGGACAGATGCTTTACCGGGTGATTGCTTCCCCTGTGACCAAAAGGCATTTTTTCAGTTTCCGCCCCGTGGGCCAGAGCCATAAGCTGATGTCCGAGGCAGACTCCGAGACACGGAAATTCCATCGTAATATTGTATATTTCCGGAAGATACTCTCTCAAAGCCTGAGGGTCCCCCGGACCATTACTGAAAAGAATACCATCCGGATTCAATTGTTTTACTGTTTCCAGAGTGGTATCAAAAGGAACGATCGATACTCTGCATCCTGCCTTTTTTAAAGCCTGAGGGATGGAGGCTTTGCTGCCGTAATCGAAAAGAACAACATGAGCTCCTTCTCCTTCAGAATAATGTTTTACTTCTTTTATAGAAACTTCTGCAACAAGCTGGATTTCCGAAGAAGCGCCGCTGCGGAATTCCTCAGCTTCACTGAGGGTGGACACAATTCTTGCCCGGACAGTTTCCGACTTCCTGATTATTTTAACCAGTGCACGTGTATCAACTCCTGCCAGACCGGCTACTCCATGAGACACAAGATAGTCGTGAATCGTTCCGGCAGATTCATGATGATTCGGTTCATGACAGTCATCATTGATAATTACTCCCTCAGCTGCCGGTCTTTCACTCTCATCATCAATATTGTTCCATCCATAATTTCCTATCATTGGGTAAGTAAACGTAAGAATCTGGCCTTTGTAGGAAGGATCAGTCATCATTTCCTGATATCCTGTCATAGCTGTATTAAAAACGAGTTCGCCCTCCGGTTCTTTATCAGCTCCGATCCGGATTCCCTCAAAAACATGTCCTGTATCTAAAACAAGATATCCTGCTGTCACTTTTTCCACGCTCCTTTTTTCACTTTTTCAAGAGCTTTGGAAAGCCCTGTAGTAAATTTTTCAAGTTCCTTTTTATCAACGGTGAGAGGCGGCAGTACGCGCAGTACATTTTCTCCTGCCGGAAGTGCAAGAATGCTGTTGTTTCTTAATTCTGTAATCAGCGGGGCAGCCGGGCGGTTAAAATCAATACCAATAAGCATCCCCCGTCCCCTGATTTCCACATTTTCTTCTTCAAGCACTTTTTCCAGAGAAGAATGAAAAAAAGCAGCTTTATCCCGGACTTCCTCTAAAAACTTCGGTTGATTCACCGTTTCTACAGTAGCGCACAGGGCGGCCATCGCGAGCGGATTCCCCCCAAAAGTACTTCCGTGGGTGCCGGGACTAAAAGAACTACCCACTTTTTCAGTGGACAGCATGACGCCGACGGGGAACCCCGAGCCAATTCCTTTTGCGAGCGTCAGGATATCTGGTTCAATACCGTACTGCTCACTTGCTGTAAACGTGCCTGTACGTCCTGCTCCGGTCTGGATTTCATCTACAATCAAAAGAATGTCATTTTCTCTGCAGAATTCGGTAAGCTTTGTAATCCACTCTTCCTGCGCCGGAATGACCCCTCCTTCCCCCTGGACAAGCTCAAGCATTACGGCAGCGGTTGATCCGGGGTCAATGCTGTTTAATGAATGAATATCGTTGTAAGGCAGGTAAGAAAATCCCGGCATCAGCGGAGCAAACCCATAGTGTACTTTTTCCTGAGCTGTAGCCGACATAGCTCCTCCCGTCCGTCCATGAAACGACTGGGAAAAGGTAATAATTTCTTTTTTCTCTGATTGGCTCCGATCATGCATGTATTTTCTGGCAAGCTTCCACGCTGCTTCATTCGCCTCTGCACCGCTGTTGCAGAAAAATGCCTTGTTAAGACCACCATGTGCCAGCAGGGAAGCAGCTTTTTCCTGCTGCGGAATATGATACAGGTTGGAGCAGTGCCACAGCTTTTCACTCTGTTCCTGCACCGCTTTTTTCACTTCGAACGGAACGTGCCCGAGGTTGCAGGTGGCAATGCCTGACGTAAAGTCAAGGTAGGCGTTATCTTTGTCGTCCCACAGCCAGCTCCCCTCTCCTTTTGTTACTGTAATCGGAAAGCGGCTGTAAGTTTCCATTACATGTGATGTTACTGCTGCGGTCTCAGGCATATGTTACTTCCTCCTTCATTATTTTCGTTCCGCATTCTCCCCCGGAAGCGTAGGTAAACAGTGAATTGCTGTCGAATCCGTTCAATATGACAGTTTCTTTTACATTCTCCTGAAGACACGATAATGCTGCCTGTACTTTTGGAATCATTCCTCCAGTTATTATTTCTTCTTCAATGAGAGATGCCGTTTCAGATGCTGTAAGCCGGGAGTAGACATGTGTGCTGCTGATATGACGGTTCATAACTCCTGGAATATCACTCACAAAAATAATGTTTGCATGCAGTGCAGAAGCTACAGCTCCGGCTGCAGTATCCGCATTTACATTGTAAACAGTCCCGTTCTGTCCAATCGATATCGGTGAAATAACAGGAATATATCCTTTTCTGCATAAAAGCTCTATTAGTTGTCCGTCTACTTTTGTGATTTTTCCTACGTTGCCAATACTTCCATCCGGTTTAACCGGCTCTGCTTCCATGCAGGCACCATCCACTCCGCTGAATCCAAAAGCTCTGCCGCCTGCCTGGTACAGTTTAGCTGCAATTTTCTTATTATAGTGACCGCTTAAAATCATTTCCGCTGTTTCCACTACTTCCGGAGTAGATACCCGCAGGCCATCATGAAAAATAATTTCAGTTTTTTTCTGTTCCAGTGCTTCATTTATTTTAGGTCCCCCGCCGTGCACAATTACCGGGCAGCATCCGTATTTCTCTTTTAGCTCGGCAATGTTTTGAAAAAACAAATCCGGCAGACGGGAAATGATACTTCCTCCAAGTTTTATTACGAGATAGTTCATTTACGCCACCTCCTATGTTCTGTAAGAAGCGTTGATTTTGACATAGTCATAAGTAAGATCACATCCCCACGCCACAGCTTCCGATTCTCCCTGTTTTAAATCAACAGTAATCGTAATCGTCCCGTTTTCGAGGTAGACTGTTGCTTCTTCTTCACTGAAATCAAGCGGCAGGCCGTTTTCGACTACCTGGATATCTCCCAGAAACACATCTACTGTTTCAGGAACTACCGGTTCACCGCTGTATCCCACAGCGCAGACAACTCTTCCCCAGTTGGGATCCGCCCCATAGACAGCTGTTTTCACGAGGTTTGAAGAAATAACTGTTTTAGCAATTTTTCCCGCAGCCTCCTCAGAAACTGCTCCTTTAACAGCTGTTTCAATAAGTTTCGTAGCTCCCTCACCGTCACGGGCTATTTTTTTGGCAAGAATTTCTGAAATGATCACAAAAGCTTCAGCGAATTTATCCCACTCCGGATGAGAAGGGCTCAGCGGCTTATTTTCCTGTTTCCCGTTTGCCATCACGAGGACAGTGTCATTGGTACTGCTGTCTCCATCAACTGTTATCATGTTGTACGTTTTGTCAGTAGTCTGAGAAAGCAGAAGCTGGAGTGCTTCCGGTTCAACGGCTGCATCAGTAGTAACATAGGAAAGCATTGTAGCCATGTTAGGATGGATCATACCGGAACCTTTCGCAGCTCCTCCGATTGTAATTCGTTTTCCGTCAATCTCGACGGAAACTGCTGCATGTTTTGTTATAGTATCGGTTGTTAAAATAGCCTGCTCAAACAATGATGCCTGGTTAACCGATAAATCTACGGCATTAATGCCGGTTGAAATTTTATCCATCGGCAGTTGAACTCCGATAAGACCGGTCGAAGATATCCCCACGAGATGAGGACTGAGATTCATCGCTTCTGCCGCTTGCTTCTGCATGGCCAAAGCATTGATCATCCCCTGCTCTCCAGTGCAGGCATTTGCATTAGCGGAATTTACTACGACGGCCTGGAGCTTGTTTTCTACTGCCACCGCATCTTTTGTTACCTGGAGCGGCGCTGCCTGAAAACTGTTGGTTGTGTAAACCCCGGCTGCGGCTGCAGGAACTTCAGAGTAAAGCCAGCCGAAATCCAACTTTTTTCTTCTCAGTCCGCAGTGGACTCCCCCTGCCGAAAAACCAGCCGGAGATGTTACATGACCTTCCTGCATAACGTTTACTCCTGTTTTTTCACTTACCAGCATCTTTCTCACTCCTTTAAGGATATAGTGGAATTTCTGTAAGACCTTCCGACTCCTTCCAGCCGTTCATAAGATTCATATTCTGCACTGCCTGACCGGAAGCTCCCTTCACAAGGTTATCGATAACACTTACTACGAGCAGCCTCCCGGTTCTTTTATCCACTGAAATGCCGATGTCACAATAATTACTGCCGTATACTTCTTTTGTTTGAGGTACAGCTCCCTCCGGACGAATTCTTACAAACGGATGGTCTTCGTAAAATTTTTGATACGTTTCATGTAACCCGGAAGGATCATTTAAAGATAAATAACAGGTGCACATGATTCCTCTCGTCATCGGTATAAGATGCGTCTGAAATGAAACCGGATGATCTGCTGCGGTTTCCTGTGCCAGATACTGCTCAATTTCCGGTGTATGCTGATGACTGCCGACTTTGTAAGCTTTAATGTTTTCATTCGTTTCTGAAAAGTGTGTCATCATGGACATTTTTCTTCCAGCACCGGAAACCCCAGTTTTACCATCGATAATAATATCTTTTTGAGAAGCTTTTCCTGAAACGACTGCCGGAATAATACCAAGAAGAGCTGCTGTCGCAAAACAGCCCGGGTTGGAAATTATCTCTGCCTGTTTAATTTTTTCACTATTAATTTCAGGCATTCCATAAACCGCTTCTTTCTGCAGTACCTCCGAAGGTGCTTCTCCTCCGTACCATTGTTCATATTCATCCGGGCTGTCTATACGCAGATCGCCGGACAGATCAATGTACTGCACCCCGGGCTTCTGGATCCGTGGAAGGAGTTCTTTCGCCACACCTGCAGGCGTTGCAAAAAATACAATATCCGCCTTTTCCAGCAATCCGCTGTTAAGACCGGTAAATTTTTCATCTACCAGGGTCGTAAGGTGCGGGTACCGGTCAGCTACCGGTTCTCCTTCTTCACTGCGGGAGATAAGAGCACTAATCTGGATATATGGATGTCTTTCAAGAATCCGGATAAGCTCCAGGGCACCGTATCCCGTACCTCCTATAACTGCTGCCTGCTTCATAAAAGTCCCGCCTTTCTTAAACATATGAATTAATTCATCATTATACTCTTAACATAATTTTTATGCAATATTATTTATGAATTAAAATGTTTTTTTATGCATAAACACACGCAAAAAAACCCCCATTCTAAAGAATAGGGGACAGTAGTCTTGAAACAGACTCTTTGAACCGTACAGTTTTTGAGCGTTTTTGATATTTTTCTTCTGTCAGGTTGTCAGAATGCATCATATCCTGTTCAAAATCGCGTGCAAGAAGTTCAGATGTATCTTTATCGTATATAAATGCGTTCACTTCAAAATTCAGACGAAAGCTTCTCATGTCAATATTTGCTGTTCCAACCGTGCTGACGCTCCGGTCAATCACTATTGACTTGGAGTGGATAAACCCATTTTGATAAATATAAACATTCACCCCTGCTTTAAGCATCAAACCAATATGGGAGAGCGTAGCCCAGTATATAAAAGGATGATCCGGTTTGTTAGGAATCATTACACGGACATCCTTCCCTGAAAGTGAGGCTATTCTCAAAGCATCGCTCAAACTTTCATCAGGAATGAAGTAAGGTGTTTGAATGTATATGGATTCCCTGGCACTGGTAATCATTTTTATATAGCCGTTTTTAATTTGTTCCCATTCTGAATCCGGCCCGCTGGAAACGATCTGAACTGCTGCGTTTCCAAGAGGTTCTTTCATTGGAAAATAGTGAGGTTCATAGGCGATGACATGTTTTTTGGACGCCTGATTCCAATCCAGAATAAAACGTGTCTGCATCGGATCCACAGCGTTTCCGCATATCCGGAGATGTGTGTCCCTCCAGTAGCCGAATTTCCGGCTTTTCCCTAAATATTCATCCCCTGCATTGAATCCGCCAACATAGCCTATTTTCCCGTCAATAATAGCAAGTTTACGGTGATTACGGTAATTCAGCCGAAAATTTACAGGAGCCAGCTTCGAAGGAAAAAATACTCCCACTTCGCCTCCAGCTTCCGTCAGCTTCCGGAAATGCCTGCGCTTCAACCTTCTTGAGCCCAGTTCATCGTAAAGGACTCGCACCGTAAGTCCTGCTTCCGCTTTTTGGGTAAGAAGGGAGATCAATTCCCTTCCAAGTTCGTCATTGCGGAAAATATAATACTGCAGATGAATATGATCCTCTGCCTGTTGAATGTCCTGTTTAAGCTGATTGAATTTCTTTTTGCCGTCATTGAAAATATCGATCTGGTTATCTTTTGTAAGAATGGCATCATTATTTATAAGATGCATGTAGATCATGTCTCTTGAAGGGTCGATATTTTCATTATGAAAATAAAAGGAAGGATTACTTATCTGGTCGATTTGTTTTTTAAGAATATCGTGTATACCTATTTTAGTAATTCCTTCCCAGTCGAAAAGACGTCTTCGCGTTAAATTCTGTCCGAGAAAAATATAAATAATAAAGCCTAAAAAAGGAATAAAAAATAGAATCAGCACCCAGGCCCAGGTGGCAGCAGCATTTTTTCGTTCGAAAAAAATAATTATCCCGGCGAACAATATGTTCACAATAAAAAGCAGTAATAATAAAATCGAAAGTATATCCATAGGACCTCCTGGTCATAAGATGCTGCTTTTATTTTAACTCACAAGGCGGCTCCCTGCATCAGCTTCCATGTTTTTCCCACAAAAAACTGCAGAAAAGTAATTTTCTGCAGTTAGTCTGCTTTATTTTCCGCTTAATGAATGCTTCCTATGAGGCTGATTATTTCAGCGGATTGGGCAGTGCTGTATTTTCCGGTCAAAAGCTTCTCCTGAATCATCTTTAAAGTACCCGGCAGTCCACTATAGTAAGCTCAAATCTATTTTTACTGTTTTTCCATTAATCGCCGGGGTAAACATATTTCATAAACCACTGGAAAGGAAGAAGGTCCTGTTTTGGAAGTTCCCCAATGAACACAGCGGAAAGATGTTTCTCCGGCATAATAAACAGAAATTTCCCTTCTCTTCCGGCAGCATAATAAACCGGTGGAGTATCAGCAGTAATCCACCAGTGGTAACCGTAGCTCTGTCCGCGGACTGCATTTTTCACGTGAGGATTCAGCATACTTTCGATCCATTTCTCTGAAACAATCTGTTTACCGTTCCACTTTCCTTTGTGCAGTACGAGCTCTCCAATTTTCATTAAATCTTCTGCCGACGTTTTAAGACCGTAACCCCCAATCGGATAATTTTCCGTTGAGCGGTCCCATTGCCAGCCGGTAATACCGAGTGGTTCAAACAATTTTTCTTCTGCAAAGTCCGCGGGATTCCTACCGGATGCTTCGGCAAGCATGAGAATCAGAAGATACGAATCAAAACTGTTATACGTCATGCCCTCTTTTTCTGCTTTCATTTTCTGCACAGTATTTCCCCAGTTTTCTGATTGAATGACTTTATTCCACTCTTTCTCCGAATAACCCGACTGCATCGTAAGCAGATCTTCCACTGTGCAGTTTTGTACAGAATCATGGACGCTGATCAAGTCGCTGGTTTTAGTTTTCAACGTCATAAGCCCCTCATCCAGTGCAATACCGATAAGAAGACCAAGTACCGATTTCGATACGGAATTAAGCACTTCATGATTGTTTTCTTTACCTTCCTTGACGTATGTAAAGATTCTCTCATCCTGCTGATTAATTAAACAGGCATGAAGCCCGTGCTTTTTCAGTTCTTCCTTCAGTTTATCTGTCAGCATGACGAACCCCTTTCCAGTTTTTATTAATAAAATCTTCGCGGCCTGAGTTAACTCGTTCAGCCCGGTAGGCATCCGGATATTTACTGTGAAATTTCTGATGCTTTTCCTCCGCTTCATAAAATTTGCCTGCCGGCAAAATTCTAGTTACAACCGGCTGTTTGAAAGGGCCTTCCTCGTCAAGTTTCTGTCTGGAATGAAGAGCTTCCTCCCTCTGTTCTTCACTGTGATAGAAAACAGCTGTCCGGTACTGATCCCCACGGTCAAAAAACTGCCCGCCGTCGTCCGTCGGATCCACCTGCCGCCAGTATAACTCAAGAAGCATGCTGTAGGAATAAATCGCAGGATCATAGACAATCTGTACTGCTTCCAAATGACCCGTAGTCCCTGTTTTCACTTCTTCATAGACAGGGTTTTCCACCCAGCCGCCGGTATAACCGGAACGAACCTGCAATATTCCAGGCTGTTCATCAAAAGGTTTTACCATACACCAGAAACATCCTCCAGCGAACGTAGCAACTTCCATCTTTTCCTTCATCGTCTTCCATCCTTTATCCTTGGTTTTCTTCAAACAAATATAAAAAATCTTCATATCCCTGCCTGCTCATATTTTCTTCAGCAATAAAAACAAGCGCTGCGGAATTAATTACGTAATATCCATCTTCATACACTTCATCTTCATGCACGAAGCCCAGGTGGGAGTCTGCGTAAAAACTCCTGACTTCCCTCCGTTGTCCAGAGGCTGTCATAATAATTTCTTCGATAACATATTCCTCCGATAGAGGATCTGTAAAGCTTGGATGGCCGGTGCCGGATTCAAATTTATCCGTTGAGCTGAAGAGTGGTTCACCGGACACGACGTCTACGTAAATACCTTTCTCAAAGTGATTCCAGAAGTCATTTTCAAACGATTCTTCTGTTTCACGGTTCTGTGTCACCTCGAACTGCATGGAGGTCAATCGTTCCTGAAGTCTCGCCTCGGACTCTTCTTCATACTGCCTCCAAAAAGGCAGCTGCTCCGGGTCATAAGCGACCTCATAGTCAAGATCTTCCCCCCAGTGCTCCTCCCTAAACTCGTCACGAACTGAATTAGCACGATAAAATTCATAACGTACTGCATTATCCCGGAAAAAGTTCTGATGGTAATCCTCCGCCTGGTAAAAAGTTTCTGCAGGACGGATATCGGTAACGATCTGTCCCTCGAAGATCCCTGATTCTTCAAGACGTTCTTTTGAGTCTTCCGCTGTTCTTTTTTGTTCTTCGGAGTGGTAAAAAATCGCTGTTGAATACTGCTGCCCTCTGTCTTCAAACTGACCTTCCGGATCCGTCGGATCAATCTGCCGCCAGAATACTTCCAGCAGTTCTTCATACGTAACTAGAGACGCATCGTACCTTACTTTAACGGCTTCCATATGACCGGTTTCGCCGGAGGAAACTTCTTCATATGTTGGATTTTCCTGCTGTCCGCCGGTATATCCGGTCACTGCAGAATCAACCCCTTCTATTTCTTCAAACGGGGCTTCTATACACCAGAAGCAGCCTCCTGCAAACGTGGCTTCCTCCTGAAAGGACTGATTGTTCGTTTCGACAGGAAAACTTCCATAGGAGCGGTTGACCACGTAGTCGTATATTATAGGGATAAAAACAACTGCTGAAATTACAATCATACCAGCAAACAGGGCGATAATTATCTTTTTCATACTACTGCCCCCTGACACTGTATTTCCTACCATTATAAAGGAAGTGCTGCTTATACTCACGAAAAAAGCCTGTCCCTTTTCAAGGACAGGCTGGAAAATTATTAATCCGTGCTGACGTTCAGCTGGACATCAATATTACCCCGTGTTGCTTTGGAGTACGGACAGAAATCGTGGGCTTTATGGGCAAGCTCTTCCGCTTCCTCTTTAGCTACTCCTTGAACATTCACGTGCATCGTCACGCCAAGCTTAAAGCCATTGTCTTCCGGATCTTTCAGAAGGCTGACTTCTGCTGTAACTTCAGATTCAATGTCCTTACCGGCTTTGGATGCCATTAAGTTTAAAGCTCCATCGTAGCAAGCTGCGTAACCTGCTGCAAACAGCTGCTCCGGGTTGGATGCCTCTTCGGGCATGCCGTTTTTATCAGGCATTTTCAGCGCGACATCAACGACCCCATTATCAGTCTTAACTTGGCCTTCACGGCCGCCTTTAGCTGCAGCTTTCGTGGAAAATATTGTTTCTGCCATGAACAATCGACCTCCTTAGTTTTTATCACACACAGTACTTTACACTTTTTTTCTGGAAATTAAACATTCAGAAATAAAATCTTCTGTGAAACCTGGGTACTCTTAATACAAAAACCTTCATTGGAGTCATGTTTAAAATAACCACTTACACTGAATATGAGGGCAGTACTATTATTTTATCTTTTCCTCTCGAGCAGATTCTAGGTGTCCGGCTTCCTCTGTATGGCTGATCCTGCCTCTTAACTTCTTTATTCGGAAACGCTCTCCCTTCAGCCAGTCTGAAAATGACACAGCTGCAGGCTTAGCGTCGGGACCTATCCCGGCCAGCACCCGAAGAGAACGTGTATCGTAGACAGCTGAATGAATCGTCCCAGACCAGTTGCCGTAGTCTGTCTTAGCTATTCCTTTGTCAAGATCGTTCAGTATACGGTAAATGTCTCCGGCATTTTCGGACTGCTTTCTGTATTTAACCAACTTTTCCATGCGTGCTGTGGACTCTATAATTTTGTGACGATTCTCTTTTAATTTGTCAGCAGACCGGAAATGATTCGTACATACCCCTTCATCATTATTTAAAATCACGGCCCCTTTCGCCGATCCTTCAACAACTGCAGAAGTCCCCCGGGCATCCGTCATGGAATAATTAAATGAATGTCTGTGAGGCAGTTCCTGGAGCAGCTCCGACGCTTCCTGCACGTTCCGGCAGGAATCAAGTATAAATCTTGCTATAGAGCAGCAGATAAATCCGTCCTCCGGGGATATGCGGTTCACAAAATGGTATCCTAAAGCTAGTCCGTGTTCATTCATGCCATCCATCCGTCCTATTATTCTCTGGGCAAAGCCGATGTGGGCATAGCCTTTCTCCGGCTGCCAGAGCACGAATCTTCCATCATAAGTTTTAGGATGGTAATCATAATTCCTGCCATAAATTCCATTTTTCATCAAAGCACTGCATCCGCTCTTTTTCCAGCTCTGCTGGTAGCCTCCGTACTCATGGATGATATCCCACAGTCTCCACTCCAGCCCTTCAGCTAAGCCGTGCATTTCTTCCCATAGTGCGGGCGAGAGCGACTTAACCCATTTTTCAGTTTCCTGTACATCCGTTGAGTACCGGCGGATTGATTTTTTCCGCCGTTTCAAGTGACGATTAAATAAAGGAGTTTCCTGTAGAGCTTCTGCCTGCTTACGTCCGAATTCATAGGCATCTCCCCGTGCTTCTATAGCCATAATTCCGACATCCATCCCTGTCACCTTCTTCCTCGTATACTCCCTGAAGCTTGAAATACTGGACAGCATACAGTTCACTTGTCCAAGCATTATTATATTTTTATTTCGGTATAAGCGGCTCATACTTTTTCCGCAGCAGGCTTTTAATACTACTTGGCAAAATATCTTCTCTAACGACTGCTAAAGCTCCAGAGTAAACAAAAAGCTTCAGGGACTTTCATAAACGGCGTGTATCTTGAACAGAACTCCCATAAAATTATAGTGGAAAATGATGCTGAAATAAATTAAAAGGTCTTGAAATTTGGCTGATCCTGCAGTAGAATACGAAAATTGTGAGAGTGTTTGAATTAACTGCAGAGAGGAGAATCAGCCCATGGCTACAGCTTTTCTTGCTGAACCGAAAGAAAATAAAGATAAGCAGGTACTTGTCAATGAATATGAAGATCTGGAATTTCAAATGCTTCGAATGCAGGAGAATATGAAAGAAATTTCCCGTCATTACCGGATACTTGCGATTGATCAGACTAAAAATGAAGATTGGATCATCCTGTATACAGCTGATGACGGAGAATCGTGCCGCCTGATGGCCCATTCCTGCAAAGAACCGTTCCGCGGGCATTGGGAATTTTCCATTCATGCTTCTTATTACCAGGATGAGCTTCATATCGACGATATCCGTGGCGAGGCCGACCGTGGTTTTGGCTCTGTCTGCATGAATCACTTAAAGGAGTACACCTCCCGCCAGAATATCCCCTTTGTAACAGGCAGAATTTCCGCGCGGGACTGGGACCACACTGATCGTCTCAGCTATTTCTACCGTAAACACGGATTTAATGTAGTACTCGATGACAAAAATAAAAGCGGCAGTATTTTCTTTGAAAACAACTAGCGCCCGGACGCTCTTAAAAGCGTTTCCGGGCGCTGGTTGTTTGCATTTCTGTACAAGAATTCAAGGGAAAAATACTCATTTCACAAAGTATACAGATTTTCCAGCTGCATATTTATTTTATTTATATACTGTTTCGACAGGCCCCTCTCTGCACCACGGAGGATTTCTTCGGCGTAATGGCGCGGAGGCGCAGAACAGTCCTGTTTGTCGACTGCGGTAAAAGTCAAAGCCTCCCGGCGGTTTCCTCTACTATCCTCCACCTGCACAATTACCGGCCGGTAAACAGAAGAATACAATCCTTCCCGTCTAAACAAGTATTCTGCTGCCTCATCCGAAAGAATGTAGAGAAGACCTTCCACTTCCCCGTTATCTTCACGTATATCTGCTCGGGAACCGTCTATTCTCCGGCACGAAAAGGTGAGGCTGTAATTTGGGAGAACTGCAGCTTCCCATCGGCTGAAGTGATGAAGCATTCCGGCTTTATCCAGTCTCTTCGTGTCCATACACGAACCGTAGGCAAAATACAAAAATTCTTCCCCGTCTCTGAGCATTCTGTGCATTTTCCAGTCGCCGAAAAGGATTTTTTGAAAACCGGGCTGTTTTTTATTCATCAGATAAACGTACCCTCCAAACATTTTTCCATCTGCTTTTATACTTCGTATTTTTCTTTCGAACAGGTTATTCTGTCTTCCTTCCACATATCCTTCAAGATAATCCAGCATAACCAGGTCTTCGTGACCTACCTCGTAAACTTCACCGTAAATTTTACCTTCTTCTTCTACAGCGGCCGGATATCCTGCTCCTGTATCATAAAGTGCCCCCTGCACGTATGCCTGCTCTTTCAGCCTTTCGGCACTATTAAGCAGATAAGCGTTTTCCTCGCCGGTGCGGAGAGTACCGTAAACAAAAACTTTCATTACGCCCTCCTTTATTCAAGCCCTGCTGATTAATCCAACTCTTTTTAAGGAAGCTTCTTCTTTCTTTTTCCCTGCGGCCGATCGGTTGTTTTTAAGTTCTTCTGTAAAAGTGATTATCTGATTTTGAAGGGTGAGAACGTTGTCTACTGCTTTCGGAAGATTTTCCGCCCCAATCCAGGTCCTTACAAATGTTTCATAAAACTGCTCTGATTCCTGCAGGAAGTTACTATGTGACAACGAAGTGTTTTCTATATCTGTCTGTTCAAGTTCATTTAGAAACTGCCTGAGTCTGCGGGCTGTCTGATGAAGAAGTTCTCTGTTTTCCTCCAGGAGACTTTTTTCCTGTGCATCGAAAAGCAGACTGTCGAGAACGCTTCCATTCAGCGAGATATCAGGAAGGTTTTCTGTCGTTTTCAGAAGAGCAGTAATCGATTGGGCAGCATAATGCGCGGCATCAATTGCTTCGGAAAGATCCTGCAGCTGACTGCCCAGTACTACTTCTTCTTTTGTCGTTTCAAAAAGTTCCCTGCTCCATACTGTGTGAGGAAGTTTGATCAGTTCTTCGGCCCTGATTGACAACTTTTCATACTCTTCCTCTACATTTCCGAGTCCTGAGGCATGGTTTTCATACATGGCTTTTTCTTTTTCCAATTCTTCAGCGCGGCGTACAGTTTCCACATACAGCACCTTATTTAGTATATTTTCCTTTTCTGCCGCGGAGCCGTCATAGGCTTCCGCAAGAATATCCGAAACTGCCATACTATGTAAGCTTTTCAGTTCTGAATCGTCCATTTTAAGAAGCGCTGCCAGCTCCCTGTTAAGAACTTGATTTTTCATTAACAATTCATTCAACCTTTCCACCTGGGTCGACCATTTGTTATGAAAATGCAGCTTCTGCACAGTTTGCGAAATCTGCTCGTTAAGACTTTTCATACTCTCCCTCCAGTACACGTTTTTTTCATTTTACCTTTTCCTTTCATCAAACTGCAACTTTCTTCAAAGACTCTTTATTCGTTGGCTATGCTGAAGCTTCGTGTTGTTATTGAAGGTCGCACGGGCATCGGTTTTACGGAAGAAAGACCAGCGTTCATGAAAACCAGAGCATTTCTATTCTCTGAAAAACGAAGCGGAAACCGGCCCGTGGAAGAAGGAGATCGGTGTATAGGACGCTGCCACCCGAAAATCTCCTCCACGGCAGGCCGGTTGGCAGCGAATTATTTCTCGGGCCATTAACAGCCAACTTTAACATAGCTGCATAAAAAAGCACCGCTGTGTTCAATCACAGGATGCTTCTCCTTCACAGTTCACATTTATGAGCTTGCGGCAGTATAATGACTGCGCCGCTGTTCGGCAGCTTTTACAAGTACTGCTGAAGAAATAAGCCGATTCGTGAACAGCTCCATCTGTTCCGGATCCGGTTCTTCCAATTTCAGTGTTACGGGTCTTCTTAATCCCCATTTTTCAAGTATCATTTCAATCCGGGATAAATCACCGCTTTCCAGATTGGAAGGAAGTGCCATCGTATCAATATGGAAAGCCTGCTTTTTCATATTTAAATATTCCATCAAGTTTACAGCATAATGCAATCCATCCTGAAGCAGATCAATCTGTTCACCTCGGCGTATCTTATCAAAACGAACGGAAAGTTCCGCCTTTTTACCATTTTTTACCGCAGTCGGGTAGCTCCAGCACAAATGTCCTTCATACGTGAGTCTGTGTCTGTAGTACACCTGAAATTTTCTCGATTTTTTCACATCTCCTTTTTCTCTAAATGTATCCGTACGATCTTCCATTAAAAGCGCAAAATGATGCCAGGCACTATTTAGAGGAGACCGCGACATTATTTCAATAAAATGTATAATTCGATTATCAATTTGAGCTGACTGTTCATTTTTATCAATAGATCTTAGCATCTTTCATCACTCTTTCTCCGCGGCTTTCTGAAGTATAATTCCCTAAGAAACTATATCCTTAAAATTCTTTTTTCAAACGCAGTTTTTATTCGAGACACAAAATTAATTCAGGAAAAAGCCGGAAGGCAGTCCTCCGTTTTCGAACTGCATCCGTGCTGCCGTTATTCCGGGAATCAGCCGCGTAATGTGAATAATCTGCCGGAAAAATACTACTGAAATTTCACGGTGGTTCATAAGTAACTGCGGTTTTTTCTATTGCGTGTCTGAATGCACCGCCGTTCTGTTTTAACATCAGAAGTCCAGTCAGAGTGTATAGAAAAAGTTTCCTCTCGAATTTTTCAGTTTGAAATGTTACAATATTCATCAGTATGCTTAAGAAGAGGATGAGATAAATTATGATGCAAGTTTCTGATGTAAGTCTGCGTTTTGGCGATAAGAAATTATTCGAAGATGTTAATATAAAATTCACCCCCGGCAACTGCTACGGGCTGATTGGAGCAAATGGTGCAGGTAAATCAACCTTCCTGAACATTCTTTCCGGGGAAATTGATGCCCAGTCCGGCAACGTTTCTCTCGCAAAAGATGCCCGCCTTGCTGTGCTGAAACAGGATCACTATGCCTATGAAAGTGAACAGGTACTTGAAGTTGTAATGATGGGTTATGAAAGAATGTATCAGGTCCGCAAAGAAAAAGATGAAATTTATATGAAGCCTGATTTTTCGGATGAAGACGGAATGCGCGCTGCTGAACTTGAAGGCGAATTTGCCGAAATGAACGGTTATGAAGCGGAATCAGACGCTGCAGTTCTCCTGCAGGGCCTGGGTGTCGCCGATGAGAAGCATTATTTAACAATGGCAGAACTCACGGAAAGTGATAAAGTAAAAGTCCTGCTTGCACAGGCACTCTTCGGCAGCCCGGAAGTACTGCTGCTCGATGAGCCTACAAACGGTCTGGACATCGAAGCTATCCACTGGCTCGAAGATTTTCTGATTAACTTTGAAAACACGGTCATTGTCGTTTCTCATGACCGTCATTTCCTTAATAACGTGTGCACGCATATCGCAGATCTGGACTTTGGTAAAATCCAGCTTTATGTCGGCAACTACGACTTCTGGTACGAATCAAGCCAGCTGGCTCTTAAAATGGCACAGGAGCGTAACAAGAAAAAAGAAGAAAAAGTCGCTGAGCTTAAATCGTTTATCGCCCGGTTCAGCGCTAACGCTTCAAAATCCAAGCAGGCTACGTCCCGTAAAAAACTGCTCGATAAAATCGACTTAGAGGATATCAGACCTTCTTCACGCAAATATCCTTATATCGCGTTTAAACCAGAGCGGGAGATCGGTAATGATCTATTAACAGTGGAAAACCTGACGAAATCAATTGACGGAAAAACGATTTTGAATAACGTCAGTTTTTCTGTTAATCCTGGTGACAAGGTAGCTCTTACAGGACCGAATGAACAGGCGAAAACGCTCCTTATGCAGATACTCATGGGAGAAGTGGAGCCTGACAGCGGAACTTATAAGTGGGGTATCACCACTTCCCGCTCCTACTTCCCTAAGGATAACTCGAGCTACTTCAGCGGACGTGAAGGCAACCTGATAGAATGGCTCCGCCAGTACTCCCCTGACGATCAGTCGGAAACATTCGTACGCGGTTTCCTCGGACGGATGCTTTTCTCCGGCGAAGAAGCGAAAAAAAGCCCATCTGTTCTTTCCGGAGGGGAAAAAGTCCGCTGCATGCTGTCGAAAATGATGCTGTCAGGTGCGAATGTACTTCTGATGGATGAGCCTACGAACCACCTGGATCTTGAATCGATTACTGCACTGAACAACGGTCTTATTGAGTACAAAGGTTCTCTTATCTTTGCTACCCACGACCATGAGTTTAACCAGTCCCTCGCAAACCGTATTATTGAAATTCAGGATGAGGGTGCCTACAACAAAGAAATTACGTATGATGAGTATGTACAGGAACGTATGAAAACAAAAGCTTAATAAAAACAGCCGCCCGTAGTCGACTACGGGCGGCTGTTTTTTTATTTTAGACGAGCTTAAACCGGCTGCGAGCCCTGTACATACACCAGGCCTGCTTCAGTTTTTACTCTATTTCCAAAGTCATTCGTCCTTCCATCATATAGAGTCTGCACGAAGCGATGGAAATTCCCCATGCAGATTCCAGAGCTTTTTTATAAAAAGTAAGCTGATACTTATATCGTTTCCTGAAATAATCAGCAGCCTCTGAAGCATCGGCAAAACGGTTTGTGATCTGGTCCGTTTTATAGTCGAGAATGTGTACAGTCCCGTCCTCTTCTTTATATACACAGTCGATAATTCCCTGGACGAAGACTTTTTCTTCCGGACCTTCCCAGTTTTCGTATATTGATGAAGCATTAATTCCGTGAGTAAAAGGAATTTCCCGTTTCACCCATTCTGCCCTGCGGAGCCTGTCCGCTTCCGTCCCTGCGAGAAAATCTGTCACCTGCTTATAATTAACCTGCTCTGCTTCCTTTTCAGTAATTATTTCTTTCTCTACGAGTATTGCCACTTCTTTTTTCACCTCTTCCACTGTTTCAACAGAAAAAGGTATATACTGCATAACCGTGTGCATAATAGTCCCTTTTTCAGCAGGGGAAAAGTTTGTTTCCTGGACGAAGGATGGTCTGTCAAAAACAGGAGCGGATTGGTTCCATAAAGATCCACTGTACGGGTCTTCTCCGGCTCTTTTCAATTCTGTTACTGATTTTTTGACTTCAGTTGAGGTAGCATCAACGTATGGATACTGCCAGTTAAACCGCCGCGAAACAAACGTAATATCGACACCGACACTCTGTCTGTTTTCGACTGCTTCCAGCTTTTCTGGTTTTGATGATAAAGCGGGGACCGCATTCTGCAGCGATGCAGCCGGAATCCGGAGCGCTCTCCATCTCGATAAATCTTTCTGCTGAAGTAATACAGGAATCCCTGCTTTCTGAAGAAAAGGCTCCGAGTCCGTATGGGTAAAGAAAGCCGGCATGATCCAGTCAAAAAAAGTTTTAGCTCCCGCCCGCATAGTTTCCGGAATTTCCAGCGCCGGCAGATGCCCGGTCCATTTTTTCAGCGAACTATCATAGTTGTTAACTGAACCGGTTAATATCAGCTTTTCTTCGGCCCGGGTCATTCCAACATACAAAATACGCATTTCCTCTGCAAGCATTTCCCGGCGGAGGCGTTCCTTCATAACATAATAATACAGCGTAGGATAAGAAACTCTGTTTGCCGGATCAATATATCTTGCTGCAAATCCGAGTTCTTTATGTTTTAAATAGGAATTATTTAAATCCATCATATTAAACTGTTTATTCATTCCTGCAAGTATTACTACCGGAAATTCCAGTCCTTTACTCTTATGGATCGTCATCATTCGCACAACATCTTCCTGTTCACCGACCGCACGGGCTTTTCCTAAATCGTCCCCTCTTTCCTTCATTCGTTCAACGAACCTCAGAAAGCGGAACAGGCCGCGGAAAGATGTTTGTTCGTAGGACCTCGCACGGTCATACAAAGAACGGAGATTCATCTGACGCTGCTTGCCTCCCGGAAGCCCGCCGACATATTCCACATAGCCGGTTTCATCAAATAAGTACCAAATGAATTCCGCAAGGCCCATCGATTTTACTGCATCACGCCATCTGGAAATCTGCTGAATAACCGATGCGCTTGTTTCGTAATCTGCTTCCGCCGCCTTTTTAAGAGCCGAGTAGAAGTCGGCTTCCGGAGCAAAAAGTCTGATTTCAGTCAGTTTTTCTTCATCAAAAGCAAAGATAGGGGATCTCAGCAGGGAAGCCAGCGGAATATCCTGATAGGGATTATCAATCACCTGAAGCAGAGAAAGCATGATTTTCACTTCCACTGCCTCAAAATAACCTGTGTTTAAATCAGCAAATACAGGGATCTCTGCAGCCCGCAGTTCCTCCATCATCGTGTCCGCCCAGGGCATGGAACGCATTAAAATAACGATATCCCTGTACTCCACCGCCCTTGTAGTATTTTTAGCTTTATCAAACACCGGAAAACCGCCGTCCACCATTTCACGGATTTTTTCAGCTGCTGCTCTTGCTTCCAGCTGGGAAGATTCCATGTCTTCTGCTTCCTCGTCATCATCTCCATACTGCTGTTTGTCTATTAGCAGTATTTCCGTTTCCTCTTCCCCATTTTCCGGGAAATTGAAGTTCCCCTGCTTCAGGGAAGCCGCGTTGTCGTACTCCATTTCCCCGATTGCTTCACTCATAATACGGCTGAAAACAAAATTCGCAGCGTGCAGTACCGTTTCCCTGCTGCGGAAATTTTTTGATAGATCAATACGCCGCCCGCTTTTTTCTTCCTCATACATTTTATATTTTTGTAGAAAGAGTCCCGGTTCAGCAAGCCGGAATCGGTAAATGGATTGTTTGACATCTCCAACCATAAAAAGTGTATTACTGCCGGATACAAGATTAATGACCGCTTCCTGTACAAAGTTCGTGTCCTGATATTCGTCAATCAGCACCTCGTCGAACTGGGACTGGTACTGATAAGCTGCCGACGTGGGACGACCGCTTTCTTTGTCCCTCAATATGTCCAGGCAGTAATGTTCGAGATCACTGAAATGAAGCGCATTTTTTTCGAGTTTTGCTTCCTGATAATTTTTCGAAAAAAGGCTCACATATTTGGTGAGTGTCCGTATAACAGGGGCCATTTTCTGCATTTCGTCTGTTAAAACGTCCGACGGAGCGCTGAAATAATCTTTCGCTGTGTTTTTCATTTTCTTTTTAACTTCATCTCTTATGTTCTGCACCTGTTTCTGCAGGTCAGAATCTATGTCAGTATCTGATTTTTTTACAGGAGGCATCCTTTTAAAATGAAAGTTCGTAACAGCTGACTTTAAATTTTCCCAGTCATAGGCCGATGAAGCATTTTTGATCATTGTTACTTCCTCTTCAAGGAGCTCTATGTATTTATGGGGTCCTCCCGGTGCTTCTGCTGTTCTCAACGCCTGCTCATACATTGAAACTGCTCCATCAAGGGACAGACGTACGTAATTTTTAGCTTCTTTTACCCAATCCAGGTCGTCAAATGGCACATTTTCTGAATTCTCATAAATGGAAACAGTGTCAGCCAGCCACGTTTCCGGATCCGGATGGGACCTGGAAAAGTGATATAGATCAAGAAGCAGCCTCTTCAGCTCTTCATCAGTCCTGTCACCGGTGAAATAATCGACGAGAGTGTAAAAATCGCTTTCTTCAGAATAGGCGGATTCAAAAAGTTCCTCCATCACTTCATCTTCCAGAAGGGCGGCTTCGGTTTCATCGAGCATACGAAAAGCAGGATCAACCCCTACTTCATAGTAGTAGGTGCGGATTACATTCATACAAAAGGCGTGCAGCGTCGAAATGTTGGCGCGCTGAAGCTGGGAAAGCTGACGGCGGAGGTGCTGGGATTCAGGATTTTCAGCGAGGGTTTCTTCCAATGCTTTCCCTATACGCTGTTTCATTTCGGCGGCAGCTGCATTCGTAAACGTTACGATGAGCAGCTTGTTTAAATCCACCGGATTATTCGTGTCTGTAACTTTTCGGACAATTCTTTCGACAAGAACCGCCGTTTTCCCGCTGCCCGCAGCAGCCGATACAAGCATCGGCTTTTTATCCAGTGCAATAGCTTCCCATTGATCTTCTGTCCACTTCGATCCTTCCGGCCGGGGGATATCAGTCATCTGTTTTTCCTCCTTTTTGTTTTCTTATCGCCTCAATAACTTCTTCAGCGGATTTTTCCGGAAGCGTACGGTAGTTATTCGTGTCCAGGGATGGATCAAACTGGCAGAAGGACTTATAAGAGCAGTAGGTGCATGGGATCTGCTGCTTTTTTTTGTAAGGAGTCAGTGAAATATCTCCATCAGCCATTCTCTGGCCGAGGTTTTGCATATGTGAACGTATATACTGCCGGAGAAGTCCGTAGTCATCCGGTGCCAGTGTGCGTGAACCGCCTGCAGGTTTCCCATCTTTCGACAGGCGGACCGGGGCAATATTTGACCAGCCGGATTCGATGGAAGTGTCCGACGCTGCGATAACTTCCTCGTTTGAACTGAGGAGCCCTTTCATTTTAAACTGTTTTAAAAGAAGTTCTTCGATTTCTTCCAGCGTAAGCCGCTCATTCGTTTTAAGGACAGGGTTATGCACATGGAAATATAATACTCCCGCCGGATCGGCTTCCACACCGAGCCAGTCATCTGCAAAAGAAATAACTACGTCCAGATAAACAAGCATCTGCATTGCCAGCCCGTGATACACTTCGTCCAGTTTGATATCCCGGGAGCTTGATTTATAATCCACAATCCGCAGGTATATTCCGGAGGAAGTTTCTGCTTTATCCACCCGGTCGACTCTTCCGGAAACTTCGACTACTGTTTCGTCGCTCAGTGTGAACTGAAGCGGCGGTATCGCTTCTCCCTGACCGAAGCCGATTTCAAACCCGACAGGTACAAAATCATTTCTTTTTGCCTGTTCTGTCATAATAATTGAAGCCCTGGATACTACATCCTTCAATTTGCGGAGAATATATTTATAGCGGTCGGAACTGTTGAATATTTCTCTCTGCACGCGCGGGGCGAGATTTTCAACAACCTCTTCAGCGTAACGGGTAATTTCTGCACGTGAGAGAGTACGCAGATCTTTATTTTCTTCCTGCACTCTCTCTGTAACGTCCTTAAGTGCGGCATGAAACAGCAACCCGATATCCGGAGCTTCCAACTTATAAGCCGCCCGTTCTTTTAATTTAAGACCATATTTGGAAAACTGTGAAAACGGACAGGCGTTGAACTGCTCAAACCTGGACACGCTCGCATTTATCTTCTTTCCATACAGACGTCTGGAAAGTGATTTTTTTAATTCCACCGGCTGGTTTTTGTACGTCAGACTGGAAAGAAGCGTCGAAAAACGCCGGTTTTCATTCTGATTAAGATACCACTCGTATACCTGCCACCACACCGGATGAATATTGTATCCCTGTTTCCTCTGCTGCAGCTGTACAGTCATGTAAGTCAGCGATCTTTCAGGATTCGTTACAAAATCCGGCTCATGTTCCACACCCTGCTCCTGAGGAGACTCAAATTTAGTTTTTAATGGTTCCTCTGGAAACATAGCGGCAGTCTGAGAAAAAAACCTGGATGGTTTCATTGCATTTCCACCGGCGTCCTGAAGAGCATAACTAATATACAGATTTTTTGAAGCCTGGGTGACAGCGCGGTAAAAAAGAAAAGATTCTCCCTGTAGCTGGTTTTCGGCCCCTGGAGCAAGCTTTATACCGCTCTGCTCCATATACTTCCGCTCTTCTTCAGACAGCAGCCCATTCTCGTCCGGTTTTTTCGGAAAAATCCCTTCGTTTACCCCCAGCAGAAAAACTGCTTTTACATGCTGGAGTCTGGACGTTTCTGCATCGGCAATGAGTACCTGGTCAAACGCTGGAGGTATGACAGAAAACTGCATGCTCTCCAGTCCGGCTTCTATCATGTCCCGGAATATTTTTAAACTGATTTTATCCTGCCGGCTGATCTCCACGATATCATCCAGCAGTCGTACAGTTTCTTTCCACATCTGCTCGTGTTCTCTTGCTTCCCGAAGTCTCCCGGCTTCCAGAGACTGATCGTGCATCTGTTGAAGCTTGGCCGGTACCGCTGCTTCCTCCAGAAAGAAAAACAGAGCTTCTGCACGCTCACGGACAGAACGTGCCTTCTTCATATTCTTTTCAAAGTTCCGGACAGGCTTAATCAGATTAGACCGCAGTTCTTCCAATGTTTTCACTCTATTATCAGCATCTTCTTCCGCCGGGTCGACAAAGTAGTCCCAGGGCTCCTCTTCATACCATTTTTTCCCCCGGATTCCCCTGGCAAGAACGTAGTTTTCCAGTATATCAGCCTGCTCTCTTTCCTCCCCGCCTATTTCTTTAAAAAGCAGCTCCGTTTTTATCATCCGGAAAACCGCTTCATACGGCCAGCCTTTTTCAATTGTTTCCAGTGCGGATTTAATAAATTCCGTGAGGGGATGGTCAAGGGCTGATTTTTTATTATCCATAAAAAAAGGGATTTTTTCCAGCGGAAAAATCGTTTCAATATAGCTGCGGTAAGCTTCCACATTCCTCGTCATAACTGCAATATCCCGGTAGCGGTAATTTTCCTCTCTCACAAGGCGCACTATTTCTCTCGCCGTATGTTCCACCTCAGTCCTATGATTTACAGCTTCCCATAAATCTATTCCGGTTCCTTTCCCCATTTTTGTCGGAAACCGCTCTATATTTTGTTCTATAAAGGAAAGTCCAGATGACTGAAAGCGGTGGCCTTCCACCAATTTTTCATAGTTGTAGGAAATACCCTCCTCCATTGAAAAAGATTTCAGCTGCTGAAGCGTTGAGGCAGTTTCAAAGAAAAGATCCAGAGGATGTCCCCGGTCATTCATTTCCGGCTCTTCATCCAGTACGAGTGTCATCGTTACTTCTGTTTTTTTCATAAGCTGTTTTACAATTTCCTCTTCCACCGGTGTAAAACTGTGAAACCCATCGATATAAATCCGTGACTTTTCGAGCATGGCTGAAGAAGGAACCGCCTCTGCAGTAAGCTGCAGAAGATCTTCTGCTTCCACGTATTTACCAGAAAGAGTTTCTTCCGCTTTTTTATGTACTAAAGAAAAGTCATGGAGTTTAGCACGCAGTTTTTTTTCTGAAGCAGTAAGATGTTCCTTTTCATCCAGACTTTCATAAGCTTCCTGCATCATAGTACAGCTGAGCTGATATCTTTTACATTCTGTCAGCATTCTTTCCAGCTGCTGGATAAATCCTGGTGCTGTGAGAGAATTTTTGTAGAGCTCCAACTCGTTTCTGCTCTCATCTGTAATCTGGCGCAGCATAGCATGAATACCGTTTTTGGAAATTTGTTTTCTTGCTGCCCCTCCTGTTTCCTGAAGCAGTCTGAAAGCAAGGCGCGGGAAGCTTAAAACCTGCACCCTCGTCAGGGCACGGTCGGCCAGGGCAAGAAGTTCTCTTTCTGCCTGAAACGTCATTTGTTCCGGAACAAGCAGAATCACAGGTCTGCCTGACGGGTCTTCTAGAGACTCGTCCAATATGCGCGTGTGTATTTTGTGGCTTTTCCCCGTACCCGACCTTCCAATAACAAAATCTATACTCATCAGGATTCCCTCCTCGTATAGTATGTTTAAGTCCCTTTGGAACTTATCAATTTCTCTTGCTTTCTTCTCAAGGATACTTTCCTCTTGGACACCTCGAGATATTTCTAGATAATGGTCTTAGGATCATTTGGGACAA
>NZ_PZJJ01000060.1 GCF_003044065.1 Alkalicoccus saliphilus
TTTCCATTTGCGGATTCAACGATCCAGGCGTCCCGACGACTTCCCTTCCCTTCTACAAAAAAAGCGTAGCACAAACCATGGCCTTGGTTTGTGCTACTAATGTTAGTATGTTTCCGGGCGGGCCGGCCTCAGCTAATTTCTTCCTCTCATTGCTCGGAAGAAATGGATCTTCCGCTCGTCCTATCTCGCCTCGGAGTCGCCTGCTGCAGCTCCAGCAGGAAAATAAAAAGAAGGTTTCTCTTCTAAAAAACGTGTTGAACCCGTCCTTTATTTCATGAAAGAGAGGCTTTTTCCTCCGGAACGTCCGGCGGGGACGCCGGTGGGAACAAGCGAAGTCGGAAGATCCTTTTCCATGGCTGGAGGGCAAACAGCTGATGACGAGCCCCACGGCAGGCTCGGGAGTGAAGGAGAAGCTTATACGTTGGAATAATGATTCCAGATATAAGACTTAATCAACAGCCTGAAAAGAGCAGCCGGAATTTATCCAGCTGCTCTCTTTTGTATGTGTAATTATATTGGGAATTATCCAACCTGCAGTTTGACGGGCAGAAATGCGTAGTGGTCATGATGTTCGATTTCTTTAAAATCGACCGGGATGCGCTTGTTGAACATCGGACCGTCCACGATCAGCGTATGGAACTCGCCTTCCTCCCCGCATGGATCCACCCCAAGCTGTTCGATTTCCTGAATGGTTTCTTCATTCATTTCCTTTCCAAGAAAGGAAGACGGAAGTTTTTCTTCATCGACAACGACGATAACGGCTTCAAATCCTGCGTCAAGAAGTTCGTCCAGTACTTTTCTTCGTTCTTTGTACCGGAGAGGATGATAGGCCTGGATATCTTTGCGGGAACAGTTCTGTTCCACCCATACAAGATGGTCCTCCAGATCAATGTCTCCAAAAACGCCATGGGTAATGCCGTTTCGTTTCATGACATCGAGAACATCAAGAAACTGGGATTCATACGTCTGCCAGGAAGCTCCACGGACAAGCAGCGGCAGTCCCATCGCGTCTGCCTGGGCAAGAATGACTCCATACGGTAGGGCGTGGGAACGTGAATATTCCTCGTTTTCTTCGAACATGGAAAGGAGACATACAGGCTTTCCTCCTTCCTGTACTGCCTTATAGTGGGCCAGGGCGGAATCTTTTCCGCCGCTCCAAGAAGTAAAAAAGTTCTTCTGCTCGATCATTTCATCATCCTCCTAAGCGTAATGACTGAAGCTTTTTTTCTTAGTATGGCATACTATACGAATAGAAGAAATAGAAGAGAGGAGAGTTCGCGGTGAAAATTGGAATTCTTGACCAGGTGCCTCTTCATCAGGGACATACTGCGGCTGAAACAATTGATCATACGATAGAACTTGCGCGTTCGGCGGAAAAATGGGGCTACCGCCGCTACTGGTTCGCAGAACACCACAGCAGCAACGGACTGCTGAGCGCCGCCCCGGAACTGTGGATGGCCCGCATTGGAGCGGTCACAAAGAAGATCCGGATCGGAGCGGGGGGAATTCTTCTTCCGCAGTACAGTCCACTGAAAGTAGCCGAGCTGTTTTCCACGCTGGAAAGTTTTTATCCGGGCCGGATTGATCTCGGTGTTGGACGGTCTCCCGGAGGAAGCGAACGGGCACGTGAAGCGCTCACCGATGGTCTGGAAAAAAACTTTGATGCTTTCCCTCGGCAGTTGGATGATCTGCACGGCTTCCTCCGGGACAGCCTTCCGCGTAATCACCCGTACCGCATTATAAAAACGACTCCGAGAAAAGCAGAAGCGCCCCCGGAATGGCTGCTCGGACTGAATGCCGAAAGCGGCCAGCTTGCCGGAAGCCGGGGGATGGGTCTCGTATTCGGTCATTTTATTAATCCGGATCACCATCAGGAAACGATGGAAGCCTACCGGAAAGCTTGCAGGGAGCATCATGTAAAGCCGCGTGTGATCGTCTGCGTATTTGCAGTGTGTGCGGAAACGAGGAAAGAGGCAGAAAAACTCGCTCTCACTCAGGACAGGTGGCTTGCAGGAATCAAAAAAGGGGATACGATGATTCCTTCCCGGGAGATGGTGGAAAAGAAAACGTTCACTCATCAGGAAAAAGAAGAAATGCACCATGAAAGGCGTCGTGCGGTCGTCGGGACGCCGGAAGATGTCCGCGGACAGCTGAAGAAACTGCAGGAGAAATACAAAAACGATGAATTTCTCCTTATTACGAATATCCACGGTTTTCAGGCGCGGAGAAGGTCGTTTGAGCTGATCGCCCACGCCGTATCCGGCTGAATCGTCTGCGAATTTATGATTGATTCCCTGCCTGCCCTCTGCTATAATATTAACTTGCGGGCAAAACGACTCGCTCCTTGCTCTTTTCTTATTTTTAGGGAAAGGGCCTAGTCCAAAAGGAGGTGAAACACATGCGCAACTACGAAATTATGTACATCGTCCGTCCAGACATCGAAGAAGCTCAGACGAAGGAAACTGTCGAGCGTTTCAACAAGATTCTTACGGATAATGGCGCAGAAGTTACGGAAACAGAGGAAAAAGGAAAAAAACGTCTCGCCTACGAGATCAATGACTTTCCTGAAGGCTACTACGTAATTCTTCAAGTGAAGGCTGCTAAGCAGGCTCTTGATGAATTCAACCGCCTGAGCTCTATTAACGATAACATCCTGCGTTCTATCATTGTACGCGAGGATGACTAATAATAACTGGCTTGATCGAAACCAAGATCCAGGGAGGAATTCGGATGATTAACCGCGTTGTTCTAGTTGGACGCTTAACGAAAGACCCGGAGCTTCGTTACACGGCAAACGGCATTGCAGTAGCTACCTTTACGCTTGCTGTAAACCGTCCGTTCTCGAACCAGCAGGGCAATCGGGAAGCTGACTTCATCAACACTGTAGTATGGAGAAAGCAGGCGGAAAACGTCGCCAACTACCTTAAAAAAGGCAGTATGGCCGGGGTCGACGGCCGTATTCAGACACGAAGCTTTGACAACAATGAAGGCCGTCGTGTATTCATGACAGAAGTAGTCGCTGAAAGCGTTCAGTTTCTGGAGCCGCGCGGATCCTCCCAGGGCAGCCAGTCCGGTGATACCGGACAGGGTGCACCCGGAGGCCAGAGCGGATTCGGAGCACCGAATCAGCAGGGGGCAGGCTCCGGAGGCGGTTACGGTCAAAGTTCGTCCAACGATGATCCGTTTGCCGGGGAAGGCAAGCCGATCGATATCGATGATGATGATCTGCCGTTCTAAAACGGTTTGAATAAAATATAAAAGGAGGTAATATCTATGGCACGTCGTGGTCGTCCAAGACGCCGTAAAGTATGTTACTTTACAGTAAACAAAATCAAGAAGATTGATTATAAAGATGTTGACCTGCTGAAGAAGTTTGTTTCCGAGCGAGGAAAGATTCTTCCACGCCGCGTAACAGGAACATCTGCCAAGTACCAGCGCCAGCTTACCCGAGCGGTAAAGCGTTCACGTACAATGGCTCTACTTCCATTCGTTACGAAAGAATAGTAAAATTCCCCCGTTATGTAGCCTCATAGCGGGGGTTTTCTTTATGGAAAGAAAAGCCGCATACATACATTACTGCTCTCCGGAAGCTGTTTATTGGAGTCCGTTTTGAAAGTTAGGAGGAACGTCCGCTTACGTTTCCACGGGAGGCTTTCCGAGCGGGCCGGCTTCAGCTAATTCCCTCCTCCTGCCGTCGGATGGAATGGATCTTCCGCTCGTCCTTTATCGCTCCGGAGTCCCCCATGTCTCCTGCAGCTTCCGATAAAATACGAAGTCATTTCTTCTATAGGTGAAGATTTTCCGTTGTATACGATGGAAAACGAAGCGGAAACCGGCGGACGCCAGTGGAAGAAGGAGGTAGGAAGATCCCGCAGGACGGCAGGCCGGGGAAGCTGGAGAGCTCCTCCACGGCAAGCCTGCCGGGTGGAAGCGAAGTTTTTTCTATGAACCCATAATGTTTTATCAGAACTTTATTTAAAAAAGGCAGGGGCATTTTGATCTTCGGCTGTCCCTTTGTTTTTTTCGGCCTATACGTGATAAAATGTAATTCGGTTTTGAAGAAGCCTGCTTATAAGCCGGGACTTCCCGAAACAGCAGAACAATAAAATATTCAACGTTAACTTATACCGAAAAGAAGGTGTATCGATGGACCAGTCAAATGCAGTACGGGACGGCTTTCTGGCGGCGGGGGTTTTTACAGCGATTATATTCGTTTCCCTGCTTGTACCGTTTGCCGGCCTGATTCTGCTGTTTTTTATTCCCGTTCCTTTTGCGGTTTACACACATAAGTACGGATGGCAGACGGCTTCCATTGCAGCCCTGTTTACGCTGATAATCCTTTCTTTAGTTATCGGCCTGCTTGCACCGGCGTTCATGCTTTTATTCGGAGCAGCCGGTATTGCAATGGGAGAGCTCTACAGAAGGGGTGAAGGGGCCTTTGGTGCCTATGCTGGCACGGCACTGAGCGTTATTCTCGGTATCGTGTTCACTTACGCCGGAACGATGGCTCTGACCGATACCGATCCGGTGCAGTCTTTTCAGATGATGATGGAGGATTCAGTGGAACAGACGGAAGGACTTTTAGGCATTGACGAAAACGTGGATGCCGGAGACGAAGTAATGGCATTCGTTGACGATGTGCAGGTGATTGTTCCGGCACTGATTGTTCTTTTTGGTGCTGCGATTGCGTTTATTATGCAGATCGCTGCCTCCTGGTATATCCGGCGCAGCGGCAGCCATATTCCGCGCTTCCCTCCTTTCAGGGAATGGAGCTTTCCTAAGTCGTTCATCTGGTACTACCTGCTGGCGCTCATACTTTCCTTTATTAATATGAGTGAAGGGCAGGAAGGAACGTTAAACACGATTTCCGCCAACCTGATGCCGGTGATGGAGGCAGGTATGATTATACAGGGACTGGCATTTATGTTCTTTTTCTTCCATTTGAAAAAAGTAACAGTAGTCCTGCCTCTGCTTATTACTGGAGCCGCTTTCGTTTTTCCATTTTTACTTCCTATTATACGAATCTTAGGTATAATTGATTTAGGTTTCGACTTAAGAACGCGATTGAAGTCGCAGAACTAGGAGTTGTGTACAATGCCTAAATTCCTCATGAAGCGCTGGCACGGAATGCACGTTTTTCTATTATATGCCATCGCAGCGCTGTTCATCGGGATACTCACTTATTATGAATGGCGTCTTGGACTGGCTGGATTTGCCATCCTGGCAGCTACGGTGGTTCTGGTGATCCGCGCGAGGATACAATTTGAAAGAGACTTGTCTTCCTACATTTCCACTCTTACCTACCGTGTAAATAAAGCGGGAGAGAAAGCAGTCACCGAGATGCCTGTAGGAATGATCCTCTACAACCAGGAACGCGTCATACAGTGGACGAATCCCTATATGCAGCAGCTGATGAATCAGGATCTGAACGGAGTATCGCTTGAAACGATTTCCGATGACCTGATTGAGTTCGTCAACGATAACAAAATTTCCTTTTATTTGAATGTGAAAGAAGAAAATTACCGTGTGGTGCACGAGCCGGATGAGCGGCTTCTCTATCTGCTTAATGCCACAGAAGAAAAGGCCTTTAAGGAAAAGTACGAGCAGGAAAAAACCGCGGTCGGGTTTATTTATCTCGACAACTATGATGAAGTAACGCAGGGTCTCGACGACCAGATACGCAGCAAGCTTCTCGCCCACGTAACCGAATCGTTGAACCAGTGGTCCAAAGAACACGATATTCTGATCCGCCGGACGTCCTCGGACCGCTTTATTGCCATTTTTAATGAAGAAACACTCGAAAAACTGGAAACGAGCCGGTTCATCCTTCTTGATGAAATCCGGGAGAAAACCCAGGAGGAAAAAATCGCTATTACACTGAGTATCGGTATTGGAAGCGGGGAACTTTCCCTGAGGGACCTCGGCTCGCTTGCCCAGTCGAGTCTTGATCTTGCTCTCGGACGGGGAGGAGATCAGGTGGCCATCAAGGAAAACAACGGAAAAGTACGTTTTTACGGAGGCAAATCCAACGCCACCGAAAAGAGGACACGCGTCCGGGCGAGGGTTATTTCCCACGCTGTGCGTGACTTTATCCGCGAAAGCAGAAAAGTGTATATTATGGGTCATAAAAACCCGGATATGGACTGTATCGGCTCAGCGATTGGTATTTTGAAGATTGCCGAAGCAAACGGCAAGGACGGTTACATTGTCGTTGATCCGGATGATGTGAACCAGAGCGTACGGAAACTGATGCAGGAAGTAGAGCACAACCGGGAGCTCTGGGCCCGTTTTATCACCCCGGAAGAAGCCCGGGAAGAAGTGACTGATGACACGCTCGTCGTCGTCGTGGATACGCATAAGCCTAGTCTCGTCCAGGAAAGAAAGCTTCTCGACAAAGTGGAGCGGACGATCGTTATTGATCATCACCGCCGCGGAGAGGACTTTATTGATGACGCCGTACTTGTCTACATGGAACCATACGCCTCCTCCACGGCGGAGCTTGTAACAGAGCTTCTTGAATACCAGCCGCGGCAGCCGCAGGTGGATACGCTGGAAGCAACAGCCCTGCTTGCCGGAATCATCGTGGATACGAAAAGCTTTGCGACGCGTACCGGATCCAGGACATTTGATGCTGCTTCCTACCTCCGCAGCCGGGGCGCCGATACAACACTCGTGCAGAAGCTTCTGAAGGAAGATCTGGACCATTACGTGAAGCGCTCCAAGCTGATTGAACAGGCGCATATTTATGCCGGCGGGGTGGCCATTGCACGCGGATATTCTGACGAAACATACGGACAGGTCCTGATCGCCCAGGCAGCAGACACGCTGCTTTCCATGAACGACGTCGTTGCTTCCTTCGTTATTTCCAAAATTGAAGACGGCCGGCTGAGCATCAGTGCCCGTTCCCTCGGGGACGTCAATGTACAGGTTATTATGGAGAAAATGAACGGCGGAGGCCACCTCACTAATGCGGCCACCCAGCTGGAAGATGTTACAGAAGAAGAAGCAGAAGAACTGCTGAAAGAAAAAATAGACGAATATTTCAAGGGAGGACAATCATCATGAAAGTCATCTTTTTGAAGGATGTAAAAGGAAAAGGCAAAAAAGGCGAACTGAAGGACGTACCGGACGGCTACGCCCGCAACTACCTGCTGAAGAATAATCTGGCAGTGGAAGCAAACAAAGGCAACATGAAGTCGCTGGAAAAGAAACAGGAAAGCGAAGAGCGCCAGGCGGAAGAAGAACTGAAGCAGGCGGAGAAAATGAAAGAAGAGCTGGAAAACAAAACGATTGAACTTACCGCAAAAGCCGGTGAAGGCGGGCGTCTTTTCGGAGGCGTCACGAACAAGCAGATTGCCGAACAGCTGAAAAAAGACAATTATAAGATCGACAAGCGCAAGATCGAGCTGAAAGAGCCGATCCGTGCTCTCGGCTATACAAACGTCAATGTGAAAGTGCATCCGAAAGTGACGGCTGTCATTAAGGTGCACGTTAAGGAAGCGTAACGGTGAGAACCGGGAAATGAGGGGATCACAATGAACGAACTGTTCACCGACCGGACCCCGCCTCAAAACATTGAAGCGGAGCAGGCAGTGCTTGGTGCTATTTTTCTGGACAGCCAGGCACTTATTACAGCAACAGAGCGGCTCATGCCGGAAGATTTTTACCGGATGGCACACAGCCGTATTTTTACAGTCATGCTGGAATTATCCGATAAAGGCGAACCGGTCGATTTAGTCACAATGATCGACGAGCTGCATGCTAAAAACTGGCTCGAGGAAGTCGGGGGTGTCTCCTACCTCGGGGACCTTGCCAACGCCGTGCCGACAGCTGCCAACGTGCAGTACTATGCGCAGATCGTCGAGGAAAAGTCACTTTTGCGCCGCCTGATCCGCGTGGCGACAAGCATTGCAACGGAAAGCTACAACGCCGAAGACGAAGTGGATCTCATATTAAATGAGGCGGAAAAATCGATTCTCGAAGTTTCCAGAAAGCAGTCTTCCGGCGAGTTTGTTGATATTAAAGACGTACTGATTGAAGCGTTCGATAAAATCGAAATGCTTCAGCATACAGCAGGCGATGTTACCGGCATACCGACCGGTTTCCAGGAACTCGACCGGATTACAGCGGGCTTCCAGAAAAGTGACCTTGTCATCGTAGCTGCCCGACCTTCTGTTGGTAAGACGGCGTTTGCGCTGAACATTTCCCAGAATGTTGCCACGAAGACAGACGAAAACGTGGCGATCTTCAGTCTGGAGATGGGAGCGGACCAGCTTGTCATGCGTATGCTCTGTGCCGAAGGAAACATCGACGCCCAGCGGCTTCGTACCGGCCACCTGGAAGACGAGGACTGGCAGCGTCTGACGATGGCGATGGGCAGTCTTTCCAAAGCCGGTATTTATATTGATGATACGCCGGGTATTAAAGTGAAGGACATCCGTTCCAAATGCCGCAAACTGAAGCAGGAAAACGGGCTCGGCATGATCATGATCGACTACCTGCAGCTGATTCAGGGGGATGCCCGTTCCAGCGAAGGGCGCCAGCAGGAAGTTTCTGAAATTTCCCGGGAACTGAAAGGCCTCGCCCGGGAGCTGGAAGTGCCGGTGATTGCACTCTCCCAGCTTTCCCGCGGCGTGGAGTCGCGCCAGGATAAGCGGCCGATGATGTCGGATATCCGGGAATCAGGAAGTATTGAGCAGGATGCCGATATCGTTGCCTTTTTGTACCGGGACGATTACTATGATCAGGAATCAGAAAAAAAGGATATTATCGAAATTATTATCGCCAAGCAGCGTAACGGTCCGGTCGGAACCGTGGAACTCGCCTTCGTGAAAGAACACAATAAATTCGTTAACCTCGAACGGCGCTACGATGAGCAGGATATGCCGCCCGGCGCCTGAAAAAAAGCAGCCTCTCCCGGTGAAAACCAGAGGGAGGCTGCTTTTTTGTCTGTATAGGGAGAAATGGGATGAAGAGATGGGAAGACCGGAGGAGCTGGAGGCGGAATACTTCCAGCTTTTTACGGGACGAACCTTTTTCGATGACCTTTCGCAGAAAAAAACCTTTCTGCGTTTTGTTTTGATCTGGAAAAGGAGGAAGCCGCTGTCGATTCTCCCAACCTTTTCTGGAATTCTATCAACTTTCTTCAGAATAGTGAAGTTAGTATAAAAAGTAGACACATCAAAGTGATAGAATACAGCTAACGAAAGCAACCGGAGGAGGACGAGTGGATGGAGAAGGAGAAGAAACATTACGACAAGGTGTTCCGGAAATATGTCGCG
>NZ_PZJJ01000061.1 GCF_003044065.1 Alkalicoccus saliphilus
ATACGAATAATGGTCCGAGAGATAGAGATGAACCGCGGCTATTTTTTCCTGTTCCGTAAACTGTCCAACTGCCATAAGAACCCCTCCTTTCATGTAGGAGTGTCCAAGATAAGGGGGGCACTACAGAATGAGCGCAGTCAGAAGATCCTTTTCCATGGCGCAGGCCATGGAAAATAGCTGAAGACCAGCCCCACGGCAAGCTTCCACCGGTAAGAGAAGGAGCTTATACAACGACTGGAATAAATATTAGCTACCAATCATTTAATCAAAAAACTGACGGCTCTTTTTTTAGAAAAAAGAGCCGCAGGCAACCTTCAAAAATCACATGGAGCTTTAACAGAGACTTTATTAAAGATCACTGCTGATAACTTGTGAAAAACTTTTTTGAATTAACAAACGTAAAGCAGCCCGCTCGGAAAGCCTCCCCATGGAAACGAAGGCGGATATTACTTTTATTTATATTCTATCTTCAAAGCAGCCTTCCAGCAGGCGCTCGTTCTCCAGTAATGAAACTTGAAAGAAGGAAGGTTGACGGGGGAGGGCTCCCCCTGTAAACTAACATTTAGATCTTTATTACTCTATCACGTTATCATACTAAAGTATTTACGGGACAGAAAGGGCGGAAGGGCACATGTCAAAGTTATTTATGTTTGAAAAACCTCAGGGAATGCGGGATACACTTCCAGAGCTGTATGAACTGAAACAGCAGGTAAAGAAGGCGGTTTCCAGTGAAGTTGAGCAGTGGGGCTACAAATCGGTTCAGACACCGACAGTCGAATTTAACGAAACAGTCGGAACCGCTTCGGCTATTCTTGACAGACAGCTGTTTAAACTTCTCGATCAGGAAGGCAATACACTTGTACTCCGGCCGGATATGACAGCTCCGATTGCCCGGATTGCAGCTTCCACGTTAAAAGAAGCCCACAGGCCGCTCCGTCTGACCTATGACGCCCCGGTATTCCGGGCCCAGCAGTATGAAGGAGGAAAACCAGCGGAATTCGAACAGGTCGGTGTGGAGCTCATTGGGGACGCTTCTGCCAGCGCGGATGCAGAAATGGTATCGCTGATGGTATCGTCCCTGGAAAATGCAGGCATCCCTTCCTATCAGACAGCAGTCGGCCATGTCGGATTTGTCAACGCCCTGCTATTTGAAGTGCTCGGCCAGGAAACACGGGTCGAGGAGTTTAAGCGCTACTTATATGAAAAGAACTACGTCGGTTTCCGGAAAGCGGTCGATGAACTGCCGCTCTCTTCGCTCGACAAGCGGAGGCTGTATGAACTACTCCGGCTTAAAGGCGGAACAGAAATTCTGGAAAAGGCAGAAGAGCTGACCGAATCAGCGGAAGGAAAAAAAGCCCTTTCCCAGCTGAAGCAGCTGCTGGAGATACTTGCTGACTACGATATGGATCAGAACGTCATGATTGATCTGAATCTTGTGATGCATATGAGCTATTATACTGGAACGGTGTTTGAAGCATACAGCGAAGGACTCGGATATCCGCTCGGAGGCGGAGGCCGCTATGATCAGCTTCTCGGTCGCTTTCATCATGAAGAACCGGCTACAGGGTTCGGTCTGAGAGTGGACCGGCTGACAGAAGCCCTCGGGAAGGAGAAAAAGCCTCTTGCCTCTGATCTGTGCATTATTTTCAGCAGAGAACGCCGCAAAGAAGCGATGAACGAAGCGAGAAGCCACCGCAGCGGCGGACGTTCGGTCGTTATGCAGGAGATTACAGGCATTCAGCAGGTGGACGCCTTCTCTGCCCAGTTTCAGGAAGTGCAGTACTTTATAGGAACAAACGGAAATGGAGGAAGCGGATCATGAGCAGTGAACTAGTGACGGTGGCGATGCCGAAAGGAAGAATATTTGAAGAAGCGGTCGAACTGCTCCGGAAAGCGGGCTATGATCTGCCGCCGGAATTTGAAGATTCCAGAAAGCTGATTATTGAAGTTCCCCAGTCAGGCATGCGTTTTATTCTGGCGAAGCCGATGGATGTGCCGACCTACGTTGAGCACGGAGTGGCAGATGCAGGGGTGGCAGGAAAAGACGTCATGATTGAAGAAGAGCGTGATGTCTACGAAGTGCTTGATTTGAAAATCAGCTCCTGCTATATGGCTGTTGCTGCTCTTCCAAGCTATGACCCCGGGCGTGACGTGGCCCCAAAAATCGCTTCCAAGTATCCAAAGCTCACTTCCGATTATTTTCGGGAGCAGGGGGAGCAGGTGGAGATTATTAAACTGAACGGATCGATTGAACTGGCGCCGATCGTCGGCCTCGCAGACAGAATCGTGGATATTGTCTCCACCGGTCAGACACTCCGTGAAAATGGACTCGTGGAAATGGAAACGATGATGCCGATTACTTCCCGCTTCATCGTAAATCCGGTCAGTTACCGGACGAAAGCTGCGCAGATTGACGAAATGGTCGACCGCCTTGCAGAGGTAGTGGGGAAGGAGGGAGTTTCGTGAAAATCGTCCCACTGACAGATTCCCCTTCTTTAAAACGTTCGATCGATCAGGGAACAACGGAGCAGCGCCGGAAAGTGCAGGAAATTCTCGAAAACGTAAAGACACGTGGAGATGAAGCTGTCGCAGAGTATACGGAGAAGTTTGACGCTGTTCGTCCGAAAGATGTCCGAGTGACGGAAAAAGAACTGATGGAAGCTGAAGAAGCTGTCCCGGAAGAGACCCGGGAGGTAATACGGGAAGCGATAAGCAATGTACGGGATTTTCATGAAAGACAGCGGCAGGAAACGTGGATTACAACAAAGCAGGATGGAACGATTCTCGGCCAGAAAATCACTCCGCTGGAAGCAGCCGGCGTTTACGTGCCAGGTGGACGGGCCGCCTATCCGTCGTCGATTATTATGAATGTGGTGCCGGCACAGACAGCCGGTGTGGAAAGAATCGTGATGGTTTCCCCGCCGCAAAAAGACGGTACGCTCGAAAACATTGTACTGTACACGGCGAAGGAGCTCGGTGTAAAAGAAATTTATAAAGCAGGGGGAGCCCAGGCTGTCGCAGCACTTGCCTATGGAACAGAGACGATTGTCCCTGTCGATAAAATCACCGGACCCGGAAACATTTTCGTTGCACTCGCCAAGCAGCTTGTTTACGGTACAGTGGATATTGATATGATTGCCGGGCCGAGTGAAGTAGTCGTTCTGGCAGATGAAACCGGAAACCCGGAGTTTATTGCTGCCGATCTTCTCAGCCAGGCGGAGCACGATCCGATGTCATCCTCCGTGCTTGTAACCACGAGCCGGGAACTTGCAGAAAAAACGGCAGCGGAAATAGAAAAACAGCTGGAAACCCTTCCGAAAAAAGAAATCGCGGGGGCCTCCGTGCGGGATTACGGAGCTGTCTACACAGCGGAAACAATGGAGGAAGCTGTCCGGGCCGTTAATGAACTGGCGCCGGAACATCTGGAAATCCATACGGAAAAGCCGTGGGATCTTGTCGGAGAAATACGGCATGCCGGAGCTATCTTTCTTGGGGAAAACAGCTCGGAACCGGTTGGTGATTATTTTGCGGGACCGAACCACGTGCTGCCGACCAACGGAACAGCCCGCTTTTCCAGTCCATTAAACGTGGAAGATTTCACGAAAAAATCGAGTATTATTTCATACAGTGAGCAGGCGCTGCAGGAAAACGGAAGAAAAATTGCTGCTTTTGCCCGTCTTGAAAATCTGGAGGCCCACGCACGTGCGGTGGAAATCCGGCTGGAGAAAGGAGAATCCAATGGAAAAACGTCAGGCAGATAAAATCAGGGAAACGCAGGAAACGCAGATCCGCCTCGCTTTCAATATCGATGGAGAAGGCCGGTCAGACTTAAAAACGGACGTGCCGTTTATGACACACATGCTTGATTTGTTCACACGCCACGGCTTGTTCGATATGACCCTGGAAGCCCGTGGGGATGTGGAAATTGATGATCATCATACAACAGAGGATATCGGTATTGTACTCGGTTCAGCCCTTCAGGAAGCACTTGGAGACAAAAAAGGAATCCGCCGCTACGGCTCTGCCTTCGTTCCGATGGATGATGCGCTTGCTCACGTCGTTGTCGATTTGAGCAACCGTCCTCACTTTGTGCTGCGCGGGGAAATTCCTCATAGAAAACTTGGCACATTTGATACCGAACTGATCGAGGAGTTTCTCTGGAAGCTGGCGCTGGAAGCCCGGATCAATCTGCACGTGAATGTTCACTATGGAACGAATGCACACCACGTAATAGAAGCTGTTTTTAAAGCACTCGGACGGGCGCTTGACGAAGCCACGCAGCTGGACCCGCGGGTAAAAGGTGTGCCGTCCACGAAAGGAAGTCTTTCATGATAGGAATAATCGATTATGGTATGGGGAACCTTCACAGTGTAACGAAAGCGCTGGAGCGTCTTGGCTACGAGCCGTTTCTTTCTGAGCATGCCGAAGAGCTGGCAAAGGCAGATATGCTGATTCTTCCTGGAGTCGGTTCTTTTAAAGATGGAATGGAAGAACTGGAAAAGCGCGGACTGGACACGTTTATTAAACAGTGGACAGAAAGCGGCAATCCGCTGCTCGGTATCTGTCTCGGAATGCAGCTTCTGTTTGAAGAAAGTGAAGAAAACGGCCGTACAGCCGGACTGTCACTTCTGCCCGGCCGGGTCGTTCATTTTCCTGCCGGTAAAGACAAAGTGCCTCATATGGGATGGAATCAGCTGATTTTTCATAAACCGCAGCATCCGATGCTGTATCAGGTGGAGGAAGGACACGTTTACTTCGTTCATTCTTATTTCGTTAAGGCATCCGACAAAGATATTTTGATTGCCTCCGCCGATTATGCAGATCAGGAAGTCGCGGCTGTCGTAGGACGCGGAAAAATATGGGCGACCCAGTTTCATCCTGAAAAAAGCAGCTCTGTCGGTATGAGCATGCTGAAAAACTTTGTGGAGCAGAAAGGTGGCGTTCCGGTTGACTGATTTTACGATATATCCGGCAATAGATATGCGCGGCGGAAAATGTGTCCGTCTGCTGCAGGGAGACTACAATCAGGAAACAGTGTACGGGGATTCTCCGTTCCATATGGCGGAAACGTTTGTGGAAAAAGGAGCATCCTGGATTCATATGGTCGATCTGGACGGAGCAAAAGAGGGCCGGCCGGTAAACCGCGAACACGTCATCCGGGCGGCAAAAGAGCTGAAGGCGGACATTCAGATCGGAGGAGGTATCCGGAGTGAAGCGGATGCGGCTCTGTATTTGGAGGCGGGTGTTTCCCGGATTATTCTCGGAAGCTCTGCCATATCTGATCCTGATTTTGTGCGCGGCATGCTGAAAAATTACGGCGGGCAGAAAATTGCGATCGGTATCGATGCCCGTGACGGCCTTGTAGCCACCCACGGCTGGCTGCAGACGTCGGAGGTCCGGGCAGAGGAGCTTGGACAGGAACTGGCGGAAGCCGGTGCAGAAACGTTTATTATGACGGATATTTCCCGGGACGGCATGATGAACGGCCCGAACGTGGAAGCTATTGCCGGACTCGGTCAGGCGACAAAAAAGCAAGTGATCGCTTCCGGAGGGGTCAGCAGTATGGAGGACCTCCGCCAGCTGGCAGCTTATAAAGAAAGTGGAATATCCGGTGCCATTATCGGCAAGGCGCTGTACACAGACAAAATCAGTCTGGAAGAAGCGGTCCGGGAGGTGGAGAAGTAGTATGCTCACAAAACGTATTATTCCCTGCCTGGACGTAAAAGAAGGACGCGTCGTAAAAGGCGTTCAGTTTGTAAACCTCCGTGACGCCGGAGATCCGGTGGAGCTGGCTTCTTTTTACGATGAGCAGGGAGCCGACGAGCTCGTTTTCCTCGACATTTCAGCCTCCCACGAAGGACGGGAAACGATGGTCGATGTCGTGGAGGAAGTTGCCGGCAGGCTGGCCATTCCTTTCACAGTCGGAGGCGGCATTAACTCTCTCGAGGACATGAAACGTATCCTCCGGGCTGGAGCGGATAAAGTGTCGCTGAACACCGCAGCACTGCTGCGGCCGGAATTGATCCGCGAAGGGGCGGATTTTTTCGGTACACAGTGTATCGTTCTCGCAGTCGATGCTAAATGGGAAGATGAACTGAACTCCTGGAGAGTCTACACTCACGGCGGACGAAACCCGACAGACCGGGAAGTGGTGGAGTGGGTGCAGGAGGCCGTAAGCCTCGGTGCCGGAGAGATTCTTCTGACAAGCATGGATAAAGACGGGGAAAAAACCGGATTTGATGAAGCATTGACGAAAACGGTCAGTGAAGCTGTAACGGTGCCTGTCATCGCTTCCGGCGGGGCCGGAGATAAACAGCATTTCGAAACGGTATTTCACCAGGGGAAAGCAGACGCAGCCCTTGCAGCATCCATCTTTCACTACCGGGAGACGTCGGTAGCAGAAGTGAAAGCCTACTTAAAAGAAAAGGGGATAGCCATCCGATGATATCTACAGACCAACTTTCTTTTGACGAAAAAGGGCTTATTCCTGCGGTGGTGCAGGACGAGGCGACAAAAGAAGTGCTGACACTTGCCTATATGAATAAAGAATCCCTGAATAAAACGATCGAAACGGGCGAAACATGGTTTTACAGCCGATCCCGTCAGGAACTGTGGCATAAGGGAGCCACTTCCGGCAATATACAGAAAGTAACGGAAATCCGGGTCGACTGCGATCAGGATGCACTGACGGTATTCGTTGATCCGGCGGGTCCGGCCTGTCATACCGGCGCGGTGAGCTGCTTCTATGAAACGCTCTGGGAAAGTGAAGAAAAGCCGGCAGAAAAAGAAGCACGGTTTGCCATTATCGAAGAGCTGGAATCGCTGCTCGCCGTCCGGGAACAGGAAAAACCGGAAGGATCCTATACGACCTATCTTTTTGAAGAAGGAGTCGACAAGATTTTGAAAAAGGTAGGAGAAGAAGCTTCTGAAGTTATTATCGCTGCCAAAAACCGGGACAGGCAGGAATTGACATGGGAAAGTGCTGATCTTCTCTATCACTGGCTCGTGCTGCTTCAGGAACAGAAACTCCCGCTCGATGACGTCCTGAACAGACTGAAAGAGCGTCACAGCGGCAAAAAAGGAGTGTAGTGACGAATTCTTTCTACCGAATTGGTGCGAAGTTTCCTCCATCACCGCAGCAGACTTTCGGTTAAAGAAGAAGCCTGCACAATAACTGAATGATTATTCCGGCATGATAACTTAATCAATACTTTGAACAGCACCCTGCTATGGCATCAGGGTGCTGTTTTATCTTGAAAAAAGTTATATCCGGATCGAAAATTGGGGGTTCCCATGTTACAAAAGGAGAAACGAAACGGAGCCTTTCCCCTGGGGAAAGTGTTTACTGAATTATGCATGAAGAATCATTTTATAAACTGCAGCAGCTGTGCAAAACAGTTTATTAAGTACTTTTACTATTGTGAACGCAGGATCATTATTAAGATTCGGCTAAACATGCTATAATCGAATGCGTGATTCAAGATAGAAAGGGATATAATTACTTATGACAACTAATGAACAAGCTGTTCCCCGTACCTTCCGTGAAAAAATACAGCATCTTGTACTGCATCCGGCATTTCAGCCGACAATTATTGCGGTTATTATATTGAATGGTCTGGTGATTGTAGCAGAATCCTACCGTCCGGGAAATGAAGTTCTGCTGCTGCTCGATACGATTATCGTCTGGATTTTTGTAGTGGAGCTTATACTGAAAGTGACCGGTCTCGGAATCAAAGGGTATTTTTCCGAAGCATGGAATATTTTTGATTTTACCATCGTTGCACTCAGCCTGGCTTTTTATAACACGCCGCTTGTCAGTGTACTTCGTCTTATTCGCGTGCTGCGTCTGATCCGTATGATACCGGCTATTCCGGCGCTGCGGAAAATCATTGATTCTCTTATGCGCTCGCTCCCGGCTCTTACCGGTATTCTGGGACTGACGACACTCATCTTTTCGATTTATGCGATTATAGGGACTACCTTTTTCCGCGGGGTGCTGCCGGACGAATTTTTCGGCAGTTTTCACAGTTCCCTGTTCACACTGCTTCAGGTTGTGACGTTTGAATCCTGGGCGAGTCAGGTGGCAAGACCGATTATTGCAGAAATCCCATGGGCCTGGTTTTATTTTGTTTCTTTTATTATCATCGGGGCCCTTGTCATTTTAAACCTTGTTGTTGCGGTCATCCTTGATTATCTCGGTCACGAGGACGAGGAAGCCCAGCAGAAACACATGGTAAGAATGCAGGAGGAAAACGAAGCACTCCGTAAAGACGTTCAGGAAATTAAAGAGCTGCTTATAGCCCAGCAGAAAAATAATAAGTAGTACAAAAAAGCTGTTTATAAAGTGTTTTTTATACATGCCTATGCAATTTCCTGCTTTCGCCTCCTCAGGACGCTTTCCGGGCGGGCCGGCTTCAGCTCATTTCTTCCTCCCACTGCTCGGAAGAAATGGATCTTCTGCTCGGCCTTCATCGCCTCGGAGCATTCCTGTCAGGTTCGTCTGGCCCCTCTGGACATAAAAAAGATCCTCCGATATGATGCAGTTGCTAAACCAAAAACCATCATAAGGAGGATCCTCTATGAATCGTAATCGAAATG
>NZ_PZJJ01000062.1 GCF_003044065.1 Alkalicoccus saliphilus
CCCAAATGATCCTAAGACCATTATCTAGAAATATCTCGAGGTGTCCAAGAGGAAAGTATCCTTGAGAAGAAAGCAAGAGAAATTGATAAGTTCCAAAGGGACTTAAACATACTATACGAGGAGGGTTATATATGAGAAAAGCAGTTATTGTCAGTGCGGCACGTACGCCGGTGGGAAGCTTCGGCGGGGCACTCGCCGCAAAATCAGCCGTCGAGCTCGGTGCAATCGCAGCAGAGGAAGCAATCAAACGGGCCGGTATTAAAGCGGACCAAATTGAAGACGTTTACATTGGTAATATTTTATCAGCTGGAGCAGGTCAGAACGTGGCCCGGCAGGTAGCAGTCCACGCCGGGATACCAGCTACAACTCCTGCAACAGCGATCAACAAGCTGTGCGGCTCCGGCCTTAGAACCGTCAGCATGGCAGCCCAGTTTATCGCACTCGGAGACGCGGACGTTATTCTCGCCGGCGGAACGGAAAGCATGAGCAATGCGCCGTACGTCATGCCGAACGTCCGCTGGGGACAGCGTATGGGAGACGGAAAACTCGTCGACACGATGCTTAAAGACGGCCTCATGGATGCTTTCAGCCCGATCCACATGGGTAATACCGCAGAAAACATCGCGAAGCGCTGGAATATCAGCCGGGAGGACCAGGATAAATTTGCGCTTCAGAGCCAGCAGCGTGCAGCAGATGCGCAGACATCCGGACGTTTTGAAGACGAGATCGTACCGGTGGAAATTCCTCAGCGTAAAAAAGATCCGATCGTCGTAAAAGACGATGAATTCATCAAACACGGCATGACAGCGGACAAGCTCGCAAAACTCAAGCCGGCGTTCCAGAAAGAAGACGGGACAGTAACCGCCGGGAACGCTTCCGGCATTAATGACGGGGCAGCCATGCTCGTCATTATGGCCGAAGAAAAAGCAAAAGAACTTGGACTGACACCGCTCGCCGAAATAGCGGCCTACGGAAACGCAGCTCTGGAGCCGGACATCATGGGCTACGGCCCGGTACCGGCTACTAAGCAGGCGCTCGAACGCGCAGGATGGCAGACGTCCGACCTGGAACTGATCGAAGCAAACGAAGCGTTTGCTGCCCAGTCCCTTTCTGTCACGAGAGATCTGGAGCTCGATCCGGAAAAGGTCAATGTGAACGGAGGCGCGATTGCGATCGGTCATCCGATCGGAGCTTCCGGAGCCCGGGTTTTAACGACGCTTCTTTATGAAATGAAACGCCGGGACGCCAAAAAAGGGCTCGCCACTCTCTGTATCGGCGGAGGTCAGGGCACAGCCCTGCTCGTCCAGCGCCCATAATCATCATTAACCACCGCTCCGGGCGCATCAGCAGCCGGGAGCGGTAATTTTTTGACGTTTCCTGTACGACGAAACAGAAAGGAGGACGCAGATGTTTGAAGCAGTTCCGGCAAAAGCGGCGATGCACAAGCCGAGAACCGTATTAACGACCGGCGAAAGCATTCAGGAAGCCGCAGCGAAAATGTATCACCTTCACGAAGAAGCTTCCCCCGTAGTGAACGAAACCAAAGAAGCTGTCGGCTATGTTTCCACGGATTCTCTTATGACAGCGATGATGAAAGGTCTCCCTCCCGATACAAAAGTGTCAGACGTCATGGAGCCGTTCCCGGAAATGTTAACCGAAGAAGAAATTCCTTCGCTGCGATGGGAATGGAGTCCGCCGTGCCTTCCGGTAAGCGGAAAAGACGGGGAGCTGAAAGGCGTATTAAAAGCCGGCGAATGGCTTAAAGCGGTTCAGAAAGCACAGCAGGAAAAAGATCAGCTGCTTCGGGCGCTTTCTGTCTACGATAAAGAAAAAGTACTTATAGCAGCAGAGGACGGGACAATCAAGCTGACAACGAGTCCGGAATCCTTTCAGCCGCCCCCGGGGAAACTGGAGAACCTCCCCTTCTACCAGGAAATAACCGGACTCCTTCACAGCGGAAGTTCCGACGCTCCGGTCGTGAAGCTGCATGACGCCCCGCACCGGCTGCGGGTCCACCCGCTCACTATCGGAAAGAAAATCTACTACGCCGTCCGTCTGAAGCAGCAGGAAGCTCCTGTGGAGGAAGAAGGATGGAAAGAAAAAGCCGAGCAGATGGAAATGGTGATCGAGCTTTCCCACGACGGAATCATTATGGTCGACAAAAAAGGCTTTATTACGATGGTGAACAAAGAGTACGCCGATTTCATCGGACGGCCTCCGGAAGAGCTCACCGGCCGGCACGTGACGGAAGTGATCGAAAATACGCGCATGCACATTGTGGCAGAAACCGGCGTGGCAGAAATTGCCGACATTCAGCGCATCCACGGAGACTACATGGTCGCCAACCGGATGCCTCTGTACCGGGACGGGGAACTTGTCGGAGCCGTCGGAAAAGTGCTTTTTAAAAACCTCGGAGGGTTTAAGGCACTGAAGCGGAGGATCGAAAATCTCGAAAAAGAACTTGCCACCTACCGGGGGGAGTGGCAGGAAACGAACCAGGCGAAATACCAGTTTGAGCAGCTGATCGGAAAAAGCACAGAATGGGAGAAAACAAAGCAGCTGGCAAGGCAGGCGGCAGAAACAGACTCCAACGTTCTGCTGCAGGGGGAAAGCGGAACAGGCAAGGAGCTGTTTGCCCACGCGATTCATCAGGCAAGCGCCCGGGCACCGGGACCGTTTGTGAAAGTAAACTGTGCGGCCATCCCGGGGGATCTGATCGAATCCGAACTGTTCGGCTACACGGAAGGATCTTTTACCGGAGCCAAACGCGGCGGCAAAAAAGGAAAGTTCGAAGCAGCGGAAGGCGGCACCATTTTTCTTGATGAAATTGGGGAGCTTCCGGTGCATATGCAGGTCAAACTGCTCCGTGTACTTCAGGAGCGGGAAGTAGAACGGGTCGGCTCCACGGCATCCAAACCGGTGGATATACGTGTTATTGCAGCAACCAACCGCAACCTGGAAAAAATGATTGAAGACGGGGATTTCCGGCTTGACCTGTATTACCGGCTGAACGTATTTATGGTTCATATTCCTGCGTTAAGGACCCGGCCGGACGATATCAACGTGCTGCTGCCCTACTTTTTGAAGAAAGTGGCCGACAGACTCGGAAAACCGGTGCCTGCGATCACCTCCGAGGCGGAGAGCTGCCTTTTGCAGTACGCATGGCCAGGTAATACGAGAGAGCTGGAAAACGTCATTGAACGTGCAGTGAATGTCCTGAAGCCCGGAGAAGCAGTGGACGGAAGTCACTTTCCTCCAAAATTAAAAAGCCGGCAGCGGACCGAAAAACCACCGGCCCTTCAGGAAGCAGTCCAGCGTGCAGAAAAAGAAACCATTGAACAGGCGCTCGTCTACACAAACGGCAACAAGTCGAAAGCTGCGGAAATACTTGGTGTCAGCCGGACCGCACTGTACGAAAAAATAACCAAATATAAATAAAAAAATCAGGAGATATTTCTCCTGTTTTTTTTATGGAATGAATAACTGTACGGAAAATAGAACACACGAAGTGCCAGACGTCAAAAATGTAATTAAATACGGACACTTTGTTAATTAAAGGAAAAGAACTGTCCTGCTTTTCTTACATAAATGAAAACGTTTCATGTAAGCGCTTGCTTAAACGGGGCGCTGCACCGCGTTTCCGTCAGAAAAAAGTTGGCATGAGGTTTGCATTTAAAAAGGGCAGGATCAAAAAATGGGAGGGAACGAATGATGAGTAAATTAATGACGGCACAGGAAGCAGTAAAAAAAATAAAAAATAATTCCATGGTCGCAACCGGAGGATTCGTCGGATGCGGGCACCCGGAAGAACTGACAAAAGCAATTGAAGCCCGGTACATGGAGGAACAGGAACCGAAAAACCTTTCCATTATGTACGCGGCCGGTCAGGGGGACGGAAAGGACAAAGGGCTCAACCATCTCGGTCATGAAGGACTTGTCGGACGGGTCATCGGCGGCCACTGGGGTCTTGCCCCGAAGCTTTCCAAGCTGGCGATCGACGATAAAATTGAAGCCTATAATCTGCCTCAGGGGATTATCACCCACCTTTTCCGGGACATTGCAGCAGGGAAGCCGGGAACGATTTCCCACGTCGGTCTGCGGACGTTTGTCGATCCGCGGAAAGACGGCGGAAAAATTAATAACGTAACAAAAAAAGAAATCGTGGAACTGACAGAAATCGGCGGCAGGGAATATTTATTTTATAAAACCTTCCCAGTGGATGTGGCCGTTATTCGTGCCACCTATGCAGATGAAATGGGAAATGCCACGATGGATAAAGAAGCTGGAAGCCTTGAAGTACTTGCTATGGCCCAGGCGGCGAAAAACAGCGGCGGCATCGTCATTCTGCAGGTGGAAAAAGTAGTGGAGCGCGGAACGCTCGATCCACGTATGGTAAAAGTACCGGGGATTCTCGTCGATGCCGTCGTCGAGTCCGAAGAAGAAAATCACATGCAGACGTTCGCAGAAAGCTATAATCCGGCTTATTCCGGTGAAATCCGCATGTCCTTGGACAAACTGGAGCCGCTCGCACTGAACGAACGGAAAATCATTGCCCGCCGCTCCGCGATGGAACTCATTCCAAATGCAATAACAAACCTCGGCATCGGGGTGCCGGAAGGAGTAGCCGCTGTGGCCAGTGAGGAAGGTGTTCTCAGCGAAATGCGCCTCACAGTCGAATCCGGGCCGATCGGCGGCCTGCCGGCAGGAGGATTAAGTTTCGGGGCTGCAGCCAACCCGGATGCAATTATCGACCAGCCGTATCAGTTTGATTTTTATGACGGCGGCGGTCTGGACCTTGCCTTTTTAGGTCTTGCCCAGCTCGATCAGGAAGGAAACGTCAACGTCAGCAAGTTCGGCTCCAAAGTAACCGGTGCCGGAGGATTTATCAATATTTCGCAGAACGCCAAAAAAGTCGTTTTCTGCGGATCCTTTACAGCCGGCGGCCTGAAAGTAGCTGTCAAAGACGGAGAACTTCAAATTGAACAGGAAGGACGGTTCAAAAAATTCGTCCCTCACGTGGAACAGACAACCTTCAGCGGAACGTATGCCGCAGAATTAGGCCGACCGATTATGTACATCACCGAGCGCGCTGTCTTTGAGCTCGGACCGGAAGGACTTGTTCTGACAGAAATTGCCCCGGGAATGGATCTGGAAAAGGATATTTTAGCCCATATGGAATTCGAACCCGTAATTTCCAGCGATTTAAAGCAGATGGATACCCGTATTTTTCAAAATGAAAAAATGGGACTCAACAAAGAAATTGAAAAAACAACGGTAAAATAATCGGAAGGAGGGGTTCTTCATGCTTGGTATTTTTCTAGGGTTAGTTATCATAATGGGGCTGGCCTACCGCGGCTGGTCCATCATCTGGGTGGCGCCGATTGCTGCCGGGGTCGTCGCCCTCACCGGCGGACTCGATCTGCTTGATGCCTACACCGGCACCTACATGGAAGGTTTCGTCGGTTTTGCGAGGGACTGGTTTCCGGTCTTTATGCTTGGAGCAATATTTGGTAAGTTAATGGAAGACACCGGCATGGCCAAATCAGTCGCTCAGGCTCTGACAAGTGTTATCGGAACAAAAAGAGCGATTCTTGGTGTAATTGTTTCCGCCGCTGTGCTTACATACGGCGGGGTCAGCCTGTTCGTTGTTGTTTTTGCCGTTTATCCGCTGGCTCTCACGATGTTCCGGGATGCCAATATTCCGCGGCGGCTCATTCCGCCGACGGTCGCACTCGGCGCGTTTACTTTTACAATGACAGCCATTCCCGGTACGCCGCAGATTCAGAACCTGATCCCCCGCGGATACTATCAGACAGACGCAATGGCAGCACCGATTATGGGTATTTCTGCAGCCATCGTCATGGCCGTCGGAGGCTATTTTTATCTCCGCTGGAGAGAAAATAAGCTCCGCCAGGCAGGAGAAGTGTACACGGAACCGAAAGATAAGAAAGAGGTGGGGGCAGAAACCGGAGATGAAATCCCGAATTTCCTCCTCTCCCTTGTGCCGCTCGTACTTGTTGTTTTCACGTTGAATGTCCTTGGGTGGGACATCGTTGTATCACTTCTTACCGGTATTGCATCTATTATGCTGTTTAATATCAAGAAGTTTCATAATTTCACCCAGGCTATCAACGGCGGTGCAAGCGGATCCGTTATAGCGATCGTCAACACCAGTGCCGCTGTCGGTTTTGGTGCAGTTGTCCAGGCGGTGCCGGGATTCGACCGCTTAACCCAGCTTGTGTTGAGCGTACCGGGGAATCCGCTTATCTCCCAGGCCGTCGCGATCAACGTACTGGCCGGGGCGACAGGGTCTGCTTCGGGCGGTATGACGATAGCACTCGAAGCACTCGGTTCCCGCTACTACGAAATCGCTCTGGAAACCGGCATTTCACCGGAAGCGTTCCACCGTGTCGCCTCGATTGCATCGGGCGGGCTCGACGTGCTTCCGCATAACGGTGCCGTGCTGACGCTGCTTGCTATTACCGGTATGACACACCGCGACTCCTACAAAGACATCTTTGTTGTCGGAGCGCTCATCCCCGTTCTTTCTGCCGGGGTCGCAATTCTCGTTTACGCTGTTGGCCTGCTTTAAAAGCGTGCCTGTAGAAGAACACCAACTTAATTAGAGGAGAGATGTAGCATGAGACTTGAAGGAAAAAATGCCATCATTACAGGAGGCGGACGCGGCATCGGAAAACAGACGGCCCTCACGTTCGCAAAAGAAGGAGCCCGTGTAACGGTCGCCGATATTAACGAAGAGGATATTAACGACATCGTTAAAGAAATAAAGGACAGCGGCGGAGAAGCACTTGCCCGCACGGTCGACGTAACGGACCGCACTTCCGTGAACGGCCTGATCGACGCAGCGAAAGATCAGTTCGGACGGGTCGATATCGTCGTCAATAACGCCGGTATCACAGCGGATGCCCAGCTCCTGAAAATGGAGGAAGACCAGTGGGACCGGGTAATTGATGTAAACCTGAAAGGCGTATTCAACGTGTCCCAGGCAGCCGCCAAAGTGATGAAAGAGCAGGAAGCGGGCGTAATTTTAAACGCCTCCTCCGTTGTAGGTACGTACGGCAACTTCGGTCAGACGAATTATGCAGCAACAAAGTGGGGAGTCAACGGCATGACGAAAACGTGGGCGAAAGAGCTCGGGCGTTTTAACATCCGTGTCAACGCCGTAGCGCCCGGCTTTGTGTATACACCGATGACCGAAAAAATGCCGGAAAAAGTACTGAACATGATGAAAGAAAAATCCGTCCTGAAAGAAATGGCAGGGGTGGAGGATATCGCGAACGCCTACTTGTTCCTCGCTTCCAAAGAAGCCCGCTTCATCACCGGAGAAATTCTTGCCGTCGACGGCGGAGTCGTCATCTAAAGATATTCCATAAGGAAAGCCGGCCTCCGTGCCGGCTTTTTTTTATTCAAGCACCCATAGATGATCCCCAGTCCCGGAGAGTGGTAGAATTCCGAGGAAAGTTGGTAGAAAAACGGAACAGATTGGTAGAATTAACGGCAGTTGGTAGAAATCCAGCGGGAGTTGGAAGAATTCCAGGGGACGGTTGGAACTATTTCTAAGAAAGTTGGAAGAATTCCGTCGCACGTTGGTAGAATTACCACGCATGTTGCCGCGACCGACCCGCTCTTCTATAGCAGAAACGGTATTCTTCTGCAGAAGTTACTCAAATGGACGACGCAGTCCTGATTAGTGGTAGAATTCCGAGGAAAGTTGGTAGAAAATGTGGTTCTGTCAATAAAGTAGACAAAAGTCTATCAACTTTTTTCCCTCGCTCCGCCTGTTTTTCCTACTCCTGCAGGCCTTCGTGCCATCAGCCGGCCTGCGCCCTGATAGAAGGGGCTATCTCTC
>NZ_PZJJ01000063.1 GCF_003044065.1 Alkalicoccus saliphilus
AAATTGCATAGGCATGTATAAAAAACACTTTATAAACAGCCTGAAAACATCCCTGCATGATAGGCTTTACATCAAATCAAGGAATCTCGTTTTCTCCACCTGGTCTTTTGAATAGTCCACGTTTACTTGTTCAAAAATACAGTCTGTCCCTTTTACTTCTTCCGGCAGAAAAGCACGGCCGCCGTTATACAAGTAAAGCAGCACATTTCTCACTGGAGGTTTCTCTTCCGGAAAATGGTGCTTAATCAGCTTCATTACATACCCAAGATTTTTTGCAAGCTGGCTGTTCGCAGGTGGAATCGGCACTTCAATTCTTTCATCATTGTAAAAATAAATTAAGTACCCATCGTTTTGTTCACTGAAATCTGCCCAGTCGTCCGTTCCTGCTTCATACCAGTGATGGATGTATTTTTGAAAAATAATGTGCCTTTTGCACTGAGGAGCTTTCAACTGAAGAACCCCGTCCCGGATGCCGGGAGAAATATCCCAGCGGCTTTCCGCCGGATAAACCGCTGATTCGGTGATCAAAATAAAATCAAACTGTCCGAACTGCGGCCGGTCGTCCCCTGCACGACGCCCAAAACTTGGCAGAAACAACACTTCCTTCGCAGCCGTGTTATCGGCAAGCTGGTCGAGAATTGAATCCATCTCGTTGTTTAAAGCCCATAATGTATAAGCGTCTTCACTAAATGATAATACCCGCATAGTTACCTCCTCTACAGTTTCAAAAACTGTATTCATATTGTATACTACTTCGCTTTTTAATACTGTATTTCCTTTCTGAGTAAACCCCCTTCATAGAAAGGACTTCTTTTCCATAACCGTTCCTCTATAGGGAGGAAGTTCAAACATGCCCCGCCTCAGGGGTGTTTACAGCCCCGGGTTAAAGTAACATCTATCTGCTGCATTGAGAAGGGGCTGCCGCTCGTTTTTGACCCTCCCTCCTCTTTTCTACTGGAAGCAGAACGAAAAGCACGGCGGAGTATGGTCCTGTTCGACCAATCACCCGCCGTGTTTTTTATTTAATCTTTTTCTGTTAATTGGAGATAAAATTTCCCGGTCTGTCCTGCTTCATACAAATTAGTTATCGACGTGGAGTAACTGGAAATGATGCCTTTAAAAGACAGCGATTTCTCCGGTATATCCACATCGAATATTCCTTCGTAAAGCAGCGTTGTAATGTCATGGTATTTTTCGTGTGTCACAAGAAAAGTCACCGTGATTTTATGTTTTCCGTCCTGCTGTTCATGCTGGAAATGTTCCACGGGAATTACTGTGCCGTTCAACTTAATTTCACTGGTCATTACTGCTGCTCTCCCGTGATTTCTTTTAAAATTTCATAAGACCGCTTCTGCTTGTTTCGATCATAAATATAGGAAACTGCCATAATTTCATCTGCGTGATACTGGTCCTGGAACCGTTCAAGCTGTTTCTGCACCGTATCTCTGCTTCCTGCAAAAGTCATACTGGACATCTGTGAAGCAACCGCCCTCTCCTGAGGCATCCACAGTCTGTCCATTTCCTCCGGTGTCACCGGCGGCTGGAGAGGATTCTGCGAGCCTCGTACTACATTCAGGAAAAACTGCTGCATCGTTGTTGTTTCCATCTCCGCCTCTTCGTCCGTTTCTGCTGCGATAACGTTAAGACATACCATTATATACGGCTTATCAAGGTACTCTGACGGCTGAAAACGGTCCCGGTATATGGAAATCGCCTGATCCATGTAGGTTGGCGCAAAATGGGAGGCAAAAACGTATGGAAGACCGAGCTTTGCCGCAAGAACCGCTGAATCCGTTGACGAACCGAGAATGTACAGCGGAATACCGGCTCCTGTTCCGGGAAAAGCTTTTACTTTGCCCTGCGTGCCGGCCGGACCAAAATACTGAAGAAGCTCCTGTATATCATCCGGAAAAGAATGAACAGCTGTATCCATCTGTGTCCGGCGCAGCGCACGTGCCGTTGTCATATCCGTTCCCGGAGCCCTGCCGAGACCAAGATCAAGGCGGCCCGGATATAAAAGTTCCATCGTGCCGAACTGCTCGGCTACTGCCAGCGGAGAATGGTTCGGCAGCATGATACCTCCTGAACCGACGCGGATACTTTTCGTATTTTCGAGCGTATGTTTTATCAGGATCGAAGTGGCCGAACTGACAAGTGTCGGCGTATTGTGATGTTCGGCAATCCAGTAGCGGTCATAGCCCATTTCTTCCACAGCCTGAGCCAGATCGACCATATCTTCCACTGCTTCTCTCTGCCCTTCCCCCTCTCGTACAGGGGCAAGGTTTAATACAGAAACTGGTACTTGTATATTAGACATTCAAAACGTTCCTTTCTTTTTTAAAGTTACTCTTTTATCGTATCAATCGAATCCTTCTATGGAAAACAATGTGCCTCATGTATATTGTTTCAGGCATATCAATCTGATTGGGAATGCATTAAAATACTTAGTAGAATCTAACAAATGAGGCGGATCCACTTGAAATTCCCACAATTAAAGCTCACTACAATTATTATATTATTCGTCTGCAGTGTCGTTCTTATTTCTCTTCTTATTACAAGCCTGCTTGCAGGACAGTCCACCGGCAGAACTATCGAGAATTCTCTTGAAGAAAAAGCGCTTACTACCGCACGGGCAGCTGCGGAAACCGAAGAAATCCAAAACGGACTGCAGGATCCCTCGGCCGCGGAAGCTGTACAGCAGTATACTTCCACCATCCAGGAAGCTGTCAGCGTATACTTTGTCGTTGTTATGGATATGGATGGCATACGAATATCGCATCCGGATGAGGAACTGATAGGCGAAGCCTTTGTAGGAGGGGATGAATCACGTGTACTCGAGCAGGGAGAGGAATACACTTCGCGCGCGGCAGGAACACTTGGAGAGTCTCTGCGGGCATTTACTCCTGTGTTTGATGACGACGGTACACAGATAGGAGCTGTCGCTGTAGGACTTTCCCTGGATACGGTGGACGCTGCCGTCGCTGAGAACCAGTACCGTATTCTCACCGGCTCCCTTCTCGGGCTCATTATAGGTCTCATAGGTGCCTATGTTCTGTCCCGCTATATCAGGAAAATTATGTTCGGAATGGAACCCCACGCCATTGCCAGGCTGCATGAGGAAAGAAACCACATGCTTCAGTCAGCTCATGAAGGAATTACGGCTATCGATGAAAACGGCCGGATCAGACTCGTAAACCGTTCAGCACGGGAACTGTTCACACAGGCCGGCCTTATGACGGAAGATCCGGAAGGGAAAAGAATCAGCGACGTGATTCCGGGTGCGGGGCTTGAAAGAGTTCTTCACACCGGAAAGGAAGAAATCAACCAGGAGTACTCTTTCCACGGATTGTCTATAATTATTAACCGCATTCCCATTATCGTTAATGGCCGGACAGTTGGAGCAATTGCTACCTTCCGGGATAAAACCGAAATCAACTCACTGGCGGAAGAGCTTACCGGTGTACAGATGTATGCCGATTCTCTCCGTTCCCAGTCCCATGAATTCATGAATTACCTGCACGTACTGCTCGGTATGATTAAGATGGAAAAATATAATGACGCTGCAACGTATATTTCCCGGATCGTCGATCACCAGGCTCATGAAGTACAGAACGTTGCCTACTATATAAAGGATCCTGTACTCGCCGGATTTATTATAGGAAAAGCGAGCTATGCCCGGGAAGCCCATGTCGAATTTCAATTATCATTCGAAACAAAAATACCTGCTTCTGCAGACCGTGCTGTAACAGGAGAACTGGTTACTATTTTAGGGAATCTCATAAACAATGCTGTCGAGAGCGTAGTGAATCTTACGGAGAAAAAAGTGCATGTTCATTTTTCTTTTGTCGACGGGCTTCTCACGGTTTCAGTCACAGATTCCGGGCCCGGTATTAAAGAAGAAGATGCAGAGAAAATATTTTTGAAAAAATATTCAACAAAAGAAGGCGAAGCAAGAGGGTTCGGGCTCCACCTTGTAAAAGAAAGCATCGAAAAGCTTGACGGTTCCATTGAAACATCCATTCAGGACGGTACTGAATTCACTGTAATTATTCCTTACGAAACCGGGGGCGAATCTTATGATTAATGTTCTGATTGTAGAAGATGATCCAATGGTAGCAGAACTTAACAGAAGCTACCTGGAAAAAATGAAAGGCTTCCGTGCAATAGCTTCTGCTTCCACCAGTGAAGAAGCAGAAGCTCTCCTTGCTTCCAAGCAGGTGGACCTGCTTCTGCTCGACGTATATATGCCCGGACTTAATGGCCTTGAATTCCTGAAAAAAGTTCGTGAACAAAAGATAAATGTAGATGTTATTCTGATCACGGCCACATCGGAAACAGCCGAAATTCAAAAGGCTCTGCGCCTTGGAGCCGTTGATTATTTAATTAAGCCGTTTGAGTTCCCTCGCTTCCAAAAAGCTCTTCTCCAATACGAAAAATATTATTGGAGGGTGGACCAGAAGGGCAGAATGAGCCAGGAAGATCTGGATCAACTGCTTCAGAAACAGCCTTCCCCCCCTCATATCCCGGAAACGGCAGAGCTTCCAAAAGGCCTTACTAAAACCACACTGGAAACAATCTGTAGAAGAATTTCAGTTTTCGCTCCCGGGTCCTTTTCCACGGAGGATCTTGCTTCATCGACAGATATATCCAGAGTATCTGTCCGAAAGTATTTAAAATTTTTGACCAGCATCGGTTTCCTGGAAGAAACACTGACGTATGGTGTTGGAAGACCGATTTATCAGTACCGGATCAATGAAGCCAACCGTCAAGTTATCCAGCACTATTTATAAACTGTCAGCCCCGGGCCTTTTCCAGAGACCGAAATGTGGTTTCACGGGCAAACTAAAACATTAATAGTCCGTTCTAACGTGAAAGCAGCCCTTTGGCTGCTTTTTTTAATTACAATACTAATATTAATTACATAACGTGTGAATTTTCTGTTAACTGCCGTAGGATGAACTTTAATGAAAACGCTTACTAAAAAGGAGTGACTCTTATGGCTCAGACAGCAGAAAAAAGGTATGAGGAAACAGAACAGGCCTATCCAGCTGAGGAGGAACAAAAACATAAACACACGATTTTTGGAATTCCGATCATATGGTTCAGTGCATTTGTAGCGATTACACTCGTCAGCCTGTACACAGACAGCCTTCCCGGCGGCATGATCGGTGCTCTTCTTCTCATGATGGTACTTGGTGAATTTCTTGGATGGCTTGGTAACAATACCCCCTTTGTGCGCACGTTTCTTGGAGGCGGAGCTATCGTCGCCATTTTTGGTGCTGCTTTCATGGACTTTGCAGGGCTGCTTCCGGAAGCAGCTGTGACGTCCATGACAGACTTTATGACCGATGGTGGTTTTTTAAATTTTTATATTGCTGCCCTTATCACGGGAAGCATTCTCGGTATGAACAAAGAAATTTTAATTAAAGTTGGTGTGCGTTACTTCTTTCCTATTATGGGAGCCGTCATCGGTGCCCTTGGGCTCGCCGGACTGTTCGGCTTTTTCGTCGGAATGTCCATCATGGATGCCGTGCTCGTTATTGCCACACCAATTATGGGAGGCGGCATGGGTGCCGGCGCTGTCCCGCTCAGCCAGGTTTACTCAGAAATTCTCGGAAATGATCCAAGCTACTACATTTCCATGCTCGTACCGGCTCTTGCTCTCGGTAACGTTTTCGCGATTATTCTGGCAAGTGTACTAAACATTGTCGGTAACAAAGTGCCTTCCCTTACAGGTAATGGCCAGCTTATTCAAGGCTTCAGCTATAAGGAGGAAAAACAGAGATACGATATTCAGCTTATGGGAATCGGTCTGATGGCAGCTCTTGCTTTCTTTGCTCTCGGAACACTGCTTGGAGAATTTATTCCGCTTCATCCCTACGCCCTGATGATTATTCTCGTGGCCATGGCAAAAATTTTGGATGTTCTTCCGAAAGTCGTCCTCGGCGGAGCAAGCCAGTGGTATAAGTTCGTAGCAAACAACTGGACGTTTGCCCTGTTGTTTGGTATCGGTATTGCCTATACGGACTTAAATGCTGTACTGAATGCACTGACACCGCAGTATATTTTCACTGTACTCGGAGTCGTACTCGGCGCCGTGCTCGGGGCTGCACTGCTTGGACGCATGGTCGGCTTTTATCCGATCGAATCGGCTATTACAGCCGGTCTCTGCATGGCCAACATGGGAGGCACCGGAGACGTCGCCGTACTTTCTGCAGCAAGGCGCATGCAGCTTATGCCTTTCGCTCAGATTTCTTCCCGACTCGGAGGTGCCATTATTCTGCTGCTCGCCGGCCTTCTGATTCCATTATTGTAAGAAATAATGGTGCTGCCCCGTGACCGGCTTGCGGGGCAGCCTTTTTATGCCGATTTCATGGGCAGGAAGCAGACTAAATCCGGCTGCGGTGTTTTCCTGAAATACTGCCCCCGGAGTTTATTAATCATTATAGAAGGGCTTATTCACTTTAGCGGAGACGTATTAATCTTTATGGGCGGGGGTTCTGTCATTAAGAGGACTTTCAATCATTACAGGCGGCTTTTTAATCATTAAAAATCTCATTTCACATCAGTTTAATCATTATCAACCTGTCATTAATCATCAAATTATCTTTCATTCACTCAAGAAATTTCCGTTCGCTTTCTGTTTTCAAAAAAAGTTCTGTGAAAGATCCTCGATCTTTACAGGCTGTTTATAAAGTGTTTTTTATACATGCGTAGACATTTC
>NZ_PZJJ01000064.1 GCF_003044065.1 Alkalicoccus saliphilus
ATCGCCGGAATCTTCTGTCGTAATGTTTTTTCTCCTTCTCCATTTCCTTCTCCTCCTCCGGTTGCTTTCGTTAGCTGTATTCTATCACTTTGGCGTGTCTACTTTTTATACTAACTTCAAATTCCGCCGGAAGATGGTAGAAATCAACGTCTCCCACTGCAGCCCCACGCCGGTCGCTGGGCCCTCTTCCGCAGCCAATACAGACCTGCTTGACAAAGAACGGCAGACTTTTTCAGCAGGAATGCGTTAAACTGGAAGTATCACACCACATTTTGGGCGGAGGGACTGCAATGAGTCTTTACTTTAAAAAAATCAGCCTGCAGGACAGCAGTATAAAGCTGCCGGAAATGAATTTTTATGTTCTTCCCGGAGAAATTACCGCGCTCTATATAGACACAGAAATTCAGCAGGGGCTGCTCCGGGTGCTGGAGATGCGCGAAACGCCGTATACAGGCAGCGTATTCATCAACACGAAGGAACTTTCCAAAAAAGAAGCCCGAAAACATATCGGCTATTTCCAAAAAGAGTTCGGCCTTTACGAACGCCTGACGGTAAAGGAATGGCTCACTTTCTGGCGGAGAATTTACCGTAGTCCGCGTTCAGTAGCAGGCGCCTCCCGGCAGGTCCAGCTCGAGTCCCGGCTTTTCACAAAAATCAGTGCCCTGTCTTTTTCCGAAAAGAAAAGGCTGCAGTTTTGTCTGCTGCTGTTTCAACAGCCTGACATTATCATTATGGAGGAATGGGATCAGAACCTGGACGTGGAATCGAAGAAAATTCTTCTGCCATTACTTCACGACCTGAAAAACGAAGGGGCGGCTGTACTTGTTCTGACAGCCAACATGGAAAGCGCGCTCACCTGTGCAGACAACGTCTATCAAATCAGCAGCGGAAAAATCACGAAAATACATACAGAAGATAAGGAACCGGAACCGGAAGATGCGGCCGGCCTGACGTTCACCAAAATTCCTGCCAAAATAAACGAGAAAATCATCTTATTCAATCCGCCGGAAATAGACTACATTGAAAGTCGTGAAGGAAAAGTCCTTCTCTATATAAACAATGAAGAATTTCCGTGCAGTTTTACACTGATGGATCTGGAGAAAAAATTAAAAAACTACGGTTTTTTCCGCTGTCACCGTTCCTATATTGTCAACCTCCAGAAAGTGAGGGAAGTCATCACCTGGACAAGAAACAGCTTCAGTCTCGAACTGGACGACGCAGGAAAAAACACCGTTCCTCTCTCCAAAAGCAAAATGGAGGAGCTGAAAGAAATGCTCGGGCTGAAATAACTCCGTTCACCCTTCAGTACGCACCATTCGGCGGAATAATAATGCCGGTTCCCCCGGATATGCTTAAACTAAAAGCAGATCTTAAAAGGAGGAACGGCCTATGGAACCTATTATTAAAGTAGAAGGACTTTCAAAGTATTTCGGCGGGGCAAAGTCATTGGATAACCTGAATTTTCACGTAGGAAAAGGAGAAATTTTCGGCTTTCTCGGACCGAGTGGAGCTGGGAAAACGACAGCGGTTAAAATTTTAACCGGTCAGCTGCGGTCAACCTCCGGCAGCGCTGCAGTGTTCGGGGTGGAGGCGGAGCGTATCAACACCCCTCAGCACTTAAAGCGTATCGGCGTTATGACGGACAACAGCGGATTGTATACCCGCCTCAATGTTTACGAGAATTTAAAGTTTTTTGCCAGTCTGTATGGAATTTTCCAAGCAGATAAACGAATCGATACAGTACTGGAAATGGTGGCACTGCAAGAAGAAAAGAAAAAACAGATTAGTAAGCTTTCCCGGGGAATGACGCAGCGGGTCATTCTTGCAAGGGCGCTTCTTCATGAGCCGGATCTCCTTTTCCTGGATGAGCCGACAGCGGCTCTGGATCCAGCAAGTAAACGCCATATTCACCGCGGCCTGCAGAGACTTAACGCCCAGGGAACGACAATTTTTATGACGACACACGACATGGAAGAAGCAGAGCATCTCTGCGGAAGAATTGCTTTTCTTTATGATGGCGCCGTGCAGGAGGAAGGTTCTCCTCAGCAGATACGCCGGAGTTATGCCGATAATACGTTTACGATCGAACTGCGGAATGGCGAAAAGCACCGCGTGTCAAAAAGTGCGGCCGGGGCGGAAACAGCTGCCGCTCTATTAAAGACAGACGAAGTAGCCTCGGTCTACCCGAACGATCCGACACTCGGGGACATATTCGTGCAGATGACAGGGAGGGAACTCGTATGACATTCTCACTCGGCAGAATTTACGCTATTTTTAATAAAGACATGAAAGACTTGTCAAAAAACATGTTTGTTTTATCGACAGCACTTATGCCGCTGTTTTTCGCCTTTTTATTCGGGAGGGGAGAAACCGTTCCCCTGGAAATCCACTTTCTCGTGATTAACCTGACTTTAACGGCAGTGGCGGTGTTCGTGCAGGCTTCCCTGATCGCCGAGGAAAAAGAAAAAAATACGCTGCGCACATTGATGATGTCGCCGGCAGGCACGATGGAAATTTTGATCGGAAAAAGCCTCGTCACTGCTTTTTTGACGATCGCCACGTTGATCATTTGTATGCGTATTACGGGCTACGTTCCGGAAAACGGTCCGGTCGTCTACGCCGGACTGGCTCTTGGCATCATTTTCTTTTTAACACTCGGCACACTCATGGGACTGCTGACGCGTTCTCTTATCGAAGCATCCGTCGTGGCGCTTCCGGTGTTGTTTTTGTTCGGCATGGGTAATTTGTTTGTAGAGTTTTTTCAGGAATACGAGTTTCTGTCCGTTCTCGACTACCTGCCGAACTTTCAGCTGGAACTGCTCGCAGCCGAGACAGCAGCCGGTGCCGGATGGGCGGAAACGGGAAGTATTTTCCTCGTTTTAACTGCCTGGACGGTTGCAGCAGCCGCTGCAGTTATTGCTGCCTACCGTTATAACATGAAGGATAATTAAGTACAAAGCTGCCTGAAAACAGGGCAGCTTCTTTTTGTTTCAGCCTGTGAATTTGTCCGAACGTTATAGAAATTCAATGCGGTGATCATCCGTTTTCCTGGGAAATAGTCAGGGTATATACAGGAAAAAAGCCTCAATTATCAGAAAAAGCAGAATGAAACCGCCTTCAACGAATGGAAATTGTGAATTTGCTTTGCTTATTTTCACGTGAGGAGTTAAAATGAAGGGCATATGAGGCAATTTTGAAAGAGCATAGGGAGGGTTCATGTATAATGACAACGATTGATAAGCAGAACTTAAGCAGTGTGAAAGCACAGGATTCTGAAGTGTACGCAGCAATCGAAGCTGAGCTGAAGCGCCAGCAGGATAACATCGAGCTGATTGCATCCGAAAACTTCGTATCCAAAGCAGTGATGGAAGCCCAGGGATCGGTACTGACAAACAAGTATGCTGAAGGTTATCCGGCAAAGCGGTATTACGGCGGCTGTGAACACGTAGACGTTGTAGAAAACATTGCCCGTGACCGTGCCAAAGAAATTTTCGGAGCGGAACATGTCAACGTACAGCCGCATTCCGGAGCGCAGGCAAACATGGCTGTATACTTCGCCTTTCTGGATCAGGGCGATAAAGTACTCGGCATGGATCTGAATCACGGCGGACACCTCACGCACGGCAGCCCGGTGAACTTCAGCGGGAAGCAGTACGAGTTTGTCGGTTACGGTGTGGAAGAAGATACCGGGAGAATTAACTACGATACAGTACGCGATATGGCCGTGGAACACAAGCCGAAAATGATCGTAGCCGGAGCCAGTGCCTACCCTCGGGAAATTGACTTTAAGAAATTCCGTGAAATTGCTGACGAAGTCGGTGCCTACCTGATGGTGGACATGGCTCATATTGCCGGACTTGTCGCGGCCGGCGAGCACATGAACCCGGTACCATACTCGGATTTTGTCACGACGACTACGCACAAAACACTGCGCGGACCGCGTGGAGGCATGATCCTTACAAAAGAGGAATACGGAAAGAAAATTGATAAAGCGATTTTCCCCGGCCTTCAGGGCGGACCACTGATGCACGTCATCAGTGCAAAAGCCGTATCGTTCGGCGAAGTACTTCAGGATGACTTTAAAACGTATTCCAAGCAGGTACGCAAAAACGCCGTTGCGCTTGCGGAATCTTTAACTGCGAACGGTATCAATCTCGTGTCCGGCGGAACAGAAAACCATCTCGTCCTGCTCGATCTCAGAAGCCTCAACCTGACCGGAAAAGTCGGCGAAAAAGCCTTGGATGAAGTAGGCATAACGACGAATAAAAATGCAATTCCTTTCGATCCGGAAAGCCCGTTCGTAACGAGCGGTATCCGCCTTGGAACAGCAGCAGTAACATCCCGCGGTTTCGTGGAAGAAGATCTGAAGGAAGTCGGCCGTATCATGGCAGACGTTCTGAAAGATCCAGAAAACGAAGAAGTGCTCAAAAAAGCTGCGAAAGAGGTAGCAGACCTGACAGCAGCTCACCCGATGTATACAGATCTTTAATACGCAGCATTGTCCCGGAATTCGTTCCGGGACATTTTTTATACGAAGGAGGAAGGCGTTCTCTTTCCGTTCTCCCGCGATTGAAGAAAACTGCGCAGGGAAAAAGAACAAAATGTAAGCGTACTGCCCGGCTGAACTTTCACAAAAGTTCAAGTGAAAAAGAGAGGGTTTTGAGGTGTTATAACGGTTGACTCAAACATAAAAGCCTTTGTACCAAGGGTTTTATGTTTTTATCGAACGATCTGCGTTCTGTTATTAAACCATCTTTCTTTCGCACGAATTTGCTTGCTTAAGCGTGGGAAATTCGGTAGAATCAGCAAAGGATAAAGAACATGAGGAGCGTGGTTGCTGTGGCAAAAGTATACGTTTTTGATCACCCGTTAATTCAGCATAAGCTGTCGTACATTCGAAACGAACAGACCGGAACGAAAGAGTTCCGCGAACTGACAAACGAAATAGCCGGGCTGATGGCCTTTGAAATTACGAGAGAACTGCCGCTTCAGGAAGTGAAAGTCCAGACGCCGGTTGCCGAAGCAACGTGCAAAACGATTGCCGGGAAAAAACTCGGCATCGTACCGATTCTTCGTGCAGGCCTAGGCATGGTGGACGGCATGCTCGAGCTGATCCCCGCAGCTAAAGTTGGACACGTCGGCCTCTACCGGGATCCGGAAACATTGAAGCCTGTGGAATACTACGTGAAGCTTCCAAAGGATACGAGCGAACGGGAGTTTATCGTCGTCGATCCAATGCTCGCGACAGGTGGATCGGCGATCGAAGCGATCAACGTCATGAAAAAACGCGGAGCCGTGAACATCAAGCTGATGTGTCTTGTCGCAGCACCGGAAGGCGTGGAGCTTATGAAGGAAGCGCACCCGGACGTAGACATTTACCTTGCCGCGCTCGATGAAAAACTGAACGAAAAAGGCTACATCGTTCCTGGTCTCGGCGATGCCGGTGACCGTCTCTTCGGAACAAAGTAAATAAAAACCGGCCCACTTTATAAAAGAGGTGCGGAAAAGAAAGGTTCAGGGGATCCCTGAACCTTTCTGCTGTTTTGAGAGGGGATAAAAGCCGAAAAGCACCAACCTGATGACCTTTCGCAGAAGAAAAGCGCTTCTGCGTTCTGCTTTGACCGGTAAAGGGATGTTTCGGTGGTGGGATACAGTATAATTCTACCAACGTACGGCGGAATATGAAGTTAGTATAAAAAGTAGACACGCCAAAGTGATAGAATACAGCTAACAAACCCCCCGGAGGAGGACGAGCGGATGGAGAAGGAAAAGAAGTATTACGACAAGGTGTTCCGGAAGTATGTCGCGAAGCTGGTAGTCCAGGATGGACGTCGCCCGGCAGATTTGGAACGGGAGCTCGGCATTTCCTACAGTTCCCTGATGCGCTGGGTCAAAGCCTATAAAGACGAACAGTGGGAAGCGGAACGAAGCCGACAGAGCGGCCTGACAACAGCGACCGAATATGAAAGCCGGCTGGAAGCGTCGGAAAAAGCCCGGCGGGAGTTGGAAGAGGAAGTCGCTATCTTAAAAAAAGCGCTGCACATTTTCACGGAAGACCCGGAAAAATAGCGTTGTTTCAGTTTATCGAAACGCACGCGGACGAACACCGCGTGGTGAAGATGTGCGAGGTACTCCGGGTGTCCCGTGCCGGCTATTACCGGTACGTCCAGCGGAAGACGGACGGTCCCTCTTCGAGGGAAAAACGACGGAGGGAACTGGAACGGGCGGTCCGGCGGATCTTTCTGGAAAGCCGGGAAACCTACGGCAGCCCGCGGATCCATGCCCGTCTGCTTCAGGAAGGGTGGATCG
>NZ_PZJJ01000065.1 GCF_003044065.1 Alkalicoccus saliphilus
AGATCCCCCCTTCTATCAGGGCAGAGGCCGGATGAGGGGAACCGGGCCCGGCAGAAAAGGAAAAACGGGATCGTAGAGCGAAAAAAGTTGATAGACTTTTGTCTACTTTATTGACAGAGGCACAAATTCTACCAACCACCCGCTGTATTTCTACCAACTGCCCCGAATTCTACCATCCTCCACCGTATTTCTACCAACTTTCCCTCGAATTCTCCCAGCGTTGAACCTTTTTTCCACCGGTAGTCTTTCGCGAAAATTTCCCATCAAAAAGGATAAAATATACAGTGGAAACAGTGGAGAACCTCCTCCTTTCGGTTTATACTGAAAGTACCAAAAAAGGGGGTGGGCGTATGCTGGAAACGGAGAAATTGACGAAGGCCTTCAAAGGAAAAACCGTTGTCAATGGAGTCAGTCTGCATCTGGAAAAGGGGGAGTCGGTCGGACTGCTTGGGCCGAACGGGGCAGGGAAGTCTGTAACGATTTCCATGATTTCCTCCCTTTTGAAGCCGACGTCCGGAGATGTCCGCCTCCACGGAAAAAGTGTAATAAAAAATCCCGGGAATATCCGGAAAGTGCTGGGAGTTGTTCCGCAGGATATTGCACTGTATGAAGAGCTGACAGCGTATGAAAACTTGAAGTTTTTCGGCAGAATCTACGGATTGTCCGGCCGCGGCTTAAAAGAAAAGATAGAGGAAGTGCTGGAACTTGTCGGGCTCACCGACAGGAAAGAAGATATTTTAAGTACATTTTCCGGGGGCATGAAACGGCGGGTCAACATCGCAGCGGCGCTGCTGCACGATCCGGAACTTCTCATCATGGATGAGCCGACCGTCGGCATTGATCCACAGTCGCGGAGCTACATTCTCGATATGATCCGGAAGCTGAACCGTGAAAAAGGAATGACAGTGCTTTATACGAGTCATTACATGGAGGAAGTCGAGCGGCTCTGCGACCGTGTCTACATTCTCGATCACGGGGAGGTCATTGCTTCCGGCACAAAAGATGAGCTGAAAAGCATTTTGTCAGGAGAGGAAACGATTTTGATCGGTCTTGACCGTCCTTATCCGGAGATGGCGGAGAAATTGAAAAACCATCCGGCGGTTCGTCAGCTTGTAGAAACAGACGACGGATGGAAACTGATTCTCCCGAAAGGAAGCCGGGTGTTGAGTTATATATTTCGTCTGGCGGAAGAGCATGACGTGCAAATTACGAATGTGAACGTCCAGGTGCCGACACTCGAGGACGTGTTTCTGCACTTAACCGGCCGCAGGCTCCGCGATTAAAAGGAGGAACCGATGAAAAATTTCATCTGGAAAGACTTTACCCTTATTGTCCGGAATAGAGCGGATTTAATCGTCCTGCTTCTTATGCCGCTCGTTTTAATAGGCATCCTCGGCTTTGCACTCGGCGGTCTTCTGGCAGGGGATACGTCCGGGATTGATGTGCAGGTGGCACTTGTTGAGGAAGACGATCCGGACACAGGGCTTGCCCGGTTCACGGAAGAAATCGAGGCAGAGGGAATACCGCCGGAAGCGGTGGCGGAACTGACAGCGACAGCGGAAAACGTCAGTCCATCGGTCCTTCTGCAGGGGGTGTTGACGAGTCCGGAGATAGAGGACATTTTGACGGTCCAGCGGTTGTCAGCTGCTGAAGCACAAAATCGGCTGGAAGAAGGAGAACTCGATGCGGTGGTCACGCTTCCGGAAAATTTTACGTATGACGGTCTGCAGGCGATGATCCTGAATGAAGGGGAAGCGGCAGATATTCACGTACTGCTCCGGGAGGACGGCTCGCTCTACGCAGATATTTTCACCGACGTGCTGGAAGGTTTTGTGGAAAATGTGAACCTGGAAAGTGCGATCGCGCAGGCAGCCGGTCTGGAAGTTCAGGAAACTTCAGGTGAGGCAGAAGAGCTCGGAGGTACGGTCACGATGATGCAGAATGAACCGGTCCAGTCCATGCAGTACTATGCGGTCGGGATGGCGGTGATGTTCGTCTTATACACTGCCGGAGCGATCGCCGAAAAAGCGTTCGTTGAAAAAAAGGAGCAGGTATACAATAGGATCATTCTTTCCGGATCGCACCCGGTAAAATATTTAAGCGGTAAATGGCTTTCCGGCACGGTGATTGCTTTTTTACAGCTTGCTATTTTGTTTGGGCTGTCCACGCTTTTGTTCCGGACGTTTCCGTTTGCATCCATGGATTTCTGGCTCGGTATGCTTCTCATTACGGCGGTCCTTGCCATCTGTGTCGGCAGTTTGACAAGCCTTGTTACGTCACTGAGCATCCGCTTTGAAAACGAAGCGATTGCGACGATTTTCTCTGGAGGGGTCGTGACGCTTGCCGCGTTTGCCGGGGGGAGTTTTTTCCCGCTTGCCGCGATGCCGGAGGTAATAACGACAGTCGGAAGCTGGACACCGAACGGTGCGGCGATGACCGGTTATCTCCTCTGGATTCAGGGGTTTGAACCCGCGGCACTCTGGGCTCCTCTGCAGCGGGTGGTGCTGCTGAGTGTGATCATGCTTGTGATCAGCGTGCTCATCTTTCCGAGAAGGGGGGCGTCGTCATGAGATCTGTTTTTTTACTGCAGATGAAGCGTCTTCGGAGAAAACCATTTCTCGTGACGTCGTTTTTCGTGCTGACACTGTTTTTTGTATTTTTTCTCGGAGGGAACGACTTGAGCGGTAAACTGCTCGTTCAGGCCTATCCCGGGGAAAACACATCAGAAGAAGAGGCCGCCGGGTGGATTGAACGTTTGAATGAATCCGATGCGTTTCTTTTTGAGCTGAAAGAGGAAGAAGACGTTCGCAGCACGATCATGCGCGGCGAGCGGAACATGGCCGTGGAAATACGGTCGGACGATTACCGGATGCTCGTGGCGGTGGACGATCAGAACTATCAGCTGACGGAAAGTTACATCCGGCAGGTGTTCACCGAGGAGCTCCGTCTATCGGAAGTAGAAGCAGCATCCGGAGAGGAAAACGTCCGCGAACAGGTGGGAAACAAATTGGATAGCCCGGTTCTGACACTGGAAACAAGTACGGTAAGCGGCAGAGCGGAAAGCGGAATCGCATATGATCAAAGCCTTCAGGCGCTGTTTGGGATGACCCTTTACTTTTCCGTGTTTACGATGCTGTTCAGTTTGTCCACCGTCGCCCAGCAGAAAAGAGACGGTACGTGGAGCCGGATGCTGATTTCCCCGCTCCGCCGGTGGCAGATGTATCTCGGCCACTTCGCCTACTGCTTTCTGATCGGGACGGTGCAGATTCTGCTTGTTTTTCTTATCTTTGAATACGTCTTGAATTTTGGTGTCGGTGTCCATGTGGGGGTGCTCTTTTTAATTGCTTCCTGCTTTACGTTTGCAGTCGGATGTCTTGGGCTGCTGCTCGTTGGTATCGTTCGTTCGCCGCAGCAGCTGCAGGCTGTGATTCCTGTCACGGCCACAGCGATGGCGATGCTCGGCGGAGCGTTCTGGCCGGTGGAAATCGTCACGAATGATATTCTGACCGTACTATCCCGGGGTATGCCGATCTATTACGGCATGGAAGCACTGAAAGGGACTGCTCTGTCCGGAGAAAGTCTCACAGATATTGCCGGCCTGCTCACCGTGCTGCTGCTGATCGGTGTTGTCACTGCCGCGGCCGGTATACGTCTGATGGAGCGCCGTTCATAGGAAGCCGCCTGAGTGATGGCGGCTTCTTTTTTGTGGGAGGGGGGCTGATTGTTGATTAATGAACGGACGCTGCTGATTAATTTATTCCGGATCCCGGTTTATAATGATTAAAAATTTATTATAATGATTAAACACAGCCTTAATGACAAAAAAACAGCTGTAATGATTAAAACAACCCTGCTAAAAACAAAAAGCTCCTTTATAATGATTAAAACCGACCGCAGACTCGGGGCATTTTAGGAGTAAAGAAATCTCAGAGCGCGTCGTTGCAGCACTTTCGTAGATGGAGAGCCGTCCATTCTAGCCGTATCCGGATAAATGGAGTAATATGGTAGTTAAAGCCGTGGAGGAAGTGTTCCTTTACGGCTTCACTCTTTTATAGAAATCAGGGATTTAAATGATGCAGAAACTCAAAAAACTGATGCAGGGTAAATTCGTGAAAAATATTACCGTGCTGGCGTCCGGGACGGCCGGTGCGCAGCTTATTACGATAGCGGCTTCGCCTGTTATTACCCGCCTGTACGGTCCGGAGGCGTTCGGTATACTCGGGGTGTTTCTTGCCATGATCAATATTGTTACGCCTGCGGCAGCCCTCACGTATCCGATCGCTGTTGTTCTGCCGAAAGAGCAGGAAAAGGCGAAGGATCTGATCCGGCTTTCGCTTGCCGTGTCGCTTATTCTCGCTGTCGCTGCGCTGGCAGTCGTACTTACGTCGAGGGAAGCGCTCGTCAGTCTTTTTAATATGGGAGATAAGGAACCATACCTTTTATTTATCCCGCTCCTGATTATTTTCGGTGCGATGGTGCAGACGTCCGAGCAGTGGCTGATACGGATGAAAGAATTCACCGTGTCTGCGAAAGTGAAGCTTTACCACGCCGGAGCACTTTATGGATCCATGATTCTTATCGGCTTGTTTTACCCGGCGGCGGCCGTGCTCGTGACGCTTGCGGCTCTCGGGAATCTGATGAAGTCGCTCATGATGGCTTATTACTCTCTCGGAAAAACGCTTCGGGTGAAAAAAGAAGAGCTCCGCCTCGATAAAGTGCGGCTTCGGGCGGTGGCAAAAGAGCACGATGATTTTCCGAAGTACCGGGCGCCGCAGGTACTGCTGAACGCTGTCTCCCAGGGGATGCCGCTCATGATGCTCAGTGCGCTGTTCGGACCGGCGGCTGCCGGATTTTATTCAATCGGTAAGACGGTTCTCGGACTGCCCGCACATTTGATCGGAAAAGCGGTCGGCGACGTTTTCTATCCGAACTTAAGCGAGGCGGATAAGGAGGGGCGGAAGCTGACGCCTCTTGTAAAAAAAGGAACGCTTGGACTTGCGGCCGTCGGAGTGGTGCCGTTTGGAATCGTGGTGCTGATCGGGCCGTTTTTATTTGAATTCGTCTTCGGTGCCGGCTGGGACCGGGCCGGGGAATATGCCCGCTGGATGGCATTTATGTCATGGTTTATGCTTGCCGCGCGCCCGGTGATCGCAGCCGTTCCCGTCGTTAAAGCGCAGCGTTTTTTTCTCATTTATGAAGCGGTGAGTGTCGCGGTACGCTTCGGTGCGCTTCTTCTCGGCTTCTACTTTTTCGACAGCGACCTGGCTGCAGTGGCTCTCTTTTCTTTGACGAGCGCCGCAACGTATTTGTTTTTGATGGCATATGTTTGGATGATTGCAGGAAAAAGAGACCGGAGGATGAGTAAAGAAATGGGTGGACGGGCGGAATAGAGCCGTCCGCCTTTTTGTCGGCTTTAGGGGGGCTGGTAATTCTACCAAATTATCTTGGAATTCTACCAACTTTCTTTGGAATATGAAGTTAGTATAAAAAGTAGACACATCAAAGTGATAGAATACAGCTAACGAAAGCAACCGGAGGAGGACGAGTGGATGGAGAAGGAGAAGAAACATTACGACAAGGTGTTCCGGAAATAT
>NZ_PZJJ01000066.1:0-2877 GCF_003044065.1 Alkalicoccus saliphilus
GATTCACGGTCTGTTGATACGCCGGTTGTTTGTTGGTTAAGCCCTCGATCGATTAGTATCTCTCAGCTTCACGTGTCGCCACGCTTCCACACGAGACCTATCTACCTCATCGTCTCTGAGGGATCTTACTCACAAGAATGTGATGGGAAATCTCATCTTGAGGGGGGCTTCATGCTTAGATGCTTTCAGCACTTATCCCGTCCACACGTAGCTACCCAGCGGTGCTCCTGGCGGAACAACTGGTACACCAGCGGTGTGTCCATCCCGGTCCTCTCGTACTAAGGACAGCTCCTCTCAAATTTCCTGCGCCCGCGACGGATAGGGACCGAACTGTCTCACGACGTTCTGAACCCAGCTCGCGTGCCGCTTTAATGGGCGAACAGCCCAACCCTTGGGACCTACTTCAGCCCCAGGATGCGACGAGCCGACATCGAGGTGCCAAACCTCCCCGTCGATGTGGACTCTTGGGAGAGATTAGCCTGTTATCCCCAGGGTAGCTTTTATCCGTTGAGCGACGGCCCTTCCATACGGTGCCGCCGGATCACTAAGCCCGACTTTCGTCCCTGCTCGACCTGTCTGTCTCGCAGTCAAGCTCCCTTATGCCTTTGCACTCTGCGAATGATTTCCAACCATTCTGAGGGAACCTTTGGGCGCCTCCGTTACTGTTTAGGAGGCGACCGCCCCAGTCAAACTGCCCACCTGACACTGTCCCTGGACCGGATCACGGTCCGAGGTTAGGATGTCAAAACAGCCAGGGTAGTATCCCACCGATGCCTCCACCGAAGCTGGCGCTCCGGTTTCCAAGGCTCCTACCTATCCTGTACAAGCTGTTCCAACACCCAATATCAAGCTGCAGTAAAGCTCCATGGGGTCTTTCCGTCCTGTCGCGGGTAACCTGCATCTTCACAGGTAATATAATTTCACCGGGTCTCTCGTTGAGACAGTGCCCAAATCGTTGCACCTTTCGTGCGGGTCGGAACTTACCCGACAAGGAATTTCGCTACCTTAGGACCGTTATAGTTACGGCCGCCGTTTACTGGGGCTTCAATTCGGAGCTTCTCCCGTAAGGGATAACCCCTCCTCTTAACCTTCCAGCACCGGGCAGGTGTCAGCCCCTATACTTCGCCTTGCGGCTTCGCAGAGACCTGTGTTTTTGATAAACAGTCGTTTGGGCCTAGTCACTGCGGCTCCCCCGGGCGATAAACCCCAGGGAGCACTCCTTCTCCCGAAGTTACGGAGTCATTTTGCCGAGTTCCTTAACGAGAGTTCTCCCGCGCGTCTTAGAATTCTCTTCCCGCCTACCTGTGTCGGTTTACGGTACGGGCACCAGTTTCCTCGCTAGAGGCTTTTCTTGGCAGTGTAGGATCGGGAACTTCGGTACTATATTTCCCTCGCGGTCACCGCTCAGCGTTACGGCAGACGGATTTGCCTGTCTGCCCGCCTCATCGGCTTCGACGCACACATCCAGTGGTGCGCTTGCCCTACCTTCCTGCGTCCCCCCATGGCTCAAATGGAAACGTGGTGGTACAGGAATATCGACCTGTTTGCCATCGCCTACGCCTTTCGGCCTCGGCTTAGGACCCGACTGACCCTGAGCGGACGAGCCTTCCTCAGGAACCCTTAGGCTTTCGACGGAGGGGATTCCCACCCCTCTTTTCGCTACTCATACCGGCATTCTCACTTCCAGGCGCTCCACAGGTCCTTCCGGTCCTGCTTCGATGCCCCTGGAACGCTCCCCTACCACAGAAACATCCGAAGATGTCTGTCCAAAGCTTCGGTGATACGTTTAGCCCCGGTACATTTTCGGCGCAGAGTCACTCGACCAGTGAGCTATTACGCACTCTTTCAATGATGGCTGCTTCTAAGCCAACATCCTGGTTGTCTAAGCAACTCCACATCCTTTTCCACTTAACGTATACTTGGGGACCTTAGCTGTTGGTCTGGGCTGTTTCCCTCTTGACTACGGATCTTAGCACTCGCAGTCTGACTCCCGGCGATAAGTACTTGGCATTCGGAGTTTGACTGAATTCGGTAATCCTGTAGGGACCCCTAGTCCAATCAGTGCTCTACCTCCAATACTCTCGCGCCGAGGCTAGCCCTAAAGCTATTTCGGGGAGAACCAGCTATGTCCGAGTTCGATTGGCATTTCACCCCTACCCACACCTCATCCCCGCACTTTTCAACGTGCGTGGGTTCGGGCCTCCATCCAGTGTTACCTGGACTTCACCCTGGACATGGGTAGATCACCCGGTTTCGGGTCTACAACGACGTACTCAGGCGCCCTGTTCAGACTCGCTTTCGCTGCGGCTCCGTCTTATCGACTTAACCTTGCACGTCATCGTAACTCGCCGGTTCATTCTACAAAAGGCACGCTGTCACCCATCAACGGGCTCCAACTACTTGTAGGCACACGGTTTCAAGATCTTTTTCACTCCCCTCCCGGGGTGCTTTTCACCTTTCCCTCACGGTACTGGTTCACTATCGGTCACTAGGAAGTATTTAGCCTTGGGAGATGGTCCTCCCGGATTCCGACGGGGTTTCACGTGTCCCGCCGTACTCAGGATCCACTCCGGAGGAGTACCGGTTTCGGGTACAGGGCTGTTACCTTGTCCCGCGGGCCGTTCCAGGCCGCTTCCCCTACCGGTACTCTTTGTAACTCCGTATGGAGTGTCCTACAACCCCAGAAGGCAAGCCTTCTGGTTTGGGCTCGTTCCGTTTCGCTCGCCGCTACTCAGGAAATCGCGTTTGCTTTCTCTTCCTCCGGGTACTAAGATGTTTCAGTTCCCCGGGTCTGCCTTTCCTCACCCTATGGATTCAGGTGGGAATCCTATCCCATTACGGATAGGGGGTTTCCCCATTCGGAAATCTCCGGATCCA
>NZ_PZJJ01000066.1:2977-4586 GCF_003044065.1 Alkalicoccus saliphilus
ATAGCTCCTTAGAAAGGAGGTGATCCATCCGCACCTTCCGGTACGGATACCTTGTTACGACTTCACCCCAATCATCTGTCCCACCTTCGGCGGCTGGCCCCCGTAAGGGTTACCTCACCGACTTCGGGTGTTACAAACTCTCGTGGTGTGACGGGCGGTGTGTACAAGGCCCGGGAACGTATTCACCGCGGCATGCTGATCCGCGATTACTAGCAATTCCGGCTTCATGCAGGCGAGTTGCAGCCTGCAATCCGAACTGAGAATGGCTTTCTGGGATTCGCTCCACCTCGCGGCTTCGCCACCCTTTGTACCATCCATTGTAGCACGTGTGTAGCCCAGGTCATAAGGGGCATGATGATTTGACGTCGTCCCCACCTTCCTCCGGTTTGTCACCGGCAGTCACCCTAGAGTGCCCAACTGAATGCTGGCAACTAAGGTCAAGGGTTGCGCTCGTTGCGGGACTTAACCCAACATCTCACGACACGAGCTGACGACAACCATGCACCACCTGTCACTTTGTCCCCCGAAGGGGAAAACTCTGTCTCCAGAGCGGGCAAAGGATGTCAAGACCTGGTAAGGTTCTTCGCGTTGCGTCGAATTAAACCACATGCTCCACTGCTTGTGCGGGCCCCCGTCAATTCCTTTGAGTTTCAGCCTTGCGGCCGTACTCCCCAGGCGGAGTGCTTAATGTGTTAACTTCGGCACTAAGGGCATCGAAACCCCTAACACCTAGCACTCAACGTTTACGGCGTGGACTACCAGGGTATCTAATCCTGTTTGCTCCCCACGCTTTCGCACCTCAGCGTCAGTTGTAGGCCAGAAAGTCGCCTTCGCCACTGGTGTTCCTCCACATATCTACGCATTTCACCGCTACACGTGGAATTCCACTTTCCTCTCCTACACTCAAGTCTCCCAGTTTCCAATGACCCTCCACGGTTGAGCCGTGGGCTTTCACATCAGACTTACGAGACCGCCTGCGTGCGCTTTACGCCCAATAATTCCGGACAACGCTTGCCCCCTACGTATTACCGCGGCTGCTGGCACGTAGTTAGCCGGGGCTTTCTCGTGAGGTACCGTCAAGGTGCCGGCCTGTTCGACCGGCACGTGTTCTTCCCTCACAACAGAACTTTACGATCCGAAAACCTTCTTCGTTCACGCGGCGTTGCACCGTCAGGCTTTCGCCCATTGCGGATGATTCCCTACTGCTGCCTCCCGTAGGAGTCTGGACCGTGTCTCAGTTCCAGTGTGGCCGATCACCCTCTCAGGTCGGCTACGCATCGTCGCCTTGGTAGGCCGTTACCCCACCAACAAGCTAATGCGCCGCGGGCCCATCTTCCAGTGGGAGGAGAAAACTCCCCCCTTTTACAAGCGGTTCATGCGAACCGCTTGATTATCCGGCATTAGCCCCGGTTTCCCGGGGTTATTCCGGTCTGAAAGGCAGGTTGCCCACGTGTTACTCACCCGTCCGCCGCTCATTCCACCGGCTTCCCCCCGAAGGGTTCCGCCGGTTTCCTGCGCTCGACTTGCATGTATTAGGCACGCCGCCAGCGTTCGTCCTGAGCCAGGATCAAACTCTCCGATAAATCGTCGAAGTTTGAACTTCTGACAT
>NZ_PZJJ01000067.1 GCF_003044065.1 Alkalicoccus saliphilus
TCATCTGTCCATTCGATAGACATTCAGGGTCTCCCTGATTGTCTATCGAATGCCACCAAGCGAGAGCGCGGTAGAAGAAACGATCAAATCCCAATTATACGTGTCTAGTTTCTTGACAGAGTATCACAAATAGTTCCACCCCCTCTCCGGAATACTTCCAACTTCCGCTGTATTTCTACCAACTTTCGTGAATACTACCATCTCTCCCTGTATTTCTTCCAACTTTTCGAAGAATACTACCACCGTTCAGGACAGATGGCATTGGCCATCGAAAAGAACTGGCGAATGTATTATCGGTATTTTCAGAAAATAGGTAAAAGAGCTCATTTCTTTTTACAATAAACTCCATTAAAGTATAGGAAAAGCATTCTGCACCACCTCTTAGGACCAGCTCTTTTATTTTTTGCTGATTTTGTGAAACTTTTTACGAAGGGCAGCGTCAATAAAAGAGGGCGGACACAAATGAAGTTTTTTTGCCGCTGCGTGGTATGCTTTTTTAAAAACCAGGTTCATTCTACATAGTGGAAAAACATTCCGGAAAGTTAAAAAAAGATGATTATTTTCAGCTGTTTCAGTGAATGTAAAGTAGTAGAAGTTTTTTTAAAAGCACAAATCCGAGATAATATGTCTACGGAAAGAAAGTGAAAGCGGTTTATGCGTACATTTTAACGAAAATAATTCAAAAGGCCTACTTATTTTAATCAATTTGTGTTAATAAGAGGTAGCCTTTCATAGTGAATTTCGTTAAGATAGTGGTTGTGCCTAATTTCCGGAAGAAAAGTCCCGGAAAGGCAGATTCTTATTTTGTACGCATGACGGAGGGGTAGCAAATGTTGGATTCAATTGGACAGCAGTCACTGTTTAACATCATGATCAGCCTGATGGTACTTGTAGTGGTGTGGTGGTGCGTACAGTCGTTCCGATTCGACCTGTTTGTTAAAGACCCCGACGGTATGAAAGCAAAAGCATTAATGGTATTAACAACCGTAGCACTGACACATTTAGTAACGAGCTTTTTATTGAACTATTTAAACTGGTCAACGTCACTCCGCTATTTATTTTAGTGGGAATCCGGAAACCGTTTGTACAGGCAGAGTGGCAAAGCGCCGCAGACGGATAGACACCGGACGATCTTTTTAATGAATGCAGCTGATGATCTTACTTCTTATAAAAAAAACTAAGCAGAACTACCAGGATCAGTCATGATTACCAGTTGTGAAGGCATCTGGACACGGAGGGGAATATATTGGAAAAAATTATCGTCCAAGGAGGACAGCGCCTCAGCGGAAGCGTACGCATTGAGGGAGCAAAGAACGCTGTTCTGCCTGTAATTACCGCATCTATTCTAGCTGGAAAAGGAACAAGCCACCTTTACGATGTGCCAGCTCTGGCTGACGTCTACACGATCAGTGAAGTGCTCCGCAACCTGAACGCGGAAATTGAATACGATGGAAAGACTCATATTAAAGTAAATGCGGAAGGCCCGCTGTCGACAGAAGCGCCGTTTGAATTTGTAAGTAAAATGCGTGCCTCTTTCCTCGTTATGGGACCGCTTCTTGCCCGGGAAGGCCACGCCCGTATCGCTCTTCCGGGAGGATGCGCTATCGGCTCCCGTCCGATCGACCAGCACTTGAAAGGCTTTGAGGCGATGGGTGCTAAAGTAGAGATCGGAAGCGGCTATATCGAAGCAAAAGTAGACGGCCGTCTCCAGGGAGGCAAAGTATACCTCGACTTTCCAAGCGTCGGTGCGACAGAAAACATTATGATGGCGGCTTCCATGGCGGAAGGAACAACAATTATTGAGAACGCCGCGGAAGAACCGGAAATCGTCTGCCTCGCAACATACATTAACGCAATGGGTGGAAAAGTCCGCGGTGCCGGTACCGGAACGATCCGGATTGACGGTGTAGAAGAGCTCACAGCAGCGGAACACACGATCATCCCGGACCGTATCGAAGCGGGAACGTTCATGGCAGCCGCTGCGATCACAGGAGGAAACGTCCTCATCGAGAACGTTCTTCCGGAACACCTGCGTCCTGTTATCTCAAAAATGGGCGAAATGGGCATTCAGATCGAAGAAGAAGGCACCGGCGTCCGTGTCATCGGCCCGGAAAAGCTGAAGGCGGTTGACATCAAAACAATGCCTCACCCAGGCTTCCCGACCGATATGCAGGCCCAGATGATGGCACTCATGCTCGGAGCAGAAGGTAACAGCGTCATAACAGAAACCGTCTTTGAAAACCGCTTCATGCACGTAGAAGAATTCCGCCGCATGAACGGTAACATTAAAATCGAAGGACGAACGGCCATCGTGAACGGACCTGTATCCCTTCAGGGAGCGGAAGTGGCTTCCACAGACCTCCGCGCAGGAGCAGCACTCGTTCTTACAGGACTCGTTGCAGAAGGCCACACACGCGTCACTGAGCTTAAGCACATCGACCGCGGCTATGTGAGCTTCACAGAGAAGCTGAAAGCCCTCGGTGCAGATATTGAGCGAGTGAACGATGCTGAACCAGCTGTAGCAAAAAAGAAATCAGAAGTCATAAAATAACTTTATATTGATCACTTGTACAAAACCTCCGGAAATCAGTCCGGAGGTTTTTTTAATTTCCCCGGAAATAGAAAAGGTGTTTAGAACGTACGTTCCCTTTGTAGTGTGGAAATAAACCTCTTTATATTTTACTTTATTTCCCATATAATAAAACTAATCTTTGAAAAGGAGTTGTTCTATGGAAATAAAAAAGCAGCAGCCACCGCGTATACTTGCCAGGTACGACCTTTTACTCGACTGTCTGCCGTCCACGCACCCAAAGCGGCCGGCCGTTCAGCACGACTATTTTAATCACCGGGCCGGATATGCCGGAGAAAGTCAGCTTCCTTATTATATGCAGTTTTTGAAAGAAGAACCGCTGATTCTTTATCAGCCTCGCCTCGAAAACGGACAAAAACGTTATTTCCAGATGGATGCGGTTGTTGTGACGCCTCATTTTCTGCTCATAACGGAAGTGAAAAATTACAAAGGAGAGCTTCGGCTGGAACCTCAATTTGCCCAGCTGATTCAATCAACAAAGGGAGAAGAAAAAGTATACCCCTGTCCCATCCAGCAAAGCCGCCGCCAGGAACTGCAGCTTAAGGCGTGGCTTACCTCTAACGGATTTCCCTCTATACCTGTTTACTCTCATATCTGCATAGCCAACGATTATTCCCGAATTACCTGCGACCAGCCCGTACCGAACTTCTCACATATCACGAAACTTCCGGCCGTTTATCAAACACTGCTGGAGCAGAATAAAAGAAAATACTTAGCGGCGGATAAATGCCGGATTCTCGCAGAAAAACTGGCGGCCTCCCACGTACCGGAACCCGGGGACCTGCTGAAAAAATACGATCTTTCCCCGGAAGAATTATCTCTTCAAGTGTCCTGCCCGTCATGCGAGGAAGGGTATATGGTCAGAGCGTTCGGCCGCTGGTCATGCTGCCTCTGCCGCACAGCCCAACCAGAGACACCACAGCGCCTGTTTCGCTGTTACGGGTTATTTATCGGCCGCACGATCACCGTGCGGGAGGCTTCCCGCCTGCTTAATATCAGCAGTTTATCAACCGTACGCCGGATCCTTTATCCTTACGTCGACAAACAGAGCGGAAAAACGAAAAAAAGCATCTACCGCTGGAAAGAGGATCTGCTCTCATAACACATCGCTAAAGGAAACCTCCTGCGTTCGCCACCTACGTGCAACGCAGGAGGGCTTTTTATGTAAAAAAGTCTCCAATAAGTTGGTAGTATTTCTTGGATAGTTGGGAGAAAAACAGTAGGAATGGGTAGAATTATCGGCAGTTGGTAGAAATTGTGCCTCTGTCAATAAAGTAGACAAAAGTCTATCAACTTTTTTCTCTCTGTTATCCCGTTTTTCCTTTTCTGCCGGGCCCTCGTGCCATCAGCCGGCCTGTGCTCTGATAGAAGGTACCGTCTC
>NZ_PZJJ01000068.1 GCF_003044065.1 Alkalicoccus saliphilus
CTCCTCGTATAGTATGTTTAAGTCCCTTTGGAACTTATCAATTTCTCTTGCTTTCTTCTCAAGGATACTTTCCTCTTGGACACCTCGAGATATTTCTAGATAATGGTCTTAGGATCATTTGGGACAATTCTCTTCCCTCCTGTAGCTCGACTACAATTGAAGACTGTTTCTCAGTGTACGTGCGGCACTTCCTACACGCAGGCTGAGCCTTCTGCCCCTGGAACTCCGGTAATAGTAGCCCGGAGGCGGCTTTCCATGCAGAGAGAGTTCTGATACACGAGGTTGCTGATCGGCGTTCGCACTAGAGATATCTCGAGGTGTCCAAAGAACCACCCAATGATGCTAATCGAAAGGAGGTACCCCATGAAATTATTTGTAGGGTTAGACGTCAGCTCGTTTGATATGAAAGTGTGTGTGCTTGACCAGGAAGGAACCACCCAGGATACCTGGACGGTATCGAACGATCTGCCGGGAGCTACCATGTTAAAACAGCGATTACTAGATCTCGTCGAAGATACCGACATACACACCCTGAAGATTGGGTTGGAATCCACATCGGTTTACAGCTTCCATCCGTCCATGTATCTGCATCACGACCAGGAGCTGAAGCGTTACGGCGCGCAGGTCTTTGTGATGAACCCCAAGCAGATTGCCAACTTCAAGAAAAGCTATACGGAAATGAACAAAACCGATGAAATTGATGCCTTCGTCATCGCCGACTATCTGCGTTTCGGAAGAAACCACATGTCGATTGTGAAAGAAAGCCAGTATGTGGCGCTCCAGCAATTGACCCGCGCCCGCTATCACCTGATCAAGTCGGTCACCAGGGAGAAACAGCACTTCCTCCAGCATTTAAGCTTTAAATGTAATACGTTTTCTCAGGAAGTCGACTCTTCGGTGTTCGGTCATGCCATGATGGAACTCTTTCTGGAGAGATACTCCCTGGAGGAACTCGCCCAGCTGCCTCTGGAAGCACTGGCTGCTTTTTTACAGGAGAAAGGTAGAAATCGGTTCCCTGACCCCGAGGAAGTAGCGGCCTCCATTCAACGGGCGGTCCGTTCTTCGTACCGTCTGGAAAAAGTGGTCGAAGACTCCCTGGATGTACTGTTAGGAAGTTCGATTGAGATCATCCGATCTCATCAAAAGCAGATCAAGGAAATAGATAAAACGATCACCCGCCTGATGGCCGGCCTCACGCAGACGATCCAGTCGATCCCCGGGTTTGGCCCGGTATTTTCTGCAGGAATTATCGCAGAAATCGGCCAGATTGACCGGTTCGAAGATGAAACAAAAATTGCCAAGTACGCCGGACTCTCCTGGCGTAAACACCAATCTGGCCGATTCACAGCCGAAGATACTTCGTTATCCCGACAGGGAAACCAGTATTTGCGCTATTACCTAGTTGAAGCCGCCAACTCGGTACGCAGACAAATACCGGAATACCAGGAATATTATCAGAAGAAGTATCAGGAAGTCCCGAAACACCAGCACAAACGTGCCCTCGTCCTCACTGCAAGAAAACTCGTGCGGCTGGTGGATGCGCTACTACGCAACCACCAACTCTTTACGCCGGAAAGGGGCGTGAAGCACTGACCAATCTACCTGGTCCGTGAAAACCTTTCGAACTCCTAGTTTTTACCAAAAATGCTAGGGTTCTTTCCTACGGGCTTTTTTCTTGAATATGTCCTTTGATAAACAAATATCATCTTATTTTTTCATTGACATACTACCGCAGGTCT
>NZ_PZJJ01000069.1 GCF_003044065.1 Alkalicoccus saliphilus
TCTGTAGTGCCCCCCTTATCTTGGACACTCCTACATGAAAGGAGGGGTTCTTATGGCAGTTGGACAGTTTACGGAACAGGAAAAAATAGCCGCGGTTCATCTCTATCTCTCGGACCATTATTCGTATGCAGATATCAGTCGTAAGCTCGGCGTGGACAAACGCGTCATCCGTTTGTGGGTCGCTCGGTTTCGCCGGCATGGAAAAGGGGCGCTCGCTCCACGAAAAGGTTGTCTTGCCTTCGATCCAGCGTTTAAAATGGAGGTACTAAACTATCACTGGAAACATCGTGCGTCGTATTTTGAAACCGCCGTGGAATTTAACCTTGCTGCTCCCTCTACCGTGCAAAAGTGGGAGGATCAGGCCCTGCTCCACGATCTCCGTACGCTTTTTCCCGTGAAGAAGGGGCGTCCACCCATGAAAAAGAAACCGCTGGAAGACATGAGTACGAAAGAGATGCAAAAGGAGTTAGAGGAACTTCGGATGGAGAATGCCTATTTAAAAAAGTTGAAAGCCTTAGTTCAAGAAAAGCAATCCTCACAAAAGAAGACCGGGCGCGGGCGGTCGACGAACTAAGGCAGGAGCACCCGGGATTCCGTCTGGCGTTTCTATTGAAACTTGCCGGATTAAAACGAAGCACGTTTTATGCCATTCTGCAGCGCCGGAAGCAGGGAGATCGGAATCAGGAACTAAAAGAATGGATCTCGGGCATTTTCCATGAACATAAAGGACGGTACGGCTACCGGCGGATTCAGATGGAACTCCAATCGCGTTTTGACCGGACGGTCAATCATAAGAAAGTGCTGCGGCTGATGCAGGAATTACAGCTCTCCTGCCAGATCCGCCGGAAAAAGTACCGGTCCTACAAGGGACCCGTCGGAACGAAGGCTCCCCACCTGATTCAACGAAAGTTCCGTGCCAAACGGCCAAATGCCAAGTGGACGACCGATATCACGGAGTTTATCCTGTTCCAGAAGAAATTTTATCTCTCTCCCGTGCTCGACATGTACAACGGAGAAATCGTTGCTTACGCCATCGGAAACAGTCCCGATAAAGCACTGGTCGATACGATGCTGGATCGGGCGTTTGCCCGTCATTCCAAGAAGAAGAAACTCATCCTTCACTCCGACCAGGGCTGGCAGTACCAGACCCCTCACTACCGGCGGCGACTAGCGAAACAAAAAATCACTCAAAGTATGTCCCGTAAAGGAAATTGCTTGGATAATGCCATCATCGAAAGCTTTTTCGGCACCTTTAAATCGGAATTTCTCCGTACCGAAAAGTGGAAGAGCATCCCTCATTTTCTGCGGGAGCTGAAACGCTATATCCATTACTATAATCACGATCGCATAAAATCCCGTTTAAAAGTAAGCCCGGTACAATACCGCCTGCATCATGAGCCAGCGATTATTTGACAAATTTTGGTGTCTAATTTCAGGGGTGCACATCAT
>NZ_PZJJ01000007.1 GCF_003044065.1 Alkalicoccus saliphilus
TTCTCCTCTGCCAAGTCCCGCCGGGCTTTTTCCGACATTTCCAGCTGGCGCTTGTATTCGGTGGCCGTGTACAGGCTGTCCTGCCGGCTTTTTTCCGTTTCGTTCTGTTCGTCCTTATAGGCTTTGACCCAGCGCATCAGGGAACTGTAGGAAATGCCGAGTTCCCGTTCCAGGTCCGCGGGACGGCGCCCATCCTCCACCACCAGCTTCGCGACATATCGCCGGAATCTTCTGTCGTAATGTTTTTTCTCCTTCTCCATTTCCTTCTCCTCCTCCGGTTGCTTTCGTTAGCTGTATTCTATCACTTTGGCGTGTCTACTTTTTATACTAACTTCATATTCCGCAGAAAGTTGGCAGAATCGCGCGGCTCCCGATCCCGTAGTTTCACTCAAAAAGGCTGATCCGGTGCAATAACTAACCGGATCAGCCTTTTTGAATTTGAGGTAGGAAGCGGATTTTCTCTTCCGCTTTTTTCATGCGTTAAAATGGGTAGCTTCGTCTGCCGTTTTGAACGGAGATCCATTTTTCCGTCGTGAATTTGTCGAGTGCCCATTCACCTCCGAAACGTCCGAGCCCGGACTGCTTTTCACCGCCGAAAGCGGCGTGGGCTTCGTCGTTTACGGGCTGGTCGTTTACGTGAATCATTCCGGTATCCACCTTTTTAGCAAATTCCACGGCGCGGTGAATGTCCCGGGAGTGCACAGCACCACTCAAACCGTAAGGTGTACTGTCAGCGAGTTCGACCGCTTCTTCCTCTGTACGGAAAGTGAGAACGGAAACGACCGGTCCGAACATTTCTTTTGCCGCTGCCGGCATATCCCGTGTCACGTTCGTTAAAATTGTCGGTTCCATTACGGCTCCGTCAGATCCGCCTCCGTAATGAAGTTCAGCACCTTCTTCCACGGTGGCCTGAATTTCCTTTTTCAGCCGCTCCGTCTCTTCCTCACGGATAAGCGGTCCGATTACTGTCTCTTTTTTAGAAGGGTCTCCGGTTTTCAGGCGGGCAGTTTTCTCGGTGAACAGCCGGAGGAATTCGTCGTGCACATCTTCATGCACGAGCAGACGATTTGCGCTCATACATATCTGGCCCTGATGAAGAAACTTTCCAAACGCGGCGGCATCGGCAGCCTGCTCCAGATCGGCGTCCTCAAGAACAACAACAGCGTTATTACCTCCGAGTTCGAGAGCCGTATCTTTTATCTGCGAACCGGCGAGACTTGCGATATGGGAGCCGACTTCCGTTGACCCGGTAAAAGATATAACACCGGGAACAGGATGTTCGACAAACGCATCCCCGATTTCCGAGCCGCGACCTGCCGTTACGTTAAGAACGCCTGCCGGAGCTCCGGCTTCCCGGAAAATATCCGCAATGAGCGTGCCGGCCGTCACGATCGTATCCGATGCAGGCTTCAAAACGACCGTGTTGCCGGAAGCAATGGCCGGGGCGACGGAACGAAGCGACAGATGGAAAGGGAAATTCCACGGACCGATTACTCCGATGACGCCTTTTGGAGACTTATAAATACGATTTTCCTTTCCGGGAGTATCGGAATCGAGAATCCGGCCCTGCATCCGGTAAGGAAAAGAAGCAGACTCTTTCACAATACCAAGGGCGGCGCCGAATTCAATTTCTGCTTTAACGAGTGTACTTCCGGACTCTTTCACGAGCCAGTCTATAATTTCTTCTTTTCTCTTTTCCATGACGTGTGCCACGTTTTCTAGAAGCTCCCTCTTTTCCGAGGGGAGGGTCTTCTGCCAGCTGTTAAAGGCTTCTTCAGCTGAGCGGAAAGCTTTATCCAAATCTTCTGCCGAAGCAGAAGACATGGTAAATAATGTTTCTCCGGTGTAGGGATTCAGATTTTCCAGTGACTTACTGCTGGAGCCGTCCACCCATTCTCCATTAATAAACTGCTTAGCATATGTGGTCATAAGAGGTACCTCCTGATGTAAAGTAGTTGATGAAAACCAAATAAAAGCTTTTTGATTACTTTCTGCAGCTTCCCGTACAGCTATTCCCCCGTACCGGCGAACCGAAACTGAAGGGAAGGAAATCCGGAACGGTAATTCCTGTACAGCAAGTCTAAATGCTTTAAAAGAACCATATATTCCCATAACTATGCGCTTTTCGTCTGTTAATCAGCTGTAGCAATGCTGAAACTTTCAGGCTATAATGAAGTATGCAACAAAATTATCGGAATTTTCGAGGGGAGGACCGTAGACGGAGAGTCTATTTTATGCTAAGGGGGAATTAACATGTTTGTAGAAGATACGACGCCGATTATTATTACGTTTATTGTCTATCTTTTAGGTATGCTGACGCTTGGTCTTATCGCATACAAAATGACATCAAACTTATCGGACTACGTACTTGGGGGCAGACGTCTCGGTGCCGGAGTTGCTGCACTATCTGCCGGTGCTTCGGACATGAGCAGCTGGCTTCTGCTCGGACTTCCGGGAGCGCTGTACGCTTCCGGTCTGGTAGAGGCATGGATTGCGATTGGGCTTGCAGTCGGTGCTGTCATTAACTGGCTGCTCGTCGCCGGACGGCTTCGTTCCTATACAGAGGTGGCGAACGATTCCATTACACTTCCGGACTTTTTTGAAAACAGATTTAACGATAAGTCACGGTCGCTCAGAATTGTTTCAGCCGTACTAATCTTAATTTTCTTTACGTTCTATACCTCTTCGGGTCTTGTCGGCGGCGCGATCCTGTTTGAGAGCTCGTTTGGGCTGGATCAGCAGACAGCGCTCTGGATCGGTGCCATTGTCATTATTTCCTATACGTTCCTCGGCGGGTTTCTTGCCGTAAGCTGGACAGACTTTGTGCAGGGGATTCTTATGTTCCTGGCACTTATCATTATTCCTATCGTCGCAATTTTTGACTTTGGGGGTGTCGGTCCGACTTTCGATACGATCCGCAGTATTGATCCGAACAACTTAAGTCTGTTCGGCGGTGTAGGAATTATCGGGATCATCTCCCTTCTCGGTTGGGGGCTTGGGTATTTCGGTCAGCCGCACATTATCGTTCGTTTTATGGCGATCCGTTCCATGAAGGAGCTGCCTAAAGCGCAGACGATCGGTATTACGTGGGTGATTCTATCGATGACAGGGGCGGTATTTACCGGTCTCGTCGGTATTGCCTACTTTGCCGATCAGCCGCTGGATAATCCGGAAACCGTCTTTCTTTCCTTTACTCAGGTACTCTTTCATCCAGTCGTAGCCGGGGTGCTTCTGGCAGCGGTACTTGCAGCAATTATGAGTACTGTTGACTCCCAGCTTCTCGTATCATCTTCTGCGCTGGCGGAAGACTTTTACAAAGGATTCCTTCGTAAAAATGCGTCTCAGAAGGAACTGGTCATGGTCGGCCGGTTCGGGGTTCTTGCTGTAGCAGGTGTTGCGCTGATCCTTGCCCAGGATCCGGACAGTACAGTGCTTGAACTTGTAAGTTACGCCTGGGCCGGTCTCGGGGCTACATTCGGTCCGCTGATTCTATTCTCGCTTTTCTGGAAGCGGATGACGAGAAACGGGGCGCTCGCCGGAATGATTTCCGGTGGTGCTACAGTGCTTATCTGGGTGCAGATCCAGGCAGGCGGCTTGTTTGATCTTTATGAACTCGTACCTGGCTTTATCATCTCCTCACTGATGATTATTCTCTTCAGTTATATCGGACCTGCTCCGACGAAGGCAATGGAAGATGATTTTGAAAAAGCCCGGGCAATGAACAAAGGAATGTAACAGCTTACTGATTCCCCCATGACTAAAAACGTCATGGGGGAATTTTTCACCGCCCCGGCATCCGACTTTATTTAAGGCAGGCAAAAAGAAGGGATTCTGTTTCTTTTCCCGAAAGCTACCTTGAAAATAATAAATGAACGTCTGCTTTCGTTTCTATGGAGAGGCTTTCCAAGGGGCCCGGCCTTCATCGCTCTGGAGTCCCTCCATGTCCACTACAGCTTCCGGTAAAAAAGACCAGGCACAAACAGGCTTCGTTCCACCTGTTGGGATAGAAGGTACTCTTACTGGAAAAGGACCTTTTTCATTCCTCATGGTGCAGCGATTTTGCACGCTCCGTTAAAGCTCCGGGTTGTATTTGAAGGTTGCCTGCGGCTCTTTACACCTGCCGCGGAGAAAGCATGCGGATGTCATTCCGCAGGTGTTTCTTCCCGGGCATCGTTTTACGGTAGAAAGAACAGTGTTTTTGAAAAGTAGAACTTTTCTTTTTCTATGAAAAAACGAAGTGGAAACCGGCTCGCGGAAGAAGGAGATTGAAAGATCCCGCAGGGCGTAAGCAAACCCGAAAATCTCCTCCACGGCAGGCCGGTTGGAAGCGAAATGTTTCTCCAGTCGTCAGCGAACTTTAATATAGCTTTCCCAAAAATAAAGTAAGAGTATTAGGAAGAAAGGAGTACGGTGAATATGAAAGACTTCTCACTTGAGTTTTACGAACAGCTCGTGGAAGGTTACGATTCGGTACTTGACCGGGATGGAATCAGCGGGGAACGCACAGCCCACCGGCTCGCGGCCCTCTGTGCAATAGGTCTGACAGATCAGCAGGGGTCCCACAGGCTGGCGTTTTCCAAAGAGGAAAAAGAAGCAAAGCTGCTCGTCCAGTACTGGATGGAAAAAGCCGGCATGATCGTCCGTACGGACGGAGCAGGAAACGTGATCGGAAGGATTGAAGGGACAGCTTCTGAAAAAACCGTTCTCTGCGGTTCCCACGTAGATACCGTGCCAAATGGCGGGCATTTTGACGGTGCGCTCGGAGTCATTGCAGCGATTGAAGTGGCAGAAGCTTGGCAGGAAGCAGGGTACGTTCCTGAAAAAAGTTATGAAGCAATTGTTTTCTCCGATGAAGAGGGGGCAAGATTTCATGGGGGAATGACTGGGAGTAAAGCATTTATGGGAGAGCTGGAAGAAGAAAAAGAAACGAAACGTATAGATATTTACGGAAAAAGCTTCGAGGAAGTAATGAAAGAAAACGGGCTTACGATGGAATCGGTCGTGTCGGCCGGGGCGGACCTCAGCCGTTATGATTCCTACATGGAAGTACATATCGAACAGGGGAAAGAGCTGGAAAAATTAAATCAATCCACCGGAATCGTCACCGGCATTGCAGGGCCTGCCTGGCTGAAGCTCCGATTTAAAGGAGAAGCAGGACATGCCGGTAATACACCGATGAATGACAGAAAAGATGCGCTGGCAGCAGCCGGAGCCTTTGTGTCGTCTTTGACCCAGCTTCCTGCTAAAGCCTCGTCCACTGCTGTAGCAACGGTCGGAGAACTGAATGTTTTCCCTAACGGTGTCAATGTTATTCCGGGGGAAGTAACGTGTACGGTCGACGTGCGTGATATTCAGGTGAAGACGAGGGAGAAGCTTCTGAAGAAAATTACATCGCTGCTTGAAGAAATTGAAAAAAGCTGGGGTGTCTCCATAGAAAAAGAAGTAAGTATGAAAATCGATCCGGTCCCGGCGGATAAAGATCTTCAGAAAACCGCCGCGGAGATTCTCGGTGCAGAAGCGGTCTACCTTCCGAGCGGTGCGGCTCACGATGCGATGATTATCGGCAGGTATCTTCCGATGGCAATGCTCTTTACGAAAAGCAGGGATGGAATCAGCCATAACCCGAAGGAATGGTCCGCATTAAAAGACTGTATGAATACGATTCACGTACTGAAGAAAATGATCGAAAAAAGGTGCTCTGTTACTGAACAGAGATAAAGGAGGAGAATATGGCAGCGGATAAGGCGTATGGACTCTGGAAGGACTGGAAACTTCACGTTGTAGTACTTGGAATTGTTATTATCGCAGAGAGCATCGGCCAGTTCAGTTTTACGATTGGACCGGGTGTGGTGCTTCTGCTGCCGATGCTTTACGCGATCATCATTGGACTGATTGTTTTCTTCACACCATTTATTTCAGAAAAACAGGCAAAAAATGCCGAGCCGCTGATCGTTCTCGGGGTGGCACTGCTGCTCGCAAAAATCGGGGTAATTATCGGACCGTCTCTTCCGGAAATTATTGCAGCCGGACCGGCTCTTCTGCTGCAGGAATTCGGAAATCTCGGCACGATTTTCCTCGCGCTCCCTATTGCGATTATGCTTGGACTGAGAAGAGAAGCGATTGGAATGACGCACTCTGTCGCGCGGGAGCCGAATGTCGGACTGATCATGGATAAATTCGGGATGAATTCCCCCGAAGGACGGGGCGTTATGGCCGTCTATATTTTCGGTACGGTATTCGGTGCGGTGTTTATGGGGCTGATTGCAGGCTTTTTAGCAACACTGACGCCGCTTTCTCCACTGTCTTTTGCCATGGCTTCAGGCATTGGAAGCGGCAGCATGATGGCAGCGGCAAGCGGATCACTTGTCGGCTCCTTCCCGGAAATGGAAGATTCGATCGTAGCATTTGCCGGGGCGAGTAACCTGCTTTCTCTCTCAACGGGCCTGTACTTAAGTATCTTTGTCGGGCTGCCTCTTACCGAGAAACTGTACGCGTTTATGATGAGACGGAAGGAGCGGAAAAACAATGCTTAAAAATATTCAGGAATGGACACTGCTGCTTTGTATTTTTGGAATATCCGCTCTGTTCGGCAACTGGCTCGGCTACGAGATAGCCCCCTTGTCTGCTGTACCGGGGATGATCGTGCTGATTCTTATCTGTCTCGCAGGATTTATTTTGAGTGATTTAATTCCGATTCAGTTTCCGAGTGTTGCCTATATTGCGATTATCGGCATTCTCGTTTCCATGCCATGGACCCCGGGGGCAGAGTATATTGTTACGTGGACAAATGAAGTGGAGCTTCTTGCATTAACGACACCGATTCTTGCCTATGCCGGAATTTCCATCGGCAGATCATGGGCCGATTTTGCAAAACTCGGCTGGCGGACACTTATCGTAGCGAGCCTCGTCCTTCTCGGGACGTTTATCGGATCCGCGCTTATAGCGGAAGTCGTACTGCGTTTTCAGGGCATCATTTAAATTTTTTCGAAGAAATCCAGCGTAAGTATTTTTGAGGGCTGCAGCTTTGAAACACTCCGCTTTAAGAGGGGGCAGCTCTTTTTTATTTTTTCACCCGGATCAATCTCATAATAGAACTTTTTAAAACAAACGATTGAGCCGGATAATTTATGCCCCCCGGCAAATACCCGTTATGCGTTTTCCATGTTGTTCAGCATGCACTAACGGAATGAGCTTTTGATATCAAACAGAGTATGAAGGCAGAACAGGCCCGGATCCGGTGACAGCGGTGCTGAATCGCTGACATCATTACTATGCACAGCTTTTCTCCGGATCGCTCATGCAATGACAAAATAGTAAGAAAAAATTGATTATTAATGAGGCTTTCTGGTAATATGTTTGTTATTAAGCGCCGGTTCATCGTATGGCCTGGGTGGGACAGTTTATGTCACCTAGGACACAAGTTGTCCCACTTTGCTTTGGACAGTGCCATCAGGCGCAGGTTGAATTAATGTTTACAGGAGGGATCTTTTTATGACAGAAACACAGGATCAAAATGTGCAGCTGAGAAATGACGTCAACAAGCTGGGAAGTATTCTCGGAGAAGTGCTGAAAAAGCATGGAGGAGAAGAACTGTTTAATAAAGTCGAAGAGATCCGCGAACTGACAAAAGGACTGCGTGAAACCTTTGATGAAAACAAATACAGCTACTTAAAAGATGAAATTGCAAAATTGGAACCACCGATGCGCCAGCAGGTGATCCGGGCGTTTTCCATTTATTTTCATCTCGTAAATATTGCAGAACAGAACCACCGGGTGCGCCGGTCCCAGTTTTACCGCCGGGAACGGGATCAGGATATTCAGAGCCATTCCATTCAGGAAGCTGTGCTTGCCCTGAAATCAGATAACCATTCGGAGGAAACGATCCAGAAAATTCTCGATGATCTGTCGATCGAACTCATTATGACCGCTCATCCGACAGAAGCGACGAAGCGGACCGTACTGGAAATTCAAAAGCGGATTTCCACGATCCTTGAAAAGCTGGATCAGCCGGCTCTGCCTTACAAAAAGCGTAAAAACCTGGAGGAAAGCCTGTACAATGAGGTTACTGTTCTCTGGCAGACAGACGAACTCCGCCACCGGAAGCCGACAGTTATTGATGAAGTGAAAAACGGGCTGTACTATTTTGATCAGACGCTCTTTGACGTGCTGCCGGCCGTTCATCAGGAGCTCGAAGATGAGCTGCAGGAATATTTTCCTGAAAAGCAGTGGCAGGTTCCGAACTTTCTTAATTTCGGTTCATGGATCGGCGGCGACCGTGACGGAAACCCGTTCGTAACACCTGAAATTACGTGGGAAACGCTCAAGCTGCAGCGCGGGCTCGCTCTTCAGAAGTATGAAGAATCGCTGACGGATCTTATGAAACGGTTCAGTCAGTCCACAACGCGCGTGGACGTTTCGGAAGAATTCCTTCAGCATGTGGCTGAAGAAGAAAAGAAATATTTAACCGGACGCGAAAAATGGCAGATCGAAGGAGAAGTATACCGCAGGAAATTTGCTGTTATGCTGAAGCGTCTCCGTCAGGTGGAGTCCAAAGGGAAACACGCCTATGACCATGCCGAAGAGCTTCTCCGCGACTTGATGCTCATTCAGGAAAACGCAGAAGAACATCAGCTGGATAACATCCGCCTGAAAAAACTCAATAAGATGATCCGTCAGGTGCAGCTGTTCGGCTTCCACCTTGCGACACTTGATGTGAGGAATCACAGCGGCGAGCACGAGTCAGCTGTAGCCGAAATGCTTCAGGTAGTGGGGCTGGAAGGAGACTATGCTTCCCTCAGTGAAGAAAAAAAGCAGGAGCTGTTGATTCGCGTTCTCAAAGACCCGCGGCCGCTCATGCTGCTGAATGAAGATTATTCCAAGGAAACACGGGATATTTTTGACGTGTTTAAAATGATCAACAACGCTCATAAGGAGTTCGGTAAACGATCCATTGAAGTGTATCTTGTCAGCATGACACAGTCTGCAAGTGACCTGCTTGAAGTACTCGTACTTGCGAAAGAAGCAGGTATTTATCGACTGCACGTGGACGGTACGGTGGAGAGCAATTTGAACGTTGCCCCGCTGCTGGAGACAGTCGACGATCTGATTGCCGGACCGGAAATTATGAAGACGCTGTTTGATGCGGATATATACCGTAAACATATTGAACACCGCGGAAACCATCAGGAAATTATGCTCGGCTATTCCGACGGCAGTAAGGATGGCGGTACACTGACTGCCAACTGGAAGCTGTTTAAAGCCCAGCAGGAAATTCATAACATGGCGCGTGATTACGACGTCCGTCTGAAGTTTTTCCATGGACGCGGTGGTTCGCTTGGACGCGGCGGTGGTCCTTTGAACCGAAGTATCATGTCCCAGCCTGCCGAAACGCTCGGTGACGGTGTGAAAATTACGGAACAGGGGGAAGTGCTTTCCTCCCGTTACATGCTCGGAAACATCGCCTTTAGAAATCTGGAGCAGGCGGCTTCCGCATTAATTCAGTCCACTTCCAAAGTGCACCATACGGAAGAGCAGGCAACCGGACTGAAAAAAGAATGGGAAAATGCCATTGAGGAAATGTCTGATCACTCGCTCAAAAAATACCAGGATCTCGTGTTCGGCGATCCCGATTTCCTGACTTATTTCAAGCAGACGACACCGCTGAACGAACTGCGTGAGCTGAACATCGGTTCCCGTCCAATGAGCCGTAAAAACAGCGAAAAGTTTGAAGATCTCCGTGCTATTCCATGGGTATTCGCCTGGACCCAGTGCCGCCAGATGATTCCCGCGTGGTTTGCATCCGGCTCCGGTCTCGCCCGGTATGCAGAAAAAGGAGAAAAAGAGCTGCAGACACTGAAAGAAATGTATGAAGGCTGGCCGTTTTTCCGCTCCACGATCAATAACCTGCAGATGGCGCTTATGAAAGCGGACCTGACAGCAGCGAAAGAATACGTAGATCTTGTAGAAGATAAAGAAATTGGCGAGCGTATTTTTGGTATTATTTCTGACGAATTTGATTTAACAAAAGAAATGCTCCTGAAGATCTCCGGTTCGGAAGAGCTGCTGGATTTCACTCCAAACATTCAAGGCTCCGTTCACCTGCGGAACCCGTATGTGGATCCCCTGAACTTCCTGCAGGTCAATTTGATCCGGACGCTCCGGGAAACGAAAGAAGAGGAGCACACGGATGAAGTTCTCACAGAAGTACTGCTCACCATAAGCGGTGTAGCAGCAGGGCTGTTAAATACAGGCTGATACCTGCGCTGCCTTTCGAGTTGCTGTCGACTCGTGAGGCAGCTTTTTTTATCCTTTCAGTAAAACTGACTGAAATGTCTATTGTAATGGTACGTATGTCTTATTTAACCATTTTTTATACAGGTTACTTATTTTGACATTAGTGTCTTTCTTTCACCTCGTATTTCTCGGTTTCCGAAAGATAATTCCCGCTTGAAACCCATGGCGGTATAGACGAATAGGTCTTTATTCTAGTAAAATAGGGGTACATAAACTCGGATCGTGTCGTAATTTGTTGATTGGGAGGGGAACGTTTATGCAGCGGCAGATAAAGCAGAGCAGTGTCATTTTATGCCTAGCGTTTCTCTGTGCCATCATTCTTATAGGTTTTTTGTATTATTTATCAACACAAATGTTCCAGGCAGCGGATACTTCAGAGCTCAAGGAGGAAAAGCCGGATACCGTGATTCTCGTATCCGATGCAATTGCCGATCAGAGCTGGGGTAGCCATGCTCATCACAGCCGCCTTCGTGTGGAAGAAAAGTTTGGAATTAAAGCAGAGCTTTTTTCCGGTCTCGTTACGGAAACATTGAGAGAATACCGGACGGTAAAAGAAGCAGATAACGGACGGGATCTCATTATTGGCCATGGCAGAGAATACACGGAAGTATTCAATGACATTGCCGCTTCCTATCCGGAAACTAAATTTGTTTCGCTGCAGGGGACACCGGAGCACGATAACCAGGCTGTATATACGTACAACAACCTGGAGGCTGAGGTGCAGGCCCTGCTGGCAGGATCCATCAAATCGGAAACAAAAAAAATTGGAGTTCTCAGCAAAGAAGGAGATTGGAAAAGACATGAAGAAGTAGAAACTATTCTGCAGGAGCTGTGCGATGAAACAGAAGTCATTCATCGGACAGTGGAGAGCAGGAATAACAAGGAAGAAGCTCTTCAGGTTCTGGATGAACTGCTTGCAGAAGGAGCAGATGTTATTTATTCACGGGGAAATACATTTAACCGCTATGTGATTGAGCAGGCGCAGGTCCAGGATTTTTACATTATCGGCTTTATTACCGACCAGGCTTATCTGGCTGAAGAACAGATGATTACGAGTGTCCTGATTGATGTGCCTAAAATATATGAATATATTCTGGAAGACTATTTATCAAGGGACGGACTCGGAAGCGGTGTATATGACCTGACGAATCAGGAAGGCAGAAATATTAGCAGCACGGGTGATCTCGGGCCAATGTTTACGGACACGGATAAAGAAGAACTGGCTGAAAAACTGCAGGATTTTCCCGATAAACAGTAACGGAACTTTTTCATCGGCGGAGGGGTATATGTGAAGAATAGACGACATTCATGGAGCCTTCGCTCAAGAATATTAATTGTACTTCTGCTGCTTACGGGACTGCTGAGCAGCCTTTCTTTCTTTTTTATATACTCTCTCGATGAAATCAGTGAAGTTAGTGAATCGATGACATCTGATAATGTCCCTGAGCTCCTGTGGCTTGGTCACTGGGAAACGGAGCTGGCCATGAAGGAGCAGTATACGGAAATGGGAATAGAAACAGATTTCTGCTGTGATTTTATAAGCAATTACGAAAATATCGGAAACGAGGAAAACTCCCTGGAAGCCACGTATGGTGCTCCGCCGGCTTCTCTTGATTTTATTCAGCATGACCTCGATATGCTGGACTTTATGATTGAAAATAACGTAGGAGGACTTCTTGCCCTCGGTAATACGGAAGGTGCGGCCTCTTATATTGAAACAGAATATATGGCCCTGCTTGAGGAAATCCAGGGCAATCTCGCTGAAAATTATACAGTAGCCAATGCCGGGCTGGACTCCCAGCAGGATCGGTTTGGAGTTATTATTGAAGAAGCGCTGGATCTGCTGCTGCTTATTACATCAATAGGTGTTATTCTGTCGATTCTCGTCTCCTACAGAATCAGTGCTGTGTTTACACGTCCGGTGCAGAAAATGGAGCAGCAGCTGAATCATATCGCTGCAGGAAGCTACGGAGCAGTATTGGAGGAAACAAACCAGGTGGAGCTTCAGCCGCTCGCCCGTTCCATCAATGAAATGTCCTATCAGCTGAAACGTTCTTTTGATATGCTGACCGCGGATAAACAGTACAGAGAACAGATTCTCGATTCTCTACCGGTCGGAATTGTTACTTCGGATGAGCAGACAGAAGATGTGCAGCTGAACAAAGCAGCGAGAAAAGTGATGGGGGAGGACTTCGACGTATCGATGCTTCCAAGGCTGAAAAAAGAAGCGGAAGGTGTCCATCGATTCTGGGAAATCTTCGCCTCAAAAGGTATATTTCAAAACGAAAAAGTGTGGTATACCGATGGGAAGGAAGCGTGTACGTTTCTTGTTTCCCAGTCGGAGCTTGTAAATGAAAATCAGGAATCAATCGGTAGAATCTTTTATTTTATTAACATTACGGAAACAGAAAAACTGGAACAGCAGGTGCGCAGACAGGAAAAACTTGCAGTTATCGGAGAACTGGCGGCCGGAGCTGCCCACGAAATCCGGAATCCGCTCGCTGTCATTGACGGTTTTTTGAATTTGATGAAGCAGTCCCTTACAGAGGAGGAAGTCGACAAATTCCACCTGCACCTGCTTCTTAAAGAAATCGAGCGGATCAATGGAATTATTGAGGAAATGCTCATGCTTTCCAAGCCTGAAGCACCGAAGTTTCAGAAAGTGTACCTTCAGGATGTTATTGAAGAAATTCTTCCGCTCATGAAAGAAACACTGGATACGAAAAATATCGCTTTTCATATGGACCTCGAACAGAAAAAAATGTTTCTCGATACGAGCCAGATGAAGCAGGTATTCCATAACCTTTTCCGGAACAGCGCTGAAGCGGTGGGGGAACACGGCCGCATTGCCATCCTTGGAAAAGAGGAAAATGGTACTTACCAGGTGCAGGTTATTGATGATGGGCATGGTATACCGGGGGCAGCAGCGGAACAGATTTTTGATCCTTTTTCCACTACGAAAGAAAGCGGCACAGGACTCGGGCTGACGATTGCTGAGCGAATTATGGATAATCACCGGGGAAGAATCTTTTTAAAGGAAACATCCCCGGAGGGCACAGTCATCTGCCTGGAGTTTCCACTGAAAAATTGAGCAGTTCCTGTATATATAAACCGATGAATGGTTTTCACATAAAACACCGGGAAGGATGTGGACGATTTGATCAAACCCCTTGGAGATGCTGGTGTCAGAGTGTCTTTTGGTACGGAAATATCAGAAGAAGTACATCGGCAGGTACGCGCTTTTACTTCCGTTCTTGAAAGAGAGCCCGCAGATGGAATCATTGAATGGGTCCCCTCCTACACGGCGGTAACCGTTTTTTACGAACCGTGGAATCTTTCCTATAAAGAAGCAGCAGAACATATAGAAAAACTTCTGCAGCTGGCTGAGGAAGAAACGATCCCGGAAGGAAGAACCTGGCACCTTCCTGTCTGCTACAGCAGTGAATTTGCTCCTGATCTGGAAGGTATTTCGGAAAGCACCGGAATTTCTCCGGATGAAATTGTAAACAGGCATGTGGAATCGCTGTACACCGTTTATATGCTCGGCTTTACCCCAGGCTTTCCCTATCTCGGCGGTATGGATCCGGGTATTGCTGTCCCCAGACTTACAAGCCCGCGGTCTTCCGTTCCAGCGGGTTCTGTAGGAATTGCCGGGGAGCAGACCGGCGTTTATTCTCTCACTACCCCGGGAGGATGGCGTATTATCGGAAAGACTCCGGTGAAGCTCTACGATCCGGAGCGGGAAGAGCCGGTATTTTTAAGGGCAGGCGATAAAATTCGTTTTAGAGCTGTCACAAAAAAGGAATATGAACAAATAGAGGAAGAGATCAATAAAGGAGCATATGAAGTTACAGTGGAAGGAGGGAGAAGCTCATGAAAACAGATTTAAACAGCGATCTTGGAGAAAGCTTTGGAGCTTACGTCGTTGGAAACGAAGAAGGTGTGCTCCCTCATATTTCGTCGGTAAATATCGCCTGCGGCTATCACGCAGGGGATCATAACGTGATGGCCCGGACGGTTGAACTTGCCGTACGGTATGGAGTAGGGATCGGGGCCCACCCCGGATACCAGGATCTAATCGGCTTCGGACGCCGGCATATTGACACGTCAGCCGAGGATATTTATCATGCTGTGCTTTATCAGATCGGTGCTCTTCAGGCTTTCTGCCGCGTCCGTGGCGTTCCTCTGCAGCATGTAAAGCCTCACGGTGCCCTGTTCAATAAGGCAGCAGTAGACGCCGGGACGGCAGAAGCTGTAGCCAGGGCAGTTGCGGATACAGACCGCTCCCTCATTCTTTACGGCCTGGCAGGGAGTGAACTGATTCATGCGGGTGAAAAGGCCGGCCTCGTTACAGCACAGGAAGTTTTTGCAGACAGAACGTACCAGGCTGACGGTACACTGACGCCAAGAAGTGAACCGAACGCGATCATAACAAACACCTCGACGGCGGTGGCGCGGGCGGTACGTATGGTGACGGAAGGAAAAGTGACCGCTGAGGACGGACGGGAACTTGCGATTCAGGCTGACACAGTATGTATTCACGGCGATGGAGATGCTGCCGCAGAGTTTGCCCGCGAACTGCGGCGTGCACTTGCAGAGGCCGGGGTCGAAGTTGCGGCTCCCGGGATGGTGAAAAAATGAGCGGGTTTAAAGTGGAAAAGCAGGGGCTTCTGACGACCGTTCAGGACAAAGGCCGGCCGGGCTACCAGCAGTACGGTATTATTGTTGGCGGAGCGATGGACCCATGGGCACTGCGGCTTGCCAACGTGCTTGTTGGAAATCCGGACGGCGCCGCAGGTCTTGAAATTACGATGATGGGACCTGAGCTTGTGATGACAGCTGACACGAAGATTGCTGTAGGTGGAGGAGATCTCTCTGCCTCCATTGACGGAAAAGATATTCCTTTATGGACGGCAGTACCGGTTTCTGCCGGTCAGACAATTTCGTTTGGAAAACCCCGTTCCGGTGTCAGGGCGTATATTGCTTTTGGAGGAGGAATTGATGTGCCGGAAGTGCTCGGAAGCCGGTCTACTTACATCAAAGCAGAACTCGGGGGCTATGAGGGACGGGAACTGAACAAGGGGGATCACGTTTCACTACTGCCAAAAACGTCAGACGTTCCGAGACGCAGACTTCATCCATCCCTGATTCCGGACTACGATAAAACCCGCCCGGTACGGGTTATTTCCGGACCGGATGAAGATTTGTTTAACGAAGATACGATGAGCCGTTTTTACGAAAGCGAGTTTTATTTAACAAATGAAGTCGACAGAATGGGCTACCGGCTGGAAGGGCCGGGTCTTGCTCCGGAAAAAGAAGCAGGAATACTTTCTGATGCTACTACGATGGGGACGATTCAAGTCCCGGCAGGAGGGCAGCCGATGCTCCTCCTTGCCGACCGCCAGACAGCAGGCGGTTATGCACGAATAGGGACAGTAATACAGGAGGACATGCCCCGGGTGGCTCAGTACGGTCCCCACGAAAAAATTCAGTTTTCCGCGGTAAAGGTGGAAGAAGCACAGCAGCTCATAATCAAACGGGAGCAGGCTTTCCGCTGTCTGATGAAACTGCTGCACCTGTGACATTCGCATCGTTTTTAAAGTCTTAAATAAAAACCAGGTCTAAAGATATAGAATGATGAATCAAATATGTGAAAATATGAGTTGTATATAAGAAATGGAGTTATGCTTTCCACATAACTCCATTTTTTTCATCCTTTTCTCTTTGAAGTAAAAGATGAAAGTTCTTTCAGGTATGTTAATTGTTCTGCCAGGGAAAATCGTAAAGGTAGATCAGCATACGTGCTGTTCGTGGATTTTAGGTAAAAACGATTTGAACGAATTTTCAGAAAAAATAAAACGGAAATATGATGACGCTAGGATTTTAACATAAGAAAAGTTTCAATTCTTTTTCATGCTACAAATATGAAACTAAAGACACGGGCTTAATTCCCTTCAATCCTTCAGCTCACGCTTCTTATAAAAGCGGTTTCATGATACGATCGAATTGATATTTCGGTAATATCCGGAAAATCAACTACATACATAAGAGGAGGAATCCAGTTTGGAAACTTGCATAAAAGCTGGAAGAAAAGCTTTATTTATTGTTCTTGCCGTGCTGCTGACGGTAACAGCATTTTCCCCATCTGTTATGGCGAATAACGGAAATGGGAACGGCGGACAAGGGGAAGGGAGTGGCGAGGGCCCGAAGAGAGCCGTGCAGGAAGTCACAGTTTTGGATGAAACAAATTTCGAAGTGGAATTTGACAAAACGTACCCACAGGGCATCGCCATCGAAAGGATGATCGATGTCTCTATTACCACATCAGAAGGGGAAGAACTGCAGCCGGAACTGACGAACTATGAAGTCAACGCGGACAACCGCTCAGAAGTGCAGGTGACGCATGATGCAGACCTTTCGGAAACAGCGGGGGAGCTTGACGTGAACGGCGTGACAGCAGCATTTGATTTTCTGCCGGAGGAAGAAGAGCCGGCTGGTCCAACAATTGCTGACGTACGTGGAGAAGAACTGGAGACAGAGCAGACTTTAACAGGAACAGTGACGGCCCATTTTGAAGAAGGCGGCCAGACGAACATGTACGTCCAGGACGAAACAGCGGCGATACTTGTGCGCGGTTCGGGGCTTGGAGACTCCTATAATATCGGTGATAAAGTAACCTTTACCGGGGAACTGAACGAATTCCGCGATATGATCCAGCTGCTTGTGGAAGATTCAGAGCTCGTGGAAGCTTCCCACGGGCTGATTGAGCCGGAAATGGTGGACGCTTCATTCTTCGATCAGGAGATGGATGATGTCCAGGCGAAGCTGATCGAAATTGAGGATGTGTCTGTACTTGATAACGTTGGTTTTAACGATTTCAATGCAGAAGACGGGGCAGGAAATGATTTTCTTGTTTTGGGACAGTTTTCTGACGTAATGGAAAACACCTCCTACGATTCGATCGTCGGCGTTGTAAATTATCATTTCAACGAACTGAAGCTGATGCCGAGAAACAATGACGATCTGATTGAGGACGCTTCGGTTACACGTCCGGTGCGTGCTGCTCCCGAAACCGGGCAGGTAGCTGCAGGGACGAAAGTAACGCTTTCTTCTGCAACAGAAGAAGCGGAAATTTACTACACGCTGGATGGAAGTGAACCGTCTGAAGAAGCAGAGCTTTACACAGAGCCGATCGTTATCGATGAAGCTGTTACAGTGAAAGCAGTGGCGGTGAGCGACGGGCTGGAGCCGAGCGAAGTGCGTGAATTCACGTATACGATTCAGCCGGAAGCAGGGGATGTACAGATTTACGACATTCAGGGAAGTTCCCACATCTCGCCTTACGAAGATACAGCTGTCCGTGAAGTGCCGGGCATTGTCACTCATACAGAAAACAGCGCTTTTTACTTCCAGAGTGAAGAGTCGGACGGAGACGTAAATACGTCGGAGGGAATTTTCGTTTACCTTCCCAACCACGGGGTGTCCACTGGTGACGAAGTGCACGTAAGCGGCACGGTTACAGAATGGGAGGAAGACGGTTTTGACGGGAACGACGACCTGACGACGACGCAGATTACCGGGTCGGAAGTCCAGGTGGTTTCGGAAGGGAATGACCTGCCGGACCCGATTGTGATCGGTGAGGATCGGGACATTCCGGAAGAACTCGTCGCTGATCCGGAAAGCTATGACATTTACGATCCGGACACATTCGATGCAGAAAACAACGCACTGGATTTTTATGAAAGTCTCGAAGGGATGCTCGTGGAAATTCCGGGGCAGGTAACAGTAACCGGGCCGCAGAAATACGATGAGCTGACTGTTATTTCAGAAGAATGGGACGTTGAAAACCGCACCGATTCCGGCGGAGTTTACCTGGAGGAATCGGAATTCGATGCGGAACTGAATACAGAAATTATGTTCGTAAATGCTCCGCGCAACACAGTCGCTAAAACCGGCGACTATTTTGAAGAAGCAGTAACAGGCGTTATGTCGTACAATTTCGGCAACTTCAAACTGGAGCCGGTGGACGGAGGCTTTCCGGAGCTGATGGACGGCGGTAACGAGCGCCGTGACGAAACGACAATCGATTTTGAAGAAGATAAGCTGACGGTAGCTACGTATAACGTGGAAAACTACTACCCGGGTGTGTCATCTGAGAAAACAGAGCGCCTTGCCAATTCAATGGCAAATGAACTGGACGCTCCGGACATCATTACGCTCGTGGAAGTAATGGATAACGATGGCACGACAGACAGCGGCAATACAGAAGCGGATGAAAGCTATCAGACGCTGATTGATGAAATCCGTGACCAGGGCGGTCCGCAGTATGCCTTTACGGATGTAGCACCGGTCGACGGCATGGACGGCGGTATTCCAGGAGGAAACATCCGTGTCGGCCATATTTACCGCACCGACCGTGTGGAACTCGCGGATGACAGCACCGCTGACGCGACAGAAGCAGTGCAGATCGGTGAAAACGGAGAACTGAGCCACGGAACGGGTTTTATTGATCCGGAAAATGAGGCTTTCCAAAACTCCCGTAAACCGGTAGTATCCGAATTTATTTTTAAAGGTGAGTCTGTTTACGTAATCGGCAATCACTGGAACTCGAAGCGCGGCGACCTCGCTCCTTACGGTATGGAACAGCCGCCCGTACAGGGAAGCCGGGAGCAGCGTATGGAAATTGCAGAAGTTGTCGGCGGATTTGTCGAAGAGCTGAATCAGAAGGCAGACGATCCGAACGTTGTGGTACTCGGCGACTTTAACGACTTCCCATGGTCCCCGCCGGTAGAAACAATGGTGGAAATGGGTGACCTTTACAATGCGATATATGAACTGCCGCGCAGCGAGCAGTATACGTACAACTACAACGGCAGTTCCCAGTCCCTTGATTCGATCGTTGTATCCGAGCACCTTCAGTCAGGACTTGACGTGGATGCCATGGCGATCAACTCCGAATTCATGGAAACTCACGGCCGGGCGAGTGACCACGATCCAATCATGGTACAGCTCGAAGTTCCGGACATCGATCCGGACTACGATATGGGGGATGTGACACCGCCGGAAATAACGTTTGTGGATGATGAGCTGAATGAAAATCCACGGATTGAAATGACAGCCGGAGAAGAGTTTACGGTTCCGGAAGTAACGGCTGTCGACGACGTGGACGGTGATATTACGGACCAGGTGGAAGTGACTAATAACGTGGATCCGGACAGTGCCGGTACGTATACGGTGCGCTATGAAGCAGCAGACGAAGCGGGCAACCGCGGCCAGCTCACGCTGACGGTTGTTGTTCAGTCCGACGCTGACGCTCTCGAAGAACTCGCTAACGGCTCTTTTGAAGAGTGGGAGGACGGCCTTCCTGTGGGCTGGTATGGAGAAGCTTCGAATACTGCGATGTCCCGTGTAAACCAGTCGGATGACTCGTTTGACGGGGAATATGCAGTGCAGCTTGAACGTGACAATACAAGCCATCAGCGGTTTACTACGGAAGCCTACCGCATGGAAGAAGGAGCGGTGTACGAAGTGACTTTCCAGGTGAAAGGCACCGGGGAAATCCGTAACGCGATGTACGCCCCCGGCTACCATGGAAACAATTACAGTAATTACTCCGGCTACACTGTACTGGAAGACAGTGACTGGCAGGAAGTAACGTGGGAATACGAAGCACCGGGGAACGGAGAAGCAGAAATTATTTTCTCTGTAAGAAACACTTCCGGAGAGCATCTGCTTGTTGATCAAGTGGAAGTGGAAAAGGAGTAAAAGAAGCGAAGAAAAAGCCCTGCCGGTGGACGGCGGGGCTTTTTTTGCTGAGCAGCAGTTGGGAACGGGAAGACTATGCGGTAATTCGGGAAGAGAAGCCGTCGCCTCCATTAATTTTCTTCGTATTTCTGCCAGCCTCCTGAAAGAAAACACTCTTTAGTGACCTTCGCAGAAGAAATCCACTTCTGCGTTCTGTTTTGCTTTGAAATGGGGTGTTTTGGAAGGGGCGGCGAGGCAATTCTACCAAAGGAAAGCGTATTTCTACCAACACGGTCCGGAATAGTACCAACTCGTCCCCGGAATTCTACCAACCTTCTAAGTATTTCTACCAAATAAGAATATTTCTACCAAATGCAAGCGTATTTCTCCCAACTTTCCACCGAATACTGCCAACTCTCAGAGGCGCAGCTGATCCCTTTTCAGGATCTTTAAGGGCTGCGTTCCGGGAAGATCTATACAGTATAGCGGAGAGAACAGTCTAGGCGGATTCTTCTCCCGGTAATTTTTTAGTTTCTTTACTAAGTATATAGATCCAGCATACAGAGAAAATAATGTAAATCCAGTCGAAAAAAGCGCCGGTTCCGGAAGTCAGAATACTACCGATTATTGCACCGCTGAACATCATGCCGGCCGAAAGCTGGAAGATGTGCAGCCGGAGAAGCGGCAGTTCAACGCGGAAAAAAGCAAGAAGGCCTATAACGAATAAAATAATAACAATAATAGTCCAGATAGCAGGGAAGGATATCGTCCGGTCAAGAACGGTAAGTAAAAGAAAAGCCGGTACGAGCCATCTTACCTGGCGCTGAAAGGTTTCCATAAAGATCTCTCCTTAATTTTACGAGTGGGAGGGTGGTTTCATCGTGTGATCTTTTAATACTTCAAAGTTTTCAGTTGGCTCTTTTACTCTCATTCCGAAAGTCTCATAACCGTAAGGTCCGGCCGTCTTTTTTCACCCCGTATTTAAAAAAGAAATGAAGCGGCGTAGACGACGAGCGGGATTGTTCCCATCGACAGGATTGTTGAAAAGGAAATAGTCATAACCGCGCTATCTTCGTCATCCGTATAGCGGGTAAAGAGAATGGCCGCGAGCATAAAGGTCGGCATGCCGGAAAGCACGATGACGACGTTTCTCGTCATTTCCTCCAGCGGAATAAACGGAAGAATAGTGAGTGTTAATGCAGGGATGGCAAGCAGCCGGACCGTGAGCGGGAACCAGATCTGGGGATACACCCGGAACCCGGTCCGCCGGAGCAGCTGCTGCAGGAGAATGCCGGTATACAGCATGGCAAGCGGAGCGGCAAGACCCGATAAAAGCTCTACAAGCTGGCGGATGACGGCCGGCGGCTCAAGCTCAAGAAACGCGGAGCTGATGCCGATAATGACCGCAGCGAGCGGCAGATTGATAAGAGATTTCAGCTGCTTCAGCCGGAACGAGCGTCCGGACTGCAGAAGATAAAGGCCGACAGTAAAAATAACGAAGTCCAGTCCAGCATCAAAAATCGCAGCGAGAAGCCCGCCGGTCGGCCCGAAAATCGTGGCGCAGAGCGGAATGCCGATAAAGCCGGTATTTCCGAGGGCGGCGAGGACCGTCATTCTTTTCGCAAACGTGGAGCGGAAGCCTGCTATTTTCGCAAATAAAAGAGCAAATACGATTGCCCCAAGATGAAAAATGATAGAAAGTCCAAAAATAATGCCGACCTGACGGAGCAGCTGATCGGAAACGTCCGTGTTGAATACCCCGTTTAAAATGACGGATGGCACAGCTATGTTTAATACGACGACAACGAGAAGCTGTTTGGTTTCGGTAGTAATATGTACTTTATAGGAGAGAAAAACACCTAAAGCGACCATCAGTCCCATGACTGTGATCGCTGTGGCTACGACAGCAGTTTCCATAAGCAGGACCTCCACAAAAACATTTCAATTATAGATGTCTAAATACCGGAAAGGAAGTGGCTTCCAGTTAAGGATAGCATGAATTCCAGGAAAAAAACGAGAGTCCGGGTGGGAATTATCTTTCGATTGGCGTACAATAAGCGGAGATGAGTAAATTACAGAAAGCCGGGTCGTATTTATGATTGAACTGTTGATAGTATTTCTCGTACTGCTGGCGGGCAGTTTTATTCAGGGAGTGAGCGGATTTGGCTTCGGCCTGATTGCGATGAGCTTCCTTCCGCTCATGTTTACCGTAATAGAAAGTACACTGCTCGTGATGTCGCTTTCACTGTTTGTCGCAGCAAGCATCGCTTTTCAGATTTGGAAGCACGTGCGGTGGAAATCGCTCGTGGTACTGTTGAGTGCTGCTTTTTTCGGGCGGATTGGCGCGTTTTATGTTCTTTCTACATATGGAGAACTGGATATTATGAGGGATTTTCTCGGGGTATTCCTTCTTCTGATTGTCGTTTACCTTTTTTATGGAGCGAAAAGAATGCAGAAAATCAACTCTACGGCCATTTGGATTCCCATTCTTGCTGGGCTGCTCGGCGGGTTTGTCGGGGGAGTGTTTGCTATCGGGGGACCGTTTTTCGTCTTTTTCCTGATGCTTGCCTTCGCTGACGACAAGTACGCCTACAGTGCAAATCTGCAGATTACATTTTTCTTCACGAATCTCATGACGGTCACGCTTCACGGGGTGAATGGGGACTACAATGTGGACTTTCTACTTTACTTTTTAGTTGGAATTGTGACGGTTCTTATCGGAACAAAGCTCGGAGTTTCGTGTCTGCGCCGTATTTCCCAGGAAAACATGAGGCGTCTGGCCGGAGCTGTTGTGGCTCTTGCTGCAATCAACCTTATTTTCCTGCAGTAGAATTTATAACAAAAGCGTATGTCCTATAAGGGAGAGAGCACGGCTTCGCGCGGACTAAACCCTGTCAGATAAATCCCGGTCTGACAGGGTTTTTAAAACCTTGGTCCGGCTCCACTCGTGCTGTTCAGGCTGTCTCTATGACCCTTTTAAGACAGCCTCTTTATGCTATTCGGAAGACCTTTCTTCCAGATTGACGGGGCGTACAGCTCCCCAGGGGGCAACGTCCACAGTTACTTCGAGATCGCCGGCTTCTTCCAGTACCGGCCCTTCTCCCTGCTCCACATAATACTGCTCGAGCTGCGGAGCAGTGACGAACTGCTGGTACGTATGCCCTTCAATGGACCCGAAGAAAGGCTGATCGTCGATTCTGTCTATGACAGCATATCCATCAGCACCCTCCTCCAGCGTGAAGTACACCGTCTGGTTATCCAGGCCGGCAGGGGGGTCGAGATCCGGATACTGCAGCATAACGTATTCACCTAAGAAGGGATCGAACGGATCATACGGCTCTGCGCGGAGCGTGAATTCTTCCCCCCACCAGCTGACAGCGTAAAAGCTGAGGACGACGAGTGCAGTGAAAAGTGTCTGAATGAGAGGTAATATCCAGTTTTTCATGATGCTGCCTCCTCCTTCCGGTGGTTAAGCCACCAGGCTGTGCCGGAAAAAGCAAAGAGAAGGAGTGCGCCGATAAGGAAGAACAAGGCCATATCCAGCCTTCCCCATGCAAAAATGACGTAAATGACAAGCTGAACGAGAATAAAATAAGTAAAGCCGGGAGCAAGCGGCAGGCTTCGGCGATGCGAAACGAATAAATAGGCAAGCGCTGTAATTTCTGCTGTTACTGCGAGAGCGATGGCTGTTTCGTCAAACATCATAAAACCGAGACCTCCGAGAACGGCAGTCCAGGCTGCTGCAGGGAATTTCCAGAAAGCCAGGATAAGAACGAGGGCACCGGCAGCAGCTAAAGCAGATGCCTCGGACCAGTTAAGATCGACGAGCGTCAAGCCAGCTTCACCACGTACGGCGAGATAAATAACGAGCAGCAGAGCACCGGTGCCGGTGTAAAGCGGAAGAAGCTTCTGTGCTTTCTCATCGGGAATGAGGAACAGCAGCAGAAAGAGAACAAATAGTGTCCAGACAGGCCAGAAAGGGCTCGCATATTCCGCTGCGCTCCAGAGCTTTAAACCGGATCCGAATAGAAGAAACCAGCTGAAAAACGTCGTTTCATCTTTTCGGGAAGTAAGAAACCAGGCGAGCACGACTGCGGTAAAAAAGCTCCATTCCACCCAGCTGACGACCGGAATAGAAGCGGTCAATGTAAAGATACCAAAAATGAACGCTGTAACAGTATAGGCAGCGTGCCGCCAGACAGCATAGTGGGCAAGCGCTGCGAGAAACAATGCCCATGGAAGAAGAGAACCGCTTGTAGAAAAATGGAAGGCCTGGGCTGTCACGATAATGGAAGCCCCAAACATCGCGAGGCCGATCAGGCGGAAAATGACAGGGCGGGCAAAATGTTTCTTTTCAGAAAAATATCCGAGTACATAAAAGGCCCACATCAGGAAAAGGACGAGTCCTGTTTTAAGAAGCGCCGGCATAACCTGCCAGTTGGCAGCGATAAAGCTGAAGACAGCCAGAGTGAAAAATATGAGGCCTATTATCGTGAGCAGTGGCAGCCGGTGTTTTTTCCTGACGGGATAACGATCCTTTTCGTAAGAAAGTATACGGGTGACAGTACTGCGATCGAGAAGCTTCTCTTTTTCCCATTCCTGCAGTTTATCTTCCAATTTCACAGCAGAACACCTCCCCGCGTATTACTTACAGTATAATCCGGAAACAGGAAAATAACTACAAATATTTCCTGTCCTGAGAGGGGAGACGGCCGGGATTAAAAGAAAGGTGGATTCCTCCCAGGGAGTACGGAAAAACGACAGCCGGTCAGCAATAATTCCGTCTGGTTACTTCATCAATAAGCTGAAAAACCTGCCGGTCGATTGACGGACAGGTTTTCGATGATTTTATTCATAACGATAAAGTTCTGTACGACGGTCCTGGAAGACAGGGATATTTTCACGGATCTCGTGCACGTCGTCTGTTTCAATTTCAGCATAAAGAATCATCTCTTTTTCACCGGCATCCGCAATGATTTCTCCGAGTGGACTGATGACAAGGGAGCTGCCGCCGAAGGTGTTATTTGGGTCGGAACCGATGCGGTTGCAGGCTACTACAAAGCACTGGTTTTCAATTGCTCTTGCAATAAGGAGAGCACGCCATTGGTCAATCCTTGGTTTTGGCCATTCTGCGACAACGTATAGTATTGACGGTGTGTGCTTCGGATGAAGCATGTGCGTGCGAACCCACTCTGGAAAACGAATGTCATAGCAGATAAAGCCGGCCGCGTAGCCGTGCTCCAGTTTAAACAACCCGCCTTCATTACCTTCACTCAAATGCTTTTCTTCCTCCATCAGACGAAAAAGATGGGCCTTGCTGTACTCTTTGACGAAAGCGCCGTGGCGGTTGAAAACGAGCATCGTGTTGAATAACCCATTCTCTGTCTGTTTTGGGACAGACCCTGCTATCAGGTTGACCCGGTGTCTGCGTGCGAGCTCCGACAGAAATTTCACAGCCTGATCCGCTTCTGTATCGGGATGGTCTTTCATATATTGAAAATCATATCCGGTCGGCCACAGCTCCGGAAGTACTACGACGTCTGCTTTCGCTTCGACGGCGTCATTTATATTTTGTTCGACTTTTTTGTAATTCGTTTCCGGATGCCCAAAGGCTACGTCCATCTGAACTACTGCTGTTTTTAAACGCATGAACGACTCCTCCTTTTTTATCCAGTATACAGGAAAGAGCGGGATGAAGAACAGTGTGTTTCTTAACGGTAGAACAAGGGAATAGGACAATTATCATAAATACTGCTAAGGGGGGAAAGCTATGGAGTTTGTGTGGATACGGCATGATACGAGAGTGCATGATCATCTGCCTCTCGTTGAAGCACTGGCTTCTGAACAGCCGGTAATGGCAGGGTTCGTTTTCGACCGGAGAAATGAGGAAAAGACGGAGGCTGGCTTTCAGCGAATGGATGCAAAAAGACTTCGCTTTTTAATTGAAAATCTGCTGGAGCTTCACCAGCAGCTTGGACTTCTCGGTGTACCGCTCGTCGTGAGCAGCGGGGACCCCGTGCAGGAACTTCGGCAGTGGATGAAAGAATATCCTGTAACAAACATCCGCGCCTACCGGCTGCCTGGAATCGAAGAAGCGGAAGACGAAGCCGGACTTGAAGAAGCAGCCCGCGAAGCAGAGGCCGGGACGTCATGGTATTACGGAGATACGCTGATTCACCCGGAAGACCTGCCCTTTTCACTGGAAGACCTCCCCGGGAGTTTTCACGAATTTGAAGAAAAACTGCTGGAAGAAAAGGTTGAACCCCGTCATGAAGTGGAAATGCCGAGAGAGCAGACTCCTCTATACTTAGAAGAACACGCGGCGACCGGCGAGGAATTGATGCGGCTTTTCCGGGACAGTCAGGCCGAAACGCTCGTGAATGGCGGGGAAAAGGAGGCGCTCCGCCGTCTGGACGACTATTTTTTCAAAAGCAGGCATGTACTGCACTATCGTCAGCGCAGAAACGAAATGCTTGAATTTGATGCGGCTTCCAAACTGTCTCCGTGGATAGCCGGAGGAGCTCTTTCTCCAAGGTATGTTGCTGTGAGGCTGGAAGAAGTGAGAAAAGAGGAAGATGCAGAAAGCAGTGTGCAGCGACTTTATACTTCTCTTCTGAAACGGGACTATTTCCACTTTCTCCTTTATAAAGAAAAAGAAAAGTGCTTTGCAGAAGGCGGCCTCCGGAAAATTCCTATTGAATGGAAAAAAGACAGGGAGGTGTTTGAAGCCTGGTGCAGCGGCAATACCGGGTACCCTCTCGTTGATGCGGGAATGAGACAGTTGAAAGCGTGCGGACACACAGCAGACTGTGCCCGGCGGATTGCTGCAGCTTTTCTGACGAACGTCCTTGGAGTGGATTGGCGCTGGGGAGCCGCATGGTTTGAAGCTCACTTAATTGATCACGATGTTTCGGTTAACTATGGAAGCTGGATGGAGCTTGCCGGGATCGGTACGGGGGACCGGGGGTTTCAGGAAGTCGGAGCAGTGGAAGACGGCCGTACATACGATCCGGATGGAACATTCGTGAAGAAGTGGGTTCCGGAACTTGAATTTGTGCCGCTGGAACATCTTTTTTCTCCATACTTAATGAGTGAAAAAGACCGGAAAGAAGCGGCGCTTGATCTGGGACATGACTACCCTTACCCGATTGTTTCGCTGGAGGCGGCCACACAGGAACGGCGCGAAATTTACAGCCGCTCTGTGAGAAGCAGCTCGTAAAAAAACACCGGTATTCCAGTAAAAGAGAATACCGGTGCTCAGGCTGTTTATAAAGTGTTTTTTATACATGACTATGCATTTTCCTGCTTTCGCCTCCGCAGGACGCTTTCCGGGCGGGCCGGCTTCAGCTAATTTCTTCCTCCCAATGCTCGGAAGAAATGGATCTTCTGCTCGTCCTATCTCGCCTCGGAGCCTGCTGCAGCTCCAGCAGGAAAATAAAAGAAGGTTTCTCTTTTTAAGAAATGTGTTGATTCCGCCCTTTCTTCCATTCAGGAGAGGCTTTTTCCTCCGGAACGTCCGGCGGGAAAACCGGTGGGATTGGAGCGAAGTCAGAAGATCCTTTACACGGCCGCAGGGTAAACAGCTGACGGCGAGCCCCACGGCAAGGGCTGAGCGCAGGAGAAAGCTATACATTCAGAAGAATAATTATTCTGAAATCAAGACTTAATCAACACTCTGAGCACCGGTATTCTAATAAAAAGAGAATACCGGTGCTTTTTGTTTATTCTTCTTTTTCCTGCATTTTTTGTCCAATAGCTGTGAGAAAAAAAGCACTTGGGATAAGAAGTCCGAGGGCCGCCTGTATGAGTGAAAAGAAACGGGCCGATCCGACAGGAACAAGGTCACCGTAACCGACAGATAAAATAGTGACACCGCTGAAATATAATGCTTCAAGAAATGTCGGATCTACCGCAGCGTCCGTCGGGTCGTTTACGCGGAGGATCGTCTCCTGCATGGAAAGAAAGTAATACAGCAGGGCAAAGCCGAGCGTCAATCCAGTAAGTGTAAAAAACATCTGCAGCAGAAGGCCTGTATGTATACTGCTTTCACGGAAGCGTTTTTTACGAAAAAAGTAAATAAGGTTCAGCAGAATAAAAATAATAGCTGCCCCTGTAAGAATAACGTTCACTTTCATCCCTCCTCATAAAAACCTGTTTCCCTTACACAATCCGGTTGTAACACAATAAGGAAAAGATTTTCATATAAATGAAAGACTTTCATAGGTTATTAATAAAAAGCGTATGTCAAATACGCTGTGTAACGAAGGAGGGATCCCGAGAGGATGAGCGCCGATTGAGGATCTATTTTGGTGGACGGTTTTCCCGCCAAAATTAGTCGGGAACAAGCCCTCGGGTAAGCCCCGCTGAGAGCGCAGCAGCGTTGTGTCCATTTCTTAAACGAGCTGTTTTTAAAGGCAGCCATAAAGAAAATAATCTATAAAAGAATTTGAAAAGGATTGTGTTAATCGATTCAAGCGGATGTATTTATAATGGAAAACGAAATTAGGAAATACTAACAATGGATCAGCTGTCTATTAAGGGCGACCACTTTTGAAAGAGACCGCCATTAAAAAATGCAGATTGTTCGTTTACCGGAAAAGGCAGTTATGAAATTTGTCTGCTGAAAAAAAGGGGATTATCCTGGTCGGAAGAAAAGAAAAGAAAAGAAAAGAAAAGAAAAGAAAAGAAATGCAAACGTATGCATTATTAGAATTAAAAATTGGTTCCGTTTACATCGAAATACGTTGTTTTCTTTTCTGAAACAGAGGCGTATAGTGAAAAAAGCAGCTATACGAAAAGGGGAAAAATGAATGGAAACAAATTCACTGGAGCAGGTTGAAAAACTGGCTCTAAAAAAAGAAAAAATATTTAATACGGGGAAAATACGCTATATTATCCGGGCAATGATGGCCAGTATGTTTATTGGATTCGGTGTGATCGTAGCTTTCCGGACAGGAAGCTTTTTTTATTTGGAACAGTCTCCCTGGACGTACCCGATGGCAGGCATTACGTTCAGTGTCGCTATCATTTTAATTGCCTACGGAGGAGCGGATTTGTTTACCGGAGATACGTTTTACCATACCTATGCGGCCATCCGGAAAAAAATGAAATGGCTCGTAGTAGGAAAGCTGTGGATTTATACGTATATCGGAAACATTCTTGGTGCACTGACGTTCGCCTTTTTAATATACACGACGGGGCTCTTTAACGATCCGGAAGTGAACGCCTTTCTTTTGACGGTTTCCGAACAGAAAATGACCGATCCGGTAATGGAGCTTTTCTTTCGGGCAATTCTTTGTAACTGGCTGATCTGTCTTGCTTTTTTTGTGCCTTTATCGATGAAAGAAGACATTGCTAAAATGGCAGCTATGGTTTTCTTTGTATTCTGTTTCTTTATTTCGGGCTATGAACACAGTATCGCCAATATGTGTACCTTTGCGATCGCACTTGTACTGGATAATCCGGACGCTGTGTCCATTCAGGGAATGGTACGGAATCTGATCCCGGTTACTCTCGGAAACATCGTCGGAGGAGTTATTTTTATGGCAGTCATTTACCATTACATCAACCGTCCGTTTCTTGGTGACAAATAAAAGCAGTGTTTGTAATGAATAACAGAAACTATATAGTTATATAATCGAATAATTACCTCAGCAGGAAGAGTCAATCAGCAAGATGAGAAGGGCTTTTTTATGTAAAGACCGGCGGTTGATAAAGTGTTTTTTATACAGGCGTAGACATCTGCCTGCTTCCGCCTCCACAGGACGCTTTCCGGGCGGGCCGGCTTCAGCTAATTTCTTCCTCACAACGCTCGGAAGAAATGGATCTTCTGCTCGTCCTATTTCGCCTCGGGAGTCGCCTGCTGCAGCTCCAGCAGGAAAATAAAAAGAAGGTTTCTTTTCTAAAAAACGTGTGAATTCTGCCCTTTCTTCCATTCAGGAGAGGCTTTTTTCCTCCGGAACGTCCGGCGGGGACGCCGGTGGGATAAAGCGAAGTCGGAAGATCCTACACGACCGCAGGGCAAACAGCTGACGGCGAGCCCCACGGCAAGCTTCCGCCGGAGAGTGCAGGAGAAAGCTGTACGCTCAAAAGCATAATTATTCTGAAATCAAGACGTAATCAACAGTCTGAAAAACCGGCAGTGCCAGGGAGGCACTGCCGGTTTTTGATTCGTACGAAAGAAGCTGTGGATGTTTAATTGTCAGCTACTCCGAGAGCCAGCTTGGCATAACGGGACATCATAGACTTATCCCACGGAGGGGTAAAGACGATGTCGACTTCCACTTCTCCAATTTCCTGAATTTCCTGAAGTTCGCTGAGCGCTTTTTTAATGTCACCTACAATGGTGCCGGCGAGTGGACAGCCCATTGACGTCAACGTCATGATGACCGTTACATTATCTTTTTCATCCAGCTGAATTTCATATATGAGGCCGAGGTTTACAATGTCGACCCCAAGTTCCGGGTCGGTTACATTTTCCAGTTCCGCCATCACCCGGTCTTTTAATTCCTGTTTTTCATCACTCATGCTCGCCACCTCCTTTCCTCTCATGATACTAAAAACAGGGAGGAAATGAAAAGAGGAGCGCTCAATTATGTATAGAAAAGAAGTTTGAGTAATTTAAAAAAGAACTGAATGAAATAATGAGAAAAAGGGAAAAATAGTTTAACATTGAATTGCCTGGATACAGTAAACTGTAGGCAGATCGTTACTCGATGTATAAGGAGGGATGTAAAAATGCTTGAATGGCATTATTTAGGGGAGTATGTGACTCCTTATCTGGAAATGCTTCTGCAAATTATAGCGAGTTCCGTGATTGGCTTTATTATTGGCTTGGACCGTTATTCGAAAAGTAAACCAGCAGGGATTAAAACATATATGTATGTGTGTGCCTCGACATGTCTTATTACACTTATTTCAATTCACAGTGTTACTCATTTTGCCGAAAGCTCCGATAATATTATGATGGATCCAATGCGTCTCGCTGCCCAGATTGTCTCTGGACTTGGTTTCCTGGGAGCCGGGGTTATTCTGAAGGACGGGTTTAACGTAACCGGACTGACGTCAGCTGCAATGATTTTCTTTGTCGGCGGCGTGGGAATAGGTATTGCTGCAGGATTTTACGGGCTGGCGCTTACAGCGGTTATTGCTACCATTATTCTTGCACATACGGGGAATTTTATTGAAGAAAAACTCGATGGCAAAGTGAGATAATGAAAAGCCGCGTTCTGCCGGGAGGACTGCTTGAACTTTAAATATACCTGAGATGAGCTTCTTTTTCGTTTTCATACCGCATGAGCAAACTGCGATTTTCGATAGAACAATATAAGCCTGAAGTATAAAGGCCCGTCTGGGGATAAAGTCTCTCTCTATCTGCCGGAAGGTGAAAATGAACTGGATTAACAGAGAAGCTCACAGGGTAAATAAATACTAAAGCACTACTAAATAAAGGCTGGTTTTATCCTGCGGTTTTGAAAAAAGAACCGGAGCTTTCTCTTTTTTATTGAGGAGATAAGCAGAGGAGAGCCATCGACCACAGATAAGGAGGCATTATAATGGAATTATTCGGTCTTCCTATGTCAGTTGTTTATCTCGTACTGCTCTTTACCGGAGTCAGTCTGGCATTTTTGTACATTGTTATGGGAGAATGGATGGAAGGACTGCTTAACTTCGCAGGAGACGCGTTAAATGCCGTCAGCCTGATCGGCTACATCACTCTGCTCGGCGGCCTCGGATACGTTGGGGAGGTACTCGGAATTGCGCCGAGTGCGGTGATTTTAATTGCCAGTATTATTCTTGCGGCAGTTATTATGGCACTTATTAATTACAACGTAGTAATTCCTTTAAAAAGAAAGCGAAGAAAAGAAAGAAGAGGCTGGTAGTGAATCGGTGCCGAAGAATAGGAGGCTGCGATGAAACGTTACAGGAAAGGAAGCCGCAGCTCTATTAACGGCGCCCCAATAAGAACTGGATGAAAAAAGAGAGCAGGACAAATTCCGTCCTGCTCTCTTTTTTCAGTCTGTAATATAAATAAAGCTGCGTGCTTCTATTCTGCATCAGGACCGGGAATCTGATTTTTAAAGAGAAACCGGGCGGTGGGAGTAGTTCTGCTCCTGTTTTTTTGAAAGTACTTGAAGAACCATCCGGGTAGTATCCTGGTAGCGGTTCTGGCGTCCGCTTCTCAAAGCCGCTGTAACATATAAATCACCGTTTACTCTGGAAAAACTTAAAAGGTTGTAAAGGGACTGGCTCGTATATCCTGTTTTCCCACCGGATACATACCGGGAGGCATGAGGGGAGTCAGGCAGCAGCTGGTCATTTGTCGTCCGCCACGTTCTTTTCCGTTCTGCTCCGTCCGGATTTACGTAGGAAGCGGAATAAGTATGACTCCCCATAATTTCCTCACCTTTTTCATACTCCAGAGCAGCGAACATAAACAAGCTTAAATCGTAAGCAGTTGAATAATGACTGCTTTCGTGATAGCCGTGCGGGTTCATAAAATGAGTATTCTCTGCACCGAGATTCTGTGCTTCTTCATTCATCAGCTCGACAAAATCGGATACAGAGCCACTGATGTGGTGTGCAACTGCTACAGCGGCATCGTTGCCGGAAGGGAGCATCAGCCCGTGCAGGAGCGTTTCGAATGTCATTTTTTCCCCGGGCTTTAGATGTGCGAGAGAGCTGTCGTAGGGAACTTCCTGTATTTCTTCCGGAACAACCACCTCTTCATCAAGGTCCCCGTATTTAAGGGCAAGATATAAGGTCATGACTTTTGTGGTACTCGAAGGGTAAAACAAAGATTGGCCATTTTGATGGTAAAGTATATTATCCGGTTCGTTTTCTGCTATAAGAACTCCGGCGGATTTTGGATTGACCGGGAGATCGTATAAAGCTTCCTCCCCGTAGGAACTTTTTTTGGAGAAGCTGCTCAGTGCGTAATACTCGTTCGTCTTACCTTCTGCAGAAAAAGGAAAAACAAACAGCAGAAGCAGAAAAGACAGTAATGAAGCTTTCCATGGGTGCATAAAGAAAAATCCTTTCTAAGAGAGGGTGTAGTTATTCTTAAGGTGTTTTCAGGAAATTGTGCTTTATACGGACAGAAAGCCGTGTGTAATACTTTTCACTTCAGATGGTGCGGTTTATCTCGAATTCTTAAAGGGATAAAAACGTCCAGCTCAATGTTTATCTCTAACCGTTGCAGCAAAGACGAAAAGCGGTATTGCAGCCCGGTGGTGCTGGTCAGAAGCGGGGGCTTTTTATTTACTCTATTGTACAGGAAACGTTTTCAGAAAGGAAAAAAGATGCGTTATCCTGCTGCTGATCAAAGGAAAACAGAGACGTTTTCTTGTGGATAGCGTGCATCGAAGCAAGGTAGGACGTGTAGATAGCAAATAAGTCTCCGGCAGCTGTTCCGCTTTCCAGTTCTCTTTCATGAAACGTACGGAGAGCACTCAAGGTTTCTGCAGGAAAAAAAGAGTATAAAAGTGCTCTGTCGGTCAGAGAGGCAGGTTTGATATGGATATAGGAATCATAGCTGCTCCATTTCCATTCAGATGGACGGCTGCAGAGCCCTTCAAAGCATGGAGCAAGATGTATAAATTTACAGAGCTCAATAAAAAAATGTCTGGTCCACACCTTCTGTTCTATATAATGAATTTTCATTGCGTGACTTTCCGCCGGGTATTTATCCGTCAGGTATTGTCGGTAGGCGTTTTGCAAAAAACGGATAACAGCACCTGGAGGAGCAGCCGTTTCAATTAAAAGAAGTGTCCGGCGGGGCGTAAGGCTGTAAGCATGCAGATGGAAAGAAAAAATAGTTTTAGCCTCGCTGACAAGGGCAAGAAATTTAAAGCGGTTGGCTTCTTCCAGAAAACCGGCATCGGTGTCTGCCTGGACACATACAAAATTTCCGTTATACATATGAGAACTGCGGATCATGGAAATCTTCCTATTCTATTATAGTAGTCATGATAGGGCGGATCGATAAAATACTTTCTTTATAAAAAGGCTGCAGGAGTAATATGTATCTTTATATAATTGCTGTGAGAAAGCAGAGCCGGTGGAAAATTTCATTTCCGGATTCCGGACTCAAAAAAAGGAGAGCCTGTACTAATAAATCCAATTCTGCAGAGAGCACTTTAAACTATAGGGCGGTTTACATGCAGGTCCTCATGCCGGAACCTGCCGACGCCTCTTTCAGTAATAAATAATTCCACATCTTTTCCAAAAGTCCTCTATTTTGAAGAAAAATTTTACAGAATGAAAAAAAGAGGTGTTTTTCAGCTGGATATAGGGAAAAGACTATTTATGGAATCACGTAACGGGATTTGTCTGCCAATAATGTGCACCTCAACGTGCACAGGGAGAGGGGTTTATATTCATGAGAAGATGGATTACAGTCGTATCATCTGCACTGGCAGCATGGAAACTGGCACCATACGCCAGAAAGTCAGTGGAAAAATGGAGAAACACTGAAGAAGATGACAAAGATAGCTCTCGTAAAAAAGGCTCGGCTCCAAAGAAAAAAACCACGAAAAGCAGCAGTGAAAAAAGTACCGGTACAAAATCAGGCACGAAAAGCGGAGCGAAAAAGGCCGGTACGACCGTAGAAGGAAAAAAGAAAAAAGCTGCTTCGGCAGTTAAGAAAAAGTCAGGAACCGGGAAAAAGAGTGCTGCAAAAAAAGATACTTATAAAAATACCGGTAAAACACAAAAGAAAAGTGCAGAAAAAGCAGACGCTGAAAAGAGTTCTACGGAAGAAGAATCCTACGTACAAACCTCCCTGCTTGAAGGGGAGGCAGAAGCGGAAGGAAAACCACCTGCAGATGAAGGCAGGCGGATAGATGCAGAGGAAACGGAAGAAGCACCAGAGCAGACATCCGATGAAAAAGAAGTAAAGGGAACATCAGCGGCAAAAGGTAAACAGAAACAAAAAGCAGAAAATAAGGAAGCAAGTGATTCCTCTGAAACAAAAGAGAAAGAAGAAGACGAAGAAACACCTGAAAAGCTGGGGCCGGTTTTTTATAATATTAACGAAGCTTCAGCCGAAGATCTGGAAAATGTCCCGAGCATTGGTGCCGATCTCGCAGCCCGTATTGTAGAGGACAGGAAAGAGAACGGCCGGTTTAAAAGTGTGGATGATCTCGGAAGAGTCCGCGGCATCGGTCAGCGGAAGCTGACACAGATCAGCCGATTCGTCGAAGCTTAATACAGGCACACCAGGACGCGATTTTTCCTGGTGTGCTTTTCTTTTTTTATGGACTTTGTTAAAGTTCCGGGTTGTTTTTAAGAACTGGAGGCGTCTCTGCCCGGGCATTGATTTTACGGCCTTAAGAGCATCGTTCATGAAAAGCAGTATTTTTATATTTACGAAGAAAAAAACGAAGCGGAAAGCAGCCCGTGGAAGAAGGAGATTGGAAGATCCCGCAGGGCGAAGCCTGAGGAAGCTGAAAATCTCCTCCACGGCAGGCCGGTTGGAAGCGAAGTGTTTCTCCTGGCATCAACAGCGAACTTTAACATAGCTTTATTTTTAAGGCAGCCTATTAGTTAAGACCGAACGTAAACGTTTCGCAGCAAAAGCTGCCACGGTCCCTCTGTCATTACGGAGCTCTAATAGAGCTGTGTTATATAATGAATGCAGGCTTGAAAAAAGTTTTCCATGCCTCTTCTGCTTTTCAGGCAGAAAGGTATGCCTCGGATGAAAAACGTTTTATAATATACTTCCGGAGCTGAATTACTGCTTTGAAAACGAGAAAATTACTCCAGAGAAAACAGGAGGAAACATACAATGCGAAGAAACCAGGGGGGCGGGTTTTCCACGTTTTTGTTTATCGGAGTTATTTTCTTCATCTGGCTTTATCCGTTTGAAGTGACAGAGGAGCTGAGGGATGCCGATTCAGAAAGCGTGGAAACACTTTCCACGGAAGAAATAGTTATTGAAGGCGGGAAAATAGAAGATGGGCACACCATGGTTTCTTTAAGGGAGCTGTTTGAAGCGATGGACGTGTCATGGGAGGAAGAGGAAGATACGATTGATGCGGAGCGTGAAGAGGAGCGGATCTCTTTCACAGTTGGAGAAACAGCCGTTTTTGTAAACGAAGAGGAAGAAGAAATGGAAACTCCTCCGGTTGAAATGGAGGATACAGTCTATGTTCCTGTTCGTTTTACTGCCGAAGCTTTTGATGCGGAAGTGAGCTGGCTGGAAGAAGAAAGTACGGTGCTGATCGAAGATGACCACCGGGAAATTAAGGTACTGATAGAGGAAGACGAATCTGAAGAAGCCACGAAGGAAAGTGACACAGCAGAAACATTGGAAGTATATGGTGTTTCACTCGGGGATTCTCAGAGCGAAGTGACAGAGGCATGGGGAGACCCTGAGAGAGTAACTGACAGCCACTACAGCTTTGAATGGTATACGTATCATGACGATTATGACAATTTTCGAAAAGCCGGTATAGTGAACGGGGAAGTGGCAGCTCTGTACACAAATACAAATGAACTGCATTCTCCGGACAATTTGGAATTGGAAACATCACGGAATGAGGTCCGTGATATTTTCGGGGAGCCGGAAGAAGCTATTTTGAAAGGGACAACCAGGTATACTCAGGGAGACACAGAGGAAACGGATCTGTTCCGAGTTTACGATGGCTATTTAACCGTTTACTACGACGTACACAGGGAAGATGCGGCTACAGCAGTGCAGCTGATAGACGAAGATGTTGAGCAGGAACTGAGCGGCTATTATGCAGAAGGTTCCGAAGAGCTCGCAGAAGACTTCTCGAGGCAGATGTTCGATCTTGTTAATGCCGACCGTGTGAAATTTGATGAGGAACCACTGGAATGGAACGATGAAGTAGCCCGGGCAGCTCTCGGGCATAGTGAAGATATGGCAGAAAGAGGCTATTTTGGTCACGAGTCACCGGAAGGGACGTCTCCTTTTGACAGACTGGACGATGAAGGCCTGACGTATACCCGTGCAGGAGAAAATATTGCAGCGGGCCAGCCGAGTGCGATTATGGCAGAGCAGGGACTCATGAACTCAGAAGGCCACCGCCGCAACATTCTCAGCAGCCAGTTTGAGGAGCTGGGAGTTGGAACAGATTTTGACGAGGAAGATCGTCCATTCTTTACGCAGAAATTTTATACGAGGTAATTCTGCCGGGATGAAGCTGCTCTTCCGGAATATTACTCTTCATAAAAAAAGACCCGCTGTCTTTAAACTGACAGCGGGTCTTCAGGCTGGTTTATAAAGTGTTTTTTATACATGCCTATGCACTTCCCTGCTTTCGCCTCCGCAGGACGTTTCCGGGCGGGGGGCCATCGCGGGACGCCTGCGGGAAAGCAAGAGCTGAAGATCCACCGGGGAAGACATTCCCCGGTTAGCTGAAGCCTTGCCGGCGGCAAGCGAGCGTTGGGCTGCGCCCTTCCTATACAGATAGCCGCTCAAAAAGAGAGATCTGCTAAAAAGGAGAGCTCTCTTTCTATAAACTGAGTTTTGTCCCACCCTCCTCTTTTGTTCCATTAAGCCCTGCCGTTTTTCTTTGCCGCTGATTTCTAATTCAGCTATACTTTACAAAGATGGAATTTGAGACGGGGAGGAAGCCTTATGAACGATTACAGCATACGGATGCTTAACGGGGACGATATCCGGCTTTATGAGAAAATGGATACGGGAATTGAAAACGACTATATCGTCCGTATTTTCGACCGGCTGACAGAAGGGCGCAGTGAGATGTACGGCCTGTTTACAGAGGACCGTCTCGTCAGCACAGCCGGTTATACGCTGTTTGCCGGCTGCTACGCGATGCTCGGTCGTCTCAGGAGCGACAGAAATTACCGCGGCCGTTCCTTCGCGACGACACTCATGAATTATGTGAAAGAACAGGCGCTCTCGAGGCCGCATATTCAATGGGTTGGGGGAAACACCGAGGAGCAGAATGCACCGGCAAGACATGTACTCTCCAATATCGGACTGGAGAAGCAGGCTGTACTGCAGATCGCAGCTGCCGATCAAGTCAACGACCTTGCTTCAGGAGAAGCCCCGTGGCGGCAGATCACCGATGATAAAAAGAAACGTCTCTGGCTGCGGGAAACGTTTCTTGAATCAGGGAGAATATTTCCGTATGAGTGCTACTATCCTTTTCCGGCTGATGAAGCACTTTTTGGTCATGAAAATTTAAATACGTGGCGTTTTTATGAAAATTCTTCAGGCACCCGCTATATGCTCACGAAAATTGATACGAAGGACCGGACCTACCTGCACGTCATTTATCCGTGGCAGGATTACAGGAATCAAAACGGCCTGTGGGAAACAATTGCTGCTGAACAAGCACGGTCAGAGCATGAACTTCAGGAACAGCTGCAGATCTGGCTGGATGTTCAGGACGGCGGGGCCCTGCCTGAAAACCACCCGTTTGAACTGCGGTCAAGATGGACGCTTTATGGCAAACAAACAAACTAGAAAAAACTTCCACCGGATGAGGTGGAAGTTTTTTTCTGAAAAATTAATTGAAATAGTCGATAAAGGCATCGCGTATAGCTTCCGCTGCAAGCTCGCGGTAGGAATTCTGACGGAGTTTGTTTCCGTCAGTAGGATGATCTGTAAAAGCTATTTCAAGCAGGGCACTTGGAATCTGGGTGGAACTGATCACAGTGAAGTTAGCTTGATCAACACGGCGGTACCGTGTCCCCATTTTTGCTACTGTATGATTCTGCATATGATTGGCAAGTCTCTGGCTGTTATTAGCCTGAAAACGGTTGTTCCAGAATGTTTCAGTCCCGTGTGCCGCTCCATTAAATGCATTTGTATGAATGCTCAGGAATGCATCGGCACCGGAACGGTTTGCCACAAAGGCACGTTGACTTAAGGAGAAAAAGATATCTGTACGGCGGACCATAATTACTTCCGCACCTGCAGCACGCAGCAGTTCTTCCGCACGAAGACTAACATCGAGTACAATATCTTTTTCTCTAAGACTGCCCGATACAGCGCCTGGATCATGCCCACCATGTCCGGCATCGAGCACAACTGTGCGTCCAGCTAGTGGGCCGGAACCTGCAGACGACTTCGAGGCGAACTGCACGTAACCAGCAGAAACATATCCGGTCTTATTACCATCATAGCGGATCTGATGCCAGCTGTTTGCAGAACCAGAGCTGTGAGTGGAAAGAACTTCAACTCGTGTATTAGAACCGAGATTATCAAGGACTCTGTGACCGGACCCTGGACCGGAACGAACATTTAAAGAAGTTCCGTTCGTGTAGGCAATCTGATTCGGCCCATTAAAATCGCTTCCTGGATCCGGAGTTGAAGAGGTATTAATAAGGCTTCCGGAAACAAAGGCGGTTCCTCCGTTAAAGATAATTCGATACCAGCCGCTCTGTTCACCAACAATCGTTACTACCGTGCCGTTGGCAATAGAACCGACGATACCATAACTCGTACTCGGCCCGCTGCGTACATTTAGTGCAGTGGCTGTAACAACACCAGTCATAGCTGCCTCATTGAGCAGTTTTGACAAAGTTTCGAGCGTTGAATCATCTGCAATGCCGTTTACTGTAAGTCCATTGGCAGACTGGAAAGCACGTACAGCTTGAACTGTAGCGGCATCATAAGAAGCTGATGGAGTGGATGAAAAGTTACCATAGCCGAGATCAGCGAGGTCCCGTTTCAGCTCACGGACATGATCACCGGAAGCTCCCTCATAAAAAGCAGTTTTTAAAGCTTCAGTAATAGTATCAAGTACGAACTGATCCGGGATACCAGTCGCCGGAAGGGTGTAGGCCAGCTGGAAATCTTCAACAACGCCCATTGTTACCGGGCCGAATTTGTTGGACGGTGAGGACGGGAAGTTTCCAAACCCGAGGTTCGTTAAATTGATTTTAAGGTCGCGGATATGTTCGCCGGAAGCTCCGTCATAAAAAGCGGTTGTCAGAGCCTGGGCCACCGCATCAAGCGTGCGCTGATCCGGGATGCCGGTGACGGAAAGCCCGTGAGCCCGCTGGAAATCTTCGACAACACCCATCGTTACCGGACCGAAACGGTCGGACGGTGAGGACGGAAAGTTTCCGAACCCGAGGTTTGTCAGGTCATGCTTCAAATCGCGGATGTGTTCGCCGGAAGCTCCGTCATAAAAAGCGGTTGTCAGAGCCTGGGTCACCGCATCAAGCGTGCGCTGATCCGGGATGCCGGTGACGGAAAGCCCGTGAGCCCGCTGGAAATCTTCGACAACACCCATCGTTACCGGACCAAAGCGGTCGGACGGTGAGGACGGAAAGTTTCCGAACCCGAGGTTTGTCAGGTCATGCTTCAAATCGCGGATATAATCGCCAGATGCCCCGTTATAAAAGCTTCCCTCAAGTTCCTCTGCGATCAGAGTCAGCATGGTTTCCGTGGGAAGGCCTGTTGTTTCAAGGCCGTAAGCTTTTTGGAAATCCTCGACAACACCCATTGTTACTGGACCGAAACGGTCAGAGGGAGAAGACGGAAAATTTCCAAACCCAAGGTTTGTCAGGTCATGCTTCAAGCTGCGGATATACTCACCGGAAGCACCGTCATAAAATTCACCGATAGAAGTAGAAGTTTGACTTAATGCTTTCAAGTCACCATTTAATTCCGCTTTCATCATATCGAGCATTTCATTTGTTGGCAGACCATCTACTTTAAGACCGAAAGCCCGTTGGAAATCTTCGACAACACCCATTGTTACTGGACCGAAACGGTCAGAGGGGGAGGACGGGAAGTTTCCAAACCCGAGGTTCGTCAGGTCAAGTTTCAAGTCTCGGATATACTCGCCGGAAGCACCGTTGTAGAAGTCACCAATGTATGTGTAGGTAGAGTCGTTATCTGCAGTGAAAGTAGAAAACGTAGAGAAGGAAGAGAAAGAAGCTTTTTCTTCGGAGCTGTCTTCTTCAACAGCGTGTTCCTCGGAGTTTTCGTCTTCGTTTACAGCGTTTTCTTCGGAGGAATTTTCAGAGCTGTCTTCTTCAACAGCGTGTTCCTCGGAGTTTTCGTCTTCGTTTACAGCGTTTTCTTCGGAGGAATTTTCGGAGCTGTTTTCTTCAACAGCGTGTTCCTCGGAGTTTTCGTCTTCGTTTACAGCGTTTTCTTCATCTGTCGATTCAGCGCTGAGCTCGAGAGCAGTTTCTGTTTTGTTACCGGCTGGATCCAGCAGTTGAAAAATGAATTCTGTGTCCTCAGTGATTTCTGGAAGCTCGATGGAAAAAGTGCCGTCTTCGGCAATTTCGATATGGAGCTCCTCAACCTCTTCAAGAGCTTTGGAATCCATCGTTAATTCCAGGTTCTGCGCACTGAGTCCGTAATCTTCCAGAGGACTCGCAGCAGTACCGGATAAAGTTTCATCTTCGATATCCAGCTTAGGTTGTTCACTTAAGTGAATGAAAGAGCCATACGTAATATCCGGATCTTCTAAAGACCCGATAAAGTACCGGCCGTCCTCGAGATCCAGCTCAATAATTTCTTCATCTTCCAAAAGTTCAAAGGACCAGTTAAATCCCTTTTCTTCTTCTTCCAGCTTCATTTCACCTAATAAACCGTCTTCGTCGAGTAATGCGAGCGCATCATCATCAGGAGTTTTCTCAAATGAGAGATGCAGCTCCTCTTCCAGCTGCTGGTTAAACAGAGCTGGTGAAATTTCTGCTTCAGCTGTTTCCTTTTCTGGAAATAAATCATTTAAAACGTCCTCTGCCGATCCTGCAGATGCAGGGAGGGCGGAAGTCATAAATAACAGCGAAGCAAGGCCAGTAATACCTGTGTTTTTTGCTAAGTGCTTCTTCAATAAATCCGCTCCTTTCTCTATTTGTGTTCTTTGTCGTGAATGACTTGAGCTTCCAGACAACTTACATTGTTTTGTATGGATGAAAAATTAAGGAAAATATTCACCACGATAGTAAGTTTATTACATCCTAAACAATAATACATGCTACTTTTCTTGATATTCTTCGTAGATAAGCAAACTTAATAATCTTGTAACATTTCTTTCCTTTCAATTGTATGAAATATCATTTCAATTAAACGAAAATGACTTTCATTATGATATAATATGACGTTGGAATGCCCGTGACATCCGCTACAAAATCCGAAAAACCGGGAGTTTTCATATGAGACAGTCAGTTAAGGTGCTGCACATGACGACACTGCATCACCCGCTCGATCCAAGAATTTATTATAAACAGTGTGCTTCATTAAAAAAAGCCGGATACGACGTAACGCTTCTTGCACCGGTGCCGTCAGACATAAAAGAGGGAGAGGTTCCGTTTGAGCCGCTTCCGAAATACAAAAGCCGCTGGAAAGGTCTTCTTTTTGGAACGGTACGCGCCTATTTTCGTGCCAGAAAAAAAAAGGCGGATGTGTATCATATCCATGACCCGGAGCTTCTTCCGGTTGGCTGGCTGTTAAAAAAAAAGGGGAACCACGTTATTTACGATATACATGAAGACTATGAAACAGGCATCGTGCAGAGACAGTATTTCAACCAGCCTGTCCGAAAGTTTATCGCATTCATTTACAAAAAAGTGGAATCGGTATGTACCCGGAAAATGGAGCTCATCCTTGCGGAAAAGTATTATCAGGAAAAATATCCAAAGGGCACATGCATTTTAAACTATCCGCTGCTTCAGGAGAAGTTAACGGGAATCGACCGTTCCTTTGAAAAAGCAGACAGCCTTCTTTATACCGGAAACGTTACGAAAGACCGGGGTGCTCTTCAGCACGCGGTGCTTCCCGGAGCAGCTGATCATCTTAACGTGCATCTTTACGGCTACTGCCCGGAAAATCTTGCAGCGGAAATGAAGCAGACCGCAGGGAAAAACGCAGCACAACTCCATCTGCACGGCGAAGGATATTACGTACCGAAAAAAGACATTGATGCTGCCTACGCACAGAACGGATGGCTTGCAGGGGTTGCACTCTTCCCGAAGACCGAGCATTATATGAAGAAAGAACTGACGAAGTTTTTTGAATACATGGCCGCGGGGCTGCCGGTTCTCTGCTCCGATTACCCGGCCTGGAAAAAGTTTATGGATACATACAGATGCGGCATCTGCGTAGATCCGGAAAACGCGGAGGAAATAAAAACAGCCGTGGAAACACTCCGCCAAAATCCTGCCGAAGCAAAAGCGATGGGAGAACGGGGGAGGAAGGCCGTCAGGGAACATCTTCACTGGGGACGGGAAGAAGAAAAACTGACCGCACTATACGACCGCCTTAACGGCATTAAAGCAGGTGAAGATGATGACAGATAATCAGCCGCTTGTGTCGGTGATCACACCGGCATATAACGCAGCAGCAGTTATAGAAGAAACGATGACTTCCGTTATGAAGCAGTCTCATACAAACTGGGAGATGCTCATCGTCGATGACTGCTCCACAGACGAAACGAGAAATATTGTCCGGGAATACGAACGAGCGGACAGCCGTATCCGCCTTATTGAACTGAAGGAAAACAGCGGAGCAGCAGTTGCCCGAAATGCGGCACTGGAGCAGGCGTCAGGATCGTTTGCTGCCTTTCTCGACAGTGATGACCAGTGGCTCCCGAATAAGCTAGAGCGCCAGATCGCCTGGATGAAAAAATACGGAGCGGCATTTACGTTCAGCCAGTACTACGTCATTGACAGTGACGGCCGGAACCTCGGACTGGGAGACGTTATTCCACCGCAGGTGAGCTACCGGGATCTCCTTAAGCAGAACATGATCGGCTGCCTGACGGTAGTGGTGGACCTGACACAGACAGGCCCGCTCCGGATGGTAGACATACGCACACGTCAGGACTACGTGCTGTGGCTCGAACTGTGCCGGCGGGGATTCACCGCCTATGGACTCGGCGAGCCGCTGGCTGTTTACCGCCGCCGGAATGTATCGATTTCCAGCGACAAAAAGAAGATGGCCCGGCAGAACTGGAAAGTGTACCGGGAAGTAGAGCGTCTGAATCTGCTGAAAAGCAGCTATTACTTTATGCATTATGCACTAAACAAATGGAAAAAATACCGACGTGCTTCAACGTCAGGAAACGGCGGTGTCAGGTAACGCTATGCGACAATACATGGATGAAATAATAAAGCGGAAGGACTTGATCGTTTATTTGATCAAATCCGGACTGAAAGCGGAGCACCGGAACAGCTATCTCGGCTATTTCTGGTGGCTTCTCGACCCGCTGCTCGGCGTGGTCGTCTATTACTTTTTAATCAGTTTTATACTCGGACGCGGCGGAGAAAACTTTGCCGTCTTCCTCGTCATCGGACTCGTTTCCTGGCGGTGGACGAATACAGTTATTAACAGCTCGGCGAAATCTATTCTGCGGTATGCCTCGATTATTAATCAGGTGTATCTGCCGAAGTCGATTTTTCCAATTACGAGAACATTTTCCCAGCTCGTCAACTTTTCATTCGGGCTCGTTATTGTAGCCGTCTTTCTCGTTGCATTCGGCGTAATGCCGGGCTGGCAGGCGGTCTATCTGCCGGTGATTATCATCGTACAGCTCGTCTTTCTGCTGGCGATCGGTCTATTTCTGGCATACACTTCCGTGTTTGTCCGGGATATTGAAAACCTGCTTACGCATGTTACGAGAATCCTGTTTTACTCCTCCCCGATTATCTGGGAAGGAGGACGGCTTCCGGAGGAGTACCAGTGGGTAGTGGATATCAACCCCATTGCTCACATCGTCAATTCCTACCGGGACGTTCTGATGTACCAGCAGTCGCCGAATTTTCTTGCGCTGTCCATCATTCTCGGAGTGTCGGCGCTGCTCGTTTACGCGTTCCTTTTCTACTACAGCCGGAACGAATATAAAATTATTAAAGCTCTTTAAGTAAGGAGGTGGAAGCATGAGTGAACAACAAGCTGCGGAGAACCGGGAAGTGGTGATCGAAGCGAAGAACCTCGGTGTTAAATTCCATACCGGAAACCGCACGGACGACTATAAATCATTCGCTCTCCGCTTCATTAAACGGGAGAAGGATCCAAATGCCGGAGAAGCTTTCTGGCCGCTCCGGGATCTCAGCTTTAAGGGATACAAAGGAGAAATTCTCGGTATTATCGGTTCCAACGGTTCCGGTAAAACGACCGTATGCAAAATGCTTTCCGGCATACTCGAAAAAGATGAAGGAGAGCTTATGGTAAACGGCCGGGTGTCGGCCCTGTTTTCGATGGGTATGGGCTTTGACAAAGAGCTGACAGGACGTGAAAACGCCTATCTGAACGGAATGATGCTCGGAATCTCCAAAGACCGCATTAACGAATTTATCGATGATATTCATGAGTTTTCCGGTCTTGGAAAGTTTCTTGACCGGCCGACGAAAACATACTCCAGCGGAATGAAAGCACGTCTTGGATTCAGCGTGGCCGCTCATCTGGAGCCGGAAATTCTGATTCTCGATGAGGCACTCAACACCGGGGATGCTTCCTTCGGCCAGCGTGCCGCTGACAAAATGAAAGAGCTTGTGGAAAAAGCAAAAATGGTTATTCTTGTGACGCACAGCCTGAAATATGCAAGAAGAAACTGTGACCGGCTCATCTGGCTGGATAAAGGTGTCATACGTGCAGACGGCAACCCGAAAAAAGTGACGGAGCAGTATAAAGAATCGGTTCCTGAACGAAAGCCGCGTGCCCAGAAGCGTCTGGATATTGAAAAGACAGAAACGACCATCACTGACGAAACAATTGTAAAAGCAGAAAATATTGGTGTGAGATACCATATTAATAAAGAGGATTTCTGGGCGTTGAAAGAGAATTCATTCTCTATAAAGGAAGGAGAAGTTGTCGGTATCATCGGTCATAACGGGGCAGGAAAGAGTACGCTGTGTAAACTGATGACAAATATTCTCACTCCTGACGAAGGGAAGCTCGAACTGAATGGGGAAACAACCTCACTTCTCGGTTACGGAACCGGATTTAATACGCAGCTTACAGGCCGCGACAATATTTACCTGAACGGCATGCTCCTCGGAATATCCAAAAAGAAAATTGATGAGGACTACGAGCAGATCGTGGAATTTTCCGGTATCCGCCGGGCGATTGACCAGCCGGTAAAGAACTATTCGAGCGGTATGCAGGCCCGGCTCGGCTTCAGCATTGCCGCGACGCTGAAGCCTGATATCTTCATTCTTGATGAAGCCCTGTCGACCGGTGACATCGCCTTTAAGCAGAAAGCGAGCGAAAAGATTCAGGAAATGATCGAAATGGCAAAGTGCGTTATCATCGTTTCCCACAGCATGAGCTTTGTCGAAAAAATCTGCACCCGTGTCATCTGGATGGACCAGGGACGTATTCTTTACGACGGCGACCCGGGGGAAGCGATTTCCCGCTACAAGGAAAAGTATAACGTGAAAAAGAAAACCAGACTGAAAACACGCAAAAAATAACCTTTCCAGCGCGTGTAATAACGAAAGCAGGTGGACCAATTCATGAGCAGACTGCAGACAATGAAAAAAAGCGTAAGTTCGAGAATGACAAAAGAACAGCGGGACCGGATGAAACAGATCCTTCCGTTTATCGGTCTTCCCACAGCAAAAGTTGAAACAGCGAAATGGAAGCTGAACAACCTCGGCTTTACCGAACGGGGTCTTCAGGATATGGAGTATTTGTACGAGCACGCAAAAAATCCGGTAATAAAAAGATTTGCAGCTTTTGAGCTGGCTCTCTGGTATATAAATCAGTACTCCAGAGAGGGTTCGGAGAAAGCACTCGACTATCTGCTGGACATGCTGAAGACAGAGGTGAACCAGGAAACAATCCGGCGGGCTTCTATTCTCGCAGCGGAAGCGATGGTACATCTCGGTGTGACCGACCGCGCAGGAGTGATGCTCGATGCGCTTATTAAAAAGAAGCCGCACCCTGATCTTTACCTGGCCCGTGTGAACACGCTGAAAGGCAGCGAATTCCGGATTCCTTATTTAAATAAAGTACTTTCCGACGCAGGGCTTTTAAAAGTGAAGCTGAACGAGGACGTTCAGAAGAAACTGTCGGCCTACGATGCGCTCGAGGCGCGTGTGAAAAAAGAGCTTGTCAATCAGCCGTCGCTTAAAGATGTGAAAGTAACCGTTCTCGTGCCGGTGTATCACGCAGAAAAAACGCTCCAGACCGCTGTACGCTCACTGCAGGCTCAGACGTGGTCGAATCTGGAAATTTTCATTATTGATGATGCATCCACAGATAGTACAGTCGAGGCAGCAGAAGCCCTGGCTAAAAAAGATGAGCGCATTAAAGTGCTTCAGGTGGAACAGAACGGCGGCCCTTATGCTGCACGCAACCTCGCGTTGAAACAGGCGGAAGGAATGTTTGTTACGGTGAACGACGCGGACGACTGGTCTCATCCGGAAAAAATAGAAAAGCAGGTAAGGCACCTGCTCGCGAACGACAACGTCGTAGGAAATATGTCTCAGCAGGCACGGATGTTTGAAGACCTTACCCTTCACCGACGGGCAAGACCAGGGGAATTTGTCTTTAACAACATGTCCTCCTTTATGTTCCGCAGAGAAAAGGTACTCGAAAAGCTCGGTTCATGGGACAGGGTCCGTTTTGCTGCAGATTCGGAATTTATTTTCCGTGTAAGGCGTCTTTTCGGAGAGCAGTCTGTTGTGGAACTGACGACCGGACCGCTGTCTTTTCAGCGCCAGTCGGACCAGTCGCTCACAGGAAACGAAGCTTTCGGGCTTCCAAACTACAAAATGGGTGTGCGCCGTGAGTATGAGATGGCGCATGACTATCATCATAAGCACGGCCGCTCGCTCTACTACGATCCGGATCAGACAGAAAGGCCGTTCGCCGTGCCGGAACCGATGCTTCCCGAGCGCGAGGAAAAGGAAAATGGGCGCCGGAAGTTTGATATCGTTTTTGCGGCAGATTTCCGTGAAGAAGATGCCCTGCCGTCCGAAGAGTTCCAGTCTGCCGAACAGGAAAATAAACGAATCGGCTTTGTACTTTTATACCGATACAATGCTTCGCCGTTCCCCCACGTTCACCCGAGGTGGAGAAAGCTTATTAACAATGGTGCAGCGGAAATGCTCGTTTACCGGGAAAAAATCCAAGCCGGGGAAGTCCGTTTTCCGGACATTGAAGCTCTGCAGGAAAAACAGCGTTACGTGCCGCTTATCGAAGCCGGCAGAGCTGTAATCAGCGGAAAGACCCGGAACAGAGATCATGTTGAAATTGAAAAAGCGGTGCACCGCATAAGCGGTAAAGCACCTGAGTGGAACGAGTAAAGGAGGAATTGCATGCAGCCATCTCCGATTTCCCGACTGCGGGCGCGGTTGCTCGGCAGTAAAATAACGAGGCTGGAGAAGGAAAATCAAAAGCTCCGCCGCCGGATTTATGAACAGGAAGTAACCTCCCCGCCCCCGCTCCCGGAAAAGCAGCCGGTAGAGCTGGAGCGTGTGAGAGAAACCGTCCGTGCCGCCCGGCGGGAAGGGACGCTGTTTGAGCTGGCTGCTGATATTGCTTTAAGCAGGCAGGGGGCGGGTGATTATTTCCGGGAAGCAATGCTGGAAGCACTCAAACAGGCCTCCGGAGAAGGAGAAGCAGCAGAGGACCGGATGCGTCATCTGCTGCTGCCTTCGTTTACGGCATCGGAGCTTCCCGAGCGGTTTGTCCGTGGCATTGAGTCCCGGGACGTACCGTCACTGGAACCAATCGCTTCCTTCCGCGGTCAGCTGACTTCCCGCGTGAGGCGCAGGCAGAAGGGACATCAGCTGCCGGAATGGGTGGTGGACGATAAGCAGAAGGCCACCCGGTTTGCTTCAGACCTCGGGCTCCGTGTACCGGAAGTGCTGAAAGAAAAGACGCCGCTGAAAGAGCTGCCGCTGCAGAAAGGCACGGTTGTTAAGCCGTCTTCCGGTGCCGGAGGACGGGGCGTGTATATTATCCGCTCCGAAGCGGATATATTGAATGTTAAAACGTCCGGTCTCCTGACTTCAACGTCTGAACTGAAAGAACTTATGCACGAAGATCTAAACAAAGGCCGTGTGGCAGAAGACAGCTGGACTGTGGAAAAACTGTATTATGACGACGAATCGTACGGGCCTGCACGGGATATTAAGTGCTACACGTTTTACGGGAAAACAGTACTCATTCTGGAGATTACCCGCAGTCCGGAAATCGGCTACTGCTGGTGGACGCCGGAAGGAGAATCGGTGAATACTGGTAAATACAGTGAGAGCCTTATGCAGGGAAGCGGGATCAGGGAGGAGGAGCTGGAGGCAGCCGGCCGTTTAGGCGGAGCCCTCCCGGCCCCTTTCTGCCGCTTTGATTTTCTCCGGACGACAGAAGGTCTCGTTTTCGGGGAATGCACCCCGAAACCGGGAAACTACGACCAGTTTAATGAAAAAATTGATACAGCACTCGGTGAAGCGTTTCTTGACGCGGAAGAGCGGCTGTTTCAGGATCTCCTGAACGGAGCGACCTACCCACACTGGAGGAATTTGTTATGAATCGATCATGGCCCCCTCATCTGCCCGAAGATATCGTCCGGCAGGCAGAAGGCCCGCTTCTCTGCGGTTACTTAATTGCGCTTGAAGGCTGGCGCCGAGGACTCGATCTTCACTTCCATTCAAATAAAAGCAGTCTTTTTGAAGATATACCTGTCTGGTACACACACCGGCCGGGCCGGCTGTTCACACTTTCCGACGGGGATCATTCCGTCCGCTTTTTTCGTTCTCGGGGGGAAGGCACAGCACCGGAAACGGTGAAATCCGGTGCTGATAAAGCTGTATCGAAAACTTTCCTTGATGAAGCAGGAGTGCCGGTACCGCGGGGTGCTCTTATCCATGGGAAAGAGGAGCTGGAGAAAGAAGCCGCCCGCCTTTCCGGACCGTTCGTACTCAAGGTCAGTAAAGGAAGCTTCGGAAAAGGGGTAATAACAAACCTTCAAACGACTCCTGACCTGTGGAAAGCATTTGAAGAATTAAAGCAGGAGCACCCCGGCGAGGAAATTCTGCTGGAGGAACACGTGGAGGGGCCGGAGTACCGGCTGTACGTGGTAGGGAAAAACACAGTAGGAGCGGTACGGCGGGATCCGGCTTCCGTAACCGGGGATGGAAAAAGCACGGTGCGGGCACTTATAGAGCAGAAAAACCGTCAGCGGAAAAAGAATCCACGGCTGGCAACTGCTCTTATTACAGTTGATCGTGCGCTGGAAACCGAACTTCAGCACCAGGGACTGACGCTCGACAGCTCTCCTCCGGAAGGCAAACTTGTTCCGCTCCGAAAGCAGAGCAACGTTTCCCTCGGCGGCGATCCGGTGGACGTGCTGGACGATATACCTGAACAAATGAAAGCGACGGCCGTCCGCACGTTAAAAGCTTTCCCGGATTTTCCGCACGGTGGAGTGGACATTATTCATTCGCCGGACCGGGGACCTGTCGTGCTTGAAGTAAACCCGACTGCCCAGATTGCCCTCATGGTGTTCCCGATGAGCGGAACCGGAAGGGATATTCCAAAAGCGATTATTGATTATTATTTTCCGGAAACAATAGGAAAGAAGCGGGCTTCCCACGCCTATTTTTCGCTCGCAGGCAGCCTTATGGCACTGGAAACAGGAGCTGCAATGCGCTCCAGAGTACCGGACTGTCCAGCTGAAACGCCGCACGGCATCCACTGGATACTGGAAGGCGATCTTACGGTAACAGAGCGTGAGGACATACGTACGAAAGCGATGGAACTTCATCTTATGGGATGGCTGAAACAAAAAGCGCCCGGGTGGCATCTCTACGCCGCCGGGGAAAAAGCCGGCGAACTGGGCGGAATGGCTTTAAAAGCAGCAGGATCAGGAGCACAGCTCAGCACCGGGCCGGCATTTGTGACACCGTCGTTCACCGTCTTTGAAAGCCGGGAAGAAATCAGGCGTGACAGCAGAGAGCTTCGGACACTGATAGAGAAAACAGCGAAAAAGCGCCGGCGTACTGAAAAAGTACTTACAGCGCTTAAGAGCAGTGCCGGACTTCCCGGGAGGCTTCCGCTGCAGCTTATGAAAAGGAGGTCGTAGCGGATGGAACAGACAAAACCGGTCTGGCTCCCTCATCTGGAGGGGGCGGTACCGCTCTCCGCAAAAGATAAAAAAATCAGCCTCTACACCATCGCTCTGGAAGGATGGCGCAGAGGTCTGGAACTGACATTCTGGTCCATCCGTGGAGACGACGGGGAGTTTCAGCTCCGCTTTCAGCTGTCGGACGGCCGCACAACCCATCAGTTTCAAGGATCCAGAGGAGATAAAATTACCGACGAGGCGGACGCTGTCTGTGACGATAAATCCCTTACTAACGAAGCGCTTAAAAAGCACGGTGTTCCTGTACCTCATGGAAAAACTTTTTCCGAAGCGGCCGGTGATGAAGAAATTACGGCTTATGCTCTGGAAAAAGGATTTCCGCTCGTACTAAAGCCGACTAATGCCTCCGGCGGAAAAGGAGTCATCGTCAACATCCGTGATGAAGAAACTTTCCGGCGGGCTGTTGCATACGTCCGGCAGGAGCTGAACTTAAAGCATGTGATCGTAGAACAATTTGTCGAAGGGGAAGAGTGCCGTGTCATGGTACTCGACGGCAAAGTGCTTGGAGCGGTGCAGAGGCGCCCGGCAAGTGTTACAGGCGACGGAAAAAAAACGGTCGCACGGTTAATTGAACAGAAAAATGAAGACAGACGGCAGGTACCCCACCTGTTTCACCGGCCGATCAAGCTTGACCGGCAGTTTTACAATACGATGCACGCATCCAACTGGACGCTCCGCACGGTGCCGAAAGCAGGAGAAACAATCGTTGTAAAACGCGTGAGCAATATTTCCGCAGGGGGGGATCCGGTGGATGTGACCGATCTTCTTTCCGAAGGGATAAAAAAAACAGCAGTGCGAGCGGCAGAAGCGGTTCCCGGACTGCCCCATTGTGGTGTAGACTTAATGGTGGACCCGGACTGGAAGGAAGCAGTCGTGATCGAAGTAAATACGAAGCCCGGACTTGGCTCACACCTGTTTCCGATTACCGGAAGAAGCCGTGATGTTCCCCGGGCACTGATCGACTTTTATTTTCCTGAAACAAAAAAAACGCCGCGCGCTGACGACGTATTTTTTGATCTCCGCACGATTGAAGCGGCGGTGAAAGCAGCTGGAGCCTCGGAAATCACGGTGGCCCCTGCACCGGATGAAAAGCCGGAAGTAAGACTGACAGAAGGGACCGTCCCTGATCTGAAACAGAAAAAACACCGGCTGGAGCGGTTTATCAAGGAGCTGCCGCTTATCGGCACAGTTCATATTATAAAAAATAAATCCATCAGTGCAAAGCTCGCCGGAAAACCGGGCGATCTGGAACGGGCGGCTTCTTTTCTGAAAGAGCTGTTCCCGGAAAACCTCACTTTATCGGCAGCTGATGGACCGACGGCCAACGAATTAACATGGAAGGATGATACAAATCCGTCCTATGTGGAAACCTATGTGGAAAGACGCCGGCTCGTGGAAGAGTGGAAGACAGAAGAAAAAGCTGCCGCCCGGACAGCGAGAGAAGCGTCCGGCTTCCGCAGCAGATTAAAGAAACGATTCGGCAGAGAATAAATCTGCGCGTACAGGAGGAAAACAAGCGTGATACAGGAAACGACTTATCAATGGCTCTCTCATCTTGAAGGGGCCGTACCTAAAGCAGGCCAGGGAAAACGTATCAGCACGTACACTGTCGCACTCGAAGGATGGAGACGGGGAATCCGCCTCCGCTTCTACCGGGAATTTGATGAAGAAATGAAGCTGAAAGTCCGTTACTCATTGAAGCATAATGATAAAGAACATCATTTTGCCTTGTCTAAAGGAGATCTTGTAACAGATGAAGCTTTCGACATATGTGATGATAAAGATTTGACAAAAAAATATTTGGCAGAAGCAGGCGTACCGACACCGCTCGGAAGAAAGTTTCCCGAGGACAGTTCCAATGAAGAAATTCTGGCCTACGGTAATGAGCTCGGCTACCCACTCGTTCTGAAGCCGGTAAGTGCAAACGGAGGGAAAGGCGTTTTTGCAAACGTCCGGGAAGAACAGGTACTGAAAGAAGCGATTGAATATGTCCGGGATGAACTCGGCTACAAAGAAGTAATTATTGAAACGCACATTCCCGGGGAGAAGGAATTCCGGGTGATTGTACTCGGAGAAATCGTACTCGGTGCCATGCACCGTATTCCGGCAAATGTTGTCGGGGACGGCCAGCGGACGATCCGTAAGCTGATTCAGGATAAAAACAAGTTCCGCCAGCTGAATCCTCATTTAACGAGCCGGATGATCCGTATCGATAAAGAAGTACTTTATATGATTGATCAGGCGGGGTACGAACTGGATTCTGTACTGGAAGACGGTAAGCGGATTTACCTGCGCGTGCAGAGTAACTTATCGAACGGCGGGGATTCTGTGGATGTAACGGAAGAGCTGTCTCCGGAACTCGAACGTATTGCGATCGAGGCAACGAAGGCGATACCGGGACTTGCCCAGAGCGGTGTGGATATTATCGTGGACGACGAAACAGGGGCCGGATCGGTCATCGAAGTCAACTCCCGTCCCGGTCTTGGCGGACATCTTTTCCCGATGCTCGGGACACCACGCGACTTTGCGAAGGCGTTTATCGACTACTATTTTCCCGAAACGGCCGATTATCCGAGATCCAATCTGTACTTCGATTTCGATAATGTCATCGCCCCGATTAAAAGCCGGTCCGCCACAATGGTGGAAGTGCCGAAACCTCCGGAAGGGGAACTTTACGGAAAGCTGTATACTGTAAGGGGAAATGTTCAGGGTGTCGGCTACCGCGCGTGGATCAAACGTGAAGCGTTGAAACGTGAGCTGCACGGATATGCGAGAAATGAAGCAGACGGATCCGTTTCTGTCGTAGTTTGTCATCCCGACAAAAAGAAGGTAGAGACTTTTAAAAAAGTTGTTATAGAAGGACCGGAAAAAGCTGTAGTGGAAGAAATTCTCGAAGAAGAATGGACGAAGCCGGTCCGAATGGGCTTTGCGACGAAACAGGCAAAAAAGAAATACAATAAGGGTAATTACCGCGGGCTCTCTAAATCGGAATACAAAAAAGTAGCGAGAAAGTATGACCAGCTTGTCCACAGTACTACGTGGAAAATGACAAAGCCTGTCCGTATGACGCTTGACATCATAAAGAAAATTATCCGTAAAGGGAAGAAGTGATGTAATTGAAGTATGCTGGAGAAATACTGTTTAACGATCTCCTGGAAAAAACGAAGAAGTGCGGGAACTTGGGGATTTTTGCAATCTTTTGTATGCTCAAAAAAGCTATTGTTAATATATAATTCTAATAGCAACTTCTTCTATCCACATATTAGATTTAAAAGTAATTACAAGGCGACAAGAATACGAGTTTTGTTCTGCGGTGATTCTCTTTCAGAAAAAGCCAAAAAATCCATATGTTATCTAAGGTCATTAAGATTTTTCCAGGCTGATAATGATGAAATACTTTTTTGAGGAACTTAAGAAAAATGGTTGAATCTTACATTTGATTTCTCGAACATATATTTGATCCGATTTCATAGTTTAAAGCACCGATGAGGTTGATACTTTAAGGCTGGGAATATGTAGGAGCACTTCGGTGCTTTCATTTCTAAAACTACGTTCGCTGGATCACTTAGTAATATTGAACCATCAATTTATTTTCAAATAAAATAGTGCTGATTTCTCTTTAAGCTTCAGTTACTTCTTTGAGGGTGTTTTTTAGTCCGGAGGTCAAAGAGTACTTCTGAGTTCAAGGTATTTTAAAAAAGTGACACCCCACAAATTAGCACGAGTCCACTATTCATTTTCTATATACTGGATGGTCAATTCAAGAGTCCGGTCGAATATGGAAAAAACACCGACATCGGTCGGGGGGGGGGGGTAATTGTAGAGATTTCAACAAGTTATGCCTTCTATATAGTTATTAATCATTGTTTTTTTGAAGAGTAGCCAAGTACTGACCTCGAAATATCTGCTTTTTTATAGACAGCAATACAAATACAACCTTTTTGTAGTTGAGGTAAATGCTCCAGCTTAGTTCTTTCTTTTGTGAACACTCGAATTTATGACCATACGCCTCACTCATGGCTTTCCCAAATTATTTTTTTAGTAGTGCGAAACCCACGTGTTGTTGTTCTCTAGAGGCCTTTGATAGTACACTCGGGAGTATGAAATATCGAATCTTTATATCAAATTATATTATTAATAGGGGAGGATTTTTTGAAAAAATTCACATTATCTTTTGCTGGAGACATGAGTATTGGAGATTATTACTTCGATAAAAAGGGGGAAAAAGTACTAAAAAAAAGATTACAAGAGCACCCGTTATCTTTCTTTGAAAAAGTGATACCTATCACATCAGAAAGTGATTATTTCTTCTTGAATTTAGAGACGACGTTATTAACAAACCCTAAGGAAGAGTTAAATGAAAATAATAGAAAAAATTGGGATGAGCTGCAAAGAAGTATATCTCTTTTGAAAGAATTAGGAGTTAAAGGTGTAAATATTGCGAACGATCATACAATGAATTTTGGTTTGGAAAAGGCGCAATTCATGAAACAATCCCTTGAAAAACAAGGGATCGAAACGGTGGGTGCTGGAAATAATCAAAGTGAAGCGGAGAAACCTATCATTCGAACACTTGAAGGAGATAATTCTAGTAGAAACCTATATATTTTAAGTGGAATGAGAACCTCTAAACAATTTAAAGAGCAAAACCCTTATTTCGCAGAAGAAACTAAACCAGGATGGAATGCTTTGCAAACCAACAAAATAGTTAAGCAAATTAAAAAAATTAAAGAAAAAGATTTGAATAGTATTATTGTTGTAAGTCCTCATTGGATAAAAAATGATTATCAAACATTCAGCCTTATAGAGAAATATAGAGATCTATGTCAAAATTTTTTAAAAGCTGGTGCTGACCTTGTATTAGGGCATGGGACTCATACGATCTCTCCAATCGAAAGAAATGAAGACGGCATTATTATCTACTCCTTGGGCAACTATATATTTAACTCTGCAGGTCGATTTGAAAGTGAGGCAGCACCTCCATACGGTTATATAGTAAATTTAGAAGTCAAAGAAACAGAGGATGAATGGAGTGTAGAGCCTTTAATTTATCCGATTGTAACCAACAACAAATCTACCAAATATAAAACGAGAAAAGTGAGAAGAACCGAATTTAAAGATATTCAATCAGATATTTTAGAAAAAACTTCTGAATTGAAAAGTTCTTATCGCATCAAAAGGAAAAAAAATCAAAAGGGACAATATTTTGTTACCGAGTATTCAGATAAACTTTTAGCTAAGTATGGAAGTAATATAACTGGGAATATGTATAAAAAATATGAATTGGCAGAGTTGTTATCTCCAGTAGATGAAAAGTTTGCTCAAGAAGTAACTGACTATTGGAACAATCTTTCAGGGAAGCAAGTAGACCCTGCACTTCACATAGCTTTTCAGAACCTGACAGGTAAAAAAGAAGTTAGAGTGATGCCTCGCGAAGTAATGAAATTTGAAGTTATACCTTATTTCAACATTCTTGGGAAACTTAATATGTATGCCGATAAAAATTTATATGATATGTTTTTCCAAACGGATCGTTTAGTTAAAGCAGTATTGAAAAGAGTAAGAGAGAATTATTTCACCGGGGATAACAAACATTTAAACAAGAAAGAGGCTTGGGATCATTTATTATCTCAAAAAGAAGCAGTAATAATAAAGCCTACCGTCACAAATAATGGAGTTGGAATAAATAAAATTCATTTCGACAACAACAGAGCTTATATCAAAGATGAAGAAATATCATTGGAAACGTTAGAAGAACGGTTTGGTCCTAATTTTGTAATCCAAGATGTTCTTAAACAGCATCCTATTATGGCTGAACCTCACCCAAGTTCAGTAAACTCGCTTAGAATGGTAACTTTGCGTTGGAAAGGCAAGATTGAATATCTCCTAACATTTGCTAGATTTGGAGCGAATAATAGTGTGAATGATAATGCGGGGACTGGAGGAGTCTGTCTAGGTATAACGGACGAGGGAGAGTTTATGAATTTTGCAGTAGACGAACATGCACGTAAACATGAAACTCACCCAACCTCCGGATATTCATTTAAAAATCAAGTTAAAATTCCAAATTTTGAAGAATATATAAAGTTCGCAAAAGAACTCCATGAACAAGTTCTGCATCAAGATTACATTTCTTGGGATATCGTAGTAGGCGAAGACGAGAAACCAATTCTAATGGAAGCAAACTTTAGTGGAGCAACTTGGCTCTATCAATTAGCCTCTCAACGAAGTGTATTTGGAGATTTGACTGAGGAAGTTATTTCTTTCGTTATGAAGGAAAGAAGAGTAAGAAAAGGAAGCCGTGATCGTGTGCCTGAACATTTTTATAAAAAGGAATAATAATACATGCAGAATCGACTTTTTGAATCTACCTATGGAACTACTTACCTGATGCAAATATTTTTTGCTGTCAAGTTTCTAGAGAACTTTCAACACTAGCTGTCATACATTTTAGATACACTACTTATAAACTAGAGATGAGCCGCAGGCTCATCTCTAGTTTATTAATTAAGGTAATACTTTTTTTAGTACTTTTGAAATTGGGTTTTTCTTGAAAGGAAGCTTTTCAGGAGAAGCTTCAAGTACAGCCGAACTGAACAAGTTAATCCCATCTAAAGCGTTAGGATGAATATGATCTACAAGCCATTTTCTCGGATTACGAGTCTGGTACTTTTCATATATTATCCTATTTGGATCGATATATATAATCTCTTTGGAATTACAGTAAGCTTCTAAAGCCTGGCTATATTCCTGTAGCATTGCAAATCTCTCCGTCTTGTTGAGTTTAGAAACAGGATCATAATTATCTGTGGTCCAAGGAGCAATGAACACAAAGTTCGCTGATTTATTAACCGAGCGAATACTAGAGACAAACTGCTCGATGTTTATAATATATTCTTCGGTTGTTACAGCACATTGTACAGGATCCCGGTAACGAACATCGTTAGTACCAAGTGCTATCACATATAAATCACAATTGCTGGCTGCAATCTCTGTTTCATATTTGCTTAAATAATGAGTAGTTGCTCCTCCTTTTGAGAAGCGAAGGACTTCCAAATCCTGCATGTCAGTCGTAATAGGTTCATACCAGCCGTAGCCTCCATTTCTTGTGCCTTCAGTAATTGAATCTCCTATAAAGCAAACTTTTTTCGATTTAGCAAGTAGGTTATAAAAAGATTTACGCTTCCATGACTCTTTTATTTCTAAAGATATTACTGGGTTACGCACATATCCTTTTGATCTCCCATCAGCTCTATCCACAAAAAGATAGTATTTTTCCTGTACATGATCTATGGGCAGGGTTTCCCCCAGCATTGTCCCTGTAACAAGTTCATGTACTTCTTTCACCCTGTCAAACTCGAGTGTAGAAAGTGTATTTCTTATCTCAGGATTATGCACAATATCAAATAGGGGAAGAGACTTATAATTTTCGTCTAAATAAGAATGAGCGAATAAAGGTACACAAGCTACTGCAAATGGCTTTCCAGTGTTAGGGTCTAAATATAAATGACTCAAAGCAGAAGCATCGCCATCTTTCGCAGTATAAGAATTTACGAAATTTCCAGGACAATGAATAATAAGTACATTTGAATTATGTTGAAGATTTTTGCGCCATTCATAAGGCTGCACTGCGTGAGGGTGATCGCTGAGAATAAGGTCAGCCCCCTGCTCTACAAAGATGTCACACCAGGCAGTCTGCATGCTATCTGGCGAATGTCTGAATTGTTGCCCCATGTGTGGGAGAACGACAATACAATCTGGATTTTCTTTCTTAATTATTTCAAAATCTTTTTTTACATCATCTTTTACTTGCTCGAAATTTTTATCTTCAGGAGAAACTAAAAGAGATGTAAGGTGTTTATTTTCCTTTTTTAAAAAGTAGTCATTGTCGTAACCATTGCTTTTACGAGTATAAGTAAGAATAGCAACCTTTAATCCTTTTATGTCATAGATTGGCAGTTGATCCTTTTCTTTTTGGTTACGATATCCTCCCTTATGCTTCAGCCCCACTTCGTCCAGTATATCCAATGTCCTCATTGCACCTTCTACTCCACAATCTAATAAGTGGTTTTGTGCTGTAGTGACAAAATCAAAACCCGCATTTTTTACCGACCGGGCAAAGCTATCTGGAAAATTGAGAGCAAGTGGCAGTCCATCCCCATAGCAACTTGTACTGTATTCATACTTTTCACCAGCGGTGGGACCTTCGAATACCCCTATCGCAAAATCTGATTCTTCCAGATACTTTTTCACATAAGTAAACATAGGATCAAATTCATAAGATTTTAAATCAGGATTATACGCGTTCAGTACTTGATCTCTTAATAAAATTAAATCCCCTACAAAAGAAAGACAAACTCCTTTTGCCAAACGCTTCTTTTCATTTTCTTGAATTATTGGATGCATTTTAGGGGCATCTTTTTTACGAGGGTTTTTATTTTTAATTTTTTTTGTAACTTTTTGTTGATAGGAATTGGCGAGTTTGCGAACTGGTTCTTCTGAAGCTCTTTCTGAAGTTAACAGCACTTCTATATTTTCAATCGCATGAGCAAGCTTTCCACGCTTGAGCCTTGTAGAAGCTTTTTCCATGTGCCAGTTCAGTACCTTTTCATTATCGAGCACATAGGTGATTTTGTTATTGCTGAAAAAATCTAATGCGACTTTTTTCAGCTCTCCAGATTCTAAAAGTGCCCTGGCAGTATAGTGCCCTGCGTTTGTTAATGTATGATATTCAGCCTTTGGATAAGCAGTTCTTACGATAAAATCGATATAATAACGATCAATATAATTTTCTTGGTCAAAGAAAATACATACACGATTTTCTGTTAGAGATGATTTATGAAGTTCTTTATGTTTAAAACCTTTATTATTAAAGCGAGAATCCATTAATTTATTGATAACTGGATGCGCAGGAATTCTAGGACTCATAGCAAGTATATTGGCATTTACCTCTCCTCCGTAATAAAGTGCACAATAACCTCCCAAACTGGAACCATATGTATATACCTCTTTTCCGGCAATAGTTTGCTCTACGATACTTGCAAATTTAGCTGCTGAAAGAAATTGGTATTGGGTAGTCTTCTTTTGAGCCACATAAATATAATCATATCCTTGACTACATATTAAATTGTCTCCGAACCCGGTTTCCTCCAGGTTAGAATCAATCTCCCCAAATGTGATAATGCATTTCTTACTTCTTGTTTCGACATTTTTATGGTAAGTAATTTTATAATTTTTATGCGAAGCTAAAACATTTTTTTCGTAATTCATAATTCTCTCCTTCATTGATTTGACTTTACTTTATCATACACGATTTTCAAGAAATCGACTATCTGGTGTACAGACTTTAATTGAATGCTTTACTGTCTCTAATATCTTAAGGAATACTTCGATTTTGAGTTCTGTTAAATTCTACAGATCCCGCTACTAAGCCGACGGGGCAACGATATATTTGCAGTGGTTATCATTAGAAATCATGGCTGCTTTGCTTTATATGAGTTCTAAATAAGTGAGACAGAATTAGATTTACTTGTTTTCTGAATCCTACCCGTGGTGCTTGAAAAAAGATTCTTAATGGTATGTAGAAAAGTCCATGATTTTCACTATCTCTTCTGTTGTCCCTTAGCACTGTTGTCGAATCCAGTATTAAGACTGGTGAATAATAAGTCCGTCTTTATGATGAATCCAGGGTGTAACTATTTGCACGTACTCGTTGTTTACTTATCCCAATGTTTCTTCATCAATCTATTCCATTTCTTCATTCCTTATGAAGTTATTACATTTACATAAAGAGGAAAGATTACATCACTGATATTTGTAATTATTTAAATATAGGATAACGGGTTTACATAATTACCATAAAATTCACAGAGAGCAGAAGCTCTTTCAGAATTATTATTTTTGGAATTCACAAAAAACAATTAATCTACTAATGAAAGTTTTTCATGTAAATAGATCTTGCAGGTCGGCAGATCATGGAACTAACAATACTCAAATTTATTTGTTTTTTTTGTAAGTATATCTCTATTCCCTTCTGTAACATTTTTCCTTTAATTTCGTCTATTACTTTAATGAACCAATTTGCTGCAAAGGATAGCATAGGACCACTAAAAAGATTATAATGGACAATGGTATGAAAAGCGTTGCATTGATAATTGTGACGAAGGAAAGAAAGAGGTTTTGACATGTATAGTATGGATGATACAAGAAATCATAAATTTCTGCTCATCTTGGGGGACTTACTTTGTATATTAATTGCGTATATCAGCGCGTTTTATATCCGGTATCTTGATTTTCCGGACAGAAACTGGGAGGCGTTTATTTCACTGCTTCCATGGATTCTGCTGATCGGGCTGTTTTTCATTTCGGTCTATGAGCTTTACAGCCTGGACCGGAAGCACACGTTCAGCGACATCGTCCGTAAAATTCTTGTGGCCACGGCTCTTATGACCTTCCTGACGATGGCTGCTTCCTACTTGTTCCGCGAGTTTGCGATGCCTCGTTCGGTTGTTTTAATCGCAAGTGTTTTTACGGTCTTTCTCATGGTAGCTTTTAAAGTTCTATATCTGAAAGTAACGAGAGGAAATAAAATCGGTAAGGTGCTTCTCGTTGGTGACGGGGAAAACACCTCCAAACTGCTGCGCAAAATCCGGCATCCAATGCTGAAAGGGACGGCGGTACGCCATGTATCGGAGCATATTCCAATAGAAGAGCTTAACTATTCTTTGTGCGAAGTGGACTTTGTCGTGCTGGCACCGAATATTTCCAAGGAAAAAAAATCACAGATTATCTACTACGCGATGGAACAAAATATAGTTGTCTATGTCATTCCGGAGCTGTACGAACTGCTTCTGCAGAAGTCAACAACTTCGCCGATGGAAGATACGCTCGTAATGGGTGTGCGTCCGTTCCTGCTTACGTGGGACAAAGTATTCGTCAAGCGTGTGTTTGACATACTGTCGGCAGTTGTACTCCTCATCACTGCGTCTCCTGCACTTCTTATTACAGCCTTGATGGTTAAGCTGGAAGACCCGAAGGCGGATATTATTTATTCACAGGAGCGGCTCGGAAAAAATAACCGTCCATTTACAATTTATAAATTCCGCTCCATGATCCAGGGGGCAGAAAAAACGACCGGACCGGTTCTTGCGGCTTCCGACGACAAGCGGATTACGAAAGTCGGCCGGCTTATCCGGGCGACACGCCTTGATGAACTGCCGCAGTTGTTTAACGTATTAAAAGGGGACATGTCGCTCGTAGGACCGCGGCCGGAGCGTGAGTTTTTCATTCGGGAACTTACGGAAAGATACTTTCATTACGGTTACCGCAACCGTGTGAAGCCGGGTATTACCGGTTACGCCCAGGTCATGGGAAAATATACGACGGATGCAGAGGATAAGCTCCGCTTTGATCTTTACTATATCCGCAACTACAGTCTCTGGCTTGATATTATTATTATTCTGAAAACGTGCCTCGTTATTTTTGATAAAACAAAATCAGAAGGCGCGGAGGAAAATCAAGAGGAGTCGACAGAACGTCCGGAAGAAAAAAAGAAGGAAGATACTTCAGGCAGGAAAAACTCATCGCTGAATTTTTAGATTCGGTTTGGAGAAAGGGCTTTTCATATGCAGACTATTTTCGTAACAGGTGGAGCCGGATTTATCGGTTCCCATGTTGTTGAGCGGCTGCTCGCACGTGGGGACAAAGTTGTCGTCTATGATAACTTCACGACCGGATCATACGGTAATGTTCCGGAAGATACCGTTGTTGTTGAAGGAGATATCCGCGATAAGGAAAGAACAGAAAATGCCGTTATGCGCCACCAGCCGGACGGAATTATTCATCTGGCAGCTCAAAGTAAAGTCGGACCTTCTCTCGAAAGGCCTGAAGAGGATCTGGCAGTGAATATTCTAGGTACTGTGCACCTGCTTGAAGCAGCCAGGAAGAATGGTATCAGACGTTTTATTTCCGCTTCTTCTGCGGCTGTTTATGGGCACGCGAAAATTCTTCCGATCACAGAATCCACAGATACAGAACCGCTTTCCCCATATGGCACGTCCAAGCTTGCTGCAGAGCAGTACATTCAATCATATGCACGTCTTTATCCAATCCGTACCGCGGGACTCCGCTTTGCCAACGTTTATGGACCTCGGCAGACAATTGAAACAGAAGCAGGCGTTATTACGATTTTTTGTGAAACCCTTCTTTCAGGAAAGCAGCCATCTATTCAGGGAGACGGGGAACAGACACGCGATTTTGTGTATGTAAAAGACGTGGCAGAGGCCGTTCTTGAATCGCTTGATAATGAATCTGCCCAGGGCATTTACAATGTCAGCTCCGACACAGAGACGAGTATTAACGATCTGCTGCTGGAGCTCAGCCGTGCAGCTGGAAGGGAGTTTTCACCGGGATACGGTGCTCCTCGTCCAGGGGATATACGCCACAGTTCTCTTTCGTATAAGCGGCTTCATAAAGAGACGGGCTGGATCCCTAAAGTATCACTCACTGAAGGATTGGAAAAAACCATGGAGTATTACAAGCAGAAATGAAGAAGTTTCCTCCATTAAGCGTTCTCCGAAGCAGGAGGTCATTCTTTGTGTATTTAAACTATTATTACCCCCTCCTCGAAACGTGCTGCTCTTTGCAGCACGTTTTCATGCTGTTTATAAAGTGTTTTTTATACATGCCTATGCAATTTCCTGCTTTCGCCTCCTCAGGACGCTTTCCGGGCGGGCCGGCTTCAGCTAATTTCTTCCTCCCACTGTTCGGAAGAAATGGATCTTCTGCTCGTCCTATCTCGCCTCGGAGTCGCCTGCTGCAGCTCCAGCAGGAAAATAAAAAGAAGGTTCTTCTTCTAAAAAATGTGTTAATTCCGCCCTTTCTTCCATTCAGGAGAGGCTTTTTCCTCCGGAACGACCGGCGGGGACGCCGGTGGATAAAGCGAAGTCGGAAGATCCTTTTCCATGGCCGAAGGGCTGGAAAATAGCTGATGACGAGCCCCACGGCAAGCTTCCGCCGGGGAGTGCAGGAGAAAGCTATACGCTCAGAAGAATAATTATTCTGAAACCAAGACTTAATCAACACTCTGGAAACGTGCTGCTCTTTGCAGCACGTTTTGTTGTGTGAAGCATTGCTTCAATTATCAGCTTTCCATCCGAAAAAAGACGGGACTGAAGAGTTTTTCCTTACAGCCAGAGCTGCTTTCTGAAAATGATATTTCTTTACAAGCAGCGGCTGAGTACGTATGATAGTCAGGAGCTGTAAAGAGATCACCATAAATGGGTATTTATTTCAATAGAATTAGGGTATTATGTTAAAGATAGAAGTTTAGTGCGTAATAAAGAACAGGGGGGTGACAGTATTGTATTTAACATTTGTCATAATTGTATGTTTTGCTGTGAGCTTTTTAATGACGCCGGTCATTAAAAAGCTGGCATTCAAAATTAAAGCCGTGGATGAAGTCGGAGTGAGAAAAGTTCACCGTGCGAGAATGGCCCGCCTCGGCGGGGCGGCAGTTTATGTAAGTTTTTTGATCGGGATGTTATTGATCAGTCCGGAACACAGTCATTTCTGGCCGATCATGCTCGGCGGGCTGGTTATTATTATGACAGGACTCCTGGATGATATTTATGCTGTTTCCGCTTCTAAAAAACTTCTCGGGCAGGCAGCCGCTGCTCTCATTGTGATTTTTGGAGGTATATATGTAGAGGTAATAACACTTCCGTTCGGGATTGAGTGGAATCTCGGGATATGGGGGCTGCCCCTCACTTTTTTATGGATTATAGGAATAACAAACGCGATTAATTTGATTGATGGACTTGATGGCCTTGCTGCCGGAATTTCAGCGATCGTATTTGCTTCTATTTCTGTTTTGGCTATTATGGGGGGGAACGAGCTCGTCACCGTAATGAGTCTCGTGCTGCTCGCAGGGACGTTAGGATTTTTGATTTTTAACTTTCATCCTGCAACCATCTTTATGGGAGATACGGGATCTTTATTTTTAGGGTTTATGATAGCAGTGCTTTCCCTGCTTGGCTTTAAAACGGTTACTCTGTTTTCACTGCTGGTTCCGGTTGTGCTCCTGGCTGTTCCGATAGCCGATACGCTGTTTTCAATTCTCCGCCGTTACTTCAACAAAAAGCCGATAAGTGCTCCTGATAAATCCCACATTCATCACAGACTTCTGAAGCTTGGTTTTTCCCATAAGAAAACGGTATTAATGATTTACGGTCTGAGCATTTTCTTCTCCGTGGCAGCTATTATGCTGGCCCAGTCTACACTGCTTATCAGCATTTTTATTGTTATAACTGTTGTTATTACAGTAGAACTGCTGGCGGAATTGATAGGGCTTGTGCATAAGGATTACCGTCCCCTCTTAAATATGATCGGAAGAATTATTAAATGAAAAGTGGGAAAATGAGTAAACGTTCAATACTGCCTTGTAAATAAAATCTGGAGAAGCGGTATGTCCGCTGTGCGGGTCTCATGTAGATTCCTTCTTCATATGAAAAAGCAGGCCGTTTAAAATCGTCCGATATACATGACTGTTTTTTATTTGAAGCGCCGGAAATAATTATTCCAGTAAAAAGCTTAAATAACGTGCTTAACCCCCTGTCACCTTGTATCTGACAGGGGGTTGTTCTATACAGAGCTTTTTTCGGAAAGCTTCGTATTTTTTATTTTACTCCTCAACGGCAGGTTCAAGGTCGAGGTGCTGCCGGAGGCGTGCAGATACTTCTTCAAGAGAAGCAGGGTCCAAGTCGTAATAGTAGATTCCATCCTGGCTGAGATCACTTCCCTCAAGGCCGAGGGTTTCGATGTTCTCCTGGCTGCACGCGTAGCTGTGCATGCTCATAATATCACCGAAAGCGAGGTTGGTCTTCATATGGTTTTCCAGACTGCTCATAATGTCATCGAACCGTGTGATGGAACGGAAGGAAGCCCCTTTTTCAAGAAGGCCGGCCACCACTTCCTGCTGACGCTCTCCGCGGCCGATATCTCCCCGCGGATCGTGTTTGCGCATTCTTGCATAGGCCAGCGCCTGCTCCCCATCGAGTGTCTGGACTCCTTCTTTTATATCAACGGTACTTTTATCCGTACTGTCTGATTCCGTAAAGGCCATTGGAGAATCAACCTCCACGCCGCCAAAAGCGTCGACTATTTCCATAAAGGCAACAAAATTAATAGTTACAAAATAGTCGACAGGCAGCTGAAACAGGTTTTCTACTGTCTCTACTGATTTATCCACTCCGCCGAAGGCGTGGGCATGATTGATTTTATCATTTCCTCTGTCCGGGATTTCGACAAGAGAGTCTCTTGGAATGCTCAACAGTTTGACGGATTCTTCCTCTTTATTGAAAGTAGCAAGAATATTTGCGTCTGTTCTGCCGCTCAGATCTTCTCCACGGTCATCCACCCCTAGAAAGAGAATCGAAAAGCTGTCACTCGAGACGTCGACTGGACTGGTACGATATTCTGAGTGTCGGCCCCGTTCCAGTTCCTGACCGGCGCTGGTCGTTACACTATTCATTTGGCTGATAACGTAAATAAGTGCAGCTCCACCGGCCAGCAGCAGCAGCGTAAATACTACAGCAGCAATTTTCAGAAATCGTCGGAAGGGAGTTTTCCGGCGGCGCTTCTGATTGTCTTCAAATCGGGATTGTACCATCACAGGGCTCCTTCTATTTCAGATGTAATAATTATACAATAAATTGTTCCGGTGCCTTAATAGACGGTACCTTTTGAAAAAAGTTACGCCTCAAAAGGTTATTCCCGCTGATTTTCAGCAGAAGGTTTGCTCGTTTCCAGGTAGCCGCTGCCATTCCAGGTAATGTTGACTCTCCCGCCGGACAGATTCATCAGCCACTGCTCAAAATTATTTTCTTCTCCTGCAGCTATCCAGCACGTTACAGCTGCTTTTTCGCCGTAGGAAATATCTTTTAGAATATACGTGGAGGAGCGTATTTCATTTTCTATTCTGCCGAGAAGTGTATAGTCGAAAACAGCTGTTCCGATGGAAGCGAGCCGCCGTTCTACAACACCGGTTTCCTTTATACCGGCTGAGGCAGCAGAGCTGTAAGCACGGATCAGCCCTCCGCCGCCGAGCTTAACGCCGCCGAAGTACCGCGTGACAACGACGCACGTATCTTTGAGTTTACGTTTCTTAAGTACTTCCAGCATTGGTACACCTGCTGTACCTGAAGGTTCCCCATCATCATCTGCTTTTTGTATGAGATCATTTTCTCCTATCATATAGGCCGAACAGTTATGGGAAGCATCCCAGTGTTCTTTTTTGATTTCAGCGATAAAAGTCCGGGCTTCCTCCTCTGTTTCCGTCCGTTTAACATATGTAATGAACCGTGACTTTTGTACGGTCATTTCTGATTTTCCCTGAGGATTTACAGTTAGGTACGAAGTGAGCATAGAGATAAACTCCTTTAAATAAAATTCCTTGAATGTCTAGAGCTTAAGTAGGATTCTAAAAAAATATAGAAAAATGGAATAAACAAGATAAACTTTCTGACTTTTGGGGTATGATGAGTAATGATATGCTTTTAAATAACATTTTAATTTGTCGTCTCCGAACAAATATGCGTATATTTACCCTGTATAATATGTTAAGATAAAATAGGAAAATGGCTTCATATACTTTGTCTCTTTTAACTTTCTATAAGAAAAAACAAGAAAAAACCGGGGCAGGTATACCTATTTTTTGAAATCATTTACTTAGGGTTTGAAAATAAAGCGCAGAAGACGGCTGAAATGCAATGCTGCCTACAGTATAGCATGTTTCAGACGGGCGGGCTGTTTAGATAGAAAGAAGGGTGAAAATGAACTCATTTGACATGATTCAGGATATTAAGGAAAGACTGTCAGAAGCAGTTCATCAAGCCCGGAAAGAATTACAAGCAACAGTGGAAGAGGCTCCTGCGTTGCTCCCGGAAGAGAGGGAGGCAGCAGAAAATCTGCTTCATCAATGTAATACGGTAAAACAGTATTTGGAGGAAGCGGATATTCCTGAGGAAACCGGACAGGAAGTCAAACTGCTGCACATGCAGGAAGCTGAGAAAAAGCGGCTTGCAAGGGAGCTTCATGACGGACCGGCGCAGCTGGCAGCCCATGCGCTCATGAGAACAGAAATTACCGAACGCTTCTTTGATAAAGAAGATTATAAGGAAGCCGGCGAAGAACTGAAGGAAACAAAGAAATCTGTAAAAAGAGCGTTTTTGGAAATGCGCCGGCTGATTTATGATCTGCAGCCTGCCGATCTGGAGAAACACGGCCTTACAGAAGCCGCAGCGGTTTTTCTTCGGGAGGTGGAAGAGCAGACAGGCACAGCTGTGACGTTTCGAATCTTCGGAGAAGCTTTCCGTCTCCGGGAGGAAATTGAAACAGCAGTTTACCGCTTTATTCAGGAAACCGTGCGCAATGCTGTGAAACACGGTGCTCCACACCGTATTGATATCGCTTTACGTATGGAAGAACAGCAGATAACGGTAAGCGTCCAGGACGATGGAACAGGTTTTGATGATGCAATGTTTAATGAGTACTCTTTCGGCCTGGAAGGTCTGAAGGAAAGAATGCAGCTCTTTGGAGGTACGACAGTTATTCAATCGCAACCAGGCAGCGGGGCGGTTGTTACTGCCAGTATTCCCGTAGACCGTAATGAGGGATAAAATTACTCAGGAGGAAGATATCATGGATAATAAACTGCGAATTGTTTTAATAGATGATCATCAGCTTTTCCGGGAGGGTGTTAAACGAATTCTTTCCATGGAGGACAATCTGGAAGTTGTGGCGGAAGGAAACGATGGCGGGGAAGTCATTGATCTCGTACGTCAAAATCAACCGGATGTTGTACTGATGGACGTTAACATGCCGGAAGTAAATGGGATTGAAGCGACAAGGTCGCTCGTGGAAACTTTCCCTAACGTTAAAGTATTGATCCTCTCTATTCACGACGATGAAGCGTATGTGACGCAGGTTCTGAAATCAGGGGCCTCAGGATATCTTCTGAAAGAAATGGATACAGAAGCGTTAATTGAAGCAGTAAAGGTTGTGGGTCAGGGAGGAGCGTACGTTCATCCTAAAGTGACATATAACCTTATTAAAGAATACAGACGTCTCGCCACGGACGGCGGCGGGGAAACGGAAGTAGGCTTCAGAGAAGTGGAATACCGGCGTCCGCTTCACCTGCTGACGCGCAGGGAGTGTGAAGTCCTGCAGCTGATGACTGACGGCAAGAGCAACCGGGCGATCGGCGAAGCGCTGTACATCAGCGAAAAAACGGTCAAAAACCACGTAAGTAACATTCTGCAGAAGATGGGAATGAATGACCGCACGCAGGCAGTCGTAGAAGCAATTAAAAACGGCTGGGTAAAAGTTAATTAAAGATAAAAAAAAGAAGGGGTGTCCCGGATGGGAGGCCTCTTTGTTGTTTTTAAGTTCAAAGTGTGAGCTGCTGTGCAATATAGAACACAGGTTCCGGACCCTCATAAAAACTTCCGCTGCTCTTAATGCCTTTCAAGTTAAGTAATTAACAGTGAAAGTTAACAGAACATGAAATAAAGATAAAACGGAGAAATACAGATTCTATCTACTCCTGATTGTTCTTCCAATAAGAATAGACACCGTCCAGGTGAATTGGTACTATAAAAACAGATTGTACGTTTACAAAGGAGACTTATCATGAGCAGAATAGCAATCGTGACCGACAGTACAGCCTACCTTTCCGAGACCATGCGAAAGAGGCACAATATTACGATGGTCCCGCTGAATGTTATATTCGGAGAAGATACATACAAAGAAGAGCAGGATATCACAGCAGAAGAATTTTATAAAAAAATGAAAGAAACAGAAAAGCTGCCGACAACTTCCCAGCCGAGTATCGGACTTTTTGAAGAAACCTTTGAGGTGCTTGGAAAAGAGTGTGATGAAATAGTAGTAGTTACACTTTCAAGCGGTATCAGCGGGACATGCCAGACTGCGGTGGCTGCAGGAGAAGCACTGGAAAACGTCAAAGTTCACGTTTTTGATTCGGAAGTGAGCTGTCTTATACAAGGGTTCTATGCTCTTGAAGCATCGGAAATGGCAGCGGCCGGAAAGAGCGCTGCAGAAATTATCAGCCGTCTTGAAAGTCTTCGTGCCCGGACGCGTGCTTATTTTATGGCGGATGATCTGAGCCACCTCCACCGTGGCGGCCGACTTAACGGAGCACAGCTTTTTATCGGCAGTATGCTGCAGATAAAACCGGTACTCCATTTTGAGGATAAGAAAATTGTACCTTTTGAAAAAGTCCGTACCGAAAAGAAAGCAGTGGCGCGTATTAAAAGCCTGCTGGATGAAGATGCTTCCAGGGGAGCACCACTGAATATTGCAGTAATTCACGGGAACTGCCCGGAAAAAGCTGATAAACTTGTTAAGGAAATAAAAGAAAAATATCCAGCGGCATCGGTGTATAAAAGCCATTTTGGTCCTGTGATCGGCACCCACCTCGGAGCTGGCAGTATCGGGATCGGCTGGATGGATATGTCGTAATATTATTAAAGGCCGGAGGTGACGGGTTCCTGAGAGCCTCCGGCCGCTTATGTGCGGATTTTCATATTGCCTGCTTCCTGAACCCTCCTGAACGATCATTTAAGGAGGTTTTTTATTGTGGAAAAAAACGAGTACCGACGGAAGGACGTTATGAGCCGGATCCAGTACAGGCGTCTGCTGGCTTCAGAAATTTTTTACGATGGAGAAGAAAGAGAGCATCTTCCACTCCTGGAAAAAATGACAGCGGAGGGCCTCCTCTATAAAGAGCCGGCGATCCGCGAGGAGAAGGGGATTTTGCAATGTGCCCGATGCGGAAGCGGAAAACCGTTTCTCGGGGAGGTATCCAACTGCAGCCGCTGCGGGAAAAAGTGCTTATACTGCCGTGCCTGTCTCATGATGGGAAGGGCTGCCTCGTGCGGATTTCTTTATTCTTCGGCCGTGTCTCCAGTCCAGCACCCCGGTCTGGAGACGGGAAATTTAGGGTGGGACGGAAAACTTTCCGCCGGGCAGCGCCAGGCAGCCGAGAAACTCGTACAATGTTTTCGTTCCGGAAAAAGCTGGGAATTTCTGCTGTGGGCTGTATGTGGTGCCGGAAAAACAGAAATGCTTTTTCCACTTATCTCAGAGGCGCTGAAAAAAGGAAATGCAGTCATGCTCTGTACTCCACGCCGGGATGTAGTCCAGGAACTGGAGCCGCGGCTGAAAGAGGCATTTCCGAAGGCAGAAACGGCTGGATTTTACGGAGGTAAATCCCCGGAAAGCCGGTTCTGCTACGCGGATGTTGCTGTCGCTACAACCCACCAGCTATTAAGATTTTATAAAGCATATACTTTAATAATTATTGATGAAGTGGATGCTTTTCCGTATACGATGGATAAAAAGCTTCAGTTTGCGGCGGGCCAGGCCGCCGCAGATAAATGTATGACGGTTTATGTTACAGCCACGCCTTCCCGCATGCAGCAGCGGCGGGCAGCGTCCGGCAGTCTGGAATCTGCAGTAGTCTCCAGGCGCTTTCACGGTAAGGACCTTCCAGTTCCCCGCTTAGTGTGGGCAGGAAACTGGAAAAAACAGATAGAAAACGCCAGACTTCCAAAGGCACTGCGGCTGTTTTTGAAAGAAGCGGGAGAGCGGCAGGTGCTTCTTTTTGTACCCGAGGTAAGCTGGCTTAACCCGGTACAGGAAGCGCTGAATAAATGGCAGGGGAATCTCCGGACAGCAACGGTTCACTCTCAGGAGGAAGAGCGATCCGAGCGTGTGAAAATGTTTCGGGAGGGCAGTCTCGATGTATTAATTACTACGACGATTCTTGAACGCGGTATTACAATTGAAAATGTTCAGGCAGCTGTTCTCGGAGCAGAAAATGCGGTTTTTACGGAAACGGCCCTGATTCAGATTGCCGGCAGAGCAGGCAGAAGCAGCCGTTATCCGACAGGGATGGTGTCATTTTTTCATTATGGATCGACACGTGAAATGAAACGTGCCGTACGAACGATCATTCAGTTGAACAGGTGGAACAGCTGATGAAGACCTATTTATGTCTTGTATGCCACGAGCCGTTAAAGCAGCCGCCCGGCTGGCTGAATGTGTTTCAGTCCCGCCCTCCTTTATTATGTACCGGATGCAGGGACCTCCTGGAACCTGCAGCAGGAGAAAGGTGCTCAATATGCGGACACCCCGATGTCATAAAGAGATGCAGCGATTGTGCAGTGAGAGAAAAAAGAAACCGGTTCCCGCCGGTAGTTCACCGGTCTCTTTACACATACAATCCATTTATGAAGGATTTAATATCCCAATTTAAATATCGGGGTGACGCAGAACTTTCCCTTATTTTCGCTGACGATCTTTTTAAGCTGGCCCGCAGAGAATTTCCGGGTTTTCATACCGCCGTGCCTATACCCCTTCATCCGACGAGGCTCTGGGAAAGAGGGTTCAATCAGGCTTCTCTTCTCGGACAGAAATTCCCGGCGGAAGAACTTCTTATAAGAGACGGTCTGAGTACGAAGCAGAGTAAATCCTCGGGAAAAGACAGACGGGACAATGCGGAAGGAGCTTTTATGTTGAAACATCCGGCAGATTGGTCTGAAAAACATATTCTGCTGATTGATGATATATACACTACCGGATCCACTATAGAAGCAGCAGCTCTACCTTTCTGGGAGGCAGGAGCTCTCCGGGTCTCTGCGGTGACCGCAGCAAGGGCATTGAAAAAAGCGCCATTATAGTTCTGCACTGTTATCAGGCTTTGTCATCAGTATTCATTATTTAGTCTTTTATTAAAATGGCTCTGGTAAAGCTCCGTGTTGTTATTTAAGGTTGCCTGCAGCTCTTTACACCTGCCGCGGAGAAAGCCTGCGGCTGTCCCTTCCGTCCGGGAGTATCTTCGCGCTTCCGCAGGCGTCTCTGCCCGGGTATCGGTTTTACGGAATAAAGAACACCCTTCTATAAAAAACGAAGCGGAAACCGGCTCGTGGAAGAAGGAGATTGAAGAATAAGGCGTAAGCACACCCGAAAATTCCCTTCACGAAAGGCCGGTTGGAAGCGAAGTGTTTCTCCAGCCGTCAGCGAACTTTAACACAGTTATTAAAATAAGAAAATTATGAAAATTATAATTTATTCATCTGAAGCAGAGAAATGCATGGTATGATAATAGGAACAAATGTTCTTTTACCTTTAGCATTTCTATTTTGCAATAACCCTGCTCTGTAATGAGTGAAGACAGCGGAGGCCGGAAAACCCGGAAGTCTCTTCATTAATACAAAAGCAGACGTTTCTCTTATCTGTATTTTTATTCAAGACAGCTTTAGTGATGAGTGAAAAAAGGAGGTGAAAAAGATGAGTGTGTCTACTCGTAAAATTACTCCGTCACTCTGGTTTGATTCCGAGGCAGAGAAAGCTGCAGCATTTTACTGTTCCATTTTCAACAATTCTGCTGTTACAAAAACAAGCTATTTTGGAGAAAGTGGCCCGGGGCCTGCCGGCAGCGTAATGGTCGTGGAATTTGAAATTGAAGGTCAGCCATTTATCGGCTTAAACGGAGGGCCGCATTTCACGTTTAATCCTGCTGTGTCGTTTACTGTTCATTGCAGCAGTCAGGAAGAAGTTGATTATTACTGGACGAAACTCGTTGAGGAGGGAAGGGAAGATCAGTGCGGCTGGCTCCAGGACAAATATGGTCTGTCGTGGCAGATTGTTCCTGATAGTTTAACGGAAATGCTTCAGGACGAAAATACGGAAAAAGCGGAAGCAGCAATGAAAGCCATGCTGCAGATGAAAAAAATAATTATTGCTGATGTGAAAAAAGCTTATGATGAAGCGCGCTGAACTTGGGCATTCCGTTTCGCAAAGTGTGAGTTCAGGACCTGCCGAAAAGGAAAAGAGCGGCCTCCCGGCAGGTCTGATGCAATAGTACACGTAAAAACATGTAACAACTGAATAGAATACATAACAATTCGGTGCAATAAAACAATTATCATCACTGAAGCAGGAAAATTTTCCTCGTTAAAAAGAAAATAAATGAAACTTTGGATGGGGATTTTATTCAAAACCCCTTTTTATTTGTAAAGAGAAGGGTATAATAGAAAAATATTAGTAATATTCAGAGTCATTTTCCTATACAAAGTAGGATAGAAGAACTGCAGAAGTTATTCAAGGAAGAATAGACCTGAAAATTATTTCCGGCGAATCTTGTCGTTTTTTTTCTTAAGGTGTATTCTTATGAGTAGACCAGTAAAGGAGGAACACCATTTATGCAGGAAAACCAATTAACAGCCGAGGCAATAGATGAAGCAGTAAACGACCGGGTCCTCATTATTGATTATGATCGTTACCTGTCAGCTTCATCTGAAGAACGGCTTAAAGATGTTCTTTCCGAAAAAAAGTTATTATTGATAAAGGGGATCTCCGTTCTGAACAGGAAGCAGGTTTTATATTTCTCCTCATTGAAACTGCTAAGCTGGAAACGATCGGTTGGATCGAAGAAAGGCTGGCAGCTTCCGGAAGGTCCAAAGTTGTTGTCGTAACGGTAGGAAGACCAAAAAGTTCTCTTATCCCGTACTTATCCAATCGTCTGAACGGGGTTCTCTCATTACACAGCCTCTATACATATGGAACAGAAATTTTGGATAGTCTGGAATGTTACGGTGTTTACCTTGAACAGGCGATGCATGAAGAACTTGTACAGCAGCTGCATGAGCAGAAACTGCGTGACCGTCCGATTAAACGGCTCGTGCTGAGAGAAAGTGACGTGCAGTACCGTCTTACTAAAAATGAAAGAGCTGTCCTGCAGCATATTCTTGACGGTCACAATAACCGCAGCATCGCTGAGCATATGTATCTTGCTCCTTCGACTGTCAGTACGGTTATCAGCCACCTGCTGAAAAAGCTCGACGCGAACGACCGCACTGATGCTATGGTGCGTATCATACGTAATGGCTGGGTCGATGCCATCCGCTGAGCGTGCAGAAAGTTATCTTTTTAGTGAATTTGTTTATTGAGAGAAACCCCCTTTCGAAGTAACTGCTTTTTATTCAGTTACTACGGAAGGGGGTTTCGTTTTTTTTTCGCCTGATGAAGTGCGCTCGAACGGGAGTTTTACAGAAAAGAAAGAAGGGTACACGACGGAGGGAAAGCAATATATGTTTAAAAGGATGGATGTTATATGAAACGAACTATTTTATCCACGGCCACAATTGGTCTTGCCCTTACGCTGGCGGCCTGCGGTAACGGAGAAAACAATGGAGAGAATACTGCCGGCAACGGTGGAAACGAAAATACAGAAACTGAAGTGGATGTTAATAATAACGAAGAAGCAAATGAGGCGGACGAAAATAACGCAGCCGCAGATGATAATGAAGAACCTGAGGAAAACAACGAAACGGATGCCGGCAACGATGAAGAAACAGCCTGGTATGAAGATCTAAATATTGATGAATTTGAACTCGACGCTGAATATGGCGACGGAGAATATGAAGTAGAGTATAAATATAACGATGGCAGCCCGGAAGCAGAAATTGAAGATTCCCGGGATGGAGAAGAAATTGAGATGGAAGGACAGGAAGCTCTGGACGAATTGGAACCTATGCTGACTGAACTTGAACTGGATGCGGTAAGCAGTGAAGACGAAGTGCTGGACCAGTCAATCGAAGCTTTCAGTCTGGATGAAGATTACGATGAGCTGGAAGTGGAAATCGAATTTTTGGATGATGACGAAGTCGAAGCAGAAGACGAATAAAACGTGGTGTCAGTTCTCGGCTGATCCAGCAGTATAAAGGAAGCCAGCTTCTGCAGGCCGTCTCCATTGAGGGACGGCCTTTCCTCTGAGATAAACCGGGATTAATGCATGCATTCATTCCCAGGAAAAAGAGCTGTATAGTTATACTTAAATTAGAGAAGGATAATCGAATATTCAGGAGGTTTACTATGGAAAAGACTATGCGGGATCTTCTGGGGGCGGTGAAAGATCCGGCCAGAGAAATTCCCAGAATGAAAACAGGGGAAAGCATTTATCGTAATCAGAATGGAGAAATTATCATATTTTTATCCATCTCCGACAAGAAAGGCCGCAGTATCGTTGTAAACGGAACAGGTACGTCATTTAAGCAGGCGGCAGAAAAAGCAGCTGCTTTTTATCACAGTCATCATTCCCGGTCTATGCAGCCGGTTCATTTAAAGCTGGATCTTGTCACTTCTGTAAAAACTAAAGGAAACTTACCTGTTCATACAGCAAACCTCGCCTACAAAAGACGAACGGATGGGCTTGTTTTAAATGGCATGTGGGAAGCAGCTTTTCTGCCGGAGGAAGTGGACGCCTATGGAATGATCGAAAACAAGAAACTAAAAAGAGAGCGGATGTTCCGGGCCGCAGAAAATCGTTTTCAACTACATAATACACATTTATTAAAAATGCTTACTGTAGAAGACGAGTTTGAGCTTGCCTACTTTCGTACACAGGCCTATTTTATTGATGAAACAGGAGTGATGCCTTTATTCCGCGGGCATCGTGTGTACAGGGAATTAACGGAAGGTATTCTGCGGTATGCCATCAAACTTCCTAAAAATCATTATTTCATGCATTCGGTTAATAAAGATGGACGCTTTTTATATTCCTACGACCCCGCTGTCGGAACGGCTGCGAGGGGGTACAATATTCTGCGTCATGCAGGAACACTTTATGCGATGCTGGAAACTTATGAGTGCTTTCCGGAAGAAAAGTTGATGAAAGAAGCCAAAAAGGCTCTTCATTTTCTTTTATCAAAAGTTGTGCCGCTGTCGGAAAAGGAGGATTCTGTAAAAGTTCTTGTCGATAAGGATATCGTTAAGCTCGGGGGGAACGGACTTACCATAGTCGCACTCGCTAAGTACACAGATGTGACAGGGGATGAGCAGTATCTGCCTCTGATGAGAAGCATGGCGGAATGGACACTGCAAACACAGGATGAAAAAGGGAATTTTTCAGTACACAAGCAGAAATTTTCGACAGGGGAAGTGTCCCCCTTCGTATCCTCGTATTATCCGGGAGAAGCGATGCTTGCACTGACACGTTTATATGAGGTTGATCCACAGGAAAAGTGGCTCGATGCATGTGAAAAACAGGCAGAATACTTAATTCATACGAGAGATAAAGAAGAAACAAAAGAAACGATCGAACACGACCACTGGCTTTTGTACGCTCTGGCAGACCTGCATGAGGAAAGAGGAGGGGAGGATTATTTAAATCATGCTTTGTTTATTGCCAGGGCCATTACTGCTTCCCAAAGAGAGAAAAGAGAGGGAGTGGATCCGGAGTGGGCAGGTTCTTTTGAAATGAAAGGTATCCCGCGGTCCACTCCTACAGCGTGCCGGAGTGAAGGGCTCGGAGCCGCCTGCCGGCTGGCTCTCCGAAATGGTTTGAACGAGGAAGCTGAAATATTTTTTGAAGCGATGAAAAAAGGGATTCTCTTTCAGTTGCAGATGCAGCTTCGTCCGGAATCAGTTATGTACTATGATTATAAAGATCTCTGTCTCGGCGCGCTCCATGAAAGTCTTACCTCCTACGAACTGCGGAATGATTATACCCAGCATAACGTTTCCAGCTTCATTTCCTGCTACTATCTGATGCAGGAGGAATTCTATCAATAATTCCTGTTTTTTTATAAAAGTGAAATCTGCTTTGATTAAGTTACATCCGATGCGGCAGTGTAAGAGTCCCTGTCGAGAGCGTCTGGGGACGATAAAACAGCAGTAACAAAAAAAGAGAAGGCCGAAGCCTTCTCTTTTTAATATTTATTACATATCGTCATCGTCATCATCGTCGTCATCATTCAGTGGATCGTTGTCCGCGTCATTATCCATGTCGTCGTTCATTTCGTCGTCTGTATCGTTATTCATGTCATTGTTCATGTCGTTATCAGCAGGATCGTTTTCCATGTTGTCGTTCATTTCGTTGTCTTCAGCAGGATCGTTTTCCATGTTGTCGTTCATTTCGTTATCTTCAGCAGGATCGTTTTCCATGTTGTCGTTCATTTCGTTGTCTTCAGCAGGATCATTTTCCATGTTGTTGTTCATTTCGTCGTCTTCTGCTGGATCATTTTCCATGTCGTTGTTCATTTCATTGTTATTAGCTGGATCATTTGCTGGATCGTTTTCCATTCCGTTGTTGCCGTTATCGCCACAGGCTGCAAGCATACCTACTGCAAATACACCGGATAGTACGGATAGGGATAGTGATTTTTTCATGATAAAATTCCTCCTAAAATATAATGCAGCTTCTATCTTGTTTACTACAAGAAGCTGTTTCGCATAGTAGTTTTATATCACTTTTGTGGTCAGGTTAAACATACATGATTTTTATTTGAGAGTTTTACATATTTTATGGAGAAATCTAAAAAAGTATTACATAATTCGGAAGGCCGAACAGCTGGAGAAAAAAGTTCTTATGCAAAAGTACCCACAATCATAAAGAAGAGCCTGCCCCGCTGGCAGACTCTTTCATTACCGATGTTTTGACTGTTAATAAAATACTTTTTATATGTTGAGATTAATAATTAGGATTCTCCCCTGTAACCAAACGCTTCCGTTTCTATGGGGACGCTTCCCGGGCGGGCCGGAGCCGCCCCATGAGCTCTGCAGCGGCCTGTCCTCCTTATCTGTTCTTCCGGTAAAAATAAAAAGGATAACCCCGTTCTTTCTTTATAAATAGGAAAGACCACTTTCAAGGTCAGCTATTCTATCAATATAAATATTAAGTTTATATAGAAGGAAATTACAGGTGTAATTTTCAGCATCTCACCAGCCCAGCGATAAAAAATGACAGTAAACTTCGTTGTTCTTACCGGGAATTCCTCATAAAAACGGCGTTTTTTATTTTCAATGCGGGCTGAATGAGTACATATTATAAAGACTGCGGTTTAGCGAAAGGGAGAACATTTGAGCCGGGGCAGGAAGGAAGCTTCTTTCTCAAGCTTAACTCCTGATCAATATTATACAAGGATTCAGCAAGGATTTTAGCGAGAGACATGACAACGGAAAGGCGTGTGTTCTGCAGAACAGACAATTCCATAAATCCAGATACGTTTACAATACCTGTGAGATGGGCTTCACCGACAGGAGAAAGTGTACGGTTTAAAGCGGAACCGGGAAACAAAGGCCCTTCACCAAACACGATCGTTCCCACATTTTTGCGCAGGCCGAGCCCGGCATCCACTGCAAGGACGAAAGCATCCGGATGAACCTGCTCGATTTCCTGACAGACCTTTCCTATATTCTTAGCGTGCACCGGTTCATGAAGCGTACCGTATACTTCGATAAAATCAGGCTTCATTTCCTGCAGAAGTGTCCCGGCGAGCGGGCCGAGAGAGTCCCCTGTAGAGCGGTCGGTTCCAATACACATAACAACAAAAGAAGAGATGTTTTCTTTCAGCTGTTCAGTTATAACGGTGGTGAGTTCCTGGACAGAAACGGGGGAATCAGCAGATATGCGGACAGGGCTGCCGTACGTTTTCATAATTAATGAATACCTCCGTTCGTTAAAAGGGTTTAAGTTATGTTCATTATAACGCACATGATTGAAAAAGCAACATAAATAATCAAAAATTTTACAATTGGAATTACCAGCTTATATTTTAACAAAGGGTATCATTATTTAAGAAAATAGCTGTGTTAAAATTCGCTGACGTCTGGAGAAACACTTCGCTTCGAACCGGCCTTTCGTGAAGGAGGTTTTCGAGTGTGCTTACGCCCTATCCTCCAATCTCCTTCTTCCACGGACCGGTTTCCGCTTTGTTTTTTTCTTCATAAATAGAAACTTCTGCTTTTCATAAACACTGTTCTTTTTTCCGTAAAACCGATGCCCGGGCAGAGCCGCAGGCAGCCTTAAATAACCATAAGGAGCTTTAACAAAGCCAAGAAAATAAGGAGAAAATATAAAAAAGATAAAACACAAAATAAAAGATTAAAAATTGTGAATATTCTGTTTAAAAAACTTGTTAAAATGTTATAATGAACAATATAAGAAAATTATTTTATTTGGAGGGATCAGCGATGCAGGATAAACACTCATCACCCACCAGCAGCTCCGGACTTTCCCAAAACACAGCGGCAGCTCTCAGCTACGTTCTTGGTTTTATTACCGGACTGATTTTCTTGTTTCTGGAGAAGGATAATAAGTTTATCCGTTATCATGCGATGCAGTCGATTGTAATTTCTGTTTCCCTTATTATACTAAATACAGTGCTTGGATTTATACCTTTTATCGGGTGGTTTTTCAACCTGATTCTGGCTCCTGTCGGACTCGTTATATGGATAATTTGCATCGTGAAAGCTTATCAGGGCGAATGGTTTGAATTCCCAATAGCCGGTCCTTTTTCGAAAGAGCAGATTGAAAAAATGTCCTGATTTCTCCAACAGCGTCTGTGAAAGTAAATTTTTCAGAGTATCATAAAATAAATCGATCAGAAAGCTTTCCCCGGAGTCCAGGGAAAGCTTTTAAGAGTGTAGATTAAGTCTTATTTATGGAAGATTGGGCGGGGACAATACGTTTTTTAGAAGAGATAACTTCTTTTTATTTATTGCTGAAGCTGCAGCAGGCGAGCAGGAGCGAAGCCATGCCCTCGGAAGAAATCAGCTGAGGCCGGTCCCTCCGGAAACATACTAACATTAGTAGTACAAACCATGGCCTTGGTTTGTACTACTCTTTTTTTTGTAGAAGGGAAGGGAAGTCCTCGGAAGCCTCCTGGAGCTTTGACAATACAAAAGCCGGGTGTTAACATAAATATAAATGACTGATAGTCAGTCACTTATCTTTTTTCCTGAAAAGAAAGCTGTTCATAAATACATGGGAGACTAAAGAAATAAGAGCACGGGAGGAAGATATGCGAACGAAAGAAAACAAATATGACCAGTTATTGGATGCGGCGATGGAGGTAATTAAGGAAACCGGATTTGAAAAAGCATCCGTTTCCCAGTTTGTCCGCCGTGCCGGAGTCGCGCAGGGAACATTTTATTTATATTTTTCGTCCAAAAAAGAAATTGTGCCGGCAATTGCAGAAAGCATTTTATCTGAGCAGCTGCTGAGAATCAAAAAACGCGTAAAAGAAGCGGAGCATGGAGAAGGACTGCTTCGGCTGCTGATTGAAGAAACATTTGCTGTAACAGAAGAATTTCGTGATTTGATAAGTTTTTGTTATGCAGGAATTTCTCTTTACTACTCCTTTGAACGATGGGACGAAATTTACCGGCCTTACTATGAATGGCTTATGGAGCGGCTGAATAAGCTGCAGGAAAAAGGAGAAGTGACGTCCGGTATGAAAACAGAGTATCTGGCGAATTATACGATCGGACTGATTGAACACGGGGCAGAGGCTCACTACTTGTCCCAGGCTGTGCAGACAGATGAAAACGAAGCGCAGGAGCAGCTGTATTATTTTGTGTCGCGGGCAGTATTACTATGAGGTGAAAAGAATGAATAATGATAAAGAAAAGAACTTATTATGGGTGTCCGTTGCTGCGGCCATCCTTTTTTCGGGGGCAGGAATCATACTGGGCATCTTATTTCAGTCCCAGATGATTTTGTTTGATGGTCTTTATTCCCTGATCAGTGTTGTACTTTCCTACATGTCTCTTCTTGCCGCAGGCTTTATGTCAAAGGCTGACTGGAAGAGGTTTCCTTTCGGGAAGGACAGCGTAGAACCGCTCGTTGTGCTGATTAAATACGCTGTCATTCTCATACTGGTGGCAGCTTCTTTTCTTGCCGCCGCCGCTGCTTTATTTCAGGGCGGAAGAGAAATGCAGGTCGGTCCTGCATTTGTGTATTCTCTGATCGGCATGTCGGCATGTCTCGGTGTCTTTTACTTTTTAAAAAGATACGCAGAAAAAGGTTCAGCGCTTATTAAGGCGGAAGCAAATCAGTGGCTGATGGATTCACTCGTAAGTGTCGGAGTTTTTATCGGCTTTCTGGCAGCATTTCTCCTTCAAATAACAGAAACAGCTTTGTGGCTGATTCCTTATATTGATCCATTAATGGTTATAGCTGTATCTTTCTACTTTCTCCAGTTTCCTCTCAAAGAAATGAAAAAGGCTCTCCGGGAAGTTCTTGAAATGAGCCCGGAAGGTCCGGTTCAAAAGAGAATTGAATCTTCCGTTCAGGAAGTGAAAGACGAGTACGGTATTGAAGAAAGCTTCCTTCGAGTAACGAAAGTGGGCCGTACGATATGGGTGGAAATTGATTTTGTCACAGCTTCCGATGATCTTGGGTCTTTAAAAATCCAGGATCAGATCAGAGAAAAAATTGCCGGCTCCATGAATGATGCCGCCCCCAAAAAGTGGCTTACTGTTTCTTTCATGAAGGACAGACGCTGGGCGCTGGAGGAATAACCGGCAAAAAAATGATAAAATTATGGAAAGACAGAGGCTGGGAGGAAGCAGGGAAATGAATAAATTAACGAAGAAACAAAATGATTTTCTGAAACGTTACGAAGAGTTTCTTAAGGAAGTGGACGAAGCAGTGCGCTATGCAGGGGAGTGCTCTATTCAGGGGGACGAGGATATTGCTGATCGTCTTCTCTCCTCTGTAAGCAGCGGACTCCTTCCATACCATCCGGAAAACATAACACTGTTTTCTATTTTCAAAGAGGATAAGAAGTGTATGAACGTGCTGCAGACTTTTTATAAAACCGTGCAGAGGGCAGCGTCTCTTGAAGAGGAAACAATGGAGTCAGCAGACCGTATGCATCTCGTATACGAAGAATATCTGCCACAGCTGGAGAAATGGCGCGCTTGTGTGAAGTCAGCTGGAGAGAGCAGGGGGTCAGACTATGCCCGTCATTGATATGCCGCTTGATAAACTGTATACGTATGAAGGAAGAAATCCGAAACCGGCAGATTTTAAAGGATATTGGGAGCGGGCATTGAAAGAAATGCATGCAGTGGTTCCGGATATGGAAATAAAGCAGGCGGCTTTCCGCGTGCCGTTTGCCGACTGCTATGACCTTTATTTTACAGGCGTGGATGGAGCACGTATTCACGTTAAATATATTCAGCCGCACGAGCTTCCTGCAGGGGTTGATAAATTTCCGGCATTATTGGAGTTTCATGGATACAGTATGGATTCCGGCGACTGGTCATCGAAACTCGCTTATGCGGCTGCCGGGTTTGCTGTATTTGCCATGGATGTAAGAGGGCAGGGAGGGACATCTTCGGATCCGGGGGGTGTTTTCGGCAATACGCTTCAGGGTCACGTCACGCGGGGACTTCAGGACGGACCAGATTCTTTATTTTACCGCAGTGTTTACCTGGATACAGTCCAGCTTGCGGACCTCGTAATGAACATGAACAGCATAGATGAGAATCGTGTCAATACAACCGGCTTTTCCCAAGGCGGTGCTCTTGCGCTCGTATGTGCTGCTCTGGAGCCCCGTATCCGCCGAACAGCTGCTGTCTATCCTTTTCTAAGTGACTTCCTGCGTATATGGGAAATGGATCTTGATGTAGAAGCATATCAGGATCTCCGCAGACACTTCCGGCGCTTTGATCCTGTACACAGTCAAAAAGATGAGGTTTTCCGGCGTCTCGGCTACATCGACATTCAGCATTTTATGCCGTGGGTAAAAGCGGAAGTACTTATGGGAACGGGTCTGATAGACACAGTCTGTCCGCCTTCGACACAGTTTGCAGCCTTTAATAAACTGCATACAGTTAAACAAATTGTTACTTTTCCCGATTTTGCCCACGAAAGGCTTCCGGGCATGCATGACCGAATATGGGAATTTATGACCAGGGGAACTCAGACTTAAATCTGTAAACAACACAGTTTGGTGGTCCGGGAAGCAACTAAAACGGCATCCAGGCTATGGCAGAGACGAGTTTTATAAGTTAAAAAGGCTTGTGTGTCCTAAGAACCAATAACAGGAACTAAAGTAATAAATTTGAATGAATAAGATTAGGAATCCGAAAGGCGTGGTATAGCTGTCTGTGGAAGATAACATTCAAGGAGGCGTTATTTTTATGGATCCAAAACAACAGGCAGAAGAAAAATTGGAAAATGTTTCAGAAGATCAGAAGAAAGATATTCTTGAAAGTTTTCAGGGCTTCATGGACTACTTGAATAAACAAGTGAACCGTGGAGAGAAAATCGGACTTGGGGAAGAACAGCTTGCAAAAGGCGCGGAACGTGTAGCAGAGCATCTGAAAAAACACGAAGAGCCGCGTAACCCGGAAGAAAAACTGCTTCAGGAACTATGGAAGTCGGCGGAAGAGGAAGAAAAGCGCCACATTGCGAGAGCACTCGTGCGCCTCTCGAAAAAAGAAGGAGATTCCTAAGCCATAGAATCTTTCCTGCAAAGCACAGCCCAAACCCTGTCAGTAATAAGCTGACGGGGTTTTTATATCGCAGTTCAGCTTCCCTCTGTATATAGATGATTTTCTTTCCGGGATCGGTGCATAGGAAGCAGTTTGCAAGTTGCTTAGCCGCGTATTAGAATAAAACCAGTAACAGCGGGGGAAATACCTGCAGGAAGCACTGACAACGTGCTGTGATAAATAAGGTGGAAGAAGGGAAGTGGGAGCAGTGTCCTTTTTACTGAGGATGAAGCCGGTTTTCAAGGAAAAGGTGTGGGGCGGAAACGCTCTGGAAAAAGAGTTTGGATATCCCATTCCTTCTGAAAATACAGGAGAGTGCTGGGGTATATCCGGTCATGAAAACGGTGAAAGCATTATTGAGGAAGGCCCCTATGCCGGTAAAACTCTCCGTGCATTATGGGAAGAAAAACCGGGTCTTTTCGGCGGGGGCAGCGGCGAGTTTCCGCTTCTGGTCAAATTTATTGATGCTGCCCAGGATTTATCTGTGCAGGTTCATCCGGACGATGACTATGCCAGGAAAAAAGAGGGATATGCTTATGGGAAAACGGAATGCTGGTATATCGTATCGGCCCGTCCGGAAGCAGAATTAGTTCTCGGTCACCATGCCCGCTCCAGGGAGGAACTTACCAGAATGGCCCAATCGGGGCGCTGGGATGAGCTGTTCAGGCGGGTGCCGGTAAAAAAAGGGGATTTTATCTATGTTCCGAGCGGTACAGTTCATGCGATAGGAGCGGGAATAGTGCTGCTTGAAGTCCAGCAGAGTTCGGACATTACATACAGGTTTTACGATTATGACCGCCCGGACAGTGATGGAAGCCTGAGGGAACTGCATATAGAAGACTCGATAGCCTGTTCCATGGTTCCTCATGAAGACAGAACCCCGGACAAAAGGGAATGGGCTGAGGAAGATGCTAAAGTGGAAGAACTGATAGACTCTGAATTTTTCTCGATTCGAAATATCACGCTTGACGGAAAAACAGTTTTGAGAAAAAGAGCTCCTTATCAGCTCATTACAGTGCTGCGCGGAGAAGGAACCGCACATAATGAAAAAGAAACACACACCTTCCGTCAGGGAGATCATTTTGTTGTTACGGAAGGGACTTCTCCGTTACATTTGGAAGGAAACATGCAGTATATTGTAGCAGAGCCCGGCGAAAAAGCATGATGGAGTATTGTCCGGCTTTTATGGCAGAAGCACCAGGGAAAAAGAACTTTTGTATGTATAGATAAAAAGTTCTTTTCTTTCGCCTCCGCGGGACGCTTCCGGTCGGGACGGGCTCATCTCAATTCTTTTAGAGAGCATGGATTCACGCAGACCACTGCTCAAGCTTCAGAAGGAAAATAAAAAGAACTAACCTGTCCTGAAAGCAAGGCTTAATCAATACTTTGCAAAAGACCTCCAGGAAACTCTATAAGAGTTTCCTGGAGGTCTTTTTTTATTCAGCAGCCATCCGATCTTCTTCATGCTGCTTTTTCAGCTTATTGATATCGATGCGGATAATCAAGGAAGCTATAAGAGCGACTACAAACATTCCGCCGAATATATACATAGTCAGAGCATAGCTGTCAGTTGCCTCACGAAGCCATGATACGAGAACCGGGCCAAGCAGGCCGGCCGCAGCCCAGGCTGTAAGAATATAGCCGTGAATCGCGCCGAGCTGCTTCGTACCGAAAATGTCGCCGATATAAGCTGGTACAGAAGCAAAACCTCCGCCGTAGCACGTCATAATCAAAAAGAGAACGGCCTGGAAGATTAAAGCGTGCGTAAGACTCGGGAGGGCGATGAAAGAAACAATCTGAATGATGAAAAAGATTGTATACACGTTCGGCCGCCCAATGTAGTCCGAAATAGAGGCCCAGGCGAGTCTTCCTGCCCCATTGAAAAAGCCCATTATTCCAACCATTGTTGCAGCTGCACCCGCGGTAAGGCCTGCGATTTCCTGACCCATAGGCGAGGCGACGGAAAGAATAGCAATGCCGCATGTAATGTTAATAAAGAGCATTAACCAGAGAAGGTAAAACCGCCTCGTTTTAATAGCTTCGTTGGCTCTAAGGTAGGAGATGTCCTGAGCCGGTTCTTCACCGTTTTCCTCCTTGTCACGCATCCCCTGAGGCTTCCAGCCTTCCGGGGGGCGTTCCAGATAAAGAGCAGAAAGGAGCATAACAACAAAATATACGCCGCCCAGAATATAAAAAGTGGAAGCAATGCCGACATTTCCAATCAGCATCTGGATCACCGGACTTGCAATAAGGGAAGCGAAACCAAAGCCCATGATGGCAAGGCCGGTAGCAAGGCCCCGGCGGTCCGGGAACCACTTCACGAGAGAGGAAACGGGGGTGATGTAGCCGACTCCGAGACCAAAACCGCCAAGCATGCCATAGAAAAAATAAAGCATATAAAGAGATTCCAGCTGCACAGCCAGACCGGACCCGAGCATCCCGGCTCCGAAAAACACCGTTGCTACAAGGCCGGAAACTCTGGGACCATATTTTTCAACAAAGTGACCCATAAATGCAGCGGAGAGCCCGAGAAATAAAATAGCAATACTGAATGTTAAAGATATTCCTGTCAGTCCCCAGCCGAACGTTTCATTCAGCGGTGTCGTAAAAACGCTCCACGAATAGACGGAACCAATAGATATATGGATACCTACAGCCGCTGCGGCAATCAGCCAGCGGTTTTTAACTTTTTTGTCGTTTCCCACAGTTGTCCTCACTCCTTCGTCAGTTTCCATAGAAAGTTAGAAGGGATCCGACGGAACAACTCTGTTCCCGAATCCCTCCCTATTAATTAGTTTCTTTCTTCGCTTTCTGTTTCGGAACCCAGTCCTTCTAAAAATCGGATCATTAATGTTAAAGAGCGGTTAACGTCCGGATCTTTGAGCTTTTTAAGGAGTGCCAGATAGCTCGTGGATTCTCTCGGTTCCGGATCTTCAGCAACCCGCTGAACACCGTGGTTTAATTTAAGGAGAAGCGGTTCTACATCCTGTATGTTCAGTTTTCCGAGGGTCCCTCCCATAAGAAGGAGGTTTTTAATGGCATTCGTATTTTCATCTTTGGCAGCCTCCGTGACAATAACATCGAGAATTTTATCGCCTTCGGCAAACATACCGTTTAAAAATTGGAGCGTGCCGCTTTCATGAAGACTTTTCAACAGCTGAATTGCTCCGAGCACTGCTTCGTTGTTATCGGCCAGTGCATCCTGGACCTGCTGGAGGGATTCTCTTCGTTCCTGCTCTTTTGTAATAGGTATTCTTTCAATTTTTCTTGTAGGTCGCGCCATTACTTTCCTGCCCCCTTTCGTCTGCGTACGAGGTCACCAGGGAAAGCGTAATCGCTCCGGGCCCACTTTTCTTCCACTTTTACACCGATTTGAGGCTGCGGATTCCCGCGACGGTGGTTTGTATCCGGCAGAGGGCTCTCTCCTTTGGCTTTTAATATTTCCATTTTAGCCGATACTTCTTTGTAGGCAGGAGTGTCGGTATCTTTATCTGCTCTGCTGCTTGTCAGCTGGTTCACAGCGCCGACTCCTGAATCGTTCATCGGAAGATAAAGCTCATTGCCTGTTACCCGGTCGGTTATAATGCATGAAACTTTTACGGATCCATAAGGGGAAGTGAGGCGGACGAGTGTTCCTTCTTCCAGTCCCCGCTCCGAGGCAAGCTCCGGCGAAACTTCCAGGAAAACTCCCGGCGTTTTACTTGTGATACCTTCCGCTTTATAAGTCATGTTGCCTTCATGGAAATGCTCGAGAAGACGGCCGTTGTTCACATGAAGGTCATACTGCTCGTCGTACTGTAGCGGCGGTGTCCAGTCGACAGGGAAAAGCTTGGCTTTTCCTTCCGGGAGCGGAAATTCCTTTTCAAATAAAAGAGGTGTATCCGTACCGTCCGGTTCTACCGGCCACTGAAGGCTCTTATATCCTTCCAGAAGTTCGTAGCTGACGCCGGCAAAGAGTGGGGCGAGTGCGGAAGCTTCTGCCATAATGTCAGCAGGATGCTCATAGTTCCATTCTGCTCCCAGGGTGTTGGCAAGTTCCATAATGATCTGCCAGTCGGGCTTTGAATCTCCGAGTGGTTCCAATGCCTGGTAGAGTCTTTGTATTCTTCTTTCTGTGTTTGTAAAAGTGCCTTCCTTTTCAAGGCTTGGGCTCGCAGGAAGCACCACGTCAGCAAATTCAGCAGTTTTGGAAAGAAAGATGTCCTGTACAACGAAAAAATCAAGCTTTTCAAACGCTTCATGAACATAGTTGATGTTGGAATCCACGATTCCCATGTCTTCTCCTTTAAGGTACATCGCTTTCAGGTTTCCGTTATGAATAGCTTCCACCATCTCATGGTTGTTCCATCCAATATCCGCGGAAAGCTCTGCTCCCCAGGCTCTTTCATATTTTTCTCTCACTTCGTTGTCCGTTACGTTTTCGTAGGATGGATATTTGTTCGGCATACTGCCGAAATCACTCGCGCCCTGAACGTTGTTATGACCGCGGAGAGGGTAAGTGCCTGCGCCAGGCTTTCCGTAGTTGCCTGTAATGAGCATGAGGTTGGAAATGGCCGTACTCGTATCACTTCCTCCGAGGTGCTGTGTAACACCCATCGCCCAGAGGCTGCAGACGGTGTCTGCTTTGGCAATCATTTCTGCTGCCTGCTTCATTTCCTTCTTTGAAAGCCCGGTCTGTTCTTCCGCGTAGTCAAGCGTATATTTTTCAAGTGACTGAATATACTCCTCCATGCCGTTTACCCGCTCAGCGAGGAAGGATTTGTCGTGAAGATCATTGTCTACGATGTATTTCGTAACGGCGGAAAGCCAGACAAGGTCAGATCCGGATTTCGGATGCAGGAACATATCGGCTCTGGACGCCATTTCATGTTTTCTGAGGTCGGAGACAATTACTTTCTGACCGTGAAGTTTTTGGGCCCTTTTAACGCGTGTGGCCAGTACAGGATGTGATTCGGCGGTGTTCGAGCCGATGATCAAAACGAGTTCTGCCTGCTGAATATCGGTAATACTTCCGGAATCCCCGCCGTGACCGACTGTCCGGAAAAGACCTTCCGTGGCCGGTGTCTGACAGTAGCGGGAACAGTTATCCACGTTATTTGTACCGAATACAGCACGGGCGAGTTTCTGCATCAAGTAGGACTCTTCGTTTGTCGTCTTGGAGGAGCTGATGAAGCTGAGCGCATCTTTTCCGTGTTCTCCACTGATTTTTTTCATTTTCTCCGCAATCAGGCTGTAGGCTTCCTCCCATTCAGCTTCCCGGAAACGGTCGCCTTCACGGATGAGCGGCTTTGTCAGACGTTCCTGGCTGTTGACGTAATCCCATCCGAATTTTCCTTTCACACACGTGGAAATTCCGTTGGCCGGGGCAGCGACATGTGGTTCAACTTTAAGAATTTCCCGGTCCTGGGTCCACACATCGAAACTGCATCCCACTCCGCAGTAAGTACAGACCGTCTTAGTTTTCTTTATTTTCGAATCGCGCATCGAGGCTTCCATGTCGGAAATAGCGAGAATCGATCCGTAGCCGGTTTCTACGTTTTTTGTGAGCTCAATCATCGGACGGAGAGTCTTCTGGTCAAGCCCTGTCATGTAGCCGGCTTTGCCTTCCATGCCTTTTTCCATCATAGCGTTGCATGGACAGACCGTAGAGCAGTGGCCGCAGGAAACACAGGAAGATTCATTAATCGGTACGTCATTGTCCCATATAACCCGGGGACGGTCGCTTTTCCAGTCGATGGAAAGTGTTTCGGTTACCTGCAGGTCCTGACAGGCTTCCACACAGCGTCCGCATAAAATGCACTGGTCGGGATCGTAGCGGTAGTAGGGGTGGGAATTGTCTTTAGGAGCCGGTTTTGGTTCGAAAGGAATACTCTGATGATTAATTTTCATGTCTTTTACAGCGTTATGAATTTCGCACGTTCCATTGTTATAGTCGCACACAGTACAGTACAGCTCATGGTTATGTAGGATACGGTCCATTGCCATAACCTGTGAATCTCTTACATCTTTATGTTTCGTGTCGATCTTTGCGCCGCTTTCTGTCGGAGTATCACAGGCTCTCACAAGCTCACCGTTTACTTCTACAATGCAGGAATCACAGGTTTTAATAGGACCGAGGCTCGGATGATAGCAGAGCTGGGGGACTTCCACTGCATGTTCATTTAAATTGTCCAGCACAGACTTGTTTCCATCAGCTTTGATGAGGACACCGTCTATTTGTATCGACACTTCATTTTTCATTTTTCCACCCCTTGTTTAATAGTAAATGCCGGTTAAGTGAAGAAAATTAACGTCGTTTTCTTCGGACAGCTGAATTTCAATCTTTATAAATAACCGCTTGAAATTTACAGGACAGTCAAATCTGCAAAACAGAGCTGCGTGTAGAACTTCCGGCACAGACAGCTGTAAACAGCTCTTAAGGTTTTATGCCCTATTATTTCCTGATTAAACTAATAATTTCCTGTAATTATAAAATAATGATAACTACCTAAGTACATAGTCGTGATAATAAAGAAACCATCAGTGATTTCAGGAAGGAATATCTTCAGGAAAAGCAAAAAAGCTTTCTCCACCCGGAGAAAGCTTTTTTCAGAGTGTTGATTAAGTCTTGGTTTCAGAATAATTATTCTTCTGAGCGTATAGCTTTCTCCTGCACTCCCCGGCGGAAGCTTGCCGTGGGGCTCGTCATCAGCTATTTTCCAGCCCTTCGGCCATGGAAAAGGATCTTCCGACTTCGCTTTATCCCACCGGCGTCCCCGCCGGTCGTTCCGGAGGAAAAAGCCTCTCCTGAATGGAAGAAAGGGCGGAATCAACACATTTTTTAGAAGAGAAACCTTCTTTTTATTTTCCTGCTGGAGCTGCAGCAGGCGACTCCGAGGCGAGATAGGACGAGCAGAAGATCCATTTCTTCCGAACAGTGGGAGGAAGAAATTAGCTGAAGCCGGCCCGCCCGGAAAGCGTCCTGAGGAGGCGAAAGCAGGGAAATGCATAGGCATGTATAAAAAACACTTTATAAACAGCCTGAAAAAAGCTTTCTCCCCCCGGAGAAAGCTTTTTTCGTTACGTAGAAAGCAGAAGTTTTACGTTCTTTATTAGAACAGTCGGAAATACATGTCAGGAAACCGGACCTGATCATTTATCCGGTGACTGATGCAGAATCGACCGCAGAAGCATATCGTCGGAGTTAATGTTTTCCATATGATGAGAGTCGACAGCACCTTTGAATTCAGCAATCGTCGTGTGAAGGTGGCGGATGGCATCCGACTGTTCATCAAGCTGTTCGGATAGATCATAGAGATCCTCCTGCTTAATAATAATTTTTTCGAGTCTGGCCAGCCGGCGGACAACAACTTTTAATAACTCAAGTTCTGTCATGGGAGCCGCCCGCTACGCCGGATATTCCTGATCGGCAGGAAAATCTTCGGCAGTGGGATGACCGCCTTCCAGTTCTTCTTCAGTGAAATCGCCACCGTCTCCCACTTTGTTCAGTTTTAGAAAAGTAACCTGATCCGCCACTACGTCCGGAACAGAAATCTGCTTGTCTTCTCCTACGAGAAGCTGACGCATCTGCACCCGTCCTTTGACGGACACAAGCGATCCGGTACCGCAGTAATCAGCTACTCTTTCTGCCAGCTTGTTCCAGGAAACGATCTGAACGAAATCTGTATCGTAGCTGCCGCTGCTGTTACGATAAGGTCTGCGGACAGCGAGGGTAAAGCGGGTGAGGGAGGAACCGTTCTGTGTAGTTATAAGCTGTGGATTTTTTGCCATTCTTCCAATGAAAATAAATTGATTAAGCATAAATAAACTCGCTCCTTTTAATTGGTTGTAGTAGTGGATTGAAATGCTGGATTAACTGGTGTATTGGATAAACCTCTGTCCTCCTGTCAAAATATTATGTATAGAACCGGAGTATAGCCGGTTATACCTACTAATAAAAATAAAATTTATAAAAGAAGTAAAAATATGGGTTGAAGCAGTGCCTTTATTTAATATAAACGTATTCTAAAATTCTTAAATGAGCCTAAAGAACTAAAAAAATACTATAAAAATCCTGAACATTAAACGGAATTGTCTGACTATTTGTCGTTGACGGAAAAATATCTGATTGGTATATTTAGAGTAGAAAAAGAGGAACACATTACTTTTTAGGAAAGGAATGAGTGATTCCTATGCTCGGAAAAGTAAAATGGTTTAATGCGGAAAAAGGATTCGGTTTTATTGAAGTTGAAAACAGTGAAGATATTTTTGTTCATTATTCCGCTATTGATGAAGAAGGATATAAAACGCTGGAAGAGGGCCAGGAAGTTGAATTTGACATTGTGGAAGGTGCACGCGGCCCCCAGGCGTCCAATGTAATGAAAAAGTAGTATCTGCCGTAGAAACGCCCCCGGTGTGCGCACAGCATTGAAGGGGGCGTTTTTTATCCATAGCGGGCTCCGGAGAAAGGAGGACGGCAGACGGTTCCGGACCGTTTTATATGAATCTTTTTAGAGAAAATGAATGTTTGAGCAGGACTTTTCGGAGGGAACCTAGAATAACATATCGTATAACCGAAAGGAGTTGTTAGCTTATGAATTTTAATATTCGTGGCGAAAACATGGAAGTAACCGAGGCTCTGAAAGATCATGTCGAAAAGAAGGTAGGAAAGCTGGAGAGATATTTTGACACCACTCCTTCTTCTGACGTTCATGTAAAAATGAGTATCCTCAATAAAGAGCAGAGAGTGGAGATTACCATTCCGATGCCTAAGCTCCTACTTCGTGCGGAGGAAAAGCATGCTGATATGTATGCAGCCGTTGACCTCGTAGTTGAAAAACTCGAGCGTCAGATCCGTAAACACAAAACAAAGGTTAACCGCAAATACCGCGGAGATGACAGCCTGAAATACATGTTTAAAAACGAACTGGAACCACTGGCGGAAGAAGAATTTCCTGATGAAGACATTGAAATTGTCCGTACAAAACGGTTCGATCTGAAACCAATGGATGCGGAAGAGGCAATTCTTCAGATGGATATGCTCGGCCATAACTTCTTTGTCTTCTCTAATTCGGTTAATGGAGACACAAACGTTGTTTATAAACGGCGCGACGGCCGATACGGCCTGATTGAGCCGGAATAATAAAAAAAGCTGCGGATTTTTCCGCAGCTTTTTTCTATGAATAATTTTCGGTTTTTCTCCAAAATTGAGGCCGGCATTTTGTTAATTCAGATACACCCTTGGAATCTTTATTCTACAGGGAGGTTTTCTTCTTCACTAACTGTTAAAAACACTTTTTTTATCAGGAAATACGCACCGGTCCTGTTTCTCCGCGCTCTACACGGCCGGTTTTTTCAATATGAACGGTCTGACTTTCGTCCAGGTTGGTAAAGATAACCGGAGTAACGGCGGATTTAGCTTCTCTTTTGATTTTATCAATATCAAATTCAAGCAGCTTATCACCGACACGGACAGTGTCTCCCTGTTCTACAAAGGCCGTAAAGCCTTCACCTTTCATATTTACTGTATCAATACCTACATGGATCAAAATTTCTGTTCCATCTTCTGTTTCAAGCCCGACAGCATGTTTTGTATGGAAGAGCTGAACGACTTTCGCATCTGCCGGTGAAACGACAATGCCTTCTGAAGGGTCGACTGCAAACCCGTCTCCCATCATTTTTTGAGCAAACATATCGTCCGGCACTTCAGCAAGTTCTTTAATGTCACCAGTAATCGGCATGGAAAGCGTAATGCTGCTTTTTACCGGTCCGATCGTTTCCTCCGGTCCCGGTTCCGGAGCGGAAGGAGTTTTACCGCTGATTACATCTTCCATCTGACTTTTAATTGTTTCTGAACGCGGTCCGAAAATTGCCTGCACGTTCTTATCGACCTGCATTACTCCGGAAGCCCCAAGCTCCTTTAGACGCTCTTTATCAACCTGACCACTGTCTTTTACGGAAATACGAAGACGTGTGATGCAGGCATCAAGGTGGGTAAGGTTTTCTTTCCCGCCGAATGCTTTAATGATCTGGGAAGGAAGCTCTGTCTGGGCAGCTTTCCCGCTGGAAGCTCCGTGTTCGCCGGCGCCGCCGTTTTTCTCCCGGCCGGGAGTCATAAGGTTGAATTTTTTGATCATAAACGTGAACAGCACGTAATAAATGACGGCAAATACGAGACCGACAAGAATGACAATCCACCACGGTTCTCGTCCGGGCACTACCCCGAAGAGGAAGAAATCAATGGCTCCCCCGGAAAAGGTATAGCCCATATTTATGTTCAGCCAGTAAAGTATAACAAAGGATATTCCATCGAGCACCGCGTGAATAACGAAGAGAAGCGGGCTGAGAAACAGGAAGGAGAATTCAATTGGTTCTGTAATTCCCGTGAGAAAAGACGTTAAGGCAGCAGATCCTAAAAGTCCGCCGACCACTTTTTTATTTTCAGGGCGGGCCTGATGATACATCGCCAGTGCTGCGGCCGGAAGACCAAACATCATAATTGGAAATTCTCCGGCCATAAAGTGTCCGGCAGTGAGCTCCGCCTGATCCTGCAGCTGGGCAAAGAAGATATTCATGTCACCGGTAACTATATTACCGGCTGCATTCGTATACGTACCGAATTCGAACCAGAACGGCGCATGAAAAATATGATGCAGACCGAACGGAATAAGAAGACGTTTAATAAATCCAAAGAAAAATACGGCAACGGTCATCGCTTCTTCCATCAGAAACTGGGAAGCTGTGTTCATTCCTGTCTGAATCGGAGGCCAGATGAAGAAAAGAGCGGCCCCGACGAAAAAAGAAGCGAATGCAGTAACGATCGGTACGAAGCGTTTGCCTGCAAAAAAACCAAGAAAAGCCGGCAGTTCGATCGCATAATAGCGGTTGTAGGCCCAGGCAGCGAGGGCGCCGATAATAATACCGCCGAACACTCCTGTCTGAAGCGTCGGTATACCGAGAACGAGTGCTTCGGCAGGATTATCAGAAGCAAGCACTCCTTCTACAGTCAGTCCTCCCATAACCCCCATCGTTACGTTCATGACGAGAAAACCAACGAGGGCGGCAAGTGCCGCGACACCGGCTCCGTTAGCGAGACCGACCGCCACACCGAGTGCGAATATTAAGGCGAGGTTGTCAAAAACTATCCCCCCGGCCGATTCCATCATCGTCGCAAGGCTGACAAAGATATCGTTTTCAAGAAAAGGCATGAGATTGACCATATTCGGGTTCCGCATTGCGTTACCGAAAGCGAGAAGCAGTCCGGCAGCCGGAAGTATTGCCACCGGAAGCATCAGGGATTTACCGATCCGCTGAAGCTGTCCAAAAAATCGTTTAAACATGTTAATTCCCCCTTTTATTATTTGTAGGCATCAGCACTGGAACAAAAAAAGGCATGAGGGAAAAAGAAAGACGCTTCAATACAGGCGGGTCCACGTACGTGTGGTTCCTGCCTGGAACTTGAGCGGCCATCCTTTTCTCTCATGCCTGCATTATCAGTAACACGGAAAAGTACCGTCTTTTACTTATTCTGATTTTTGTTCACTGGAAACGAGCCGCTGAATGTGAAGCGTTAAATAAACTGCTTCGGCATCCGGAACTCGTTTTTTTAAGCGCTGCTGCATCATTTTCATCAGCTTCCAGCTCAGATTATAGCATACTGGATATTCCTGCTGCAATACTTTCAGGAGCGTATCCTGATTGTCGGCGTAATTTTCGTTGTCAACACGTTCAACCGCATTGTTCAGGTGCCGGACGAGCCGTAAATAATTGATGTCCTTCCGGTCAACCGTCAGCCCGAAGTAGCTTTCGATCTGCTGGACGAGTTCGCTCACAAGTTGTGTATGCCGGTTAATCTGGGACAGATCCCTGTTTGTGAGGGCACTGTGGATGTGAAGCGTGATAAAGCCGATCTCTCCTTCCGGAATACGGATGCTGAGCGCTTCGTTGAATTTTTCAGCCAATTTTACGGCAGCCTGATATTCCTGGGGATAGGCAAGCTCTGTTTCCTGAAGAAATGGATTTTTAATTTCCTGGCCCTTCTGAATGCGTTTTACAGCAAAGTAAAGGTGATCGGTTAAGCCGACGTGGATATGTTCGTTCAGCCGGGAGGAGAAAGTGTGCTCGAGTCGCTCAATTTCCTCTCCCATAAGCGCAATGAAATCCTCCTCTACATAATTCAGCAGGCTTTTGTACTGCTCCTGTTCTTCTGAGCTGCGGAGTGCAAAAAACTTTTCTGCCTGATCCCCCGCGATTTCCTGGCCGGGTTTCCGCCCGAAGCCGAGACCTTTTCCAATAAGGACTACTTCTTCGTACTCAGGGTGCTCTGCAATTACGACATTATTATTAAGTACCTTTTTAACTGTTATCATTACCGCTGCCTCTTTTCCGGGATGAATTCATTCACTCCGATGCTGACACTTATTATAAGGAGGAAGAAGCAGGAATTCAAACCGGCTGGCTGCCTTCCTGTTTCTGTCTGGAAACGGCGTACCTTTTCAACCCCGGACAGCTGCCGTATAATAAGGAGGAGATGTGAAGCGGGTTCACCTTGTAAGCTTTTCTGCAAACTGATAAAATAAACGGGACCGTAAAAAGCTGAAAACCACGAAAGTAGACGGAGTGGAAGAAACGCTCCGTTCTTTCGTTTATGTAACTGAAAATAGACAGTCAGTAAATAAGGAAAATAAGAAATAAGGGAGCAATGTCCGATGTTGGGATTAATTAAAAAGGTCATTGGAGATTCGGATGCACGTTATTTAAAGAAGCTGGACAAGCAGGTATCCGACACAGAATCCAGAGAAGATGAGATGAAGCAGCTGAGTGATGATGCCCTCCGTGCGAAAACGGAAGAATTCAAAGAGCGGTATGAAAATGGCGAACCTCTCGATAAGCTTCTGCCGGAAGCTTTCGCTGTTGTCCGGGAAGGCGCGTGGCGCTCTCTTGGAATGAAGCATTTCCGCGTGCAGCTTACCGGGGGTGTCGTTCTGTATAAGGGCGATATCGCGGAAATGAAAACCGGGGAAGGTAAAACGCTTGTAGCGACACTGGCCGTATACCTTAACGCTCTCACAGGAAAAGGTGTGCACGTTGTGACTGTTAACGATTATCTTGCCCGCCGTGATGCGGAAGATATGGGGAAATTGTATAATTTTCTCGGATTGTCTGTCGGATTGAACGTAGCCGGTATGACGAAGGAAGAAAAGCGGGAAGCCTATGCAGCGGATGTCACGTACGGTACGAACAATGAATTCGGATTCGATTACCTGAGGGACAATATGGTGACGTACAAGCATCAGATGGTACAGCGGAAACTTCATTTTGCCATCGTCGATGAAGTCGACTCCATTTTAATTGATGAAGCCCGTACACCGCTGATTATTTCAGGCTCTGCCAATAAGACGTCAGAGCTTTACAGCACCGCCAATTCTTTTGTGAAAATGCTTAAAGAAGACGAAGACTACACGCTTGATGAGAAAACAAAAGCGGTCCAGCTTACCGAAAGCGGTGTTTCCAAAGCGGAACGTATTTTTAATATCGACAATCTGTTTGATTCGGAACACGTACAGCTGAACCACCACCTCAATCAGGCCTTAAAAGCCCATAAAGTCATGATACGGGATGAAGATTACGTTGTTGATGAGGGAGAAGTAGCTATCGTCGACCAGTTTACCGGGCGTCTGATGAAAGGCCGCCGGTTCAGCGATGGGCTCCACCAGGCGATCGAAGCTAAGGAAGGCGTCAAAATCAAGCGTGAAAGTATGACGATGGCTTCCATTACGTTTCAGAATTATTTCCGTATGTATGAAAAACTCGCCGGCATGACAGGTACAGCGAAAACGGAGGAAGAAGAATTTACGAACATTTACAACATGAACGTATACTCTGTGCCGACGAATGAACCAATCATACGTAATGACCACCCGGATCTGATTTATAAAACGCTGGAAAGCAAGCAGCGGGCGATTGTCAGCAAGGTGGAGGAACTTTATGAAAAAGGGCAGCCGGTGCTTGTAGGTACAGTAAGCGTGGACACTTCCGAACTGATTTCAAAAATGCTCAAGAAAAACCGGGTTCCCCACAACGTGCTGAACGCTAAAAACCATGCGCGCGAGGCGGAGATCATTGAACAGGCCGGTCAGAAAAAAGCAGTGACCATTGCAACGAACATGGCCGGCCGGGGAACGGATATTAAACTCGGGGACGGAGTAGCGGACCTTGGAGGGCTGTTCGTCCTCGGAACGGAGCGCCATGAATCCCGGCGGATAGACAATCAGCTTCGTGGACGTTCCGGACGTCAGGGAGATCCTGGTGAATCCCTATTCTATCTTTCCATGGAAGATCCGCTGATGCGCCGGTTCGGCTCGGATAACATGAGCAAGATGATGGAAAGACTCGGCATGGAGGAAGATCAGCCGATTGAAAGCAGGATCATCACTAAAGCCGTAGAACAGGCACAGAAACGGGTGGAAGGAAGCAACTTTGATGCCCGGAAACAGCTGCTTCAGTACGATGACGTTATGCGGGAACAGCGGGATGTTATTTACGAGCAGAGAGATGAAGTTCTCGATTCGGATAATCTCCGTCCGGTAGTGGAACAGATGATTGAATCCACAGTGACGCGGGTCGTTAACTCCTATACTCCGGAAGAAGAAGTACCGGAAGACTGGAACCTGGAAGGACTCGTCGAGTATGTCAACGTGACAGTACTTGCTGAACAGCATCTGGAAGAAAAAGAAATCAAGGGTCTTGATCCGGAAGAAATGGTTGAGACAATCATGGAAAAAGTGCTTGAGGACTATAACAAGCGTGAACAGGAGTTTACACCGGAGCAGATGCGCGAATTCGAGAGAGTTATTCTTCTGCGCACAGTTGATACGAAATGGACAGCCCATATTGACCAGATGGATCAGCTTCGTCAGGGGATCAATCTCCGGGCCTATGCTCAGAATGATCCGCTGCGTGAGTACAAATTCGAAGGTTACGAAATGTTCCAGACAATGGTGGCTTCGATCGAGGAAGAAGTAGCCCGCTACATTATGAAAGCCCAGATCGAAACGAACATGAAGCGCCAGCAGGTGGCAGAAGGAAAAGCGGTACACCGAAGTGCCGGGGCGCAGCAGCAGGCAGAAGAATCGAAAGATAAGGCGGAGCCGTATGTAAAAGGAGAAACAACTGGGCGGAATGACCCGTGCCCGTGCGGATCCGGGAAAAAATATAAAAACTGTCACGGCAGACAGGAAGCATAGTTTTTCCGGTGCGGAAGACAGCTAATTTTTTACGAGGTGATTGACGATGGAAATGGCAGAAATAAGACAGAAGCTTCAAAATATGGCTGATACGTTAGCGGACTACAGGGGGTCTCTTTGACTTAGAAGAAAAAGAGACCCGGATTGCCGAACTGGAGGAGCGGATGGCCGATCCTTCCTTTTGGGAAAACCAGGAAGAAGCACAGAAAGTTATCAGTGAAAACAATGCCTTAAAAGCGATGACGGATGAATACCGCTCGATCGAATCGAGCATTGAAGATCTGGAAGTCTCCTACGAACTTGTTAAAGAAGAGGGAGCCGAAGATCTGAGAAATGAACTCGAAACAGGAATTCACAATACGGTGAAGCAGCTCGACAAGTTTGAACTGCAGCTTCTGCTTAGTGAACCTTACGATGGCAATAACGCGATTCTCGAACTGCATCCGGGAGCCGGTGGAACGGAGTCCCAGGACTGGGCTTCCATGCTGCTCCGCATGTATACACGCTGGGCCGAGGGGCAGGGATTCCAGGTGGAAACACTTGATTATCTTCCGGGAGACGAAGCGGGAGTAAAAAGTGTCAGCCTGCTGATTAAAGGTCATAATGCATTCGGTTATCTTAAAGCTGAAAAGGGTGTCCACCGGCTTGTGAGGATTTCGCCGTTCGATTCTTCCGGACGACGTCATACGTCTTTTGCTTCGTGTGACGTTATGCCGGAGCTTGATGATACGGTCGAAATTGACCTGTCAACGGAGGATATCCGCGTGGACACGTTCCGTTCCAGCGGCGCCGGCGGGCAGCACGTCAACACAACTGATTCGGCTGTCCGAATGACACACATTCCTACAAACACGGTGGTGAGCTGCCAGTCGGAGCGCTCCCAGATTAAAAACAGGGAAAGAGCTATGAATATGCTTCGGGCCAAGCTTTACCAGCAGGAAATGGACCGCCAGCGCCAGGAGGCGGAAGCGCTTCGCGGTGAGCAGTCGGAAATCGGCTGGGGGAGCCAGATCCGTTCCTATGTTTTTCATCCTTACAATATGGTGAAAGACCATCGGACAAACGTAGAAACTGGGAACACCCAGGCAGTAATGGACGGAGACCTGACGCAGTTTATCGATGGGTACCTCCGCTCACGAATCGATTAATATTCCACTCTGTTGGAGTTTATCACTATTATTGGAAAAAAGGTGTATATTCCAAAAAGCTGTTCCCAGTTGTGTGGACAGCTTTTTTCAGTTTGTTGATTAAGGCTTCTTTTTAGATTAATTCAGCATACAGCTCTCTTTCACTTTTCGTGCCGTGGGGCTCATCGTCAGCTGTTTTCCAGCCCTCCGGCCGTGGAAAAGATCTTCCGACTTCGCTTCATCCCACCGGCGCCCCTGCCGGACGTTCCGGAGGGAAAAGTATCGCTTTTATGGAAGAAAAGAACAGTAGCAATACGTTTTTAAGAGAGAAAACTTCATTTTATATTTCTGCTGAAGCTGCAGCAGGTGACTCCGAGGCGAGATAGGACGAGCGGAAGATCCATTTCTTCTGAGCAATGAGAGGAAGAAATTAGCTGAGGCCGGCCCGCCCGGAAAGCGTCCTGCGGAGGCGAAAGCAAAAACCGTCTCTTTATAAGAAACACTTTTTCAACAGCCTGCAAAAACTGTTTCCTGGCCGACGGGGGACAGTTTTTTGTTTCCGATGGATGGCGGGGAACCTTCAAGGTGAGATCGATTTCCTGCACTAAAGCGTTAGTGGGACCGCGTTTACAAGGGGATACCCCGGTGGTATACTACGATAGGATTTTCAGAAACAGGGGGAACATCGGCATGATGAAAAAATTGAAACGCCGGGAAACGGCGAAACTGACTACACCTTTTCAGCGGACGCTTTTCGAATTCGCCCACGTACTCGTCGGCTCAGCTATAGTAGCTGTCGCTTTTAACCTTTTTCTTCTGCCGAACCAGATTGCCTCCGGCGGGGTCGCAGGTATTTCCACACTTTTCGTGGAGCTGTTTGGATTTGAACCGGCATTTACTCAGTGGGCTTTTAACATTCCGTTATTTATCGCAGGTGTTGTTCTTCTTGGGGGCAGTTTAACCGGAAGCCTGCTTTATGGAGCAAAAACGCTTGCCGGTACACTCTTCCTTCCTTATGTTGTTTTTTTAACACGGCACTGGGAACCGGCGACACAGGACCCGCTCCTTGCTTCCATCATGGGTGGAGTCGGAGTTGGGCTCGGTCTGGGCATTGTTTTCCGTTCGTATTCTTCCACCGGGGGAACCGATCTTGCCGCGCAGATCATCACGAAATATACAGGGATTACGCTCGGTGGTTCTATTTTTATTATTGATGGGCTGGTGGTGACCTCATCCGCCGTAGTATTCGGATTTGAATTCGCCCTTTACGCGCTGCTTGCTCTTTTTATTACCGGAAAAACGATTGATGTTGTGCAGGTCGGTGCCGGATATTCGAAAATGGTGCTGATTATTTCGGAATATGAGGAGGAAGTAAAACAGGGACTGCTTACCCAGGTGGACCGTGGAGTAACAAAACTTGCCGGATACGGGGGTTATACAAACCATGACCGGCCGGTACTTTTATGTGTGGTCGGAAGAAACGAAGTAACAAAATTGAAACAATTAGTTAAAACTATTGATGCTCAGGCATTTGTTATCGTAACGGATGCATCGGAAGTTCTCGGAGAAGGTTTCAAAAGGAAGTAAATAGGTTATAATGGAATAGCGGGAGTTTGAACTGCCTGCCAGAGTATTAAATTGAGAGAAGGAGGAATAACATGAAAAAGATTGCAGCAGGACTATTTGGTACCGCTCTTCTGCTCGCTGCCTGCGGTGGCGACGGCGGCAATAACGAAGAAAATCCGGCAGGAAACAACGGAGCTGACAACGGTGCCAATAACGCAGCAAACAATGAAGCTGACAATGAGGCGGCGGACGAGAATGGTGAATACGATCTTGCCAACGGAGAAGAGCTTTACCAGGGACAGTGTGCATCATGTCACGGTGGAGATCTTGAAGGCGGTACAGGCCCGGCGCTTGAAGGTTATTCTCATGATGAAGTAGTATCGGCTATTCAGGAAGGACCTGGAAGCATGCCGGAAGACCTTGTAGAAGGTGACGATGCTGAAGACGTAGCAGCCTGGGTTTCTGACCAGAACTAATTTCATATTTTACGGAATGATGGAAACACATATGAGATACGAGCTCCTTTTTTTACACTGCAGATGTAAAGAAAGGGGCTTTTTTTGTCTTTAATCAGAAAAGAGGGGAATAAATGATCAATTTAAGCGGAGTAGAGCACAGGTATAAGCATGGAGAAAGGAATATGGTACTTTCTTTGAAAATAAATGAAGGGGAATTTGTGTACGTCACTGGGAAGGCAGGATCGGGAAAAACTACGTTTCTTAAGCTGCTGACAGGGGAGGAAAAAGCCTGCGCAGGAAACATTTCCTGTCTTGGGAAAGAGTTGGCCAGCCTTTCAATACGGGACCTTGCATCATACCGGAGGGAAACCGGTATCATTTTTCAGAACCGCCGGCTTCTTCCAAAGAAAACGGTGGCTGCAAATGTAGGGTATGTACTGGAAGCAGCTGGTGTCGGTAAGAAAGAGATAGCAGGCAGAGTGCGGAGGGTCCTGGAATCGACAGGTCTGCAGCATAAGGCACACTGTTTTCCTGAAGAACTTTCCGGCGATGAACAGCAGCGGGCAGCTGCAGCACGTGCTATCGTAAATAACCCCCGTCTGCTACTTTTAGATGAACCAGCCGCCGGGCTGGACGACCGGGGAGCCGAAGAAATGATGCAGCTGTTTCATCGCCTTCACGCAGAAGGAGTGACGGTGTTAATGGCGGTCCAACGTTCAAAATCAGCAGGAAAACGGATCATTGAATTAAACAAAGGACGGGTCGTTCTGGACACCGGGCAAAGGAGGGAGGAATATGATCCGATGCATGCGTGAAGCCGCCTCGAGCATTGTGAAGCAGCCGGGCAGAAGTACAGCCGCTGCCGGGACTGCTGGTCTGTTATTAATCTTTTTCGGGATGTTTTTTCTTGCTTTTCAAAATCTCCACTACGTAACAGCTGCTGTGGAGAGAAATATAGACGTTAAAGTGTTTCTAAAAGAAGGAACAGATCCGGAAAATATGGCGGACATACTCGAAGAAGATTTACAGCATCCGGTGCGTATTATAACGAAAGAGCAGGGACTTGAAGATATGCTTGCTTTTTACGAAGGAGAAGAATATTTGGAAGCACTCCGCGCAGATAATCCGCTGAATGATGTCATCGTTATTTATCCTGAAACGCTGGAAGCTGTAAAGAAATCGGTGCAGCTACTTGAAAAGTATAAAGAAATAGAAGCCATTTACGACAGCGGGGATCACTATGAAAAATTCTCCGGCATAAACGACGCTGTCCATTCATGGGGAGGAGCGGTGACTGCTGGCTTTGGAGCTGGAACCTTCCTTTTAACAGGAATTGTCATAAGCACAGGTTTTGGAGCAAGGAAACGGGAGATTCGTACTATGCGTATGCTCGGGGCCACTTCCGGCTTTATTTGGAGGCCTTATATTACAGAAGGGGTTTTCCTTGGAGCAGCCGGGGGTCTGGCAGCTGCCGTCTGCGTGCATTTTACGTATGAAAGGGTGTATCAACTGTCAGAGGGAATGGTGCTTGCCCCGAATTCTTTTTGGTGGACCTCCGGCGCACTTATTATTGCAGGGACAGCGGCGGGAGCGGGTGGAAGTCTCGCCGCTTTTTTAAGACTTTCAAGAACGTAATCAGCTTCCCGCAAAAACAGGAGGGCAGGTAATGAAAAAATTAGCATTTCTCATAATGGGAGTGATTTTTTTTGTTTTTCCCGAACAAATTTATTCAGAAGAGAGAAGAACAGCGGAAAGTACGCCGGGGCTTTCCGGATTCACAGAGGAAATAGATGCTGTTGAACATAAAATAAAAGAGATGGACGAAAAAATCATTTCCCTGTCTGAAAAATCCGCTCTGCAGAAAGCAGAGGTGCAACACATGGAAAGTGCTGTAAAGGAAGCATCTGAAAAAATAGCGGAAGCAGAACAAACGCAGAAATTTCATGAACAGCAGGTGAAAGATAGACTGAAAACTACATACAGAAAATATGTAGAAAATGAACATATGGAAAAGGTTTTTTCAGTACAAAATAATGAGGATTCCCTGAACGGGTTTTATTACATACGAACACTGCTTTCTTTGGATTATAAAGAGCTTCAAATCTATTCCTCAGAGACGGAAAAAAGTAAAAAGAATAAAGACCAGCTGCTGGAGATAAAAAAAGAGCTGACAGAAGAAAAAGAAAAAATGGAAAATACGGAAGCGCAGCTTATAAAAGAAATGGAAGAAAAAGAAATATACCTCAACTCTCTTTATTATTCGGAAAAAGAGATGGAAAGTGAGCTGCTGCTCGAAAAAGAAACGGATAATGCTGTTTCTCAGGAGAAACCAGAAGAAGAGCCGATAATAGAGACTCTTGTGAACAACCAGATAAAAGAGCCGGAATTAACTTCACATAAAAACTATGGGCAGCCGGAAACAGAATTTGCAGCAGAAGAAAACTTTGAAAAAATAGAAGACCTGGACGAAGTGAATATAGTGATGGGATGGGAAAGAACTGTGCCGGAAAAAGAAAAAAACAGTTCCGGATCGGAAGAGAAGAAAAAACTTATAGGTGAAGGAGCTGCTGAAAAAGAAGAGCAGAATATGGAATTTTCTGGGCCGGCGGGAAGTGTAATTTTTCACCGCCCGGCAGACGGGAGAATCACGTCTCCGTTTAATCCTTCGAGAGTCCACCCAATTACCAGGGAAATCCGTGCCCATAACGGCACGGATTTTGGCAGGGATGGAGGAACAAACATTTACGCTGCAGAATCAGGCATTGTAACAGTATCAGAGTGGCGGAAAGGTCTGGGAAATGCCATTCACCTTGCTCATACGATTGACGGAAAAACGTATGTCACTGTTTACGGCCACCTGGCCTCGATGCACGTGAAGGAAGGGGATTATGTGGAGCGTGGGGAAATTATTGCAGTCATGGGCACTACCGGTCTTTCAACGGGGGTTCATCTGCATTTTGAAGTACACCCGGACGGCTACCGTGGAGGAGAAACAGCCGTCGATCCTGAGAAGTATCTTCCGTGATCACGGAAGTGAATTCCGGCAAAACGGAAGAAAGGAGGGTGTACGTATTCCGGATATATTTTCTCAACATAAAGTAAACAATATTTATACTGAAACGATAGGCCTATATGCCCTGTGGAGTATGTGGAATTTTGTGTAACACGTGTGTCTTTCTTTCCTGTTTTTTATTCAGTCTGTTATGATAACGGTAAGTTACAGTTAATAATAGGGGGACTTACAGGCAATGAAAAAGAGGTGGGTATATGAAAAATAAAATTTTACTGCCGCTTGTATTTGTACTGGCACTGCTTATTGGAGCAGGCGGAACATGGGCTTTTCTCTCCATGGACGAGGAGCAGAGTTCCGGAGAGCAGGCTTCTGTACAGGACAATTCAGAGCTGGCAGCTTCCTCTTCCGATGAAAGTGGTGGGGAAGAAAGAATACAGCAGGCAATGGAAATGATTCAGGAATCGTATGTAGAAGAAGTGGAAGAGGAAGAACTGGTCGAAGGAGCAATTTCCGGTATGATTGAAACTCTGGATGACCCTTATTCTGTTTACATGAACGAATCTACAGCAGAAGAATTTATGGAATCACTGGACTCTTCTTTTGAAGGGATTGGTGCGGAGGTCAGCATGACTGACGGCCGGGTAACAATTGTTGCTCCTTTCCGTGATTCCCCGGCAGAAGATGCCGGTCTCCGTCCAAACGATCAAATTCTTGAGATTGATGGAGAAAACATAGAAGGACTTTCTTTATATGATGCCGTGCTGAAAATCCGGGGGGAAAAAGGCACGACAGTAACTCTTACAATTGACAGACCGGGAGTTTCCGATCTGATGGAAGTGGATGTTGTCCGTGATGAAATTCCGATTGAAACAGTTTACGGGGACGTCGTGGAAGAAGATGGACAGCGGATTGGCGTACTTGAACTCCGATCTTTTTCAGAAAACACGGCAGAACGTTTTGAGGAAGAACTGACAGAGCTGGAAGACCAGGGAATTGATGGTTTAATCATTGACGTCCGTGGAAATCCGGGAGGCTTCCTGCAGAGTGTGGAAGACATTGGGGATATGATTATTCCCGGTGGTGAAACAGTCGTGCAGATTGAAGACCGTGACGGAGGCACAATGGAACACGTCTCGGCTCTTGAGGAAGAGAAAGAGTATCCGATCGTCGGTCTTATCAATGAGGGAAGCGCTTCTGCTTCGGAAATTCTTGCTGCAGCCCTTCACGAAGCAGGCGGACATGAGCTCGTCGGAACGTCTACCTTTGGAAAGGGAACCGTTCAGCAGACACTGCCGATGGGAGATGGCAGTCAGCTTAAATTAACACTTTTCCGCTGGCTTACGTCAGACGGCAACGACGTTAATGAAGAAGGTGTTTCTCCAACGGTCGAAGTCGAGCAGCCGGACTACTTCTATGCATCACCGGTGGATTCTGAGGAAACGCTTGAAAAAGATATGCTGAATGAGCATATTGAAAATGCCCAGGTTATGCTCGAAGGTCTTGGGTATGACCCGGACCGGACAGACGGGTATTTTGACGAAGCAACGGAAGAAGCTGTTCGTTCCTTCCAGGAGGACAGTGATCTTGAAGCAACAGGAACCATTACTGAAGAAACAGCTGACAGCCTGCAGGAGCAGGTAATCGAAGCAGTGCAGGAAAAAGAAAACGATGTACAGTTTCAGCAGGCTCTGGAACTGCTTGCAGAATAACAGTAACAGGAACTGTCTCCGTGTATCGACTGCTGTCGATCCGGAGACAGCTTTTTTGTTGCACATAAAAGCGTGGTGAACGTACGTTCGCAGTTTAAAAAATATCATGATATAATTGATAATGAAGACGCTCGAAAGGGTAAAGGTATAAGGTGAACCAAAAACAGTGATTTTTACTTCAGGGAACGGATCCCAGGCACGCTGCTTTTGAGACAGAACTTCAACAGAGCCGATGGAATAAGACGGAACGGGAAAGGATGAAGGAACGTGGCTATTGCAGCACATCCATTTAATATACAGGCAAAATACGAACCTGCGGGCGATCAGCCTCAGGCGATAGAGGAGATAACAAAAGGAATAAAAGAGGGGAAGAAGTTTCAGACCCTGCTTGGAGCCACGGGAACAGGCAAAACGTTTACGATGTCCAATGTCATACAGCAGGTGAATAAACCTACACTCGTCATAGCCCACAACAAGACACTTGCCGGACAGCTTTACAGCGAATTCAAAGAGTTTTTCCCGGAGAACCGGGTAGAGTACTTCGTCAGTTATTATGACTATTACCAGCCGGAAGCCTACATTCCCCAGTCGGATACATTTATTGAAAAAGACGCAAGCATAAACGACGAAATAGATAAACTGCGCCACTCGGCAACAAGTGCTCTTTTTGAACGCAGCGATGTAATTATCGTGGCCAGTGTTTCGTGTATATACGGCCTCGGTTCTCCGGAGGATTATCGGGATCTTGTCGTGTCGTTAAGAACTGGTATGGAAAAAGAGCGGAACGCACTTCTGCGTCAGCTTGTGGACGTGCAGTATCAGAGAAACGACATCGATTTCACACGGGGAACTTTCCGCGTGCGGGGAGATGTCGTGGAAATTTTCCCGGCTTCCCGGGATGAACACTGCCTGCGGGTGGAGTTTTTCGGGGACGAAATCGACCGGATTACAGAAGTCGATGCGCTGACAGGCGAAGTTCTCGGTAACCGGGAGCATGCGGCTGTCTTTCCGGCTTCCCACTTCGTCACCCGGTCGGAAAAGCTGGAGAAAGCGATTGTAAATATTGAAAAAGAACTGGAAGAAACATTAAAGGAAATGCATGAAAAAGGAAAGCTTCTCGAAGCACAGCGGCTGGAGCAGCGAACACGCTATGATATTGAAATGATGCAGGAACTAGGCTACTGTTCCGGCATCGAAAACTACTCCAGACACCTTACGTTCCGGGAAGCAGGAGCCACTCCTTACACCCTTCTCGACTATTTTCCGGAAGATTCACTGATTATTGCGGACGAATCCCACGTTACTCTTCCGCAGATCCGGGGCATGTACAATGGGGATCAGGCGCGTAAAGGGGTGCTCGTAGACCACGGTTTCCGTCTTCCCTCCGCGAAAGATAACCGGCCGCTGAAATTCGAGGAATTTGAGAGACATATTAATCAGATCGTATTTGTTTCGGCTACACCGGGACCGTATGAAATAGAGCATACACCTAAAATGGTGGAGCAGATTATCCGTCCGACAGGGCTGCTTGACCCGACGATCGATGTAAGACCGATTGAAGGACAGATTGACGACCTGATAGAGGAAGTACGAGTAAGACGGGAACGGAACGAGCGGGTTCTCGTTACGACGCTGACGAAAAAAATGGCGGAAGATCTGACGGCTTATTTAAAGGAAGTAGGTATAAAAGTTGAGTACCTCCATTCTGATATTAAAACACTCGAACGTATTCAGATCATACGTGAACTGCGGCAGGGCCAGCATGACGTGCTCGTAGGAATCAACCTGCTTCGTGAAGGTCTCGACATTCCGGAAGTATCGCTCGTTGCGATTCTGGACGCCGATAAGGAAGGTTTCCTCCGTGCCGAGCGGTCCCTCATTCAGACGATGGGACGGGCGGCACGGAACGCCAACGGACACGTCGTCATGTATGCGGATAAAATGACGAATTCCATGGAAGTTGCAATTGACGAAACAAAACGGAGACGTACGATTCAAAAAGCCCACAATGAAAAATACGGTCTGACACCGACTACCATTCAAAAAGCGATACCGGAGCTCATTCAGGCGACATATGCCGCTGAAGAGGAAGAAACATACGATGTCATTGAGAAAGCACCGAAACAGAAGCTGAGCAGAAAAGAAAGAGAAAAAGTTATTGAGCGGATGGAAAGTGAAATGAAGCAGGCTGCCAAAGATCTTGATTTCGAGAGAGCGGCAGAGCTTCGTGACGTCATCATAGAACTGAAAGCGGAAGGATGATTAAGCTATGGCACAGGAAAATATTGAGGTGAAAGGAGCCCGGTCACACAATCTGCAGAACATTGATGTGACGATCCCGAGAAATAAACTCGTCGTTATGACGGGGCTTTCCGGCTCCGGGAAATCCTCTCTTGCTTTTGATACTATTTATGCAGAGGGGCAGCGCCGCTATGTAGAGTCGCTTTCGGCATACGCCCGGCAGTTTCTTGGACAGATGGATAAACCGGATGTCGATTCAATTGAAGGCCTCTCTCCGGCGATTTCCATTGATCAGAAAACAACGTCGAAAAACCCGCGTTCCACTGTAGGAACCGTAACAGAAATATACGACTACCTCCGTCTTCTCTATGCGAGGGTGGGAAAACCGGTCTGTCCGGAACATGGGATAGAAATTGCTTCCCAGACAGTTCAGCAGATGGCGGATCAGCTGATGGAATTTGAACCACGGACGAAAATGCAGATCCTTGCCCCTGTAATTTCCGGACGAAAAGGAACCCATGCCAAAGTACTGGAGGATATTAAAAAGCAGGGGTACGTGCGTGTGCGGGTAAACGGAGAAATGCGTGAAGCAGCAGAGGAAATTGTACTGGATAAAAATAAAAAGCACAACATTGAAGTAATTATCGACCGTATTGTTATTAAGGAAGGTATTGCTTCCCGGCTGGCTGAGTCTTTGGAAACAGCCCTCCGCCTCGGGGAAGGGAAAGTTCTGATCGATGTGGTCGGAGAAGAGGAACTCGTTTTTAATCAGCACCACGCATGTCCGCACTGCGGTTTTTCCGTGGGTGAACTCGAACCGCGGATGTTTTCCTTTAACAGCCCATTCGGAGCCTGCAGCCGCTGTGACGGAATCGGCCACAAGCTGGAAGTGGATACAGAGCTCGTTGTTCCTGACCAGAACCTGTCTTTAAAAGAGCATGCGATAGCGGCCTGGAAGCCGACGAGCTCCCAGTACTACCCGTCCCTCCTTGCAAGTGTCTGCGACGAGTTCAATATCGATATGGATAAGCCCTACAAAGAACTGTCGAAAAAAGAAAAGGACATCATTATGAAAGGCAGCGGAAACAGAAAGGTTCACTTCCGGTATAAAAACGAATTCGGCCGGGTACGGGAAAAGCATCTGTATTTTGAAGGTGTACTAAAAAACATTTCCCGCCGCTATCATGAAACAGGATCGGATTATATCCGGGAGCAGATGGAACAGTACATGACACAAAAGCCCTGTCCTGCCTGCAGCGGGAACCGGCTGACAGAAGAATCACTGGCAGTAAAAGTGAACGGACTGCACATCGGGGAAGTGACCAATAAATCGATTCAGGAAGCCCGACGTTTTTTCGACGGTCTGGAACTGTCGGAAAAAGATATGACGATTGCGAGAATGATTCTGCGTGAGATTGAAGAAAGGCTGTCTTTCCTCGTCAATGTAGGTCTTGAATATTTAACGATGTCCCGGGCAGCCGGAACTTTATCCGGCGGAGAAGCTCAGCGGATCCGCCTTGCCACGCAGATCGGCTCCGCTCTCACAGGAGTTCTGTACGTGCTGGATGAGCCGTCGATCGGTCTGCACCAGCGGGATAACCACCGGCTCATAAAAACCCTTGAACGGATGAGGGACCTTGGAAATACGCTTATCGTGGTGGAGCACGACGAAGATACGATGCTTTCAGCCGACCATCTGATCGATATCGGCCCGGGGGCGGGAGTACACGGAGGAAAAGTGTGTTCTACCGGTACACCAAAAGAAGTAATGGAGGACGAGGAGTCCGTGACCGGTAAATATTTGTCAGGGGAAAAGTTTATTCCGCTTCCTCCGGAAAGACGGAAACCGGACGGCCGTAAAATCAGTATTAAAGGAGCGGAGGAAAACAACCTCAAAAAAACAAATGTTAATATACCGCTCGGCGTTCTTCTCGCCGTTACCGGAGTTTCCGGTTCAGGAAAAAGTACGCTGATTAATGACATTCTCCACAAGTCTCTGGCCCAGAAGCTCACCACAGCGAAGGATAAACCGGGAAGAGTAAAGGAAGTGCAGGGGATAGATCAGCTCGAGAAGGTCGTGGACATTGACCAGTCCCCGATCGGAAGAACGCCGCGTTCCAATCCTGCAACATACACCGGTGTATTTGACGATATCCGGGACGTATTTGCAATGACAAACGAAGCGAAGATGAGAGGCTATAAAAAAGGCCGGTTCAGCTTTAACGTCAAGGGTGGACGCTGTGAGGCCTGCCGCGGGGACGGGATTATAAAAATTGAAATGCACTTCCTTCCGGATGTTTATGTACCGTGTGAAGAATGTGATGGGAAGCGGTATAACAGAGAAACACTGGAAGTGACGTATAAAGGAAAAAACATCGCGGATGTCCTCGGGTCGACAGTGGATGAGGCGTTGATCTTCTTTGAAAACATTCCGAAAATCAAGCGGAAAATCCAAACATTGAAAGATGTCGGTCTAGGCTATATTAAGCTCGGTCAGCCGGCCACTACACTATCCGGAGGAGAGGCCCAGCGTGTGAAACTTGCTTCCCAGCTTCACCGCCGCTCCACAGGTAAAACTTTTTATATTCTGGATGAGCCGACGACTGGTCTTCACGTGGCAGATATCGCCCGGCTGCTGCAGGTACTGCAGCGTCTTGTGGAAAACGGAGATACGGTACTTGTAATAGAGCATAATATGGACGTCGTTAAAACGGTGGACCATATTATCGACCTCGGTCCGGAAGGCGGCGACAAAGGAGGCAGACTTGTGGCGGAAGGGACGCCGGAAAAAGTAGCAGAAAATGAAAAGTCCCACACAGGAAGATTTTTGAAACCGGTGCTTGAGAGAGAATCAGCCAGGATGGAAAAGAAAATGCAGGACCAGGGGGAACCGGCTAAATAAAAATAAACTGTGGAACGAAACCGCCTCCTTTAACGTACACTAAGAAAGAGGCAGGTCTACCGTCCGGGAAAAAATACGCCGGAAGACCGAGGCGGGGATACTCATTTCATCATATGATAGAAGAAGGAAAATTATAGAAGGGAGCGGTTCAAATGCAGGAAGAACGTCAGATGATTCTTAAAATGATTGAGGACGGTAAAATTTCCGCAGAAGAGGGCATGCGTCTGCTGAACGCTTTAAAGGATGAAGGGAGCGGGACGAAAGCTTCTGAAGGCAAGTCAGAAAAAGGGGAAGGAGACCGCCGCTCAGAAGATACGAAGCGCGGCAGCACCTCCAAAAAACAGCGCGGGCCCTGGGATTACCAGCAGGCGGAAGAAAAATTCAGCTCCTTCGCTTCGAAATTCTCTGAATTTGTTGATGATGCTGTTCACCGGGTCAAAGATATGGATCTGGACTTCAATTTCGGCAGTTCTGAGGGAATTGATCATGTGTTTGAACAAAAGGACGTTTTCCTTAAAGAGGCAGATATTCACGTAGAGAACGGAAGCATTGATCTTCGGCCTTCCGAAAGCGGGGAGGTCCGGGTCGAATGCGATGTGCAGGTGTACCGGGTGCGGGATAAAGAGGAAGCCCGCCGGGAATTTCTCCGGGACGTTCAGTTCAGCGTGTCGAACGGGAAGTTGAAACTTGAATCCCGTAAAAAATCGATGAGGGTTAATGCTATTGTTTATATGCCGGTGGAAAATCTGGATAAACTGAAGCTCTATACGTTTAATGGAAAAATTAAGGGGGAACATATCCCCGTACACGAGTTGAATGCCAAAGCAGTCAATGGAAAAATTTCCTTCGAACGGATAGATGCCAAAGAGTGCCATCTGGAAACCATGAACGGTTCCATCGGTGTTAAGCAGCTCTACACAGTAGAAGCAGATCTTAAGACGATGAACGGCTCTGTTGACATTGAAGCGGCAAGAGGAAATATTCATATAGAATCCGTGAACGGGACGGTCCATTTCCGTCTTGCAGAAGCTTCCCAGGCAAAAACGTATATAAAAACTACTACGGGAAGTATTTTTGTTGCTGTCCCTGAAAACGCAAAAACAGAAGGGGAAGTAAAAACTTCCGTCGGCGGTATTCACTGCCAGCTATCCGATATGAGCATTATTGAAGAGAAAAAAGAATTTGCGAGCAAAAAAATGACCTTTATTGCCAACAAGCAGGGAGAAGGTCACTTTTATATCGAAGCAGAAGCGATGACGGGCTCTGTTCACATCAAATAATTCGATCGTTAAGGAAAAGGAGAGTGTGATGATGAAGCGTATTGCACGTACGACAAGAGATAGAAAACTGGCGGGTGTCTGTGGAGGATTGGCGGATTATTTCAATATTGATCCGACGCTTGTCCGCATCATTGCGGTAGTGCTGTTTATACCTTTTTCCGCGTTGATCGCAGCGCTTTATATTGCAGCTATTTTCCTCATACCAAACGACACGGATGTGGTTGATACATGAGCTGGCTGATACAGTTAGTAGTAAACGCCGTTGTTCTCCTGATTATTGCCAATCTGTTTGACAGTATTGAGCTGACAGGTTTTGGAGCAGCGGTGATTGCCAGTCTGATTCTGGCAGTCGTAAATATTATCGTTAAACCTATTCTCGTCATTTTGACACTGCCTGCAACCATTCTTTCCCTCGGGCTGTTTTTATTCGTGATTAACGCCATCACGCTTATGCTTACAGCGTGGCTGATGGGAAGCAGTTTTGTAATTGACGGATTTTTATGGGCGCTCGCTGCAGCCGTGATCTTTGCGATCCTCAATTCTATTATTTCAAACTTCATTGTTGATCCGCTGGTAAAGCGCTGAAGCAGAATATCCAGTGAACCGAACTATTTCTTTACCCCGGGAAGCCCTGTCAGAAATTAACTGGCAGGGCTTCAGGTCGTTTATAAGACATACGGTTCCCTGCTTTCGTTTCCATAGAGAGGCTTTCCGGGCCGATCCGGAGTCCCTTCATCTCTCCTGCAGCATTTGATTCGCTGTTCTTACGCTGGGAAAGGGAAGAGGCTATTCTGGTGATTCGTTTCATCTGGTACACTTTTTAAAGAAGCGGGTTAATAGAAGGACGGCTTCACGGCAGGCTGTGCTGGAGCGAAGTTTACACCGATTTACAGGGATTGTTTTGACACAGACGGTATGAAAATCAACCTGCAAATTGTGCGTTTTAAAATGTGCAGAAGGACTTCTTCCACAGGGCCGGTTTTGATATGCTAAAATGGATAAATAGGCTGCTTGCTGAGAGGAGAATGAAGATGGCAGAAATAACAGCAAAAGTATTAATGGAGGAATTTGAACTCACGCTTCTGAATGATGAGGAATCAGTGACATTCCGCCCTGTTACAACGAGTGATATTTCCCGCCCGGGGATGGAAATGGCGGGTTTTTTTACATATTACCCGGCGAAGCGTATTCAGCTGCTCGGTAAAACGGAAATGAGCTTTTATGAACAGCTGTCAAAAGAAGACCAGCAGGATCGGATGGTCCGTCTCTGTACGTATGATACCCCGGCAATTATACTGTCGAGAGGACTGCAGCCGCCTGCTGAACTTACAGAGGCTGCTGATGAAGTCGGCGTTCCTGTTTTTTCTGCAGATATGTCGACGACCCGGCTCAGCAGTAAACTGACGACGTTTTTGGAGAGTAAACTGGCTCCAATGACTGCGATGCACGGAGTACTTATAGATATTTATGGTATTGGGGTATTAATTACCGGATCCAGCGGGGTCGGAAAAAGTGAAACAGCTCTCGATCTTGTACGCAGGGGCCATCGTCTCGTCGCGGATGATTCGGTGGAAATCCGTCAGGAGCAGGAAGGAGTGCTTGTCGGCCGGTCGCCGGAATTGATCCGCCATCTGCTTGAAATAAGAGGTCTCGGAATTATCAACGTAATGACTTTGTTCGGGGCAGGAGCCGTAAGGAATGAAAAACGTATTGGGCTTTCGATTGATCTGGAAGCCTGGGATCAAAAAAAGCAGTATGACCGACTCGGACTGGATGAAGAACATTTGAAAGTATTTGAAACAGACCTGCCGAAGATAACGGTCCCTGTAAGGCCGGGACGAAATCTGGCCGTTATTATTGAAGTTGCAGCGATGAATTTCCGGCTGAAGCGGATGGGCATCAACGCTGCAGAACAGTTTTCGGAAAGGCTGACCTCTGTTATTGAGGAAAGCGACGCCGATCAGGATTAAGTTTATAGAATGAGGTGACGAGATTGTTGTTAACTGCACAGCCGCTGGATCCAATTGCGTTTGAACTTGGTCCGATTACGGTTTTCTGGTACGGAATATTGATCGGCTTAGGGGCTCTTCTTGGGTATCTTCTCGTAAACAGAGAAATGAAAAAAAGAGGTCTTCCGGAAGATATGCTGGCCGACCTGCTTATATTTGCCCTGCCGGCAGCGATTATCGGTGCCAGGATTTACTATGTTATTTTCCGCTGGGAACAGTTTGCGGACAACCCGATGCGGGCTTTTGCCATCTGGGAGGGCGGGCTCGCCATTCATGGGGCACTGATCGCCTCGGTAATTACAGGTCTTATTTTTGCAAAGGTGAAGAAAGTTTCTTTCTGGAAGCTTGCTGATATTGCAGCACCGGGTATTCTGCTCGGTCAGGCTGTCGGCCGCTGGGGAAACTTTATGAATCAGGAAGTGTATGGCGGAGAAGTATCCCGAAGCTTTTTGGAAGGGATGATGCTGCCTGACTTTATTATCGAGCAGATGTTTATTAATGGATCGTACCACCATCCAACATTTTTGTATGAATCGGTCTGGAATCTGCTCGGAGTGGCTCTGCTGCTTTATCTCCGCCGATGGAACCTCCGGCGCGGAGAAATGTTTTTAACCTACGTTATTTATTACTCTGTTGCGAGGCTGTTTATCGAAGGAATCCGCACGGATTACCTGCTGATTTTCGGTACGCTGCGTACGGCACAGGTGCTGTCCATTATACTTATTATTGGAAGTATTATTTTGATTATTTACCGCAGAAAAACAGGACTTGCTGATAAACGATATTTGGATGACTGATAAAAATGACGTGGTAAAATGATGTTTTTACGATAACTGTTTATCCGCTGCACAAAGGTGTTTCGGCAGAAAGTCAAAAAAGTAAGGGAGGGGAAAGTGGATGCGGACGCTGAAAGAAGGACTCATTGTCGGACTGCTGACAACGTGGAAACTCGGAAAAATAATTTTTCCAATTACGCTGATTGTCACGATGCTCAGCCAGACAGCTGCAATGGACTGGCTGACGCGGATGCTTTCCCCGATGATGGGGTGGATCGGTCTCCCCGGTGAAGCTGCAATTCCACTTGTTCTTGGGAATGTATTGAATCTTTATGCGGCTATCGGTGCCATGCTTACGATGGAACTGACCGTGAAAGAAGTCTTTATTCTTGCTGTTATGCTGTCTTTTTCGCATAATTTATTTGTAGAGTCTGCAGTAGCCAAACAGGTTGGACTGAGCGTCACGATTACGCTCGCTGTCCGGGTCGGTCTCGCGCTTTTATCTGCATGGATTATTCACTTGGTCTGGCAGGGAGGAAGCGAACGGGCGGAATACGGTTTTGTTCCGTCGGGACCGTCGGAAGTGGAAGGTTTTCTTCCGATTATCTTTTATGGAATGGAAAGTGCGGTCATCGGCATCCTGCAGCTTGCAGCGATCGTCATACCCATAATGATCTTTATTCAGGTGATGAAGGATATGCGCTGGCTGCCTGTATTTTCCCGCTGGATGACACCGTTCACGAAACTGCTCGGAGTAAAGTCCAACACGTCGACAACGCTTGCTGCCGGTTTGTTTTTCGGTCTTGCCTACGGGGCGGGAGTAATGATCCAGGCGGCGAGGGAAGACGGTGTTTCCAAAAAGGATCTGTACCTTGTATTTATTTTTCTTGCAGCATGTCACGCAGTCATAGAGGATACACTTATATTCGCGCCGCTCGGAATACCGCTCTGGCCGCTGCTGCTCGTACGGCTCGTAACGGCGGTACTGCTGACGGTGGCAGTCGCCTTTATTTGGAACCGTCTGGAGAAAAAAGAGCAGGAGGAAACAACCGAAGAAAGAAGACCGGCAGCTTCCGACAGGTAGCAGCCGCCTGATACAGAAAGGAGAAAAAAGCATGAATCATAAAATTGATACGATTCTTTTTGACCTCGATGGAACGCTGATTAATACGATCGATCTGATCGTTGCCTCCTTTGAGCATACACTTGACCATTATTTCCCGGGGAAATACGGCAGAGAGGAAATTGCCACCTTTATCGGTCCCCCGCTTTCGGAAACTTTCGGACGGCTGAATCCCGGCTATACAGAGGAAATGATCGGTATGTACCGGAAGTTCAACCACGCGAATCACGACGACCTTGTTTCGGAGTATGAAGGAGTCCAGGAAACATTGGACGAACTTTACGATGCGGGCTATCACATGGCTGTTGTTACTTCGAAAAGAAGAGACACAGCGGTGAAAGGACTGCAGTTGATGAATATGGAAAAATACTTTCCTGTTATTGTTTCACTGGATGAGGTAACTAAACCGAAACCGGATCCGCAGCCGCTTTATACAGCACTGGATCAGCTTGGACGAAAAGCCGGGCAGGCGCTTATGGTCGGTGACAGCGAGCATGATATTCTTGCCGGTAAAAATGCCGGAACAAAAGCAGCGGGTGTTGCCTGGTCCATTAAAGGGAAGGAACATTTGGAAAGCTACAGTCCGGACATCATGCTGCACAGCATGCCGGAGCTTTTAAACTATATTAAAACACCGAACGTAAAGTAAGGAGACGGTATAATGGCGCGCAGGACAGAAAGCTACAAAGTTACTACGTCAAATTCTCTCTGGCAGGTTTATAAAACAGTGCCTTTTCTAAAAGTGGTAAAGAATTTCGCAGTGATTCAGCTTGCGCGCTATATGCCTTTTCTCGGCGTGAAAAACTGGCTGTACCGGACATTTCTGCGTGCTGAAATTGGAGACAGGTCAGCGATTGCTCTTATGGTGATGTTTGATGTGATGTTCCCGGAAAAGATTTCTATCGGAAAAAATTCTGTCGTCGGCTATAACACAACCATACTCGCCCACGAATATTTAATAGATGAATATCGTCTCGGCCATGTGCGAATCGGAGATAATGTCATGATCGGAGCAAACACAACTATTCTCCCCGGCGTTACTATCGGGGATGGTGCAGTCGTGTCGGCTGCTACGCTCGTGCATAAAGATGTTCCGCCCGGCACGTTTGTCGGCGGAAATCCGATGCAGATCATCCGGACGAAGGAAGAGCCAGCAGCTAATGATTAAGCGGCTGGCTTCTTTTTTTAAATCTGTGTTTAAAGTTGGCTATTGATCACTGGAGAAACACTTCACTTCGGCCTGCCGTGGAGGAGATTTTCGGGCAGGCTGCGCCCTGCGGGATCTTCCAATCTCCTTCTTCCACGGGCCGGTTTCCGCTTCGTTTTTTCGTAGAAAAAGAAAAGTTCTGTTTTTTATAAACACGGCTCTTTTTTTAGAAAAAGAGCCGCCAGACTGTTGATAAAGTATTTTTTGATGTATGGATATACACTACCCTGCTTCGCCTCCCGGGACGCTTTCCGGGCGGGCCGGGCTCAGCTAATTCCTTCCACCCACAGGCTGGAAGGAATGGATCTTCGCCTCGTCCTTGGTCGCCCAGGAGTCGCCCCTGCGGCTGCTGCAGGGAAATTTAAAAAGGTTTTGCGATGAAAAATCTCTCTTAACAAAGCTGTTTTCTCCATTAAAGAGATGGTTTTTCCTCCGAAACGTCCGGTGGAGACGCCGATGGGAATGATGTGCACCCCTGAAATTAGACACCAAAATTTGTCAAATAATCGCTGGCTCATGATGCAGGCGGTATTGTACCGGGCTTACTTTTAAACGGGATTTTATGCGATCGTGATTATAGTAATGGATA
>NZ_PZJJ01000070.1 GCF_003044065.1 Alkalicoccus saliphilus
GTTCCATTGATATCTATGGTGATTATAGTACGTCATATATTGCTTCATTTCCTTATGTAGATCTTGTAATGTTAGACAGGATGGGAGGGAGGTTTCGTCTTTCAGGTGTCCAAAGAAGGATTCGATGGGGGCATTGTCCCAACAATTGCCCCTTCGGGACATGGACTGCCGTAGTCCAAATTGTTTCACCATTTTTTGAAATTGCGGATGGGTATAGTGAACTCCTTGATCGGAATGAAGAAGGGAATCTTCCTGCTTTTTAAACCGTTTGTTTTTCTTTAATTTTTTGAGGGTGTCTGTGGCTAATTCTATCGTCATTCGGTCCGACACCTGGTAAGCCAGAGCTTCCCCGCTCGACCCATCCAATATCACCGATAAATAAGCTCTGGAATTTTTTCCGTAGGTCAGGTACGTAATGTCTGTTAAGAGGACTTTCCCTGGTCTGCCTTGATTAAATTGGCGCTCCAGCAGGTTAGGTACCACTGAATGTTCCTGGGTGGCCTTCATCAGACGTCTGTAGGGATTCGCCTTCCGGAAAGGGCAGATGATGTTGTACTTCTTCATGATTCGTCGGATTCTTTTCAAGTTATAGGTCATCTTAAATAGACCCGCCAATGTCATTTTAATTTGACGCGCGCCTTTCTTGCGATTCTTATGGCAGAAGGCTTTGAGGATGATATGTTTCAGGGCTTCATCCCCTGCTTCTCTTTGATTTCTACGCTCTTGAGACTCGGAAGAGAAGTAGTTATAATAACCACTTCTGGAAACGCCTGCGACCCTGCAAAGATACCTCACCATGTTTTGGAGCTTGTATTTCTTGATGACGGAACGAATGAGCAGGAACTTTTGACCCGGAGGAAGGATTACTTCTTTCGCCCCCTTTCCGCGAACCGAATCTTTTTTAACAGTTCATTTTCCGCCTGGAGGAGGTTAATTTGTGCTTCTAATCGAACGTTCTTTTCCCGAAGGGACAAGCTTCGTTCTCCCGTTCTCCCGGTACGACCTTTTCTTGTATCATGCAGCCCCAACACGCCGTTCTTTTGATAAGCGGCTTCCCATCTCTTTCTGGCGGAACGAATCCGTTCCATCCCAAGGATCTCTGCATCCAATTCCGCCTCTTCAAAGATCTGTCTGGAGAACTTGCCTTTCTCCCTTTCCGCGATAAACAGCTGTTTAAAGTCCTCGGTGTAGGTAATTCCTTTAGCACTGACAGCTTTCACGTACGGATTAAGGGATAATTGGTTGATTTCTTTCTCTGTGAATGTTTTTTTCGTCATGATCTTCTCCCCGATCTTTACTCATTATCTATTTCTCATTATACAAAAAAGTACCCTATAGGTAGACTTTTTAATGTGTCTACTCTATAGGGTACACTTTA
>NZ_PZJJ01000008.1 GCF_003044065.1 Alkalicoccus saliphilus
GGCTTCCCCCCGAAGGGTTCCGCCGGTTTCCTGCGCTCGACTTGCATGTATTAGGCACGCCGCCAGCGTTCGTCCTGAGCCAGGATCAAACTCTCCGATAAATCGTCGAAGTTTGAACTTCTGACATGGCGAAGCAGGATGCTTCGCTTGCAAAACGGAATCTGGCTAAAGATTCTTTTTAAAAAAAATTGACAGAGAATGATTCATTCTCTTTTTCCTTCACAATCGTCTTTTGTTTAGTTTTCAAAGGGCAAATCATGGCGCCGCCGTTTTTGGCGACTTAATTAATATACCATCTTACATTATCCTGCGTCAATATATTTATATAATATTTTTTTCAGGAAATGTCGGCCGCACTGTTTTTCTCTCAGCGACGATTATTAATATATCATAATAAAAATAAGGTTGGCAATAATTTTCCCGAAATCTTTTTAAAAAGCTCTCTTAATGTTTGAGCTCTTTCGTAAAGAACCATCGTCTTCATTGTATTTTCAAAGTCAAATTGTTATTTAATACTGCTTCATTAATTATTTTTAGATTTTGATATACTGCTTATTCTCACCGGCTCAGCTTACTAACCGCGCCCTTTTATGTTTTCATAAAATCACAGCTGAAGTATACCGGTGAAGATATTTTCAGCTGCCCCCATCTTTTCTGCATAATTTCTGCCTTCTTCTATTTTACTCTGCCCAGTTGAAACAGATCTTCGGATCAGTCCTATCCGCCATGGAATCTATTTATATGAACAGGTTCTTATATTAAGCTCTTTTTTGTTTTTAGAATGCATGCGGATTGCCTGACGTCCGGGAGGATATGTGCGTTTTCCATAGACGTCTCTGCCCGGACACCATTTTTATTGAAGGAAAAATAGATATCATGAGAAACAGAAACGCTTCTTAATCAAGGAAAAACGAAACGGAAACCGCTCCATGGAAGAAGGATATCTCTTTCGTGGCCGGCACGCCGGTTGAAAGCGAAGTTTTTCTCCAATCATCATCAGCGGCCTGTAACATAGCGTGTGAATAAATAAAGTCAAAAAACATCAATAGTAAATTGGGTTTCTTGGCCATGAACGGTGCTGTTTTATATTGAAACTATCAATAGAAAGATCGCTCTATATTTAATCTTTTAATATTGATGTTCCCTTACCTGCAAACTATGCCTTCCTTTTTTTACAGACGTCCCCTCTCACCTTTACACACCCGTCTTCTGAAAGTTTAAAAAAACTGAAGCAAATCTACACTCCCCGTTATAAATTTTATCTGTTTGTTCTTTCAGCAGACATGCTGGATTTTTTAAGCTTGCTGCCTCTGCAGTCTTCCACTGGATGAGTAAAGTATTTAGATTGACATAAAAATGAGGCTGTCTCTAAAGGGTCATAGAGTCAGCCTGAAAACTCAGTAGCCATAAATTCAGTGTTTGTTACCCGGGATATAACTCCTAGTATGCTGATTCGTAATGTTCTTTCACCTTATCACGCAGTGCGCGTTTTAAAAATTTACCAACCGATGTTTTCGGTATTTCTTCCATAAAAATCACATCATCCGGAAGCCACCATTTGGCAAACTGCGGTTTCAAAAACTCGATCAATTCTTCTTTAGTTATGTTTCCCGCTTTATCTTTCAGAACAACACATGCGACGGGGCGTTCCTGCCATTCAGCATCAGGAACTGCTACCACAGAAGCTTCGAATACTTTTTCATGGGACATAATCGCATTTTCTAAATCCACAGACGAGATCCATTCTCCGCCACTTTTAATCAAATCTTTTGTCCGGTCTACTATTTTAATAACACCTTCTTCATCGACTGTACAAACATCTCCTGTATGCAGCCAACCATCGATGAACGTTTCATTACCCCGATCATCTTTGAAATAATCGTCAGCAATCCATGGACCTTTTAACAACAGCTCTCCCATCTCTTCCTCATCCCATCTTACTTCTCCCTGTCCTCCGGCCACTTTCATTTCGAGGCCCGGCACTAACATTCCCTGTTTCGCACGAATATTGAAACGATCTTCTTCCGGCAGGTCCTCCTGATAACTTTTCAGACGGGAAACGGTCGCGAGGGGGCTCGTCTCTGTCATTCCGTAGGCATGTAAAAACGGAACGTTATACTTTTGTTCAAATGTCTTGATCATGCTTAACGGAGCTGCGGATCCACCGCAGACTACTGCCCGCAGGCTGTCCGTCCGATAGCTGTTTTCCTCCAATTCCTTAAGCAGTCCTAACCAAATTGTTGGAACCCCCGCTGTCATTGTTACTTTTTCATCCTGAATCAGCTCTGCTAAAATTTTTGGTGTAAACCGGGGGCCGGGCATAACCTGATCTGCTCCGAGCCATGTGGCAACATAAGGCATACCCCAGGCATTTACATGAAACATTGGTACGACAGGCATGACCGTATCAGATTCTGAAGCACCAACGGTATCTGTAAATGCTAACCCCATGCTGTGAAGAACAGTGGAGCGGTGAGTATATATAACACCTTTTGGGTATCCTGTGGTGGCTGATGTAAAACATAATCCTGCTTCTTCTGTTTCGTCGATATCCTTAGGAAATTCAAAAGCCTTATCCCCTGTTTGAACCCATTCTTCATAAGAATATACATTTGGAACATTCGTCGATGGTAACTCATGATCTGTCATGACGATATATGCTTTTACTGTTCTGAGCTTATCGTGAACCGCTTCGATCAGAGGAAAAACATCTTCATCCACAAAAATCAATTCATCTTCCGCGTGGTTAATAATGTAAATAATATGCTCTGGTGACAAACGGATATTGATCGTATGAAGCACAGAACCGATACTCGGAATTGCAAAGTAAAGTTCCAGATGGCGGTGATGGTTCCATGCTAACGTCGCGATTTTATCGCCTTTTTCAATACCAAATTCCTTCAGACTGCTCGCCAGCTTCCGGGTTCGTTCGCCGATTTCCGCATATGTGAAGCGCTGAATGCCTGTAGATGTTCTTGAAATAACCTCTTTTTTCGGAAAGAAACGTTCAGCTCTCTCAATCATGGATGATATAAGTAAATTACCTTTCATCATAGGAATCTACCACCTTCGAAAGTTAATTGTATATCGACTGACTTATGAAATTGATTCAACCTTCTGATGAGTATGTTCACATCCAAGCCGGCTACACTTCAAAAGCTTACGGAATTAAAATAAGTTTTCCCGATGTTTTTCTATTCTGCATTAACATTTGTACTTTAGCCGCTTCTTCCAGGGGATACCTCCCACCAATTGTTAATTTCAGCTCACCTTTCTGTGTATACATAAGCAGTTCCTGTAAGCTTGATGCAAAAAGCTCAGGCTTTTTCATGATCTGCGGCAGGAAAAAACCAATAACAGATTGGTTTTTTTCCATTAGTACCGATGGGAAAAGTTTTGGCTGTTCTCCACTTGCCACACCGTAAACGACGAGACGGCCAAAAGGTGCCAGGCAGGATAGTGTTTTATCGAATATGTCCCCTCCTGCCATTTCCAAAGCTACATCAACTCCTGCGCCGTCTGTCAGATCCAATACTTTTTGTTCCCAATCTGATTCTGTGTAGTTGACGAGTTCATCGGCTCCTAACTGCCCCGCCAACTGTAGTTTTTCGGCAGAGCTGGCAGTTGCAATTACTTTTCCCGCTCCAAATATTTTAGCAAGCTGTACGGCAATCGTACCGACTCCTCCAGCAGCTGCATGGATAAGAACTGTTTCTCCTTTTTCGAGACGGCCCATCGTTTTTAAAATATGATAGGCGCTCAGTCCCTGCAGAGGCAGAGCCGCAGCATGCTCAAAATCAATTCCTTCCGGTATGGGAATAAGTCCCCGTTCATCAGCTGTAGTATATTCGGCATATCCTGTTGCGTTATTCCCCCCTAACAAGGTCACAACGTTCGTTCCCGTCTTTACGCTGGTAACTTTATCACCGACTTCCACTACTGTACCTGCTACTTCAGCACCTGGAACGAACGGCAGAGGTGTCGGAACAACATACTGTCCCTGTCTTCTTGCAGTATCCGCGTAGTTCACTCCGATTGCTTTAATTTCAATGACTACTTCATGACTATTCGCTGCCGGCTTTTCTATGTCCGTTAACTGTAAAACATCCGGTCCGCCGAATTCCTGAAATTGTACTGCCTTCATCAAAACCCTCCTTTAATGATGTTGATCTTTTTCAGTATCGTCCGCTGAACAGACGATAGGATTATCAGCAGGTGTACCGCTGCTTTTCATTTAATACATCTGCAATTTCCCTGTTACGCAGGATAATATCTCCACTACTATAAGTACCTAATTCTGCAGAAATCAATTTCGTTGTTTCTTTTAATTTGTCTCCGGATAAAATTCCTGAAACAAGCTTTCTTGCAGTCAGTTCAACGTCAAGCACCGACTCATGTACGAAAGAAACCGCTAAATTTTCTTTCATTCTTTCTTCTTCTATTCCGTTTCTTTTAATCGATTTCCATGAACGGTAAACTACTGACTCTGTGGCATAAAGCTGAATCGCTAATTCTGACAGTTTCATCAGTGTTTCCTGGGAATCTTCCAATTTCTCACCTAACGTATTATAGGCCATACCCGCCAGGGCAAGGAATATGCGACGAATGGATGTGACAGCGGCTCTTTCTTCAGCAAGATCCCCCTCTTCACTTTTCAAATCGTTCCCCAGTTCTTTTTCTGCATTTTCAACAATTTCCTGCATTGGTACTTCGTCTTTTGCTGCCTTTTTAAACAACAGCCCCGGAATCAGCAGACGGTTAATTTCATTTGACCCTTCAAAAATACGGTTTATTCGTGAGTCACGATACATCTGCTCAATTCGGTATTCGCTTATAAAACCATTGCCGCCATGAAGCTGTAAGGACTCGTCTACGACTTTATCAAGCGTTTCGGAGCTGAATACTTTGCATACCGCACACTCCATTACATACTCCATCATCCGTTTACCTATGAGCTTATGATCACCGGAATTATATAAATCTCCCAGTGCCTCCTCCAGTAAGCCTCCCGTTCGATGCTGAAGTGATTCTGCAGCATAAATTCTCGAGGCCATCTTCGCAATTTTTTCTTTGGAGGCCCCGAATTCCGCTATCGTTCGTTTAAACTGCTTTCTTTCGTTCGTATAACTAATCGCAAGCTCCAGTCCGTACTTTGACGCACCGACACAGGCAGCACCAAGGTTGAACCGCCCAAGATTCAATACATTCAGCGCTATGACATGCCCACGCCCGATCTCTCCCAGTACGTTTTCTTTTGGAACGAGACAGTCTTCCATTATGACGGACCTGGTGGAGGAACCTTTAATGCCCATTTTCTTTTCTTCAGGACCGAGGGATAGACCCGGGAAATCTTTTTCCACGATAAACGCAGTGAATGCCGTTCCATCTACTTTCGCATAAACGATAAACGTGTCAGAGAATTGGGCATTTGTAATGTAAATTTTGGTTCCGTTAAGCAAATAATAGTTTCCATCTGCAGACAACTCCGCTTTTGTTTTTGCCGATAAGGCATCCGATCCCGCCGAGGGTTCTGTTAAACAATAAGCACCAATATATTCACCGGATGCCAGTTTAGGTAAATACTTTTGTTTCTGTTCATTTGTTCCGAAGTAAGTGATTGGAAGTGTTGCAATACATGTATGGTTCGAGTGGGCAACGCCATAGCTTCCGGATTTTCCAACGGCTTCTCCTACAAGCCCTTTACTTATTTTGTCGAGACCCAGTCCGCCATATGCTTCAGGTACACTGTGACCGAGCAGTCCTTCACCGCCTGCTTTTCTGAGTATGTTCACGACTTTATCAAAATCCTGGTTTTCAATCGCTTCCCTGTGAGGTTCCACTTCTTTTTCGACAAATCGTCCTGCCATTCTGAAAATCATGTTCTGTTCATCCGTGAAATCTTCGGGTGTAAATATCTGCTCTTCATCTATTGAAGATAATAGAAAACTTCCGCCACTAACGTGCTGTTTTGTTTGATCTTTCGACAATTTCACTACCTCCTTTATTTTCGCTCACCTGCTCCTGATTATTCAGGCAGATTCTATTGCTGTCAGACAATTGCGGTACAACAGACATACTGTCTCTTTGTGAAACAAAGCTGATTTCTTTACCATAACCTGAATCAGTAAGCATTTGACCCACACGCGACTCTGTAAGCACCGGTTTCGGTTCCCTGTTTTTATAAAATTCATGAGCAGCAAACGCTGCTTCTGTAAATATTAAACGGTCACTGCTTTCTTTCATTAGACTGGCGATAAAGGACCCTGCTCCATAAAAATCTTCAATACAAAACTCCCCGGAAGATCCGGAGCAGACGAGAATGATCGTCTCCTCTTTTCCTCTTTGTACGATTGCTTGTGCAACCGCCCTCTCATTTAACAAAGAAGCAATGTATACCTGTTCTGCTGACGACGTTTGATTAATAGCAACAGTTCCATTTGTCGTTAGTAAAATCATCGTTTTTTTATCTATTATATCTATAATCTTCATAGGATTAGGCTCATGAAAGTGGTCCATCTTTTTCCCTCGGTGTTCCCCGACGAGTAAACAGCTGTTTTTTTCTCTTCCGGCTGCCTCTGCCATTGCTTCTTTCATCGTCGATACAGGAATCACTTCTTTTGCACCGGTGTGAAGAGCTGCAGTAATCACAGAGGTAGCTAGTAAAAGATCAAAAACGACCACTACTTTCCCCTCTATCTTTGTTTCGTCAATGTCTTCTTTTTTAAATAGCAGATGAACTTTTTTCATAAAAATCTCCTTATATCTATTCCGATCTGCTGTTTCTGTAAAAGGTTTCAGCTTTATCCGGCTTTCACCGGCTCTTTTCTGTTTCCTTGACCGCCCGCTCGATCAACTGCTGAACAAAATAGTTTAACTCTGCAAACCGTTCATCCTGTGTCTGGCCCTTTTTCCATCGGGCATAAATCTGCTGGCAGATTACAGCAAGTTTGAACAAAGCAAAGGTGAAATAGAAATGAAAATGAGAAACGTCCCGCCCGCTTTTTTCTGCGTAGCCCTGAACGAATTCTTCTCTTGTCATAAACCCAGGCAGAACTGTGACAGGCGGTTTACCCAGGGCGTATTTCAGTACATCAGGGTCATCAGCCTGCAGCCAGTAGCTCATTGCTGCTCCCAGATCCGCTAACGGATCTCCAACAGTCGTCATTTCCCAGTCAAACAAACCAACCATTTCAGAAAAATCTTCTGAAAACATCGCATTGTTCAGTTTGTAATCGTAATGAATCACAGTTGCTTTCTGGGAGGCTGGAATGTTTGCTTTCATCCACGTTTTCAGGCTTTCTATTTCTGGAATTTCATCTGTCTCTGCCCTCTCATACCGTTTAATCCATCCGTGTACCTGGCGCTCCATAAATCCCTCCGGGTTTGTCATGTCTGCCAGAGCTGTACTTTTGTAATCAACATCATGGAGGCGGACCAGCGTATCGACCATCGTTTCTGAAATCCTGCGGCCTATTTCTTCCGTCGGTTCCATTCCTTTTGGAAACGCTGTATCAAGCACTATCCCTTCCCGACGTTCCATAATGAAAAATGGACTTCCAACGATCGAATCATCGTCACTGTAGATAAACGGTTTCGGAGCAATTGGAAAAACAGGGTGAAGTTCACGTAAAACCGTATACTCGCGTTTCATATCATGTGCTTTTGGAGCTACTGGACCATGCGGCGGTCTTCGAAGCACTCCCTGCCAGCTGCCAATCGTTAATTCATAGGTGAGGTTGGATGCTCCCGATGAAAATTGTTCCACATTCATCTTTTTTTCAGGAACCCCTTCCACATTTTCTCTTATGAATCGTTCTAACTTTGCCGTATCCAGCTCTTCACCTTTTCTTACCTGTATCGTATCTTTCATAAATTTTATCCACTCCTTTACGGCCCAAAGCCTGCCTGTTTAATAGAAAGCTGTGTTAAGTCGGCTGTTAATAACTGGAGAAAAGTTCTGCTTTTTTATTTCGTAAAACCGTTGTCATGGCAGAGACACCTGCGGCAGCACGCAGATCCTCCTGGACGGCAGGACAGCCGCATGCTTTCCCCGTGGCATGTGTAAAGAGTCACAGGTGACTTTCAAAAACCCGGAGCTTTAACAGAGCCTAATGGAAATACTAACCTCCAAACTTTGTAAACGTTTTCATTTTTACCTGCATCGTTCCTGCCTGAAGTGTCTGTTGGAATGTATCCGTCCATATATCTGAACGCTTCGTAAACCTCAGCTGCCTTGATCAGCCATACTGCAAAAATGCTTAAGTCTATATTTATCAGCGATCAATAAACACGAAATGCTGCTTCTCCCATACAATTCTTGAGCGTAATTTCCTACACTTTCTCGTACGTATACCAGCCCTGCCCTGTTTTTCGTCCGAGCATCCCTGCTTCGACTTTTTCTTCGATACATTTAGCCGGTTTATCTTCCGGATCTCCTGTTTCAGCAAACCGCTGCTGATTCACGTAATAAGCAACATCAATTCCTGATAAATCCATCAAAGCAAACGGACCAATTGGATGTTTAAGTGCTTTCGTACATATAAGATCAATATCTTCGAAAGAAGCATATCCTTCTTCGTATAACTTGACCGCTTCTTTTGATAACGCTCCGAGAATACGATTTGCGACAAATCCTGAAATTTCTTTGTTTAAAAGAACGGCTGTGCGATTGATTTTTTCACATAAATTCATCGCTTCCTGCGCCGTCTCATCTGACGTGAGCTCACTTCTAACAACTTCCACGCAGTCCATGACGAGCGGAGGAAAAAAGAAATGCATGTTACACACTTTTTCCGGACGGTTTGTTACGTCAGCCAGCAGCGAACTGACTATTGTGGAACTGTTTGTAGCCAAAATTGCATGTTCCGGTACGATCTCATCAAGCTCAGCAAAAACGTTTCTTTTAACGTCCAGTTTTTCTGTGACTGCTTCAATCACAAAATCCGCGTTCGAAGCTGCCTCTTTCAGATTTGTAGTAAACGCTAAGCGGGAAAATGCCGCTTCCTTTTCCGTTTCTGTCAGTTTACCTTTTTGAACCCATTTATCAATTTGATATACTAATGCTTCTTTCGCTTTTTTAAGTGATGATTCGTTCACATCCTGGATGACTGTCCCGCATCCCCCCAGTGCGCAGAGCATCCCAATTTGATGTCCCATGGCCCCCGCTCCAACTACACACACGTTCTGCATATTATTTTCCTGCATAATTGTATTCTCCCTTAATAAAATTTATTTTTATCGCACTGCAATTTCAAAATACTAACCGGTTGGTATCTTAAAAGCAGAGGATCATCTGTGATCCTGCTGATTGCTGTTTACAGGTTACTATGCGCTGATGCCATTTAAAAAGATCTCCAAATATATTTCGGCTACTTCATAATCAGGAACGGGCCCGTTTGGATTGAACCACTGATAACTCCAGTTACACGCTCCCAATACTGCAAACGTAATCATATCTGAACGAAGATCGTTCCGAAACTCCCCTTTTTTCATGCCCTCGTCAATAATCCCGTTCAGCTGAAAAAAGAATGTGTCTCTCGCAGGTATAATCTGAGACAAATGCTCTTCACTTAAATTGCGCATTTCCCTATAAAAAACCCTTGCACTCGTTCCCTGCATTTTAATACTGCTCAATAACATGAAAACTACTTCAAACAATTTTGCTTTACTATCTTTGTCAGCGTCTTCAACAATTTTCTTTTGTTTATGAACGATATCATTAATATATCCAAGGTGAATATCCATCAGTAATTCTTCTTTACTTTTAAAATAATAGTAAAACGTTCCCTTAGTAACACCGAGTGCATCTACGATATCCTGAATTGATGTTTCACTGAATCCTTTTTTTTCGAATAAGATAATGCTTTTTTCAAGTATTTTTTCTTTCACAACGGAGCCCTCTCTTTATCTGCTGTTTTTTACACATTATAACATAGAGAGACACTCTGCTTAGGTCAGTGCATGCATTCCCCCATCTACCACTACCGTGTCTCCTGTAACAAAATCTGCTGCTTGTGATGCGAGAAAAACAGCTGCACCTTTAAGATCATCCTCTGAACCGAACCTGCTTAACGGCGTTCTCTCCAAAATCTGATCTCCTCCCTGTTCGATAATAACTTTCGACAGCTTTGTCGGGAAAAATCCCGGAGCGATAGCATTCACATTGATGTTATACCGGCCCCATTTTACTGCTAAATCCTTTGTGAAAGTTACCACTGCACCTTTGCTCGTGTTGTAGCCGATCGTATCCATCAGTTTCGGGTCTGTCCCGCCAAAACCTGCCACTGAAGCTATGTTAATAATTTTGCCTGCCTTTTGGTCAATCATGACTTCCCCTGCCGCTTTGGACATTAAAAATGTACCTGTAACGTTCACATCGATAACTTTTTCCCAGGCTTCCAAAGGCATTTCAGCGGCAGGCGCTCCCCATGTTGCTCCGCTGTTGTTTACTAGAATATCGATTCTGCCGAATGTTTCCATCGTTTTTCTTACAACCGCCTTCACATCTTCTTCTTTTGTTACATCACAGGACAAGGCAAGTGTTTTTGTCCCACCCTTTTGCAGCTCGTCACTTACTTTTTGACAAGCTTCTACTTTGCGTGAACAGAGAACGATATTAGCTCCTGCTTCCGCATAAGCTTTTGCAATTTGTTCGCCAAGCCCCCGGCCGCCACCTGTAATAATTGCCGTTTTATCTTTTAAATTAAACAGTTTCTGTATATGCATCTCTTATCCCTCCGGCTCTATGAATATTGTTTTAATTCCAGTTTTGCTACTGATCGGCGGTGCACTTCATCAGGACCATCTGCAATTCGCAGTGTTCGAGCCATAGCCCAGTGATGAGCGAGCGGGGTGTCATTACTGACTCCTGCTCCGCCAAATGCCTGAATAGCCCGGTCAATAACACGGAGTGCCATGCTTGGTGCGACCACTTTGATCATAGCAATTTCTTTTTTTGCAACCTTGTTTCCGACCGTGTCCATCATATGTGCTGCTTTTAATGTTAATAGTCTTGCCTGTTCAATATCGATTCGTGACTCAGCTATCCACTCACGGATCACTCCCTGGTCAGCTAAAGGTTTACCGAAAGCAACCCGATCTGTTACGCGTTTACACATTTCCTCCAGTGCTCTTTCCGCAGAACCAATAAGCCTCATGCAGTGATGAATTCTTCCTGGACCCAGTCTTCCCTGAGCAATCGCAAACCCTTTACCTTCCCCCCATAATATATTTGAAACAGGGACTCGGACATCGTTATAGTCAATTTCTGCATGCCCATGCGGAGCGTGATAATAGCCAAAAACAGGCGTTTTCCGATTAATTGTTACACCAGGTGAATCGAGCGGAACAAGAATCATCGACTGCTGCTCGTAGCGATTCGCTTCCGGGTCAGTTTTTCCCATAAATATAGCCACTTCACAACGCGGGTCTCCCCCGCCGGAAGACCACCATTTTCTTCCATTAATCACGTATTCATCACCGTCACGAACAATGCCGGCCCCAATATTAGCTGCATCTGAGGAAGCTGTATCAGGTTCCGTCATTGAGAAACATGAACGAATTTCACCATTCAGCAGAGGCGTAAGCCATTTATCCTGCTGCTCCTTTGTACCGTAGCGTGACAGTACTTCCATGTTTCCCGTATCAGGTGCGCTGCAATTAAAAGTTTCCGGTCCAATCATCGATCTTCCCATGATTTCACAAAGAGGAGCATATTCAACGTTGGTCAATCCTGCTCCTTTTTCCCCGTCCGGCATAAATAAATTCCAAAGACCCGCTTCCCTGGCTTTTTTCTTCATTTCTTCCATAACAGGAGGGACTGATTTCCAGGGGTCTGTCTGTGATTCAACAAACTCATCATATACTCGTTCGTTTTTATAAACTGTTGTTTCCATGAACGTTTCCAGCTGATCCTGCAGTTTTTTTACTTTGTCGGAGTAATCGAAGTTCATGTTTCCCACGCCTTTCGTACGAGCTGGTTTTCAGGTTTTTACTAACTAACCGGTTGGTATGTTTTTAATATACTGGAAATAGTTTGATAATTCAAGCTTTTTAAATGAGCTATGTTAAAGTTCGCCGGTTTCCGCTTCGTTTTTTTCAGAGAAAAAGAAAAGTTCTGCTTTTCATGAACGTTGTTCTTTATTCCGTAACACCGATGCCAAGGCAGAGACGCCTGCGGAAGTGCGCAGATCCTCCCGGACGGAAGGGACAGCCGCATGCTTTCTCCGCGGCAGGTATAAAGAGCTGCAGCAACCTTAAATAATAACACGCAGCTTTAACATAACCTTTTAAAAAAAGGGGCATGCTTCGAGTCCATTCCGAAAAATTGCTCTAAAATACTTCAACAGACATTTCTTTAATTAGTTGTAACTATTGCTAATTTTGGTGAATGAAATGAAAAAAAGCCTTTCATTTTTTAATGAGAGGCTACTTTCTTCTTATAGGTATCAACAATGTACTTTCTATGATTTATTGTGCGCCCTTTCGTTTCCTCCAGTTTGATATCTACCAGACCTCTTTTAACAAGGTACTCCAAGAGTATACTGAGGTCGAGGGAATAATCATGAAAGGCTACCCTTTCTTTTAATTCATCCACACTCCAGGCCTCATCCTTCTCTTCCATAATAGAGAGAAGATGAGCGCTCCCCATTCTCATTTTTGTAGCCAGTTCAAATTCGTTGGCAAGAAGAAGAAGTTCCAGACGTTTTTCCAGCGGTTCTTTTCCTGTAACGAGCTCTGAATAAAGTTTATGAATTTCCGGCTCCATCTGACGCACCTGTTGCCAGACGGTTACTTCCGGATAGTATCCTCTTTCAATTACTGCCAGTCTTGCGAGATGGTGAAGAGCATGAACAATTTGGTTAAAAGCATCCAGATAATGTCCTTCATAGTAAAGGGATTTTCCATCTGCGAACCTCCGGACAAGCTTTGAGAACTCCATTCCAATTCTCGTCTGTCTTTCTTCCACCGGAAAAACAATCATTTTTTCTTTGAAATTTTTCATGTACTCATTCCGGTCAAAAATGATTCTTCCATTCAGCAGCCAGTCAATCGCCCGGCGGTTGGAGCTGTGGGCGAGCCACTCTTCAACCTGAGAAGTACTGACAATGTGCATGGCAGTCTTCATGTTATCGTATTCGTAGTGCTTAATTTCCCATGATTTTTCCCCGGCTTCTTTAACAACAAGGAGGATGCTGTCAAAATAGTCCGTAGCTGCGTCATCCTGCCTTGTTTTTTCTGCAACAATTACCGCAAGGGTGTCCGGCTCTCCAGTCCGGTCCTGGTATAATTCACGCATAAACTCCTGCATAAAGATCCTCCTTCTTAATTATTCTGCCCTTCAGCCTTATATCAATGCAGTGACAAGTTATCCGCAGTAACAGATGTTACATCTCCCTGTCCTTTAATCTGCTTTTTCTCTGCTTTAATAAGAAAGATTCGACGTTCAGTACTTATCTCCTCTTTCCTCAGTATGTTTTTAATAAAGGATTATCGTTTTCTGCTTCTCCTGCCCTTTATGCAGCAAACAGCCTGTATTCATAAGGTGTTTATTTTTCATCGTTTCTTCACTGTATTTTCTGAATTTCCGTATGGTATAATGATTCTGCAGAAAGGCGTGATATAACGTTGCTTAATTTCACAAGTAAAATTAATAAAATTCGTACCTTTGCTCTGGTGCTGATTTTTGCCGGTATTATTATTATGTATCTCGGGCTCTTTTTCCAGGCGCAGCCTATTTTAATGACTCTTTTTATGCTGCTTGGTTTTCTCGCTATCATTGCAAGTACCGTAATTTATTTCTGGATTGGGATGCTTTCGTCCAAAGCCGTGCAGGTTGTCTGTCCGGAATGCGAAAAACCGACAAAGGTTCTCGGTCGTGTGGATGCATGTATGCATTGTAACGAACCCCTTACTCTGGATCCTGAATTAGAAGGAAAAGAATTTGATCAGGCTTATAACTCCAAGAAAAAAAGCAGGAGAGAAAATTAATTCTCTCCTGCTTTTTGTATGCAGTTTTAATGCTGCTGGCTGGAACGGCAGTCAGGGCATGTCCCGTAAACTTCCATTCGGTGGTTGCGTACCTTAAAGCCGGCCACATGTTCAGCAAGTGTTTCCACTTCATCCAGTCCCGGGTAATGAAAGTCCACGATCTTACTGCACTGGTCGCAGATTACGTGGTAATGATCCGTAGTGTTACTGTCGAATCGGCTCGAGGAATCTCCGTATGTCAGTTCTCTCACCAGCCCCGCTTCCTTAAAAACACGCAGGTTATTGTAGACGGTGGCTACACTCATATTAGGAAACTGATCTTCAAGTGATTTGTAGATATCATCCGCAGTAGGATGACTTTCACAGTTAAAAAGAAATTCCAGAATAGCATGACGCTGTGGGGTCATACGAACCTTTGTACTTTTTAATGATTGAAGTGCTTCCCGAAGCTCCGTATTCTCCATCGTATTCACCTCTCGTTTTTATCAGACTTCTTCCGGCAGGAGGAAAAACTGCCGGTTTATTGGTGAACAAATTATTAAATAATAATGTTTATAATCAGTATAACGAAGCTTTTCTTTCTATGTCAATTATTTGTACCGGCTCCCCTGCTGATAAAGGGAACGGCATCTTCTGTATCCACCATGAAAGATACGTACCTGTGATCCTGATCCCTGTTTCTTCCATGTGTTGCTTCGTAGCGGAGACATATCCGCTTCATTGTTTCCTGAAGCTTGTCTGCATCTTCTTCATTAATCCCTACGAGAAAGGTTGTACTTCTTTTTCGGAGAAAGCCTCCACTGCTGGACAGTTCAGTCAACCGGTAATCAGCTTTTTTAAGTCCTTCCGTTAAAGCTTCTCTGTAACGATTCTGCACTATTACGATGACGAGCTTCATTGTCTTCCTCCTTTTAATAACCTTTTGATGGATCCACCTGATTGATATATTCTCCTTCATCGGATAAGTACGTCCGCAGATTTTCCTCAAAAATACCCATAGCACGCGGCTGATATTGAGGAGAAATACCGGAAAGATGCGGAGTGACAGTTACTTTCTCGTGCTCCCAGAAAGGATGATCAGAAGGAAGCGGTTCTTTATTGAATACGTCAAGTATGGCGTGCTGAAAGGCTCCACGGTTCAATGAACGCAGCACTGCCTCTTCATCAACTACATTTCCTCTTCCAATGTTAATAAACACAGCACTTTTTTTCATAGCGCTGAAAGTTCTCGTCGAAAACAGCCGGTCGGTCGAAGCCATTTTAGGCAGGACAGAGACGACAAAATCTGCTTTCGGCAGTTCCTTATATAAATTATCTATAGAAGCTGTTTCATCAAACGGTTCAACCATCCTTCCGGAACGGTTAATTCCTATTGTTTTCATATGAAAAGCATTGGCCAGCCTGGCTATTTCCGAACCTATAGCTCCTGCCCCTACAATAACTATCGTTTTGCCGTGGAGTTCCATCATGACCGGCGAACGATCCCATTCCTTTCGGCGTTCCTGCTCCTGTACTACTGTAGTTTGTCTGGCTGAATGAAGCATCATATGAATCGTATATTCTGCCATTGGAACCGCATGAATGCCCCGGGCATTCGTGACGAGAATATTTTTTTCAGCTATGGCCTGAAAAGGCATTTCATCCATCCCGGCTGAAATGACCATTATCCAGCTCAGTTTTTCAGCCTGATAAATGTGCTCCTCCGTCAGATCTTCTCCTAACGTTACGAGTATCTCGGCTTCCGGAAGCTCCTCTTCTGCTTCTTTAATATCTTTTCGGAATCGAAATTCCACTTCCGGGTATTTATCTATCAATTGTTCCTGTATATCTTTTTTTATGTCCGCAGATGTTAATACAATCAATTCAGTCAGCACCTTTCTTTATTCGTCGGCTATGCTGGTGTCCACTGTTAATTACTACAGATAAATTCTGATGCAGCTGGAAGCAAAGAAAAGGAGAGGGCGGAGTTCTTATATCACCATAAATCTTTGCTGAACTGGCAGACTTAACTAAGCTGCTCCCATTTGATGAAGTGAGTTTTTTTGGAATAAAGCCCTTATTTCCCGGACCCCCACATATTTCCATTTCACAAAAGCTTATTCATTGAGCATCAGGCTCAGCTGATACTGGGAGCTTCTATTTTCTTCCGCTGTCTGCCAGCTTACGAAAACTCTGGCATCCAGCTGCGGCAGCCCGGAACACCTTGTACAGACTTCTGAATAGTCAATTGTTCCTTCAAAATTATCCATATCCGATTCTTCATAATATATGCTGAAGTTCGAGCTGTCGACGTAAACTTCGACAGCCTCGATCTCGTCAGGTGTAATAGTTTCTTCATTATGTTCGAGCCTTATACCTACTTCATAATCCTCTTCATCTTCATTAGCGTATAAAATCGCCGTCCAATAGGAATCCGAGGCTTCACTCCGGTGGTCAGGCTGGAAAGTTTCCTCATAATCGTCTCTTAGGAAAAAAACTGCAGCGGCAACAATTCCAGCTATAAGTATAAACGGAATAATCTGCTTCATCGCCATCCCACCCTTCTTTCTTTTATATTAGCAGACTATCCCATAAAATTCAGTTATTTCCGAACTGTAATACATGGAAGCTTTTATCTTTCTGCCATTGTATAAAAACAAAAAATACTTATCAGCTGAAGCTTTAAAGATTTAAGCAGAATCTTTATGCCCCAGTCTATCCGAAACGTCTCGTCATCCATGCGATAAATAAGCACATTATTACCTCCCCCCTTTCTGAAGGAAGATCTTCCGTTTTTTGAGCTGCGCTCACCTCACACGCTTTTTTTGAAGGATGGTCTACGAACCGGGCTCAGGGACGGGCTCAAACATGTTACAATTCTTAAGGAGATATCCCCAGATTGAAGGAGGAACAGTAATGAATTTTTCGAATTCAGAAAAACTATATGAAGAAGCCGGAAAAGTTATTCTCGGAGGAGTTAACAGTCCTTCCCGAGCTTATAAAGGAGTTGGAGGCGGCACGCCTGTTTTTATGAAAAAGGGGAAAGGCGCTTATTTCTGGGACGTAGACGGCAACCAGTTTATTGACTACCTGGCCGCCTATGGGCCGATAATTACCGGCCATGCCCATCCGCATATAACAAAAGCAATTCAGGAAGCAGCCGCAGACGGTGTCCTGTACGGTACGCCGACTGAACACGAAAATGTTTTTGCCGGTATGCTTACAGAAGCCATGCCCGCACTCGAGAGGGTACGATTCGTCAATTCAGGAACAGAAGCTGTCATGACGACGATCCGTGTCGCACGTGCTTATACCGGAAGAAATAAAATAATTAAATTTGCGGGCTGCTATCACGGTCATTCAGACCTTGTTCTCGTAGCTGCCGGCTCCGGCCCTTCGACTACCGGCAATCCCGACTCTGCCGGGGTAACAAAAAACATAGCAGAAGAAGTTATTACGGTGCCTTTTAATGACATCGATGCTTTTAAAGAAGCACTTGATCATTTTCAGGACGAAACAGCTGCTGTTCTTGTAGAGCCTATCGTTGGAAATTTCGGTATCGTAGAGCCGGAGCCGGGGTTTCTGGAATCAGTAAATGACCTTGCTCATGCAGCAGGTTCCCTTGTGATTTATGATGAAGTTATTACGGCATTTCGGTTTATGTACGGAGGCGCGCAAAACCTTCTCGGAGTCGAACCGGATTTAACAGCACTCGGAAAAATTATCGGCGGCGGGCTTCCTATCGGGGCATACGGAGGCCGGAAGGACATAATGGAACAGGTTTCGCCACTCGGCCCTGCTTATCAGGCCGGAACTATGGCAGGAAACCCTGCATCAATCCGGGCAGGAATTGCCTGTCTGGAAGTATTAAAAGAAGATGGGGTATATGAAGAGATGGACCGGCTCGGCCGCATTCTCGAAAATGGAATAGTGGAAGCAGCTGAAAAATACAGTATTCCTGCCGTCGTAAATAGACTCCATGGCGCACTCACAGTTTATTTCGACATCGAAAAAGTTACAAATTTTCAGGACGCAGAAAACAGCAGCACCGGCAAGTTTGCGGTTTTTTTCAAAAAAATGCTCCAGAAGGGCATCAACCTTGCCCCTTCCAAATTTGAAGCCTGGTTTTTAACGACAGCTCATACAGAAGAAGATATTAGACAAACCATTCAAGCTGTTGAAGAAGTATTTGCAGAAGGCCTTGAATAACTTCGTAAATCATTCCGTTTTTTCCAGGTAACTTATTCAAATCTGCAGGAAAGAATATTTTTCTAAAACCTTCATGATCATAACAGTCATGAAGGTTTTTGCTGGAACAAAAAATTTTCAGGCCGTTATTTTATACCTGCTTTCTTATGTGTTTAAAAAGAAACATTTATTTGCAGATTTGAAATAAGAATGCAGGTGCTTCAGCATAAAAGCTGTTCCACAGCATCGGAAAGCTTTTCCCTCCTTGAAATTACCTTTCCTTAGGTGTATTATACATGAAGACTAAAGGAAGCCGTGTGCTGACAGACATCATTGATGACATTAAACATTAATAGGGATTAACAGAAAGGAACATCAATAACCATGAGGCTAGGAGCCCGTATATTTAAAACAGGGTTAGCTGTAACGCTTGCCCTTTATGCCGCCATGTGGCTGAACTTTGAGAATCCTGCATTTGCAGGGCTTGCTGCCTTTTTTGCAGTCCAGCCTTCGATTCATAAAAGCCTGACGCTGATATGGGATCAGGTTCAGGCCAACATAATCAGTGCAGTACTTGCTATTGCATTTGTCACCGCTTTTGGAGCACAGCCTTTTGTTGTAGGTGCTGTTGTACTTCTTATCATTGCTATTCACATTAAGTGGAAAAAAGAAGCCATTATACCTCTCGCTGTTGTTACTGCTATTATTATTATGGGGACCCCTACTGATAATTTTTACAGCCTCGCAGCTGACCGGTTTCTTCTCGTTATGAGTGGTGTTTTTTCTGCTTTTGCCGTCAATATGATTTTTCTTCCGCCAAAGCATGAAAATCAGATGTATCACAAAATATCAGGTATTAATGAAGAGGTTATCCAGTGGATCCGGCTGATTCTGCATCACGAGATCGATTATGCGAATTTAAAACAGGACCAGGAGCGAATAAGAACTTCCGTAGTTAAACTGGAAACAATTTTTGACCTGTACAAAGAAGAAAGAAGTATCTTTAAAAAAGCGGAATATGCCCGTATGAGAAAGATCGTGCTCTTCCGTCAGATGATCCGTACGACACGAAAAGCAGAGGATATTTTAAAAAGCCTGGCCAAACATGATCACGTCACTCATCAGCTGCCGAATGAAATTGAGGAGATCGTCCGGCACCAGCTTGATGACCTGACGAACTATCACGAACGAATCATGCAGAAGTATATGGGGAAAGTTAAACCCCAGTCTACTTCCGATTATTTTGAAGAAGTTACTGAAGGCAAAAAAGAGCTTGTAGAAGTTTTTATGACTTACCAGAAAGATAAAGTATTTGAACATGATGCATGGATACACTTTCTCCCGGTCATTGCTCTTGTTATTGAATACTCCGAAGAACTTGAGCACATGGACAGACTCGTTGATGGTTTTTTCACTTACCATACCGAACAAAATGAAGTAGAGATTACTGATAGAGAACTGTAGACACAGCTGTCCAATAATTTCCGGCTGCTCTAACATCAGGAGACGAGAAACTTTGCTCACTGATTTAGAGCAGCTTTTTTATAAGAATAGTTTTTGAAAGCTATATATGTTGAACTTAATAATTAAGTTTCGCTTCTGTAACCAGCCGCTTTCGTTCCCATCGATATCTCTTTCAGCGCCAACACAAGCTTTAAATAGCCTGATTTTAAAATAGACAAAAACCGCTCTAAAAAAGAGCGGTTTTTGTCTAGTGTTAAATCAATTTTCAACGCATCCCCGGTCTGCTTTATACAGAGGAAGAACAGTCTCCTCTGTTTCCAGTTTTACTCCGAAGCCTGTGCAAAAAAATCTTCGTACGTATCCTGCCCGTGAAGACCGGAAATACGGTCAACTTCTGTTCCGTCTTCAAAGTAAATAAAAGTAGGAGTTCCTTCAATATCGTAATCTTCCCATCCGTCCGGGAATTCTAAAATATTATACAGCTCAAGCTCCACTCCTTCCTCCTCCGCTGCCGGAACCGCCAGAGGAGTCGCCTGGTTGCAGTACTCACACTGCCCGCTGTAGAAGTAAACCAACGCGTCACCGCCATTTTCCAGCCTCTCATCCAGTTCTTCCGGCAGAATGATATTTTCATACAGTGGATCGTCCAGCTGATCGATTGTTTCCTGAGCCAGTGTATCCTTGCCGAACGGGTTATCGGCTGCCTGCTGCTGATTCTGCTGCTGTGTAACAAAAATCAGTGCCGCAAACAGGAGGATGATAACTCCACCGAATATGATTATTTTTTTCATTATTAACTAACTCCTTTTCGCTGCCTGTGCTGTGAGCAGAAGCAGTACGCTGATAAAAGTAAATGCGGTAAAAGCAAGGAAGGGAATAGTTATAAATCCTGCCCAGTTAATGTACTCGGCATTGCAGGGCACGATACCACACGCAGTCCCCTGCTCTGACATTGCCGGTACTTTCTGGATTAAAAAGTGATATAAGGAGACTCCCCCACCGATAATGGACAGCGGAAGGGCATATTTAACCGCTCCGGCATCTTTTTTTACAAATGCTACCGCCAGGATAACTGCAAGTGGGTACATAAAAATTCTCTGTACCCAGCACAGATCGCAGGGGACATAATTCAGTATTTCTGAAAAAAACAGTGAGCCGAGAACAGCTGTAAAAGCTGCAGCCCAGGCTGATAATATATAATTTTCCACTTTATTCTTCATTGGTCTCTCCCCTGTTCTAAATTAACTATAGCGGAGCTGAATTTTCCTGTAAAGAAAGAGGCGGAACGGATACAATAATTGGTCCGGATGATCGGAACACCAAAGTTCCATCTGCCGGGGGGGTTAAGTTTTTTCAGAAAAAACACAATGCAGCCCTTTCGGAAATACAGCATCAATGCCGGCACTTAAAAGCTGCCGGTATTACTTTTTAAAAACTTATGCGATGGGGCTCGAGTTGAGTATTATCCAAATTTTTGTATATTGAAAAGCTGGGCATACTTACCATTTTGAGCCATAAGCTCCTGGTGACTGCCTGTTTCGGCGATTTCCCCATTTTCCATGACGATAATTTTATCAGCATGAGTGACGGTAGCGAGGCGGTGGGCAACGATAAACGTTGTCCTGTCCTTTGCCAGACGTTCGAGGGAATCCTGTATCAGTTTTTCACTTTCAAGATCCAGGGCACTGGTAGCTTCATCAAAAATAAGAATCTGTGGATTTTTAAGGAATACACGGGCGATCGCTACACGCTGCTTCTGGCCGCCGGAAAGTTTTACTCCACGTTCCCCAATTTTAGTTTCGTATCCTTCAGGAAGTTCTGATATGAAGTCATGGGCATTGGCTGCTCTGGCCGCCTCATACACTTCTTCATCACTTGCTTCCGGATTACCCATTTTTATGTTAAACATAATGGAATCGCTGAAAATTATATTATCCTGCAGAACCATCCCGATTTTATCTCGGAGGGTGCGTACCTGATACTCCCTGATGTCCCGGCCGTCCACACGGATAGTTCCTTCTGAAACATCGTAAAACCTTGGTATAAGACTCATAATGGTACTCTTGCCGCCGCCGCTCATTCCAACAACGGCAACCGTTTCGCCGCTGTAGGCACGAAAACTGAGATCATGGAGGACCTCTTCATCATCATAGGAAAAAGAAACGCGGTCAAACTCCACCTCTCCGCTTGCATAAGAATAAGGTACAGCTTTGTTTCGGTCGGTTATATCATACTTTTCATCTATCAGCTCAAACATCCGGTCCATTGAAGCAATAGACTGCACCAGAGTTGTAGAAGAATTAATGAGACGGCGGAGCGGATTATACAATCTGTCCATGTAAGTCGCAAACGCGACCATCGTTCCTACCGTAAGGTCTGCCTGAATCACCATAATAGCAGCTACAAAAATCACGATCAGCGGTGCTACATCTGTGATCGTATTAACAACCGCAAACGTCTTTGCATTCCATTTTGTATGATCCACAGCCCGCCCGAGGAAGTTTTGATTGTGCTTTCCAAACTCTTCCTGCTCATGGGGTTCCAGTGCAAAGCTTTTTATCACGCTCATGCCCTGCAGCCTCTCGTGTAGGTGCCCCTGCACGTCTGCCAGTGCCTGGGATCTTCTTCGTGTCAGATCACGCAGTCTCGCATAAAAGAATTTAACAGACATCGCATATAAAGGAAGAAGCGCTACAGCTGCTATTGTAAGCCACGGATCAAGTGTCAGCATAATAACGATCGCTACGATAATCGTAAACATATCAATCCATATATTCATCATACCAGTGATAATAAAGTTCTTCGTCTGCTCAACATCATTAATAACCCGTGAGATAACTTCACCGGATTTTCTGTTGGCGTAAAACTTCAGGCTCAGCTTCTGCAGATGCGTAAACAGCTGGTCCCGGATATCGTAAAGTATTTTGTTACCTGTCCACTGGGCAAAATACTGCCGGTAATATTCAATAGGCGGCCGGAAGAGAACAAAAAGAATAAACGCGCCTCCCATCAGCCAGTAAAGCATATTGAGCTGTTCTCCAGTCGTCAGCCCTTCCCCGCCGATAATGTCATCTATAACAAATTTTAAAATCAGCGGGATAAGGAGCGGAATGCCAAACTTCAGCATTCCGATGACGACCGTAATAAGAATCTGCTTCCAGTAAGGTTTCACAAACTGCATGTATCTTCTAATGCTGTCCAACGTTCACACTCCTTTCAAGCAAGAAAAAAGATGTCCAAAAGGCTCCTGCCTTAGAGGACATCTCCTTCGTTATTTTCTCAGCGATGCTGCAAAAATCGTTCATACCAGTATTCAATAAACCCGGGCTCAAACGGCCCTTTTTGGGAACTGATCCAGGAAACGAGTTCATCGACTGCTTTACGAAGAATTATTTCCACTTCTTCCGGGTAATTCATCTGTCTTTTATGCAGGTCGAATTCATCCTCGTCCAGCAGCTTGTAGGTCATATCCGGAAATACTTTAATATCAAGATCGTAATCTATATATTTCAGCGCCTCCGTATCGTACGTGAAGGGAGTTCCGAGATTGCAGTAATAATATATCCCATCATTACGAATCATCCCTATTACATTGAACCAGCTGTCGGAAGTGAAATAACAGATAGCAGGCTCTCTTGTCCGCCATTTTCTTCCGTCAGATTCCTCTACGAGAATGCGGTCATTGCCGCCGATTACTTCGTGCGTCGTTCCTTTAAGCACCACTGTTTCTTCCCATACTCGGTGAAGGGTGCCGTTATGCTTGTAGCTCTGTACTTCAATCGTACTTCCTACCGTCGGAAAATCCACATCCCTTCTCCTTTCTACTGCTTTTCCGCCGGCTTTCGGTGTGTCACCATCCTGTCTTTCGGATCAAGATATAAATCAAATGGGGGTGTCTCTCTTAAATGATGCTGTAATTTAAAATAGCTCACTTTTTCTGCGTCCTCCCCGGACATACAAGGATATTCTCCAGTTTCCATCAAATACTTATCGCAGGCGATCTGCACCCGGTCGATATGATACGGCATTTCAGGATCTTCAAATATCTCATACGTCTCCTTCGACATATAAAATGGCCGGTCCGGAACGCCTCCCAGATAGGAAATTAAAAATTCAGCATCAATTTCATTGTTTTGTTTTACAATTGTACGAAGAGATAGACGGTTATCGGATTTTTCCGCATAATAATTTACAGCTTTACGGACTTCCTCCAGTGACGCCTCGACAATTTCCGGTTCTTTTTCTATTGATTTATCCTTTTTGCGTTCTTTCCGTTTCTTGCCGAACATGAGGTGTTCCCCCTTTTGGAAAGTGACTTTTCAACACACGGCCGACAGCAATCATTTTTTAACTGTGCTTTCTCATTTTTCATTATACTATTCTTTGCTTTTCTATGCATGAATGAGATGAAATTAAACTTTTTCATTTCAAAAAAAAGCCTGTTTCTTTAACATGTGTCATCCTGAATGCCTTTTATCTGCTCATCATTCATACGCAAAAAAATCCTTCCTGGATGCTTCTCGGAAGGATTTTTCAGATATAACAGTGGAAAAGTACCCGAAACAATTATCAGGCGAGCAGAGATATGCCTCCATCTACAATAATTGTCTGTCCCCGGATCATTTCTGAGTCATCAGATACCAAAAATCTCACTGTTTTTGCGAGATCATCCGGTTCTGTAATTCTGCCGGCCGGCGTCCGTTCCGCTGCATCACCAAGCAGTTTGTCCCTGTTTGGAAAGTGGGTTAATGCATCAGTATCTACTGCACCACCCGATACAGCATTTACACGGATACCTGCAGGAGCGAGTTCCACGGCCATGTAACGGGTAAGAGCTTCCACAGCAGCTTTGGATACACCGACTGTCGTATAATTTGGCAGATATCGGATGGATCCGAGAGAGCTGAGACTTACGATAGCTCCGCCGTCTTTCATTCTTTTCGCTGCCTGCTGGGAGCAGAAAAGCATCGCTTTGCTGTTAATGTCCATCGTCCAATCCCAATGACTTTCCTCCAGTTCCATCAGCGGACGCAGCACTCCTGAGGCAGCATTATTAATAAGCACGTCCAGACGGCCGAAATGCTCATCGATCTCTTCAAACATGGCCTCCAGCTTCTCTTTTTTGGAAATGTTAGCTTTAACAGCAATGGCATCCACTCCCATAGCCTTGATTTCTTTCACTGTTTCCGCGGCCTTTGATTTACTCCGGGCATAATTTACAACAATGCTGTATCCTTCCTCTGCAAGTGTCAGAGCAATTTTTCTTCCTATGCCGCGACTGCTGCCTGTAACTAATGCTACTTTATTGTTTGTCATATACAGCTCTCCTTCAACTCTAATGTCTCTAAAAAATTATCATTTCAATAAAACATCTCTGGAATGTATTCACCTGATCCGCCAATTACTAAAACTTCAACACTCTCTTCTATAAAAAAACCGCACCGTATAAAAGTGCTCCTGCTATAACAAATGCAGGATGTATTTTTCTTATTTCAAGCAAATAATATCCGGCTCCCAGTAAAAAAACTGTTTGAATAATTCCGTTGTCATCGTAGGATGTTTCTGCAAAACGGAGCGTCATTACGCCGAGAAGTACAGCAATTGTCGGCCTCACAATGGCAGACAGTTTTTTCACTTTGGGAGAATCCTTGAATTTAAGCAGGAGACTCAGCAGAATAATCATTAAGATTAAAGAAGGAGCAATGGTGGCAAACAGAGCGATGAAAGCTCCAAGTACGCCTCCTTCCACAAAGCCTATGTATCCTGCCATTTTAGTCGCAATTGGTCCCGGAAGAGCGTTTCCAAGAGCAAGTACCTCCCCGAATTCTTCTACTGCCATCCATTCGTACCGGTGAACCACCTCGTATTCAATCAGCGGGATTGTAGCAGGCCCGCCTCCGTATCCGACAATCCCCGGTATAAAAAAAGCGAGGAATATTTCCCAGTATATCATGCGGACACCTCCTTATTTTTCGAAGGTTTAACGAGTACAACCAGAATCAGTGCCCCTATAAGAACCGCTGGATGCAGTCCGAACATTTCGATAAGCAGCGCTGAAAATACAGCGAGCAGTACAGCTGTGAGCCATCCGAGATCCTGCCCGGACTTTTTAATGAACCCCCACGTAAGCAGACCCAGCATCACAGCCACTATAGGCATAACTCCATTCGTCATCCCCTGCACCCATCCGTATTCCCGGAAAGAAGCGAGGGAAACAAGAAGCGCGATCATTAAAATAACTGTTGGAACGACAGATGCTGCAATGGCATTCATCATTCCGGTATAGCCGGCGACTCTGTATCCTATATATCCGGCCATTTTTGTAGCTATAGGACCGGGCAGCGTATTACCGATAGCCAGTATGTTTGAAAATTCTTCTTCATTCATCCACTTGTATGTATCTACAGCTTCTTTTTGAATGAGAGGGATGGAAGCCGGTCCCCCTCCATATCCGAGAAGGCCGACACGGAGAAAAGCCATAAAAAGCTGAATTTGTTTTTCCACGGCTGAAAGAGCCTCCTTTCATTCCTTAATTCAATTACTGCTTCACACGGAAAGAAAGGGTGCTGGGAAAATATTCCCCCGGCCCCTTTCTTAAAATATATACAAGGTTATGTTAACATGCTGCATTGCTTAGCGCGGTTTAAAAACTTCCGCGGATGATAAGCAGAAGGAGCTGCCTTCAGCCGGAAAATACACTTTTTAATAAACTGCAATACTTCCATCGGTCCGTGATTCAGTTCCACCCTGGAGGACCCCGGTTTCGGGATTTCTCCAAATGATCTGTCCGCGTCCAAAATGCCCGGACTGGTGAGTCATTTGAATTTCATGCCCTCTCGAGGTAAGTGAAAGAGCAATGTGGTTGGGCACACTTTGTTCCACAAGCACTTTTTTCTGTCCCATCCACTGCCACCGCGGTGCGTCCAGAGCAGACTGGGGATTCAGACCGAAATCTACAGAATTCATGACTACCTGCATATGTCCCTGGGGCTGCATAAACCCACCCATGACTCCGAATGGTCCTACAGCTTCTTCCCCCTTAGTCAGAAATCCGGGAATAATCGTATGGTATGGTCTCTTTTTCGGAGCAAGAACATTATCGTGTTCCGGGTCCATACTGAAATTATGGCCCCTGTTCTGCAGAGCAATACCTGTACCCGGTACGACAAGTCCGGATCCGAAGCCCATGTAGTTGCTTTGAATAAAAGAAACCATATTTCCTTCATTATCTGCAGCCGCAAGGTAGACCGTTCCTGAAGCGGATGGGTCTCCGGCTTCCGGCATCAATGCCTCTTCCCCTATCTCATTTCTTCTTTTTTGGGCATAACTGTCGCTCAGCATATCATCCGTTTTCTGCGACATTTTCCCGGACTCAGTAATATACTTTTCGCCATCAGTAAAAGCAAGCTTCATAGCTTCGATCTGCCTGTGATACGTATCTTCAGCTTCCCTGGAAGTAAAGGAGTCATTTTTAAGCATGTTTAAAGCCATTAATGCCACTATTCCCTGTCCATTCGGGGGAATTTCCCATACATCATAGCCTTTGTAGTTGACTGAAATCGGATCCACCCATTCAGGCTTGAAAGAAGCCAGATCTTTATAGCGGATAAACCCGCCGAAATCTTTGGAAAATTGATCAATTTTTTCTGCAATTTCCCCACGGTAAAAAGATTCCGCACTCGTTTCACCAATTTTCTCCAGTGAGACAGCGTGGTCTTCCGACTGCCACATCTCTCCTGCAGCAGGTGCCTTCCCGCCGGGAGCGAATGTTTCAAACCATGCCTGGAATTCTTCTCCTGTCAGCTGTTCTTTAAACACCCGGGCTGCCTTTTCCCAGAAGCCGGCCAGTGTAGGACTCAGAGGAAACCCTTCTCGCGCGTATGTAACCGCCGGTTCCAGTGATTCTTTTAAAGGCAGGTTTCCAAATCGTTCAGCAAGTTCAGCCCAGGCAGCAGGTGCTCCTGGTACTGTGACAGGAGTAAATCCGTACTTTGGAATTTCCTTAATGCCGCGCTCTTTTAATGCCTCAAGGGAAATACCCTCCGGGGAATGCCCGCTTGCGTTCAAGCCGTAAAGCTTATTTTTCACCCACACGAGAGCAAAAGCATCGCTTCCGATACCATTTGAGGTTGGTTCTACTACGGTAAGTGCAGCGGCGGCAGCAATCGCCGCATCAACAGCGTTGCCCCCCTTTTTTAAAATATCAAGACCTGCCTGGGCTGCCAGCGGCTGGGAGGTCGCTACCATCCCATTCCTTCCGAAAGTTACATTTCGTTGAGAAGAATAAGGGTACGTATTTGCATTTTTCCAGTTCATAATCAGGACATCAACTCCTTTTTTAATTTATTTTACCATATTTCGAAAAACGAAATAACTATTCATTTATACGGTTTAGAAATTGGACCGGGACTGCCCGCCATCTACATTCAGCGTGGCCCCAACAATCCAGGAAGCCCGTTCAGACGCCAGAAAAACTGCTGTATCAGCAACTTCCTCCACCGTACCGAAGCGGCCGGCAGGAATTTGTTCCTCCACAAACCGATTGATTTTCTCCGGATTTTCTTCCAGCCGCTTCTGCCAGTTGCCGGTAGGGTGAAGAATTGAGCCCGGAGCAATTCCATTTACGCGTATCCCGTCTTGAATTACTTCATCCGCCATGGATTTTGTCAGGCTGATCATGGCAGCTTTGGCATTATTGTAGGATGGTTTCCCCCCGGATTCTCTTCCGAAAATAGAAGAAATATTAATAACTGCTCCGCTTTTATGCTTTTTCATTTCTGCTGCTGCAAGCTGAGACAAGTGCAGCGCGGAAAAATAATTGAGTTCCATCGCTTCCCTGAAACTGGATACTGGTGTTTCCATTGTTTTTCCTCCGCTGGAACCACCGGCATTATTGACGAGTATATCGATCGTACCAAAGTTTTTGATGAAGGCTTTAAAGGCTTCTTCTCTTTCTGTTTCGTTCGAAACATCCGCCTGAATTGCGTAAATGCCGGTAAGCTCTTCTTTCAGGTTGTTAAGTCCTTCCGTGCCGCGGGCGATGACGCCGACTTCTGCCCCTTCCCTGATAAAAGCTTCTGCGATTCCCCGGCCGATTCCTTTGGAGCCTCCCGTGACAAGTACTTTTTTACCTTTTAAATGCAGATCCATTATTACTCCTCCTCTAAACTTTGCATGATTTTTTGATGAGATACCGGAAAAGTGAATTCTTTTAACTCGTCTTTTGTAAGAAGCCGCTGATGGGAACCAATATTATCTACTTTCCCCTCTGCCCGGTAAACTTTAATTTCCCACACCAGATGAGAAAAAACGTGCTTCACATCGTAATAATAGTTCACCTCTTCCTCCACTGCGGCTCCAAACTCTGCTGCAAAAGCAGCAATATCTTCGTCTGTTTCCTCCGCTGCTTCAATGTACGGAAACTGCCACAGCTTGGCAAGCAGCCCTGTATCGGGTCTTTTTTCCACAAGAAACCGGTCGTTTTCGTCCTGCAGCACAAGTGCTTTCAGGTGGACGGTACGGGGAGGCTTCTTTTTTGCTTTAACAGGCAGCAGATCCTGAACCCCTTCCTCCTTTGCTGAGCAGTGCTTCTGGACCGGACAGAGGAGGCAGGCGGGGCTTGTAGGGGTGCATATAACAGCGCCCAGTTCCATAACGGCCTGATTAAAATCCGAGGCTCTGTTCTCGGCTATAATCTCCCTTATAAGCTGCTCAAACTTGTTTTTGGCTGCAGCTTTTCCTATGTCGTCGTAAATCGTAAATAGGCGGGAAAGCACCCGCATGACATTTCCGTCTACGGCGGGAGCAGGGACATTGTAGGCGATGGACAGAACAGCCCCCGCCGTGTAGGGCCCCACTCCCTGAAGCTTTTTAATATCTTCTTCTGTGTCCGGCACTTTCCCTTTATACTCATCCCTTACTTCCTTCACAGCAGTATGAAGATTTCGTGCCCGGGAATAATAACCAAGACCTTCCCAGGCTTTCAGCACTTTATCTTCATCGGCATCAGCCAGATCCTGCAGCGTCGGAAACTTTTCCATAAAATTATTATAATACGGAATAACTGTATCTACTTTTGTCTGCTGAAGCATGATTTCCGATACCCAGATACGATAGGGATCCGTTTCACGGCGCCACGGAAGATCTCTCTTTTCTTTATCGTACCAGTCCAGCAGATCCTGCTGAAAACTTTTTTTATCTAATATTTTCACCTGCAAAACTCCTCTTTTTAAACGTACTAAAAACGGGTAGAATAAAAATATCGCCAGTATCTGATGGAGGGAAACATATGGACACAGCTACTCACGTCGTTATGGGCGTTGCTATTGGAGGGCTTGCTGCCCTTGATCCTGTCGTTGCAGGAGATCCGGCCATGACTCAGGCCGTTATGATCGGAGCTGTAGTAGGTTCTCAGGCTCCGGATTTCGACACGGTTTTAAAACTGAAAAATAATGCGGTTTATATCCGCAACCACCGCGGGGTTACTCACTCGGTCCCTTTTTGGTTTATATGGCCGACTCTTATTACCCTGCTGCTATATTTTATCATGCCTTCTATTAATTTGTTCCACCTTTGGATGTGGACTTTTTTCGCCGTTTTTATACATGTTTTTATCGATATATTTAATGCATACGGGACTAAAGCCTTTGCTCCAATCTACAATAAATGGCTCGCTTTAGGGGTTATTAACATTTTCGATCCTTTTATATTTATTGCCCACATTGCAGCTATTCTTGCATGGAGATTCGGCGCTGATCCGGGATGGACTTTTTTATTAATGTTTCTCATTATCGTTGTATATTACTTTTGGCGTATTTTTGAACAGAATCAGGTTCATAAGGCGGTGCATAAACAGCATCCCGATGCCACGCACATTTTTACATCCCCTACTTTCCGATGGAACCGCTGGCATATTGTAGTACGTACAACAGAGCTTATGTACGTGGCCGAGTGGAAAAATGGGAAGCTTACTTACTTTGAAACGTATCCTTTCGAACCGATTCCCGAGGATCCGGTTATCAATGCGGCAAGGAAGGATGATAATCTGGAAGCTTTCTTATCTTTTTCTCCTGCTTACCGCTGGGCTGTTTCACTTGAGGAACACGGCTATTCTGTAAAATTTGTGGATCTCAGGTACCGTTCAAAAGGATATTATCCATTCGTCGCCATCGTACGGCTGGATGAAGATCTGAACGTACTCAGTTCTTACACAGGCTGGATTTACAATACGGATACTCTCCGCAGAAAGCTGAGCTATGCTTAGAAAGAGCAGGCGCCCTAAGGGGTGCCTGCTCTATTTTTAACTGCCATAACTTACTGATAAAAGCCTTTCTGGTTGAACCATTTTTTATATTTAGGGTTATTTCTGATCATTTCGTGCAGTTCAGGTCCGTAGTTATCAATCCATTGTATTACAATTTTTTCTGTCGTTTCTTTTCCTTTATACTCATAGCCCGCTTTTGCATAAGTCGCTTCGAAATCTTCCCAGAGAAGCTCCACCCATGTTCTGGCTTCTGCATAGGAAAGGCTGCTGTTCTTTTCCAGCAGACGGTCTGTCAGTCGGCTGATATAATCTTCCACGTTAAATTCTCCTTCCATCTTTTATCTTCTCTGCAGAATGGTTTAAGCAGACTCACATATTTATTTTCTCTGTTTCAGTTTAATATTGTTTTGTGAAAGGCTGCCTTGAAAACAGATCATTTGGGAGACGGACATAACGCTGCTTCACTTTTGGCGAGGCTTTAATTCTGGCGGAAGAACCGTTCGCCAAGGCGGGCCGGTTGGAAGCGAAGTGTTTTTCCAGCAGTCCGCGAACTTTAATATAGCTTTATGATAAAGGTGCTTCAAGTACTGAGATCGGTACCGCCTCGATAGTAGAAACATTTTCCCGGTGCCCCCAGGCAAAAATCCCGTTCATGTAACTGATTTTAAAACCTTCTCCAGATCCCCTCATTGCATAGGTGGTTCCCGGTTTAAAGTCCTCCGGATCCAGCAGGTAGGCTTCGGCCATTATGATTTTTCTTTCGTGCACGGCATATTCGTTTATTATTCCTTTTGCTTCTGCTTTCTGTGCGAGAACACGGAGTTCGGCTATTTCTGCTTCCAGCTCTTCCTTTGTCATTCGGCTGTACTGTTTATCCATCTGCAGAATCTCTCCTTTTCAATAATTTTTATGCGGATTATTTATGCGCTTTAACTTATCAGAGCAGTTTTAATACAGCCGGCCTGATAAAAACCTGCATCGGGACTTATTGTTCTTCTGCTTCTTTTTCCTCCAGCCACTGATCAATCAGTTCCCCTGGAAAACCCCTTCGGTAAAGTGCCTGTTTTACTTTTTGACGGCGTGCGTAGGGATCTTTCGATTCGTTTTTTCTCCACGCTTTTTCTCCCCAACTGCTTACAGCGTCCCATTCCTCTTCCTCATCAGCTTCGATATCTGCTTCTTTGACGGCTTCAAAAGCGATACTGGATGGGAAGCCTCTCTGCATCAAAAACTGTACCAGCTTCTGCTCCCTCTGTCTGGCCGATTCTCGGCGGTAGGATGTCTGCTTTTTCTCGGCAAGCTGAATTGCCAGTTCGAGCTGTTCTTCCGGCGTGTACTGCGATAAAGATTTATCCATAATAGCCTCTGCAACCCCTTTTTGTTTTAATTCCTGCCTGATTACGAGCGGACCTTTTTTCGACTGATCTCTTTTTGTGCGGACGAATGAAGCTGCGAACCTCTCATCGTTTACGAAATCCAGTTTCCGGAGTTTTTCTATCATATTTTCTCTTTCTTCTGCAGGTACCTCCTGCTCCCTCAAATAATCATCCAGTTCTTTTTCCGAGCGCATTCGGAAAGAGAGAAAATTCAATGCTCGCTGGTAAGCTTTATCCCACTCATCCGTCTGTTTCAATCGATCCATTTCTTTATCTGTCAGTTCCATGCCTTTCGAAAGACCTTCTTTTACAAGAACATCTTCTGAAAGAGAAAAACTGTATTCTGCCGTATTATTTTTTTCGATATATATGTGGTAGCGGTGCTTCGTCTTCTTGGCCGCCTGAATTTTTGCTATTTTTGGCATGAGCTCTCCTTTCTTTCCGGTACGGGACGTTTCAACATCCTCAATTTAAGGAATAGTTACTACACTTACGATTATATCAGGAGGGGTCATCATGAAAGTGGCGATAGCAGGAGGTACAGGGTTAATAGGTACTAATATAACAAAACAATTACTTAATAAAGGACACGAGGTATACATTTTAACACGTAACCCACAGAATAAGCAGGATTCTGATGGGATAAGCTACATTCAATGGCTCACTTCCGAAGCAGAACCTGAAAAAAAGCTGGAAGGAATTGATGGATTCATCAATCTTGCCGGTGAAAGTCTGAACAGCGGACGCTGGACAGAACAGAAGAAAAAGGAGATTCTGGACAGCCGGATCGACGTCACGAAAGAAACAGTCCGTATTTTACATGCTTTAAATAAAAAACCTTCCGTACTTATTAACGGATCGGCGGTAGGTTATTACGGTACGTCATTCGAAGAAACATTTACGGAAGATGATACTGAACCAGGGAACGATTTTCTAGCAGACGTCGTAGCCCGCTGGGAAGAAGAAGCAAAGCAGGCTCCGGCTGAAACACGCCTCGTATTCAGCCGTTTTGGAATCGTCCTGTCTGCAGAAGACGGCGCTCTAAAAAAAATGCTCCCTCCCTTTAAAATGGGGATAGGCGGCCGGATTGGAACCGGTGAGCAGTGGATGTCGTGGATACACGTAGAAGATGTAGCACGTGCCCTTGTCTACTGCCTGGAAAATGAAAATATGAGCGGACCGGTTAATATTACTTCCCCGACTCCGGAAAAAATGAACTCCTTCGGTCGTACACTGGCAGAAATACTCGATCGTCCCTACTGGGCTCCCGTGCCGAGTAATGTTCTTAAAATTGCTTTAGGAGAGATGAGTGTATTAATACTCGAAGGGCAGCAGGCAGTACCGCAGAAACTGCTCGACAGCGGGTTTAAATTCGAATTCCCTCATCTCCATGAAGCATTGTATGACCTGCTGAAACGCTGAATAAACTGAAAGCTGGAAGGCTGCCCGTCATCGGGACAGCCTTTTAATTCTTGCGGTTTTAACTTGTTTTTCCATCATAGGAAACTCATCAGTAAAGCAGCTGCTATCCTGTTTTAATAATTTTTTTCTGATTACGTTCGAACCTGCTTTTTGACTATTACCTGCCTTCCCCTACACAAACGCAGTTATAAACGTTAAGATAGATATAGAAACGGCCGTCTTTACTAACAGCGGCAGCACCCATAGAAAGGGGAGACGCTACAATGACATATTTAGCACCCTGCTTTTTAGGCAGAAAAGTATACGCGGACGGAGAGAAAACGAAATATTACGTAGTGAAATACGAAGAAAAAGCCGGGAAACAGACGGTAGATGTACTTTTGTTCGACCACGAACAGCCTGTTATATTCGGTATAATGGACTTTCAGGGGAATTTCCTGGATTCTTTTTTTCTGACCGATAAATCCACGAAAGCTTCCGGTGAAGCTCTGGAACGCTGGAAGGAGATAGATTCCCGGAAAAAGCAGTACCGCGTGACCCAGGACGATTTAAAGGATGCGTTAAAACCAGAATCCAAAGCTAAAAAGAAAAATAAGAAGATAAAAAAACTTCTTCATGACGAGCATCTTGAAGATATTAAGCACCAGTGGCCTTCACGTCTTCTGACACTTCAAAGAGAGGAAGACGGCGCGGAAGACTCGCTGATTATGGAGACCCTCGCCGAAGCTCTCGGAACAGCCAATCCGAAAAAAGCTTACTTGTTCCTCCGTTTTCACCGAATGGATGGCTTTATCCCTCCTATCGGACCATTTACAGCAAAACACCCGGAACTCGTAGAAAAGGTTTCCTATGATTACTTTCACGTTGATCATGGATCCGTACTTGAGGATTTTCTGCTTACAGCTGCTCATGAAGCACCTCTTGACGACAAAAAACTGATTGAATCAATTCTTCAGTATATCGAGAAGCTGGACAACGTGTATGGAAATAACGTGTTGAAAAAAGCTCTTACTACCTTTTCCCGCCGCCTGAAAAAAGAGCAGGGTATATCCATGAAAGAATGGCTCAGTGATGTAACAGCAGACAGAACGCTGAAAAAATCTGTTGTTCAGGCTCTGAAAAAAGCTTAAGAACCGGAATGCTATAAAAACAGCTAAAATCGTCATCTCCTTAAGGGGATGACGATTTTAGCTTGTTGAATAAAGGATCGGTGCCCAAAATTTATTCCAGGGGTTGTATAAGCTCCTTCTCTTACCGAGCCTGTCACGGGGCTCGGCTTCTGCTGTTCGGCGCAGGCTGTGGAAAAGAATCTTCTGGCTGGGGTTCTTTCTCAGATTTTTTGCAGACGGTCATTCACTTCAAGTATGTGTCCGTCTGGCAAAATCCACAAATTTAAACTTATCCGGACGGTGTCTTGATTCTGTATACTGAAACAGACTCGCATCGTCAAAATAAACATAGTTTTTCACCACTACTACATTGCTGTAGCCGTCCAGATCCATATACTCTCTGTCTTCCTCCGTTGGTTCTTCTACAATGATTTCTTTTTTGGCAAAGCTGATCTTCATTTGAAGTTCATTTTCAATGTATTCGTAGATCGAACTCGCACAAATCTTTTCGGTTAGATTATCAATATACATCTGCTTCAGATAATCTTTGTCGAAAATAATTTTTTCTCCATCGATTTCTCTTACGCGGTAGACTTTCCACACTTTTGACCCCGGAAGTGCCTGCAGCTGCTTCTGGACATTTTTATCCGGTTCAATCAGTTCCAGCTTTTCTACATAAGTTACGTGCCGGTTTCCGAGACTTGAAGCCAGTTCTTTAAAACTAACCAGTCCGGAAACTGGAAAATCAAATTTGGCAGCATCCAATACAATAGATCCTTTTCCCTGGACTTTTTGGATGAAACCATTTTGAGCGAGCTGATTTAATGCTTTTCGGATTGTTTCCCGCGAGGCGTGAAAAGCTTCCATCAGTTCGTGCTCTGAAGGCAGTTTTTCTCCCGGAGGAAATTCACCATCCTGTATTTTTTCAGCAATCTGTCTGTATATAACTAAATATTTATTCTGCATGCTCTGTCTCCATTTTTGAGTTACCCTTTTTTCAAATGATAAACAACTGACTCATAAGGACGTATCGGCATTTCTTTTTTCCACTCTGAATCATGATAATTCGACAGCACCAGCTCAGCTTTCATATCCTGTAACTCCGATGGAACTTGGAAACTTGTTTCTCCTTCATAAAAATGACTGACGACGAGCAGTGTTTCATTGTTATAGTTTCGAGTATAAACAAATAGACGCGGATCTTCTTCCAAAAGGAGTCTGTAGTCCCCATAGGTAATGATATCCAGATTTTTTCTTGCGTGAATCAATGCCTGGTAGTGATAGTAAATAGAATCCGGGTCTTCCACTGCCTGCTTTGCATTAATGGAAGTGTAATTGTCCGCAGCGGGAATCCATGGTGTGCCAGTAGTGAAACCTCCGTGTTTTTCTCCGGTCCACTGCACAGGAGTCCGTGAATTATCCCGGGACTTCGCCTTAATAACCGGCATAATTTCTTCATCCTTCCAGCCTTCCGCTTTTTTGGACTCGTAGAAATTCAATGTTTCCACGTCACGGTACTGTTCAATATCATCGAAATTCGGATTGGTCATTCCGAATTCTTCCCCCTGGTAGATATAAGGAGTCCCCTGCATCATGTGAATAGTCGTAGCAAGCATTTTCGCTGACTCCCGGTGATATTCTCCGTCATGACCATAGCGGCTTACAACACGGGGCTGATCATGGTTGCACCAGAACAGGGCGTTCCAGCCCCCACCTTCATGCATCTGCACCTGCCATTTGGTCAGAATATCCTTCAATGCCTGGAAATCAAAATCAGCGACTGCCCATTTTTCTCCTCCTGGATAATCCACTTTCAAGTGGTGGAAATTAAACGTCATGCTGAGTTCGTTCCGGTCCGGACGCGTGTATTTTATGCAGTGATCGATCGTCGTGGAGCTCATCTCACCGACAGTCATGGCATCATAATTCGAAAAAACTTCCTGATACATTTCATTCATGAATTCATGAACCCTCGGTCCATCTGTATAGAATTTCCTTCCATCACCGGGAGCTGTTGAGCCGTCGTCGTTCGGGAAATCCTGGTCTTTGGATATCAGGTTAATAACATCCAGCCGGAAACCGTCTACACCTTTTTCAAACCAGAAATGCATCATGTCGTATACGTCCCGGCGCACCTGTTCATTCTCCCAGTTCAGATCAGCCTGCGTAACGTCAAACAGGTGAAGATAGTACTGACCGGTTTTTTCGTCGTATTTCCAGGCGTTCCCACCGAATTTTGACTGCCAGTTTGTCGGTTCTTTTCCATCGACAGGATCTTTCCAAATATAATAATTTCTGTACGGATTATTTACGGAGGAAGCAGATTCTTTAAACCAATGATGTTCTGTTGAAGTATGGTTTACGACAATGTCCATTATCACTTTAATATCCCGGCTGTGCGCTTCCTGTAAAAGGTTATCAAAGTCCTCCATCGTGCCGTATTCTTCGTGAATATTATAATAATCGCTTATATCATACCCGTTGTCCTTCTGCGGGGAAGTATACGGCGGGGTCAGCCAGATCACATCGATGCCCAGATCTTTTAAATAATCCAGCTTTTCGATGATCCCCTGCAGATCTCCGGTACCATTTCCCATTGTGTCATTAAAACTCTTTGGATAAATCTGATAAACAGCGGCTCTGCGCCACCACTCCTGCATTTCTGCCATGTTTTTCATCCTCCTTTAAGTCTCTGTCTTCAGTATAACTTGTATATACATGTCAGTAAAGCTGGACGAAACATACAAAACCTTACAGAAGGGTTACCCTATTCTGTAAGGTTTTATGTCCTGGAGCAGAATTTCCCGGGACCGCTTACGAGCCGAACATTGGTCTGTCTTTTTGATCGAATTCGACTAAAAAAGGGACTCCGAAAAACAAAATGATAAGTGATAACGTGCTTGTAAGAAGATACAGCCCGTCTCCAAGATCAAACAGCGTTCTGACAATTAGAAGCACTGCGATTACAAGAAGGAGGACAGCGCTCTGCTTCTTTCTTGCTGCGGGAGTCTGGTACAGTGCTTTACTGCATCCTGGGCATTTTTTGCTACGGTTCACCGTTAACAGCTCACGATATTTAAATTTACGTCCGCACCCGGGACAGACAGCCGGTTTCTTCATGAGTTACACCTCCATTACTAAAAACCCACATTACAGGGACTGGTCTTTTTTTTCTTTTGAGTCGACTGTATTCTGCGTATGAAACGCAGCACGCCACATATGATAAGCAAGCCTGTCGATCCATTGAACTGTCTGTACAGCTCGGATGCCGTCATCCACTGTCAACTCGTCTTTCACGGAGCCGGCGAGAACTTCCCGGCGGGTTTCTTTTCGCATTCCTGCTATTTTTGAAGCCTGCGCTTCTGTATAACTGACTAATTGGTGATCCCCGCCAAACGGATCCTTCCTTCCATATTCTTCTTTTTCTTCTTCTGTATATGCAGTTTCGGAAGCTTTAATCCAGCGGCTGCAGATTTTCTGAAGTTCGTAAACAAATTTTTCTGTCTGACCTTCTTTGAGTGCCTTTTGATAGGTTTCTCCCTCACGCAGTGCTTTTACCCAGCGATCCGTATGGTCCATAGCATGAACGAGAGATACCCGGGCTTCATACGCCTCACTGGAAGCAGAGGGTTCATTAAGACTCACTTTAGTCAGGAATTTCTGCATTTCCACAAGCTCTGTTTCCACCTGGTTCAACACCCGGTTTCCTTCAAACGTTACAGGAGAAGTATTTAACGCTGAGGACGTAACGGCCGCGCAGTCCCTCATCATCCGCCGAAGTGTCCGCCGGAGAGCTTCTACAGCTACAGGGCCAAGCTCCGCCACACTTTCATCAAGATAGCCGAGATACGTTTCTGTTTTACGTTCCGGGATGAGCCGTTTCACCATTATTTTAAAGTAAGGATAAATCATTAAAATAAATACTACACCAAGCAAATTAAAGACAGTGTGAAAAACAGCCAGCTGTACTGCTTCATCTGTAAGAGAAAATACTTCACTCACAAGCATTACAAAGGAAACTAAAACCGGCAGAAGCACTACTGCCAGGAGCCCGGTTATTAAATTAAACAGAATGTGTCCTGCTGCCGTCCGGCGTGCAGCTGTTGTCCCGCCTATCGATGCGAGAAAAGCTTTTACTGTTGTACCTACATTCTGCCCTATAACGAGAAGAGCCGCCTGGTTAAAATCAACCGCGCCGGTGTGAAGAGCGGTCAGTGTCGTTACTACCGCGGCACTGGAAGACTGCATGACGACTGTCATCAAAAAACCAATGCCTATAAGCAGCGGGAGCCACCACCAGGACTCTCCCTGAAGACGGGACAAATCAAAGAAGGCCGTAAAACCTGACATTCCGTTCTGCAGTACGTCAATTCCGAGAAACAAAAGGCCAAATCCCGTGACAGCCGACCCCTGCGGCCCCCACTTATTTTTCGAAATAAGCCTCAATAGTACCCCTCCACCGATCAATGGGAGAGCCAGCATGCTCATATTTATTTGAAAGCCAATGACGGAAACAATCCATCCCGTACTCGTACTGCCGATATTTGCACCAATAATTACTCCGAGTGACTGACTGAAAGAAAGCAGACCGGCACTAACAAAGCCAATCGTCATAAAAGTTGCAGCACTGGAAGACTGAATGACTCCAGTTATTACTGCTCCGGAAAGTATGGCACTGTATACTCCCCCGGTAAAACGGCGCAGTATATCTTTGAGCTTTTCTCCGGCCATCGCTTTCAAACCTTCTGTCATTAAATTCATCCCGAGGAGAAAAAGTCCGATTCCACCTATAATTAAACCGAAAGTTTCCAGATGCATCCCCCCTGCCACTTTGTTTCTCCGCATATTATACCAGAGAAAATTAAAGTTTCCTTTTAGATTGCTGTTGATCCCTCTGTTTACTTTTTCAAATATGTGGTATTTATATAAGTACTAAATCTAAAAAGGAGGTTATGACTGATGGCAAATCTATTTCCGAAAAAGCGCAGCACTGACAAAATGAGTTTTCCTACCCTGTTTGAAGGAAGCCAGCTCGATGACTTATTTGACTTCAGTTTTAAAAACACGTTTCCCAAAGTCGATGTAAAAGAAAAAAACAACCATTACGAGATTAAGGCCGACCTTCCCGGTTTTGATAAAGACCAGGTGATTGTTGAATATGAAGACGGTTACTTGACGATCAAAGGGGAACAGGAGCACTCCAGCGAAACGAAGGACGAAAACGAACATTTTGTACGTAAAGAAAGAACATACGGGTCTTTCCAGCGAAGCTTTTACGTAGGAGAAATCGACGACAACGACATTAAAGGAAAGTTTAAGAACGGTCTCCTTACTCTTGAAGTGCCAAAGTCAAAGGAAGACGAACATCAACAGCATGGTAAACGGATCAGTCTCGACTAGCCCGGTACGGGTGAATAAAAAAGCTGTTTCCTGCTTTTAAAGCAGAAACAGCTTTTTTTAATGGCATGTATTACTCCGCAGAAGAGAAAAGTATTTACAGGTTAAAATAATTCTGCCTTCTTTTTCCCTTATTTTCATACAGCCGGTTCCATGGTAGGATTAACTCCTTATTAAGCTTTAAAGGAGAATTGTTCTACTATGACGATTACTGCATTCGGAGCGGTAGCCGGACTCCTCTCGGCTATCGTTCTTATATTGATTAAACTTCCTCCGGTCTATGCCCTTCTTCTCGGGGCCGTTCTTGGAGGTATTATTGGAGGAGCCGACCTCCCCATGACTATTTCCTTCATGATGGAAGGGGCGGAAGGCATGATTCCTGCTGTTTTGAGAGTGCTTGCAGCAGGAGTACTTGCTGGAGTGATGATCGAATCAGGAGCAGCTTCCTCGATTGCTTCGGCTGTTGTTAAAGCTCTCGGCGAGAAAAGAGCGCTGCTCGCTCTCGTGCTGGCGACAATGATCCTTACTGCTGTCGGGGTTTTTATCGTCGTAGCGGTTATGACAGTCGCTTCTATAGCTCTGGCCATTGCCTATAAGGCTCATCTGTCGAAAGCAGCCGTTCTACTCGCCATGGTGGGCGGCGGCAAAGCTGGGAATCTCATCTCCCCCAACCCAAATACGATTGCACTGGCAGATGCTTTTGACCTCCCTCTCACTACTGTAATGGCAGCGGGCCTTCCTTCTGCTTCTGCAGGAGTGGTCACAACTTATTTGATTGCTAAAAAGCTTGGAGACCGTGGGGCTTTCGTTGATAACAAAGAAACACCCGCCGAATCCGTTCAGCTTCCTCATATAGGAACGTCAGTTATCGCTCCGGCTCTCGCCATTTTTCTGCTGCTTTTGAACCCTGCCGCGGGTATCGATATCGACCCGCTGATTGCTCTTCCGACCGGCGCCGTAGCAGGAGCACTTGCCATGAGAAAAGCTTCTCATTTGAACGAATATGTCACTCTCGGCCTCGGTAAAGTTTCTGCAGTAGCTGTCCTTCTTTTAGGGACGGGAACGATCGCAGGAATCATTTCCAACTCAGCTCTTCCGGCTCTTGTTACCGGCGGGGTTGATACAGCCGGAATGCCGGCCTTTTTAATTGCCCCTCTTTCCGGTATTCTGATGGGAGGAGCCACTGCTTCCACGACAGCGGGGTCTGTCGTAGCAGGGGAAGTATTCAGCGGTATGCTCCTTGAGCTCGGAGTTTCAGCCCTTGCAGGTGCGGCAATGATTCATGCCGGGGCCACTATGATCGATCACCTCCCCCACGGAAGCTTTTTTCATGCTTCCGCTGCAAGCGTCGGCATGGCGATTAAAGAACGGTTAAAGCTGTTTCCATACGAAACAGCCATTGGCACTGTGCTTACTTTAACAGCTGTACTGCTGTACGGAGTACTTGATTTATTTTAACTGAGCATCCGTGGAACAGGGATTCAAGAACTGTCCACGGCTTTTTTTATAGTCCGCTGAAAATATAACAGGATTTCTAAAGTGCATCGGTATTTTTCTCGCTTTCGGCAGCTTACAGCCGGAGTTTTCGCCAACTTATTCTTCAAAGCTGTAATAACTGTTATAGAAACATTAGAATCGGACTTCAGCTGCCTGTAATCTTTTTTAAGAGGAGCCCTTTTTGCAAAAGCTTTATTTAATTAGAGCTTTTCATATGGTACGCTTAATAGCGGAAAATAAATAAAAGGGGCTTGACACAGCAATGAAAACAAAGTTAATAAGTATATTCGTATTTTTTACTATTGCAGCTGTCTCCGTATATTTTTATCAATCCTACATCGCTGAATACTCCAACAATGTGGAAACGGCGATGGCTTTAGGGACTGCTGGTTTAGCAGCTTTATTGTTTTTCACGGCAGTTTTTATTCCTAAACGCATTCTGGTGGCGAAGGGAATTGCCTTTACATTATTTCTCGCTGTCGCACTCGTCTGTATTGTATTCTGGCTTGTACGTCCCTATCAGATTATTTATACAGAAATTCCGGAAAGAATGGCCATCCTTGATGAACATCTTCAGGAAGAATATCCGGAGCGGGAATGGGAAATTGAAAAGAACACCTCCGCGGAAGACCCCGTATTCCTTCTGCTCGTTACTTTTGAAGACGAACCGGAATATGAATACCGTTACTTAATGGATGAAGAAACTGCGGAAGGTGAAAGTCCTGTCGAAAGCAGTGGAAGGCAGCCGTCCGAATGAAAAAAGGGTTTTCCACCAAATGTGTGGAAAACCCTTTTCAGCCTGCTGGTTCATTTGTTTTAACGGGACATTGTTTCTAGCCATCTACCTTGCACGTGCACATAAAAAGTTCATCATCTGAAACAGGCAAAAATAAAATACTTCGTTATCTTCCTTCTGCTGATTTACTTTACCGGAATTCTGACATGAATCAGGCTACATAAAGTTTTTCAGTGCGTTAAACGACACTTCTGCCGCCTGGCGGGCTTCTGTATACCGCAGAATAGAAGCGGTCAGTACAGCAGCGCTCAAAAGAAATGTCCCTGATACGGCAATTTTATGTACAGATGTTTGAATATCCATTCTCGATACATACAGAGAAAGTCCCGTTGTAAATATAAGAAGGAGTGAAGTAAAGCCGGCAGTCTGCTCGAGTTGATCGAAGCGCTGCTCTGCAAGCCGGACTGTAACCTCGGCATCTTGTGCATCGGACATAAATGTTATAACTTCCGAATTAATCATTCCCTGCTCGACAGTCCATTCTCCGTTCTCCTCAGAAACCGAGGACGTGCCCGGATAAATATTAAGCATGTGAACAAAAATAATGAGCAGAAGCGAAAGTGCTCCCCACATCCCTGCAAGTATTAAATAAAGTTTTTTATTTTTTATAAGCATGCATAAAACTCCTTTTTTCTCAGCCACCCTACTTTATCACGTTACGTCCTCGGAGAAAAGTCAGGTTCTTTTTCTGCCGAAAACAGCCCATAACAGGGTGAATAAAACGAGCGCGGCTGCCTCCATCCCCAAAATATACCATGGGTGCGGACCAAGAACATCAAGCAGGCTTGCTCCGGACGGTTTTTCCATAATGAACCAGTAGTTGCCTCCTGTACGCAGATTTACCAACCAGATCAATGGAAGCAGTACGTTCAGAAAGACCATTGCTTTTACGATGCTCCAGGCTCTCAAAGGAAATTTTTTATGCCATAAAAAATAAAACACTACCCATATTACTCCAACATGTGTATAAAAAAAATGTATAAAACGAAAATGAGGCCAGCCATATACGAGTACCGGGGTCATTACAGCCTGTACAGCTCCTCCAATACCGACGAGAAAGGCTATTTCAAACAACCATCTGCTTCTGGTAAACAGGAGTATAATAATTAATATGACACTTATGCTGCTCAGATGAAGCGGCAGAGCGTAATCGATCTCCCAACGGCCGTGGTACAGAAGCCAGAAGTGATGTGCCACTTCAAACATGACAAGAGATAAGCCTGCACCTATCTCTACCTTTCTCGACACATTATGTTTTCTGCTGAAATAAATGAATACGAGTCCACCGAAAAAAATCCCTATAATAATTAAATGCTGAATATCGAACATTACGAAAGGTACTTCTGAAGGATCGCCGCCAAAGATCATCATATTCCTCCTTTCAAGTTTTGAGCGTTTACGAATCGGGAAATAACGATTAAGTAGAAAGGACAATGAAAATGAATAAACCTGTACTCTGTAATTCGTGCAAGAAGCCGGTGACTTCACGTCGTGAGCTTGTAACAACGAAAAGTATTTTTAAAGTTTACCCTTATCATGATGAGTGCTATGAAAAAGATCTGAAAGGGAAAAAATCCTTTCTTCTCGACAATTATCCTATAAATGGGCTCTCCGGTACCTTGAGCGTTATTTTATCATTCCTGCTGATGGTGTTTTTATATCCTGTTCTTGATACTATACAGTTTGGAGTAATCGCCTTATTATTTCTTATAACCGGCTTTTACCGAATATATTCCTTTGTTTTATATGAAAAAGTTCTGCCGGCAAAATAAAAGTTTTTAACTGGGTCCCTGTCTTTAACTTCCAGCCTCTACTCAAACTTTTCAGTAGGCTGGGCATCCAGTGGGGTATTTCAAAAAATCACAGCTGCTTTTGATATGTTAACAGCCGTTTATTAACTCCAATTCGTTGAGAAGGAATCAGTAACAGACGTTAAACATAGCCGAAATTAAAGAAAATTAAACGTGTAATATAATTTAACGTTTAATTTTCTGTCAAAAGGTAATATAATTGTAATATAAATGAAATATTTGATAGTTTAAACCAAAGAAAGGAGTGTTTTCCTGCTGATGGAAAAACAATATTCCGTTATTGTACTCGACGCCAAAGGTGAAATGCAGAATATTCTTGACCCAAGTAATGGTCAGTCTTTAGAAGAAGTCATGCTTCCCGACCAGGAAGTTGCACGCAGTTATTATGATGAGCTGAAGCAGGCGTACAAAGATTTTTCAGTTAAAATGCTTGTGAAATAATTTATTTTATTTGAACTTATTTTAACCTTATAACGATTTTGAGAACTGTCGCCCGGCTTTTCTGTATTCTTTTCGGTGCCAGTTCTTTTTTTAATTCCTCAGACTGTTTTTTGAATTCAGTAGTAAAGCCAAAAACTCCTCTGTAGTACATATTGCGTAATGAACTGCTCGTCACTATCATAAAAAACGTTTTAATAAACCCGTACCAGTTTCCCCTCCACCGCCGAAGGCAGCATAAACGTATCTCTTCTATAGATGCATTCTTGTTAATCAATAACATAGAAACAAGGCCGGGACAATTCCCGGCCTTGTTTCAGTGTGTTGATTAAGTCTTGATTTAAGAATAATTATTCTTCTAAACGTATAGCTTTCTCCTCCACTCCCCGGCGGAAGCTTGCCGTGGGGCTCGTCGTCAGCTATTTTCAATGCCTGCCGGCGTTGAAAAGGATCTTCCGACTTCGCTTTCTCCCACCGGCGTCCCCGCCGGACGTTTCGGAGGAAAAAGCCTCTCCTGAATGGAAGAAAGGACGGAATCAACACGTTTTTTAGAAGAGAAACCTTCTTTTTATTTTCCTGCTGGAGCTGCAGCAGGCGACTCCGAGGCGAGATAGGGCGAGCAGAAGATCCATTTCTTCCGAGCGTTGTGAGGAAGAAATTAGCTGAAGCCGGCCCGCCCGGAAAGCGTCCTGCGGAGGCGAAAGCAGGGAAATGTCTACGTCTGTATAAAAAAAACTTTATAAGCAGCCTAAGAAACAAGGCCGGGACAATTCCCGGCCTTGTTTCTATATTCTATACTGCCTCTACTTCTTTCTTTTTTCCTCCAGTCGGCTTCTCCTTTTTTAAAAAGTCCCTGACTTCATCACAATTCAACCCGGCATTTCTCGCTTCTAACAGCAGTTCCTCCCACGTCACTTCCTGTACAGTGTTTTTCTTCATGAGGAAACCTCCCTATCAGTATTACCTGACAGGCAATGCGGCCGCCTTAGAAAAAGCTTCCTTAGGCCCGTCATTTTGTGCCACTGCCTTTCAGCAGTTTTACCCTTCTCTGCAGATATACAAAATTTTCTGATTACTTATTATGTCTTATATTATATTAAATAGAGGTTAAATAAAATGAGTGAAAAGACCTGTTTCTTTAATTATTGGTATTCAATTCATTATTTCCCTTTTTGATTAGAGTATTTTCAGAGTGGAAAGCTTCAGCTGACTGTTACAAAAGCGCAGAGCGGAAGCGAAATTTCCTCTAACAATAGACAACGAACTTTACACAGCTGTATTAATAGAAGGAATCAAGGAGACCTCTATAGAAAGGAGATAAAGAAGTTAATTATTATTCTAGAAAGCGGGGAATGCAAAATGCAGCAAATCAAATGGGGTATTCTTAGTTCCGCAGCTATTGCCCGAAAGCAGATGGTTCCTGCCATTAAAGAAGCAGGAAATGCGGTATTGTACGCCGTGGCAAGCAGTAGTGGACGAGCTGAAGAAACCGCTTCGGAATGGGGTGCAGAAAAAGCCTACGATTCTTATGAAGATCTGCTCAAAGATCCCAATGTGGAGGCAGTTTACATTCCACTTCCAAACGCTCTTCATAAAGAATGGGTAATTAAATCGATGAATCATGGAAAGCACGTACTTGTGGAAAAGCCGGCTGCGGTAACATCCGACGAGATAAGAGAAATCAGAGAAGCAGGAAAAGACTCCGGAGTGACATGGATGGAAGGATTTATGTATCAGTTTCATCCACAGCATGATTATGTAAAGGAGCTTTTGAAAGATAATGCTGTAGGAAAAGTAAAACGCATACGCAGTTCCTTCTCTTTTCCACTGGATCTTGGCAGCAAAAATATCAGGTTGAGCAGCGCTCTGGGTGGCGGAAGCCTGTTTGACGTTGGCTGTTACTGTGTTCATGCCTGCCGTTATCTACTTGATCAGGAACCGGCATCCGCCTTTTCCGATGCACGAAAGATTAAAAATATCGATGTAGATATTTCTACAACAGCAATTCTCAGCTTTGAAGAAGTAGACTGTATTATCGACTGCAGCTTCGATGAAGCGGCCTTGAACCGCTATGAAATTGCAGGCACAAAAGGACGTATTGAAGTTCCATTCGCCTTCCGCCCTGATCAAAATCCCAATGGAGGAATGGGAGAAGTTATCCTAAAAGACGAAAAAGGGGCTGTTAAGGAACACCGGACATTTGAAGGTAACCAGTTCACAAGACAGATCACCCATTTTTCTCAATGTCTGCTCGATGGGACAAAACCTGTTTACACTCCGGAAAGTACTCATAATAATATGAAGGTTATTGAAGCTCTTTACACTTCGCAGAATCAGGTCAGGTAAAGCCAGTTATTGACGGACTCGTTAATTTTGTATCGGAGGACGTATCGAAAAAGTACATTTACACTGGCTGGATCTGAGTGGCTGTCCTGTATCCTTCGGGACAGCTTCTTCGAACATTTTTGAAATCGCTTACAATACATAGCAGGGATGTGGGATTAATGAAATTTCTGACCGATTTATCTACGAGACTTATGCAGCGTTACCTGCCGGATCCATTTCTTTTTGTAGTCATATTAACTCTTGTTGTTTTCGCCTTCGGACTCCTTCTTACTCCCAGTTCGCCTGTAGAGATGGTTGTTTACTGGGGAGAAGGTTTCTGGGACCTGCTTGAATTCGCTATGCAGATGGTACTTGTACTTGTTACTGGTTATGTCCTGGCAAGCAGCAAAATTTTTAAATCCGCGCTGGACAACCTTGCTAAAACAGCACGATCTCCGGGGCAGGCGATCATTATAGTCACACTCACAGCTCTTCTCGCAAGCTGGATTAACTGGGGGTTCGGTCTCGTTATAGGAGCTTTGTTTGCCAAAGCGCTTGCAAGAAGAATTCCAAGCGTTGATTACAGGCTGCTGATTGCCAGCGCCTACAGCGGCTTTATCGTTTGGCACGGCGGACTCGCTGCTTCTATTCCTTTGACAGTTGCTACTGATGGTCATTTCTCAGAAGACCTGATAGGTATCATTCCAACAAGTGAAACTATTTTTTCCTCGTTTAATTTAATGATAACAGCAGCTTTATTTTTAACCGTTCCCATCCTGAACCGCCTGATGATGAATCCCGAAAAAGCAGTACGTGTAGATCCGGCTCTGCTTGAAGATAAAGAAGAATCCCCGCCTTCAAAACCTAAATCAGAGCAGACTCCCGCGGAAAAAATGGAAAACAGTGTTCTGCTTTCCATGATTATAGGTTTCATGGGTCTCGGCTTTATTATTTACTACTTAATAACTGCAGGTTTTAACCTGAATTTGAATATCGTTAATTTTCTCTTTTTATTTTTAGGTATTATTTTTCATGCGACTCCGAAAAACTACCTGGCCAGCGTTTCAGGAGCTGTTAAAAACGCAGGAGGTATTATTATTCAGTTTCCTTTTTACGCCGGTATTATGGGCATGATGACTGCATCCGGACTCGCTGTGCTGCTTTCACAATGGTTTGTGTCGATGTCGACTGAAATGACTTATCCTCTGTTTGCTTTTTTAAGTGCCGGTATCGTCAATTTCTTCGTACCTTCCGGGGGCGGACAGTGGGCTGTACAGGCCCCTATTATGCTCTCTGCCGGACAGGAGCTTGGAGTCAGTGCTGCAAGAACTGCAATGGCTGTAGCCTGGGGAGATGCCTGGACAAATATGATTCAGCCTTTCTGGGCGCTTCCTGCCCTCGCGATTGCCGGGCTGAATGCGAGAGACATTATGGGTTTTTGCATATGGGTGCTTTTTCTGAGCGGCACTATTATTGGACTGGGGCTCGTTTTTTTGTAAAGCCTGTAAATACTCCGGATGACAGCAGATAAATTCGACGTATTTTAAACGATTAATAAGGATACCTAATCGGGCTTTTCTCCAATAAAATTTTAATTATTTACGAATTCCCTGTTTAATACTAATAAATAACGGCTATTGTTACTAATAGAAAAGACAATTTCAAAAAAAGAGAGAAGCCCCCCAAGGCTCCTCTCTTTTCACATTATTCTGTTCATAGTGCGGCTGCTTCCGCACATATAGATAAATTAATTTAAGCTGAAATTAGTTTTTGAAGTGGTGCTGGCCGATTACAGTTACAGTCGGCTGGGAATCGAGCCATCTGTTAGTAGCTGTTGCCGGGTTGTAGAAAAATACAGCATCAGAAGCGTACTGGCTTCCACCTACAGCTTCATCGACAGCCTGCGCAGCCTGGGAAGTAGCTGATGTGTTAATGGAACCATTGCTTACTGGTGTAAACTGTCCAGGCTCGTTGATTACTCCGCTGACAGAGTTAGGAAAGCTTCCGGACTCGACACGGTTAAGAACAACTTCTGCTACGGCTACTTTACCTTCATACGGCTCTCCTTGTGCTTCAGCTGTTACAAGACGCTCCAGCTGATCACGCTCTGAGCTTGTAAGGTTCGCATCAGAAGAAGAGGAAGATTCGGAAGAAGAGCTTGTAGATTCTGAATCCTGCGTAGATGCTACTTCTTCAGAAGATCCGTCGCCGTCACCTGTGTTAATGTTCTGACCGATGCTGATAACGTTAAGGTCACTAATTTCCGGGTTAAGGTCTGCCAGTTCATCAAGAGACATGTTGTTTTCCTGTGCAATATTGTACATAGTGTCGCCGCTTTCTACCGTATGGGCTGACACGCTCCCAGCAAAAAGCATAGACGCTCCGACAGTTGCTGCTGTAATTCCTGTTACTAATTTTTTCATATTTGAACACTCCTTGAATACATTTTTAAAAGGGGCAGCGGAAATTGCGTTCCGCCTTCCCCTCAATCCATTACGCAGTCTGCCACACGTAATATTTATTGTCAACAGAGTCTACGACTTTTTTTTTGGATTTTCGACCTATTTTCGACAAAAACCGCGCCATAAGCGCGGTTTTTTTACGAAAAAAAACCTCAACTTTTTTTGTTGAGGCGTTGATTTTTCACTTAAAATATGCCTTGTAATCTTTTTGTAACACCAGCTTAATGTGCGTTTTTCTCCTATATTATTCCTGTATTTTCAACAATTTTCTTCCTTTTACTTTATTGTTGAGAATGTCTTTTAATGACTGTGCGAGTTCCTCAAAAGAAATCTCTTCAGTCATATCTTCCAGACTTTCCGGCTTTAAATCCCCCGCAGCTCTTTTCCATACTTCCTGTCGGAGAGTCATCCGGCAGAAGCCGGAATCTATACCGAGCAGATCAACCCCGCGCAGAATGAACGGCATTACCGTAGCGGGGATTTCCACGCCTGCTGTCAGTCCACTGGCTGCAACGGCTCCTCCCTGCTTTAATGAACTGAGGATAGAAGCCAGTGGTTTTCCGCCGGTAGGATCGACAGCTGCAGCCCAGCGCTGTTTCTGCAGAGGACGAAGTTTATCCGGGGTTACTTCCTCCCTGCTGATAATTTCTGCTGCACCAAGTTTTTTCAGGTAGTAATGCTCTGACTGTTTACCGGTACTGGCTGTAACGTGATAGCCTCTTTTAGCAAGCATGGCGACTGCCATACTTCCGACTCCACCGGTCGCTCCAGTGACGAGCACCGGCCCATCTTCCGGAGTGGTCCCCCGCTCCTCAAGCCTATGTACAGACAAAGCAGCTGTAAATCCAGCCGTACCGATAATCATCGCTTCCCGGAGTGTCAAACCTTCCGGAAGCGGCACTACCCACGCTGCAGGAACTCTGGCGTATTCACTGTATCCGCCGTCATGACCAACCCCGAGCTCAAAACTGGTTACAATAACTTTGTCACCCGGCTTAAATTCCTCTGTATCTGATGCTGCTACTTCACCGGAAAGGTCGATCCCCGGGACTATCGGATAATCTTTAGCGACTTTCGTGGAAGCATCAAGAGCAAGTCCGTCTTTATAATTCACTCCGGAATAGTGAACTTTTACTGTTACTTCTCCCTTTGGAAGTTCATCTATTGTCCTTTCGGTAATTCTCCCGCTTTTGTCTCCATCCGTTATAAACGCGCGGAATGTTTTTGTCATGTTTCTGCCTCCTTCAAATAACGTACTGGTTATATTCTGACAATTCACGCAGGAAAAGTCCAGCATGAATTGAAAGCGCTTTAAAAATAGTTTAATAATAAACCGGCAATTACTGCCGGTTTATTTTTAAACTATTGTCTGGAAGACTTTCTTATTATCCTCTGCTTGAAAACTTCAGCGAATTTCCGGCAGCGCTCTCGATCCTGCTGTTGGGGTGCAAGTTCTACTTTCAAGGAGGCAGCCAGATCAGTGCTTCTAAAAAAAACTTTCTGCATTTGCGTTACCGCCCCGCAGAAGTGAGGATAAAAACTGTCTCCGGTACCGAATACTCCGGTGACAAGATCTCTTTCTTTTTCACTTATCCTGTTCAGGAAGGAGAGAAAACTTTCCGGAACATCGCCGCTCCCCCACGTAAAAGTTCCTGCAGCCAGACCTTCCAGTTTATCTATGTTTTCCTGATCAAATTCCTCCAGTCTGAAAAGTTCCACTGACAGTCCGGTCCGCTTTATTTCTTCAGCAATCCAGCGGGCCAGTTTTTCAGTATTTCCTGTTCGCGAAAGATAAATGACAGCGATCAAAGTTCATCAAATCCATTTTTTTCGGTAACTTTTGTATAAGCACGGGATTTCTGTTCAAAGAAGTCCGATTTTGTTTCATTCATCATTTCATCGCTGAAAACGTGAATCCAGGGCATTGGATTTTCACGGTCAGAATACAGATTATCCAGATGCAGCTGACGGAGCCGTTTATTAGCCAGATATTCCACATATCCTTCAAACTCCTTAAGGTCGATCTCCGGTATATCTTTCAAAATATAGGCTGCCCATTCCTGCTCCAGCCTGACCGCTTCGCCGATCGTTTCATAAATGTAGGAAATGTTTTCATCTGACTGCAGCTCTTCGTTTTCCTCCATTAGGAGACGAAGAAACCGTGAAACAAAGTAAGCATGCTGCATTTCGTCCCGCTGAATATAACTGATCATTGTGCTCGTTTTTACCATTTTCTGCTGACGGGCCAGATGATAAAAGAAAGCGAACCCGGCATAAAAATATACCCCTTCCAGATTAATGGAATTGACACAGAGCCGGAAGAGGTTCCGGGCGGATGGCTCTTCCCGGAAATCTTCGTAGGCTTTAAGAACGAGGTCATTACGCTTTCGCACGACTGGATCGTTTTTTGCCTGATTAAAACGCTCCATTTGTTCGTCAGAAGAAACGAGAGAACTCAGAACATAGGAGTACGACTCATTATGGACGGCTTCCTGCTGGGCGATCACTGCAAAGACAGCCTGCATGCTTGAGTCGGTTACATAATCCATCACTCTTGTCATAACAGGTGTCTGCAGGCTGTCCAGAGAGGCAAGCTGAGTATTTATCCGAAGAAAAACGTCCTTTTCCTCTGCTGTCAGCTGAGGCCACTGTTTAATGTCATCCTGCATGTTAATTTCCTGCGCTTTCCAGAAATTAGACAGAAGAGCCTGGTACATATCGTACATTTCCGGGTAGGCAATGTCGTTCCAATTAAGAATCCCGGAAGTTTTCCCATTAATAATGCCGCTCGACTTGTTTTCGTAGTCCGGTTCCAGCAGTTTCATTTTTGTCAGATTCATTTATATATGCCTCCTGTAAATTAATTGCCGTTTCCAGCTGGGAATGGCAGTTTATTATGCATGGCAGCTTTCACATTCTGCTATCTCCTGCTGGGATGTACTGCGCACGTAATAGGTTGTTTTCAGCCCTTGTCTCCATGCCTCCATATGAAGGTCGAGCAGCTCCTTTGCACTAATATTGTGGCGCACATAAAAATTAAAGCTTATTCCCTGGTCCACGTGCCGCTGCCTCGCAGCATTCTGGCGGATGCTCCACTGCTGATCAAGTTCGTGGCGCACCTTTTTGTAGTAGGGATAATTATGATGAGTGAGATCAGGAGGAGTTACTTTAAATCGGAAGTTCTTTTTTTCTTCTGCATATTCTACTGCGTACACCGGATCAATTCCGTCCGTAGAACCGGCGATCTTTGCCGTAGAAGAATTTGGAGCCACAGCCATCAGCCAGCCGTTTCGTATGCCGGTCTTTTCTACTTTTTCTTTCAGGGCAGTCCACTTTTCATCATTGTAATTTTTTCTTTCGAAATAAAGACCGTTTTCCCATTCTGACCCCGAAAACTGCGGGTATGCTCCTTTTTCCTCTGCCAGAGCGGCAGATGCTTTCACCGCTTCATAAGCTATTTTTTCATATAGGCTGTCAGCAAAAGCCACTGCCTCCTCCGATTCCCAGTGAATCTGTTTTTCTGCCAGAACATGATGCCATCCGAATGTACCGAGTCCTACAGCACGGTACGATTTATTCGTTATTTCAGCCTGCTTCACAGGCAGTGTATTTATATCAATAACGTTATCAAGCATTCTCATCTGGATCGCCGTTACACGCTCGAGAACATCATCCTTCACAACGTTTGCCAGATGGAGGGAAGAAAGGTTGCACACAACAAAATCTCCCGGCTTTCTCACCATGACCATGTTCCCGTGCTCATCAACGTATTCTTCCTGAATAGTGGAAGGACTCATATTCTGGGTAATTTCCGTACATAAATTACTGCAGAATACAGCCGTCCGCCCTTTGATTTTTTTATTGGCATTCTGCCGGTTCACTTCATCTCTGTAGAACATGTACGGGGTACCTGTTTCAAGCTGGGCTACCATAATTCGTTTCATTATTTCCATCGCCCGGTAAGTTTCTCGCGGAAGGAGTGGATGACGGCACGCTTCTTCATACTTTTCCCGGAAAAAGTGATGATCCGTTTCATCATAATAATCTTCAAGACCGAGAAGATTTCCGTTCTCATCCCGCCAGCCCATAAACTGCTTTACTTGATGAGGGCAGAAAACAGACCATTCCCCGGTACTTCTTCCGGCCTCATCTTTTTCCTCCAGCTTCGTCATAAAATAATCCGGGATGCTTACCCCCGTAAATATATCGTGGGCTTTTCTTCTTTCGTCCCCATTGTTTGTTTTCAATTCCAGGAAGCCGTTCATTATATCTTTATGAAAAATATCCAGGTATACAGCAGCGGCCCCCTGCCGCTGGCCAAGCTGATCAACACTTACTGCGGTGTCGTTAAGCAGTCGTATCCACGGAATAACACCGGAGGACGTATTTTTGAATCCTTTTATATCTGACCCGAGGGCCCGCACTTTGCCAAAATAAATGCCTAGTCCTCCTCCATCCTTACTTAACCTTGCAGCCTCCCAGTTGTTTAAGTAGATGCCATCCAGCGAATCATCCACTGTATCAATAAAGCATGAGGAAAGCTGGCCGTGGCTTTTTCCCGCATTCGAGAGTGTCGGAGTGGCTGTAGTCATATAAAGATTGGAAAGAGCCCAGTAGGCTTCCTTTACGTATTCCAGCCGCTTTTCTACCGGTTCTTCCTGCATAAGTGTCATTGCAATAATCATCCAGCGCTCCTGAGGCAGCTCATAAACGTTCTTTTCGTGATCTTTCGCCAAGTATCTGTCGGCAAGCAGGAACAGTCCGATAAACGTAAAATAATAATCACGATCCGGCTGCAGTTCCTTCTCCAGTTTGTCTATCTCTTCCCGCGTATATGTATCGAGAAGGCTTCTGCTGTAAATATTTTTTTCAGTCAGGCGGTCAATAAGATGATAAAACTGGGTGTAGGAAGGAGTTCCTCTGTTTTCTTCAGCTTTTCTGTACAGCTGTTCCAAATACACAGCCGCTGCTGCATACGTATAAACCGGAGCTCCAGCACCGATGCGGTCCAGCGCGTCATTAAGCGGCTTCTGCAGATCTTCCTGGTTATTGTCCAGACCTTTTTTCACTGTATCGAGATCTGCTCCCCATTCTTTTTCCAATCGTGCCAACTGTTCGTAAAGATCAGATTGTATTGTCTGCATACTGCTCATCCTTCCGGGATTAAATTATAAATACCTCTTTTGCACAGCCCCATACTGCATATCTCCAAACAAAAAAGCTCTTCCGTATTTCCGGAAGAGCTTTGGAATAAGAGTTCAGCACAGCAGTATATAAAAACAATAACAACCTGCGCCGCCCCTTACTCCCACTCCCCGGAGAAAAGAAACTTTACGGAAAAACGGCAGGTCTCCTGACTCGTGCTTCAGCCTTCATGAATCCCTTCCCGTATAAACGCCGTTAAGCACTTTTATACAGTGGTATTTTTCATGTCGTCTGCACTTACAGTTGCGGGGACAGTTCCGGATTTTCACCGGATTCCCTTTTAAGCCGCCGGGCGGCACCTGTTCTTCCTTGCATACCATATTTAGTTGATTTCATTTCAATTAATCAATATATAGAATTGTACACTGGATTTATAGGTTCTGCAAGCAGAGAATTTACCTATTTTGAACCAGTCTGCCTGTTTAGAATCCCTCCGGCAGTGGAATGATGCCTTTATCCCGTAAACGAAAGGAGCAGACAGCATGATCGAATCGCCTTTTTTCAACAATGATTATGAATATTCCCGCAGCAGTTTCCGAAAGCTGGACAGCAGAATACGCACATACTATCCGGAGGCTCTGCTGGACTACTGGTATACAGGTCCCGAAGCCGATGATAATACAACGGATATAATCGAAGCAGATGCCTCAGAAAAATTCGAAACGCTTATAATCATTTCATCCGGAGAGCACGGAATTGAAGGGTTTGCCGGCAGTGCTGTTTTCGAAATGTTTGTGGAAACTTTTCTTCCTTATCTGGATAAAAGAACTACCGGTTTATCTCTTGTACACGGCCTTAATCCATGGGGGATGCGTCATAAACGAAGAGTAACAGAAAGTAACATTGATTTAAACCGGAATTACCTGGATCATTCGTCAAAAAATACTCCTGTAACCCACTCAATTTTTGAAAATCACCTGCCGCTGTTCCGGCCTTCCGCCCCATTGAATGATATTAATATCCATAATAATGAACTGGAAGCCGGCCTGAAACATATTTTCTCCTATGAGGATCTCCAAATGCTGAAAAACACTCCGCCGGGCCAGTACAAATACAGCGATGCTCTGTATTATGGCGGACAACGGCTGGATGAGCCGGCTGAAAAGTGGACGGACTATTTCATTTCCAGAGCGGCTGGATACAAAAAGGTTATTCACATTGATCTCCATACGGGAGGAGGTCCGGAGAATGAATTGACGTTAATATTTATGAATGGTGAAACAAGGGCAGCGGAAGAACTGCAGTCTTCCCTTTCCTGGCAGAACGTCATGAAAAACACTTCCGCGGATATGCTTGGAGATTCTGTCGACTACCTGCAGCGTCTCGCTCAACAGAAGTTCCCGGATAAAAATATTGTTTCCAGTTTGTTTGAATTCGGAACCATTAAAGAATCTTTTGAAGGATGCCTGTTCTGTACTAAAGCGATGCTCAACGAAAATTATTTTCATTTTAAAGGAGGCAGCAAAGAGGCAGATGAACAGATAAACAATGATTTTATACGCCTTTTCAACCCCGCCTCCACATCGTGGAAAAAATCAGTCGTCACCCAGGCTGAACTGGCATTAAAATCTCTGTTTGCGGAGGAGGGAGTTCTTTAAAAAACAAACAGCTTATAGACTGTTTGTTTTTCCAGCTTGTTGATTAAATGATCGATTTAGAATATTTCATTCCAGTCAGTGTATAGACTCCTTCTCTTGCCCTGCCGCGGGGGTCTTCCGCTGTTTGACCTGCGCCGTGGTCTGACTGCGCTGAAATCCCACCGCCTCGTCCTGGACGATCCAGGGCGAGGCGAAGATCCGTTCAGGAAGAAATTAGCTGAGCCCGGCCCGCCCGGAAAGCAGCCCGTTAGCGAAGTTTTTCTCCAGCCATTAACAGCGAATGCTTTAACATAGCTTATAAATAAAAGCGCTTTTTTCTTCAGCATCAGCGGGTAGTAACACTACGGCAAAATGAAAAGCGCAGAGTTTCACGAAGTTTAAAACATGAGTGCCATTCCTGCTCCCACCAGTCCAATCAGAAGAGCATAGGCCAGAGCGGGCAGCACTGTTTTTCGGATAATGTCCCCTTCCCTGCCTACCATACCAACTACTGCTGCTGCTGCAACGACATTATGCACACATATCATATTACCTGCAGCTGAACCTGCCACCTGCTGAGCAAGAACGATGTTGGGATCGAGTCCGGTTCCAAGAGCCACATTCACCTGAATAGGTGAAAATGTCAGTGCAGAGACCATCGCACTTCCCGTTACGAAGGAGCCGAGCAGACCAAGAAACGGTGCAGCAATGTGCCACACACTGCCTAAACCTGCTGAGAGTACGAGGGCAATATATTCCGGCATAGAAACAAGGTCGGCCGTATTCATCCCGGAGTTAATAAACACGTTCACAAGAGCCAATGTCGGAAACAAAGCAAGAGCTGCCCCAACGACTGTTCCCTGCGCATTCTTTACTGCTGTTCCGAAGTCTTTTAATTTTTTACGCTGGGTAAAGACAGAAAGGAGCGCTGCAAGCAGAAGGACGGCTCCCGGGGAATATAAAACCTGCCAGCCGGAAGTAATTCCTTCCACCCCCAGTATATTGTTCCAGGATAAATCCAGGGCAGCCTGCGTAAATTCCTGCACCGGCTCCACAATTCTTGTCAGAAGAAGCAGAGCTATTACAATAAAATAGGGACTCCAGGCAGCAACCAGGGACATTTCCGACTTTTTCTCTTCATCCTGAAAACCTTCTGCAAGTGCTTCTTTCCAAATAGTTTTTGGAAGAAGAATATTTTTCTTTGCCGTTACCGCCGCTGCTGCCAGTCCGGTCAGAGAGGCGAGAATCGCTACAAATTCAGGGCCGAACAGCACAGCATAGACAAAGGCGGATACAGAATAAATGAGCCCTACCATCAGCGCCCACGGAAACAGCTTCATGAGGCTCCCCTGCTGTTTGTTTCTTCCGAAGCTGACAGTAAGTACAGCAATAAGCAGAAACGGAACAAAAGTCCCTACAAACATGTCCATAAACGTAATATTAACCGCAATATCCTGAAAAAACTGCGGCCCGGCCTCTTCAAGACCACCGAGTCCGATAATTACCGGTGTTCCGACTGCACCAAAGGAAACAGCGGTACTATCAGCGATAAGCGCAAGAGTTGCTGCTGCCAGCGGTGTAAATCCGAGAGCCACCATGAGAGGGCCTGTAACAGCAGCCGGGGTTCCAAAGCCGGCTGCTCCTTCAATCAGACTGCCGAACAAAAAAGCCACTATGACTACCTGTACGCGCATATCCGGTGAAATGTTTCTGAATCCCTCATTAATCCGGGCAACCGCTCCTGTTTCCCGGAGCGTATTTAACAATACAATTGCTCCAAGCAGTATAAACAATATTGTTACTGCCTGATGAAATCCTTCCAGAATAGAAGCTGATAAAATAAGCGGTTCCATATCCCATGTAAAGTATGCCAGGCCAATAAAAATCAGTGCACTGTAAAGCATCCCGGTTTTCGCAGGAAGCCGGAGCAGCACGAGAAAAATAAACGGTGCGATAATAACGCTGAAGGCAGTAATAAACATCATAATGAAACGCTCCTTTTACAGTTATAAAATCTTCCCTTTTCATCATGCTCAGTAATTCACAATTATTATTAAAAAATATATAAGTGCTCTTATTTCTAGTTTCAGTATAGTAAATTTTGATCCTGTTGTATATAATTTTCCCCATATATATATGACAGATTTATGACTGCCTTATAATCAATCAGAAATTATTTTTTTCTGTACTAATTTGAGCAGATGAGTATGATACAGTTGTATTTTTCTGGGGCTTTAGATCATTACGTCAGGCGCGCGAAAAAATCAGCAGATTCTGCCTGCTGAAAGGAGGCAGAACAGTCCGGGTGTTTTTTCGTGCAGCCATGCAGCTTAAACAAATTTTAGTAAAACGACATGGTCCGCAGAAGCGCTTCTGCTTTTTCCAGCACTGCTTTAGCTTTTCCTTCGACAAGCAGATCGAAACTTCCATGCTCATTCTCTGTTTCCGCATTTACATATATCGTTTTTCCTTCTGTCATCCGGGGAAGCTGGTTTACTGGGTAGACCTCCAGGCTCGTGCCAATAACAATAACGAGATCAGCTTCTTCGATATCTCTTAAAGCTCCAGTCCAGGCTTCTTCCGGCAGAAGCTCTCCGAAAAGGACTACTCCCGGCCGGAGTCTGCCGCTGCAAGAGACACATGGTTTCTTTTGAAGAAAATCGTCTATATCAGTTTCCATACCGCACGTATGACATTTTACTTGATCAAGCGCTCCATGAAGTTCGTAGACAGCTCTGCTTCCTGCCTTTCTATGAAGTCCGTCAACGTTCTGAGTCGCTACAGAATGAATCAGGTTGCTTTTTTCCCACTCAGCGAGAATATAATGTCCGGCGTGGGGGGCTGTCGATTCGAGAGCTTTTATCCTTTCACTATAAAAATCTGTAAACACAGAATAATTATTTTCTACCGCTTCCGGCACAGCAATTGATGTTGGATCAATTTTCTGCCACCATCCCTCTTTCGAACGGAAATCAGGCAGGTTTGATTCAGTGCTCATTCCGGCTCCGGTAAGTACAACTGTTTTACTGGAATGTGCGACTGCCCCTGCAAGTTTTACGATATGTGTATCCTCTTTCTCAAAGCAGTACTGAAGCCATGTTTCGTAAGCAGCGTGGGTTTTAAATGGGTACTGCATAAGGCGTGATCCTATAAATTTTTTAATTTTTGGATCAACATACAGAGGAAAGTGCAGGAGCCAGTCCTCCCCCAGCGGTTTGAAAAGTTCCTCCAGACTTTCGGCTGTTTCTTTTTCCGTGCTGCTGCCTTCCATATAAGTGATTATCCTGCGGTATTTCACGTTTTTCTCTTTATACCCGCTTCCCTGGATTTCAATAGTTCCAGCCTCAGATCCGTAAGCAGCCAATGTCTCCCACGTATTATTCTTCATAAGTCTCCCTCCTTTTGGAACATATTATCAGTATACTACCCTGAAAAAGAAGACTGAAAGCTCCTATTTTAAGAAAGGAACCTTCCTTCTGCAGTTTCTGGCTGGAATTTATGCAGCGGTCACGTGAAAATCTGAAAGAGAATCTGTGCCCGTATTAGTTGTGCTGATTGGAAATAAAGAAGGCGATTGTCAGTCTTTTCAAGTGAAATCATTAATTCAGTGCGCAGCAGGTGTACCAGGCTTAAATATCTTATAATACTCCAATAAAAAAAGCTGTCTCTAAAGGTTCATAGAGACAGCCGCTTTTAAAACTTTTTTACTGAGTCCATTCGTCAACGAGTTCACGATTGTCTTCCACCCACTGCCGGGCTCCTTCTTCTTCGTCTTCCACGTCATTAATATAAGTCATAAGTTCACCGAGGGTTTCATCATCCATTTCCCAGTTGTCCCACCACTCAGCTACTTCTTCATGATCTTCACGGAAGCCGGATCTTGTCATATAATAAATTTCTTCCGGTTCCCCGTAAACATTTTCAGGATCTTCAAGATATTTCAGATCATAATCTGAAAATGTCCAGTGAGGATTCCAAAGAGTGACCAGCACGGGCTCTTCGTTGCTGTATGCTGAATCAAGCTCCGAAATCATAGCCGGCTCCGAACTTATCAGGAAATCATACTCTTCCAGTTCGTACACTTCCATTGCATCTTCTGTGAGCGCTGTAAGACTGGCTCCTGCGTCAATACCGACGATTTCTTCGTTGAACATTTCTGCGTTTTCGTTAAGTTCTTCAATGCTGTTGATATCCACATATTCCGGAACGACCAGGCCGAGACCTGTACCTTCAAACCAGCTTTCTCCAATTTCAACATTATCTTCGTGCTCTTCATAATACGGCTCATCTGTTGTCGGAAGCCATACGTTCATCGTCGCATCAAGATCCCCATTGGCAATTCCAACCCAGATTGGTGATTTTTCCGACATCGTTAAAGTAACATCGTATCCTTCTTCTTCCAAAATTACTTTCCACAGATTGGAGCTTGCAATATTTTCAGCCCAGTTGTTCAGACCGATTTCAATTTCCCCATTTTCTCCGGATGCATTATTGTCGTTGTTTTCGTCATTATTACTGCCCGTATTTTCATTATCTCCGCATGCACTAAGCAGGACTGAAGAGATAATAATGCTGCTTACAAGGAAAGGTGTCCGCTTCATTATGTGTATTGCTCCTTCCATTCTCTAAGTTAATTCACCTGATCAATTATATTATAAGCAGTCTTCTTCTGCAAACGCTGTCCTGCCTTTACACCGGGAAGCAAAGGACTGATAAAGGATGTAACTCACCTTCCCGCCTGTTTTCTTTCAATTTGACTTTATGGATGGAAATCCCATGGATCTTCCTGATATGAGCAAAACACAGTACATTGTCTTAATGAACATATTCTCTAACGGGAAGGTCACTGAATTATGCCCGCCGTTGTTTTTCGTGTACTGGGATAAATACAGCTATTTCGTGTTTAAAACGGTCTCTATTTTCTTTACTGAGAAAATCACTCTGCCAAGTTTCCAACGTGCCGTCCGTTCGAATAATTTCAAACTTCTCTTCTTCCCATACTATATATTGAATATTTCCCCAGTAAAGCTTTCTTCTTTTTCGTCCCGGTCCTTCGTGTGCCTGTAATCCCTCTTTATCAATATAAAAAAGTACTACGCGCCTCATATTTAAGAAATAAACACCTAAAAGTAATGCTAAAACACCTGCCGCAAATGCGGCAGCTTCGATCCAGCCAAATCCGGCGTATTGCAGCCTTGCTGTTCCAAGCCATAATGTCAGCACTGCTGCTGACAGCCAGAGTGCCCCCATCCATTTCCAGGATGATTTATTGTCAAAATAAAATTTCATTTGTACCTCCCGGGCATCCCGCCCTTCTTGTCCGTTTCTATCCCGCTGTAGGACATTATTTTCTTAGTATGCAAAAAGCACCGGGAGAGCATCCCGGTGCTGAATGACTATTGTCTGCAGTAACAGAGATTGCGTAATGCTCTGTACATTACATAAACAAAGGAAGAAATATATACAGCCCAGACCAATTTCGTCTTAGTAGAAAAAAATCGGTAAAAATATACTCCCGACAATATTCCTAAAGCAAATAGACAGATTTTCAGTACCCCTATGTCGAAGATCGAAAAATTTTCTGCTGACTGCTTCATGTTTTCCATATAACTGTTCATATTCTTTCCTCCCTCTCCAGATTTTCATTAAAAGCAGAGGTTTTTTGTTCAATCAGCTGTTTTCAGAATCAATTTCTTTCACTCTGCCTACTGTACCATCCGCCAGACGAACTTTTATTCCATGGGGGTGCTCATTGGATTTGGTGAGCAGCTTTTCTACTGTTCCTTCTGTCAGTTTTCCAGTCCGCTGATCCTGTTTCTGGACCACTTTCACTTTCATGCCAGGTTTAATTGATGAACGTTTCGTTCCGGGCATTTTCCTAAACCCCTTTCCGTATATAACTTTAATTTTCCGACGCTTCTATCAGTATACGGAAATTCCTGAGAGAACGTAAGACTAACTTTTCATCTTCGGGTCAAGAGCATCTCTCAGCCCATCTCCAATCATGTTAAATCCCAGTACTACGAGCATAATGGAGAGACCAGGAAACAGCACGGTCCACGGTGCACTCTGTATATACTGTCTCGAGTCTGACAGCATCCTCCCCCATTCCGGCGTTGGAGGCTGCGCTCCCAGACCGAGAAACCCAAGTGCCGCCGCTTCAAGGATGGCTGTCCCAAAACCCAGGGTTGCCTGAACAATAATAGGAGCCGTACTGTTTGGAAGGACGTGGTGAAACAAAATCCGGCCGCTCTTCATCCCCTGGGCTTTAGCCGCTAGAATGTATTCCTCTTCCCTGATGGAAATAACTTTCGAGCGGACGAGACGTCCGAAAATAGGAATATTAATAATAGCTATAGCTATTAAGGCATTTTGCAGCGACGGGCCAAGAATAGCTACGATCGCAATAGCGAGAAGTATGCTTGGAAAGGCAAGCATGATATCAAATATTCTTGAAATAATCATGTCGATCCAGCGGCCGAAATATCCGGCAATTATGCCGAGCAGCGAGCCGAAAAACAAAGCGCCGATTACCGCGAAAAAGCCGACCATAAGAGAGATTCTTGCTCCATACACTATACGGGTAAATATATCCCTGCCGAGATCATCGGTACCAAACCAGTGGGTGGAAGAGGGCGGCTGCAGTCTGTCCGCTGCACTCATCGCCTGATAAGTATACGTCGTCAACAACGGCGCAAAAATAGCAATGAAGATAAAAAAACCAATAATGATCATTCCTACAATGGCCAGCTTGTTTTTAATCAGCTGGCGGAATGCTTCTTTCCACGGGGAAGCAGCGGCAGGGACGGACGTCTGCGGCTCCTGATGCTCCGGGCCCGGAAAAGGTGAATTTTTAGATGGGCTGGTAGGTTCCATATCAGTCTGCCTCCCCTTTAATATTTAATGCGTGGATCAATGTAGCTGTAAAGCAGATCCACGATCAGATTTATAAATACGAACATAGTGGCTATTACGAGGATACCGGACTGGATAGCCGGATAGTCCCGATTTCCTATAGCATCAAATACGTATCTCCCAATTCCCGGCCAGCTGAAAATTGTTTCTGTCAGTATTGCTCCTCCAAGAAGCGTCCCGGTCTGCAGACCGACTACTGTAAGTACAGGTATGACCGCATTTTTGAAACCGTGCCGGTATACGACAGACATCTTGTGAATCCCTTTTGATTCCACTGTACGGATATAATCAGAACGAAGCACTTCCAGCATACTCGAACGAGTCATACGCGCAATAATAGCCATCGGTATTGTTCCAAGTGCAAGTCCTGGAAGTACGAGGTGTCTGAATGAATTCCAAAATTGATCCGGCCTGCCCGAAAGGAGTGTATCAATTAAATATAAGTTGGTTACTGTTTCTACAGGATCTCTTGGATTTGATCTGCCGAAAGCGGGCAGCCACCCAAGTTCCTGGGCAAAAATCCACTGCTGCATGAGACCAAGCCAGAAAATAGGCATCGATACCCCGATTAAAGCTATAAGCATCGCTGTATAATCGAACAGGGAGTTCTGCTTCCATGCACTTATAATTCCAGCATTCACTCCCACAATCACTGCAAAAACCATTGCAAAAATTGTCAGTTCAATGGTTGCAGCCAAAAACGGTAATATTTCACTGGAAATGTCGGCATTCGTCCGGAGCGACTGCCCCAGATCTCCCTGCAGGAGTCCTCCCACATAGTCAAAATACTGCACAAGATAAGGTTCGTTCAGACCGAGCTGCTCCTCAAGCTGGGCAATTGCCTGCGGTGTAGCCTGTTCTCCAAGAATTGTCTGGGCAGGATTGCCCGGTATCAAATGAATAATTGAAAACGTAATTAATGACATTCCAATAAGTACAGGTATCAGCATAAGAAGCCGTCTTATCGTATAGGCGAGCATCGTCTTCCCCCTCCCGCTTCTAAAAACATATGTAGCATTGCTATTTTTCTATTCAGGATTTAGAAACGCCATCCACCAGGCCGGTACAGACTCCTTACTGCTATGCCGGCACCCATAGACGCATCTGTACAGTTTTAAATCCCGCAGTGACATTACATTTAAAAAGGGCAGAAGAGCTTCTGCCTCTTTCTGCCCTTTTCACGTTTATTCGCTGATTTCTACTTCTGTTAAAGGTTCGCTTGTCTGCGGATGCGGAACGTAGTTCTGAACGTTTTCACTTCCTGCCAGTACTGGAATAGAATGAACAAGCGGAATCATCGGTGCATCCTCATGAATAATTTCCTGAGCTTCTTCATACAGTTCTGCACGCTCATCTTCATCGATACTTGTTTTTGCCTGATCCAGCAGGGAATCTACTTCGTCATTACGGTAGAAATTACGGTTCCCTCCAGGAATAGCGTCGGAATGCAGGAGGTTACCAAAGAAGTAATCCGGGTCTCCGTTTACACCGGACCAGCCGAGCATAAACAGATCATGCTCACCAGCTTCTGTCTGCTCAAGGTATGTGGCCCACTCCATGCTGACGATATTGGCTGTTACGCCGATATCAGCAAAGTTTGCCTGCATTACCTCTGCTGCCCGCTCCGGATCCGGCATGTACGGACGGGCTACAGGCATCGTCCATAGATCAATTTCCAGTCCGGCATGTCCTGCATCGTCAAGCATCTGCTCTGCGAGTTCCGGGTCATATTCATATGGTTCGATGTCATCGTTATACCCGAGATAGTCCGGTGGAATAAGGTTTTTAGCCGGCTCTGCCATATCAGCATAAAGAAGGGTGATAAGGTTTTCCTTATCTATGGCGTGATTCAGTGCCCGTCGTACTTCGGGGTCGTCAAATGGCTCTTTATCTGCATTAAATCCAAGGTAACCGATGTTGTTCGTTGCACGTTCGAACATCTGAATTCCTTCTTCTCCTTCAAGCGCATCGATATCGTCCGGATTCAGGCCGTCCATAATATCAATCTCTCCAGAGCGCAGAGCGGTCAGACGGGCAGAGTTATCCGGAATAACCTGGAAAATTACCTGATCCAGCTTTGGCAGATCCTCCTGCCAGTAATCTTCATATTTTTCCAGTACGATACTGTCATCTCTTGACCAGCTCACAAACTGGAAAGGTCCTGTACCTACCGGGTTTTCATTGATGGCACTTCCATACTCTTCGAATGCTGCCGGAGAAGTCATCGCAAAGTAGCTCATCCCCATATTCTGAAGGAAAGAACCGAGTGTTTCGTTAAGAACGAATTCCACTTCATGATCACCAAGCACATTTATCTCCTCGATAACATGCCCCTCATCTCCTTCAAACCCGCCAAACTGTGTACCATAGACACTGTAGGCATAGCCTTCATCTGCAAAGTGATATTCATGGTCCGGATCTGCCCAGCGCTCAAAGTTCAGCTTTACTGCTTCTGCATTGAATTCTGTTCCGTCATGGAAAGTTACGCCTTCACGAAGCTGGAATACGTAACGGAGTCCGTCATCTTCGACTTCCCAGTCTTCAGCAAGTCCCGGACCAATTTCAAATGAATCTTCATCAAACGACAGAAGACTTTCATAAATCTGCTGAGTAACCCGGGAAGACTCTCCATCTGTAACACTTGCATAGTCAAGGCTCACGGAATCGCCGCCGCGGGCGAAAATCAGTGTTTGATCCTCTGCCGGCTGAGATGCCTCTTCCCCACCCTCGTTACCTGCTTCATTGTTGTTTGTTTCCGCAGCGTTGTTATCTGTTTCCGTATTGTCTGTGCCACCATTATCCCCACAAGCTGTAAACGTCAATACTGTCCCTGCAGCAATTGATAAAAACAGTGCCTTTTTCATTCCATTTCCCCCTTTTTTAATGTTATTTATTTTATCTGCTGTCCTGCCGGTTCTTCCTCGTTATACAAATGACAGGCAGCAAAATGGCTATCTCTTATTTCCCGGAATTCCGGAACGTCAGTTTTACACATGTCCATTACTTTTGGGCATCTCGTGTGGAACGGACATCCCGACGGCGGGTTCGAAGGACTTGGTACATCGCCTTCCAGAATAATTCTCTCTTTTTTCAGATCAGGATCAGGCTCCGGAACAGCAGACATCAGAGACTGAGTATACGGATGAAGCGGTTCACGGTAAAGATTATCTTTTGAAGAGAGCTCAACCATTTTTCCGAGATACATAACTCCGATTCTGTGACTTATATGTTTCACTACACTGAGGTCGTGAGCGATGAAAATATAAGTGAGCTTAAACTCTTCCTGAAGATCTTCCATGAGGTTCAAAATCTGGGACTGAACAGAAACGTCCAGTGCAGAAACCGGCTCATCACACACAATCAGTTTCGGCCGGACAATGAGGGCACGGGCGATCCCGATACGCTGACGCTGTCCTCCACTGAACTGATGAGGGTACCGTGATGCGTGATCACCGCTCAGTCCGACGATCTCTAAAATTTCCTTTACTTTCTCTGCCCGGTCTTTTTTATCTCCGATGCCGTGAACGAGCAGCGGTTCTCCAAGAATTTTCCCGACGTTGTGACGGGGATTGAGGGAGGCATACGGATCCTGAAATATCATCTGCATGTCCCTGCGCATTTTCCTCATTTCTTCTGAAGACATTTTTGTAACATCCCGGCCTTCGAATAACACTTCCCCATCTGATGGCTCCGTAAGCCTCAGCAGCGCTTTGCCGGTAGTGGACTTCCCGCATCCTGACTCTCCTACGATGCCAAGCACTTCTCCTTCATAAACTTCAAATGATACATCGTTCACTGCTTTAACTTCACCAACAGGACGGCCGAATACCCCGCCTTTAATGGGGAAATATTTCTTTAAGTGTTTAACCTCCAACAGTGGTTTCACGGTCATCTTTTACGCCCCCTTCCTCTGCATAAAGGAAGCACCGGCATAAATGTTCCCCTTCCAGCTGCAGGAGTTCCGGATCTTCTTGAATACACCGGTCGAATACGTGTGGACACCTAGGTGCAAACCGGCACCCTTTCAGAATAGTTCCAGGCTTCGGGACATTTCCAGGGATGGAATAAAGGCGTTCATCCCTCTCTGTTATTTTAGGAAGAGACCGGATTAATCCCTGGGTATAAGGATGTTTTGGGTCTTTTAAAATTGTTCTCACACTTCCCTGCTCCACCACTTTTCCTGAATACATGACTACGACCCGATCACATATTTCCGCTACGACGCCAAGGTCGTGAGTGATGAGAAGAATAGCTGTGCCTTTTTCTTCATTCAGCCTTTTCATCAGTTCCAGAATCTGAGCCTGAATCGTCACATCCAGTGCAGTAGTCGGTTCGTCCGCAATCAGCACTTCAGGATCTGAAGACATCGCAATTGCAATCATCACCCGCTGTCTCATTCCACCGGAAAGCTGATGTGGGTATTCATTTACTATTTCATGCGGCCGCGGAATTCCGACGAGCTGAAGCATCTCTACAGCTTTTTTATGTGCTTCTTTTTTTGAAAGTTTCCGGTGTTTTCTAAGTCCTTCCGTTATTTGAAATCCGATTTTAAACAGCGGGTCGAGGGAAGTCATCGGCTCCTGAAAAATCATGGAGAGCTGATTGCCGCGGATTCCTCTCATTTTTTTCCGGTTGATAGTAACGAGATCTTCTTCAGAATTTGTTTTTTCGCTCCGGTATATAATTTCCCCGCCGACAATTTTTCCAGGCGGATTCGGTACAAGCCCCATGATCGAAAGGGAAGTAACGCTTTTTCCACAGCCTGATTCCCCCACAACTCCGAGAACTTCTCCTGCTTCTATGTGAAAACTCACATCGTCTACAGCAGGAATTTCTCCATTGTCTGTAAAAAAGTGTGTACGGAGATGGTTAACCTCCAAAACTGGTTTTTTCATGTCTTCCCCCCGGTTTTGACATGTTCAATTCATTATGTAGCAACATTTCTAATTTTCGAAAAAATTAGACCCTTAATGAAAAAGTTACTACACTATTCGGGAATAATCAATTATTATTTACAAAATTTTATAAAATTATGGGATTTCCTGTTTTTTTTACGGTGCCATTATGTTTATGCACACCTATGTATACAAAGATTATCTACTTCTATGTTTTTCTGAATTATCGTGGGATAACTTCTTTATTTTTACCTTCATGTCAATAACAGTACTCAGCTAAGCTCTTCCATTATAGAAACTTTGTTTAAGTGCATCATTGACTACGAAAAAACTCCGTTGCAGGTATATATAAAGAGCCGCATGTCTTTTTCTATTGGTACACAGCTTTAAAGGAGTCGTATAAAAACAGCAAAAAAGCCTCCTTATGACAGCATCAAATTTTACACTGCTGGCAGGAAGCTTTTTCATCTGCTTTTTATTTTATCCTCCAGAGAAATCAGCTGAAGGAATTTTTTACTTTGTCTGACATTACACACTGGACAGTCAGGATTTATTTTCCGCTTCATCGAGACGCTCTTCCAGGCGCTGTATCTGTTCCTGCAGCTGCTGATTTTCACGCTGCATTTCCATACCCTTTGAGGAGTAATAAGGATCTGTTTCCCACCAGTCCATCCCGATTTCTTTCGCTTTGTCCACCGAAGCGATGAGCAGGCGTATGCGAATAGTAATCAGTTCCACGTCTGCAAGACTGATAGAGATGTCCCCTGCGATGACGACCCCTTTATCAAGGACAGTCTCCAGGACATCAACCAGACTGTTGGACGCGGTAGGATGTTTTACCGGATCTTGAGTTGACATGAAAAATCCTCCCTTATTTTATAACAGGTTGCCGAGTGGTCCAAGATCGATATTTAAATCTTCATCTGTCAGACCAAAATATTCTTTCATTTCTTCCATCTTTTCTTCCAGGTTGTAAAGGGCTTCTCCAAGTCTTTCTGTTTCCTCATCAGTAAGGGAACCACTTTCTACACGGCGCATAGCTTGACGTTCCACCAGCTCCCGAAGAAGTTCAATTACGGTAAGAACCAGCTGGGCAAGTCCTTCCTGAGCTTTTTCTGGATCAAGAGATACTTTTCCCGGGTTGCTGGATAATAGTTCCGGTGCTTTTTCCATTATTTCTCTCCTCCTGTTTCCGATAATTCCTCAGCTTTTTCTGCTTCTTCTCTTTCTAATGCACTTTTTTCTGTACTTTCTATCAATGTCTCTACAGAAGTAAGAAGAATCCGCAGATCGAGATAAACAAGGTCAATATCTGCAATTGAGATCATGATATCTCCTCGCAGCACAACTCCTTTTTCAAGAACAGCATCCAGAACATCAAGAAGGGATACTTCATCATTTTTCTGCAGTTCGCGAGGCATATCGCCTATCCCCCTTCTTCATTAGTTTCAGACAGCTGAATCTCAGCAAAGTGGTAAAATGGCCATGGACCGGCCGCCTCCACTGCTAATCCCGGATACTTCCTGTCAGCATTATCCTGAAACTCATGAATGATTTCAAGTGCTTTTTCTGCCGTTGAATGACTGTTGAACAAATATGCTCCATTCCATACCATTTCTTCACGCCGCACGCTTAAATTTTTTCTCCATACTTTTTTTTCCTGTACTTCAGCTGTCAGTGGTTTAAGTGATTCATGAAGATCACTGCAGAGTTCGGACACTTTTGCTCGTCCTCTTTTATGCAGCTCCTCGTCCAATTTTTTTAGTGCAAAATACTGCCGGCCCCTTGGCATGTCGGATATTTCTTCTTTTATTTTCTTAATTTCATCTTCATTTTTAACAAAGGCATCATCAAATTTTTTCCGGTCAGCATAGATTTTTATGGTCCATTCTTCCGTCCCTCTCAATTCACGAAAAAGTTTCTTGATTTTTTCCTTGTGTGGAGAAACAGTACTTTTCATGCTTTCATAATTTTCGTAAACAGAGCCGAAAGGGAGAGGGATCACTACTGCACTCTTCAGAAGTTCATTCAATACTTGATGATGGTGGAAAGCATTTTCTTTTGTCCACTCTGTGTTCTGCTTATTTGTCTGAAAAGCATTTTCGGCGAACTCATCTTCCGGCACAGGACAGCACACAGTGCGTAATCCATACACTAATGGATATTCCACCGGGGAAAATCGATCCATTCCATGAAGCTCTGGTAAATTCTGCTCCGGAATGTCCGGTATAAATCCATACACGTAGTACAGCTGTCCCATACGAGTCCTCCTGTCTATCTTTCCTCTTCTTCCATCTGCTGCATTTCTACTGCTGCACGGTACCGTCTGAGCAGTTCTTCTTCTTCCTCTTCATAAAGCTCTTCCGATATTTCTTCAAGCTCCAGCATCATCTGCAGGCGGGCCAGTTTCTTTTGAATCGTTTCAAGATCGTAAAGCTCTTTATCAACTTCTTCTTTTACCTTTTCACCAACAAATTTGACTGTGTCAATCGGCCAGGTAAAAAGTTTAAGAATCATGTTGCACCTGCCTTTACTTTTAAATCAATAAAGTTGTAAGCCGGCCACGGACCGGAATAGGAAAAGTCTATGCGGTCTTTCCACTTCTCATAAAGTTCATTCACCTTTTTATCAAAAGCTTCTTCCTTATCTTTATCAATTAAAAAAGCAGCGTTTAAAAGCATTCGTTCATTAATAACTTCGTTCGATTTAGCTGCATCGGCTATTTTAGCCAGAGGTTCAAAAATTTCTTTTTCAAATTCCAGGTGAATGGAACCTATAAAGTTTTTAGAAGCTTCTCCAAGGGCCATTCTGTCGTAATATCCGGCCGCTTTCGACTTATCCTCCAGAGCTGCTTTCATTTGTTTCAGCTTCGGATTGCTGTGGGCCTGCTTCTGCATCCATTCTTTTTTACCGACAAGCTTCAGCCCTACTTCGAATTTATTTTCTATTTTCGGAAAGATTTTTTTGAAATTATCATAAAGTTTCTGCATGAAAATCTTTACGTCTTCCTTGCTTTCCACAATGTTGCCAAAACTTACTGGAATGACCGTATGCTCTTTCATTACGCTGCTCACTGTATCCTGATGAGTTTTCGCGTTTTTACGGCTCGGTTCATAAATCTGTACTGGAGCCTGTGCCACCACCACAGCCACATCCTTATAAGGAATCGAAAAAACCTCGCGCTTTCCACCTCCGAGGCTGACCGGTTCAAACTTCTTTTCCACCGCTTCCGGAATTACTGCAAAAAGGTAATATCCCATAAAGCAGCCCCCTATCTACTGATTATTTCGTTTTCTGTACCGCATTTTTAACTAAGCGGGATGCCTTTGCAAACGTATCGGTTCCTTCAAACCGTATCACTTCTCCACTCAGCACATCCTGGCAGACCTGTGTGAATTCTTCATCTTCCGGATTAATGCTTATTTCCGCTTTTTGAGCAATCGTCGCAATCATTAAAGCTGATCTTATACTTAAAAGACCTTCTGCTTCCTTCACTTCTTCCTGAAGATTTTTAAGAACACCCCATACGACTTTAGCCTCTTTCTGCTTCACATCAGCTTTATGTTGAATAATGCTTTCCGTCGTTCGCTGAGTGTAAGCTACTTCTAAAGTAATGAGCCGGTCCATCAGTGCATCCTGTTTTTCAAATACACCTGCATACTCAATAGGATTCGATGTGAAAATGATGTTAAATTCAGGATGGACAGGAACATGGGATTTATTTTGCTTTGTTCCATAAAGTGGAATAACCCGTTCTTCAAGAATGGATAGAAACAAGTTATTGGTTTCCGGACGCGATCGTGAAAATTCATCGTAGATCAGCGTGTGGCCTTTTTCAGCTGCTTCTACCAGCTTGCCCGGTGTCCAGTTTTCTTTAATGTTTACTTCTTTTTTATAAACCTGGCGGATAAAATTATCTACGAGCTTTGTACTCGTAAGTCCTGTAATTCCACCTAGAAGGTCCTCATTCGTAATTTCGTGGTTACCGGTAATAACTGTGACAGGACGGTCTCTCCGCGCTGCAATTTCGAGAGCCAGAGCCGTTTTACCTGCCCCGGATCTTCCCGTAAGGTGAATCGGATATCCACTCATCAGGCAGCGGTCAGCTCTTTTAATAAGTCGCTTCGTTTCTTCTGTTTCTACATAATTTTTTCTTCCCTGTTTCTTTTCTTCTTTCTTTTCAGGTGGTTTCTGATCCTGCGGTCCTCGGGCAGCCGGAGCGGATCTTTGTGACTGATTTCTTTTTCTGTTTAAATTCTCACGATTTTTTTGGGCGGCAGTTCTTCTGGATGATGTCTGATTTTGTGCACTCATAATTAATCAGCCTCTTCTTCGCCATGGACAGCTGTGGAAGTTCTGCGCCGGAGTGAAGTTCTCTCAAAAGATGACACATCTCCGTCTTCATTTACGTGTACGAGATACGTGCCGATCAGCTGGTCCCGTCCATAACGCTGCATATATTCTTTTTCTTCGATGACTTCCACACCGAGTTCCCAGCCTTCATCTCTGTTCTTGATTGCTGTTATCCGGTGTACTGGATATAAATAGCTTTTAAAATAGTCTTTCACTGAAGTAATCAAGTCTTCTGTTTTCACCAAAATCCCACCTTTTGAATTTGAAATGTGAACTGACTTTCCCTTTATCCTGAAAAAAAGGACAGCCGGCCCTTATCCGGAGGAAGTATAACTCCGGATAAGCTGCCGGCAGGACCCTTCTGCATATACTTCTTCAGCCTGTCTGGCAGTTTTGTTTGTTACGCGAAGTTCAACTGCTCTCTGCTGCCTTCAGAGAGATCTTCATCAATTTCACCCTGCACTTCGTCACGAAGCAGACCAACTGCTTCTGCATATCGAAGCCACGTATCGACACTGGCAATAACTACACGTGCTTCAATTGTAATAAGCTCGATACCTACAAGTGAAATCCGTGCATAAAGGTCGATAACGATTCCTTTATCTAAAATACGGTCAATAACTTCTGCGAGACTGGATGAATCTGTACTTTTCTGAATACCCATTTCTACATCTCTCCTTTTAAAATTTTAGGGTTTTTTAATATAGGATGCGCCCTTGATACTGCTGGCCCCCTTAACGCCAGAGTACCCTTTGATGTCTGAGACAGATTTAATGCCGTCATCATCATCTTTATCCCGTGTGAACGCATTGTCCTTAACTTCTTCTTTCGCGTTTTCCATCTGGTCTTCGAGTTCATCTTCAGCATCTTCAGCGCGCTCTTTAAATTTTTCTTTTGTTTCACTTAATTTATCGCCGACTTCTTCGAAACTTTCTTTAATATCATCTTTGGCCTCCCGGGCCTGCTCAAACGTATCATAGAATTTTTTACCGATCCCCGCGGCGGCTGCTGCGCTTTTAGCCTGGGGATGATCATCGGCAAAATCCTTAGCTTCTTCTTCTGCTTCATCTTTTACTGTTTCTTTTGCTTTTTCTGCTTTTTTCTTAATTTTTTTCCCCATGGAGGCTTCTTCTTCTGCCATAGCTTCACCTCCCTAAAAATTTAGGATTCCTTCAGTTTTCCTATAAAAAATCCGTCTACTTCGTGCAGCTTGCCCCGCCATGTTACCTCTCCTTTTGAAGGAGCAGCGGCCCCAGATTCATCAAACATTTTTGCATCTTTCACGTGGATGTAGTTAATTTCGGGTTCTTCCCCGCTTTTCAGCTGGTCAGTTGCCTTTTTCAGCTGCTCATACACGTGTTTGTCTGCATCGGAGTCTTCATCAAACACTTCAAGCATTTCCTTAAAATAATCTTCGGCTGACTGGAGGGTGCCGCTTACTAGAGTTCCGTTGACATTCAACGTCACTGGTACTTCGTAATCTTCATATTCATTTACCGCTTCAATGAGGAGCTGTAAAATAACATCTTTTTCTTTTTTTATTCCTGGCATAATGTCGACCCCTTCTTTAGCCTTCCTTAAAAATTACTTTTTGGAAGAGCTTTTTTTGCGGCTTCCCTTTCCTTCTACTTCTGTTTCCTGTCCGGAATATTCTTCTTCTTCCTCGTCTTCGTCTTCTTCTTCCTGACCGTCGTCTTCCTGCTCTTCTTCTTCCTCGTCTTGGTCTTCTTCCTCTTCCTCTTCTTCCTCTTCCTCGTCTTCTTCATTCTGACCCTTCATAAATTTCTCCATTTTTTCTTCGAGTTCATCTATGCGGCTTTGAAGCTGTTCGTTTTCCTTTTCAAGATCAGAGGTTTCTTCCTCATCCTCTTCTTCGTCCTCATCCATTTCTTCATCTTCGTCTTCGTAGTCTTCATCCTCGTCTTCCTCGTCCTCTTTTCCTTTTGTGAAAAGACTTTTTGCGGAATCTTTGAGGGAAGTACCTGTATTTCCGGCTTTTTCCTTTAACTTTTCCGCGAGGGATTCACTTTTGTCCCTCCACATATCCTTCATTTCATCGGTGTCCATGTCTTCAAGCATACCGGCCACTTTATGACGGTTTTTAGGACTGAAATAATAGCCTGCCGCTCCACCGATGATGGCACCTGTCAACGTAGATTTGAGAGTTCCCGGCTTTTTGCTGCTTTTATCTTTACTTCCTTTTTCTTTGCTGCTTTTTTTACTTTTCTTTTTGCTTTCCTGTTCTTGCTCTTCCTGTTCCTGCTCTTCCTGTTCCTGCTCTTCCTGTTCCAGCTGTTCCTGTTCTTCTTCACTGCGTTTTTTGTTTACATTCTTTTTGCTTTTAGCCATTCAAAAAACCTCCTGTACTGTTAGTTGGATTACTTGTCCATTTTCGACATCATTTTTTCCATTTTATCGAGCCGTTCTTTCAATTCTTCATTTTCTTTTTTTACCTGGTTAAGTTCTTTATTTCCTTTTCCTGATTTACCGGAGCTTTCTTTCTTATTTGAAGATCCCTCTGAAAACTTTTCTTTTCCTGCATCAATCAGTTTTTGTGAAACAGTAGCTGCAAGCTGTTTTGGCTCGAGATAGGAGTTAACGGATTGTTTCAGGTTAGTCTGTACCTGTTCCATCACAAGTTCCTGAACCGTTTTACCAATTTCGGAGCCTATGGATCTCGCTGTTTCTGACTGCATCGCTTTTTTTAGTACATTTCTGGAAGCCTGACTTTTAGCCAGGTACCCGATTCCTGCACCGATCATGGAACCGGCCAGAACATAATTTCTGTCAAACTCAAAGGAATCTGATTCTTCTTCGTTTTCTTCCTCTTCGTTTTCCTCAACTTCTTCATTGTTTTCCAGTTCTTCCTGATCTTTTTCTTCTTCAGTCATATTGATCCTCCTCACAATTTATGAACTATACTCTTACTCCCTATACCACGTATATCGTTACATTAACCTGTTTTTTTACTTTTTAAAGCTAATTGTCTACTTTTACATCTTTATTTTAAAGTTTCATCCGCCATTTTCGGTTTTTTCACAAACTCCTGCATTTCTTTAATTTTTTATTACAAACATTGTGATTTTATGAGCATCAGGGGTCGAAACCATACATTTACCTTACAGATGGTTTAAATGACTCTATATCAGCTCAAAAAAAGCTGGTCTGATAATCTAATCGGACCAGCCCAGCTTGTTAATTAATTTTTTTTGCTGGAATTGTTATTTTATCGATTGAATACGTATTTTCTGCAGCCGAAGACGGATTTGAACATTCAATAGGTTAAAATAGAAAAACAATTAAAATAACAATAAGTACAGCCTGAATGACTGATATGAGCAGCAGCTGCAGCGGCGACTGTCTCATTCCCGGCACAAACCGGCGTCCGGCAAAATTAAACAGGAGCATCAAGGCAAGACCAACAAAAAAGATGAGCAGGATTTCCTGCAGCATTATTATCCCTCATTTCTCCCGCTCAAAACTGAAACAGTCCGAACGGGTTGTGTTAGAAGCTTCGTCAGGCAGGATAAATGTTTTAATACAATATTTTATTCGTCAAATATAAATAAATTCCTTCCATTAGATTATACACAGTGAATTCCGATCAGCCTGCAGCTATTTCTTTTTACGGGGGCGGATAAGCAGAGCAACAGCTTCCACCTGGGAAGTGTGCGGAAACATATCCACCGGCTGGAGACTTTCAAGCGTATAACCACCTGCCGAAAGCTCTGTTACGTTTTTGGCAAGTGTTGAAGGGTTGCATGATACATAAACGATACGTTCCGGTTTTGTTTTTAACAGTGTTTTCATCAGTTCTTTATCCAGACCGGTCCTTGGTGGGTCGACTATGACAACATCGGCGTGCCAGCCTTCTTTTTCCCAGCGGGGCATAACTGTTTCAGCTGATCCGGTTTCGAATAACGCATGATTTATATTGTTTCTTACTGCATTCTTCTCTGCGTCCTTAACCGCGGAATCAATAATGTCCATTCCACGTACTTCTCCAGCTCTGTCCGCGATCCAGAGTCCGATTGTTCCGGTTCCGCAGTATGCATCTACAACTTTTTCCCTGCCGGTAAGTCCCGCTGCATCTTTAGCTGCATTATAAAGTTTAATTGTCTGCTCTGGGTTCAGCTGAAAAAAAGCACGCGCTGAAAGTTTGAAGGTGAGATGATCCAGCTGTTCCATAATTTGATCTTCTCCATCAAGTACGATAGTTTCGTCACCAAATACAAGTGGTGTCTTTTCAGGATTTACGTTTTGTACAACTGAGTTTATATCAGGCAGTCTTTGTTTGAGTTCCTTTAGAAAAAGATCTTTTTCAGGAAAATCTTTCGAGGAAGTTACCAGCACCAGCTGATATTCCCCGGTGTTAAATCCCACCCTTGTGACAATTGTCCGCAGAAACCCTTTATGCTTTTTCGAATCGTAGATGGAGATTTTCAAATCCTGTGCAATTTGCTTTACGATATTCGTTACTTTGTCAATCTGCGGATGCTGAACAATGCATTCGTCAATATCAGTTAATCTGTTGCTTCCCGGCTCATAAAGTCCGGCAGTCACCTTTCCATTTTTCATCCCTGCCTGCATCTGGCTTTTATTCCGGTAGCGCCACGGATTTTCCATTCCTATCGTATCGCGGAAATCCAGGTTATTCAGTGGAATTTTCGTGTACCTTTCAAACGCCTGACGGAGAAGATCCTTCTTCTCTTTTAACTGATGATCATACGAAAGGTGCTGAATCTGGCACCCCCCGCATTTCTCGAAATAAGGGCAGGGTGCTTTTATTCTTCCTTCTGAAGCACGCCGGATTTTCACAATTTTACCGGCCGCAAATTTAGGAGATACTTTTACAGCTTCACAAACAATCTCTTCCCCGGGAAGAGCCCCTGGAACGAATACAACCTGCCGTTTAAAAAATCCGACTCCTTCCCCGTCAATTCCCATTCTTTTTATCGTCAGAGGAAATCTCTGGCCTTTTTGAATAGTAACCTGTTTTGTATCTTTCATATTATTTGCTCCTCTTCCAGAATAATTGAATATAAAATGTGGTTTTCTATTTCTCCGTCCGGCAGTAATATCGGTTCTTATTTCCCTGTTAAAAATTTAATTGAAAAGTGCTTATTTCGGCTTATTTTACCATACCAGCTGCCTATTCTCATTCACCTGCCCAAAACCTTATAAGTTTTTGTTAGAATTATGTAGTGTTTCAACGATGAATTAATAAGGGAGAGATACTTTTTGACGACTTCTACAGATATTGTAGCTTATAAATTGATGGCAGATGTTTATAAAAAAGTACCCGCTGAGCGGTTGATGGAAAATACAGCGTTGTTTTTGTATGAATACGTGCCTCAGGTTGAATGGTGCGGTATATATTCTGTGGAAGACGATTGTTTTCTCGTTTCTTCCAGTTATGACACCAGCTCCTGCTTCTCTGAACATGAAAACGTAAAAACTTTTCCTGTAGGAAGAATAAATAATGACAGCCTTTCCGTATGTCTATATGTACGTTATTCCTCTACTCTCAGCGATCAGGACGAACAAAAGCTCCGTGACCTCGCCAGAGCTCTGGGCAGAACCTGCGGTTAATCTGCTGCGCGGAAACTAACGAAAGCCTCCCCTGATTTAATAACCAGTGCTATGACCCGACTGCCCTGGTCCCACTCCCCCAGCGTACCCGCAAATCAGCCCTTGAATAATAAACATGTAAAGGGCCTCCCATATCTCATCATGGGCAGGCCCTTTATATTCATTCTGTTATTAGGTTGTTTGAAACCTCAGCAGGCTATGCGCATAAATTTTTACGCATTGTGAAAGTGCTTTATTTCATCCTCTGAAGGTGACCCGTACTGTTTATAAAATGAAATTCCGACTCTCCCTGCTCGTTAATAACAATTTTTGAGATACCGGTGTTGCCTATAACAAAAGGCTTTTTCCAACGGGGCCAGTCCTCCCCTGCAATCAGGTACATAAGAAGTATGCCTATAAATCCTCCGTGGGATACGGCAAGAACTGCTTCATCTTTATGATGTTTTTTCCAGTGGGTAAGCAGGCGGGCACACCTCTCTGTAAGATGCGCAAACGATTCTGTACCCTCAATACCCGCAGCAGCTATTCCTTTAGTAGCAATCTGTGGGTGCTCTTTCAGTATATCTGCACGCGGACGCTTTTCCAGAGGCCCTAGAAATACTTCCCGGAGATCCTCTGTTAAGCGCAGTTTTTGAAAATGATTTTTTGAAAGGATTTCTGCAGTACGGGATGCCCGCTGAAGATCACTCGAATACACAGCATTCAACTCCACTGTTTCGAAAAAATCAGCAGCAGCTTCTGCTTGTGCTATTCCCAGTTCTGTCAGCGGGTAGTCTGCCTGCCCTTGTATAATATGCTTAATATTGGCTGAAGACTGCCCATGACGGACGAGATAGATCACGGTCATCCTGCCATCTCCCTTTATTCAAAGTCCCGGCGATATTGCCGGCACTGATTTTCAAGATCATCCAGCATGCCGATCAGACGGTCAATATCCTCTACATCTGTTCTTTCCGGATCCAGGGAATCGAGCATTTCCGAGAGTTTTTCCATTCGTTCCTGCAGTGTCTGCAGTTTATTTTCTTTAGAATAATTCATCACACAACTCCTTTCGATTTTATCCAATAATCAATTCTAACAGAATCGTAAAAGAAGGCAACGCTTCTGTTAAAACTGATACTTAATTTCTTTTTTAAAGCTCCACTGTTATGATTAGTTTTGTATTGAAAGGATGATGAAATTGAAACTTAATCCCCGAACATTGAACCTCCTGCAGGATCCGTGGGAAGCCTACCAGGATATAAAAGAATTTGGAAAGCCGGTTTTGTCCAATATAGAGTTTACTACTACTAATTTATGCAATATGCGCTGTGAACATTGTGCAGTAGGCTATTCTCTGCAGACAGAAGATCCGGACCCGCTCCCGGTAAATATATTCATCGAAAAACTGGAGGAAATCCCCCATCTTCGCGCCCTCAGCATTACAGGCGGGGAACCGATGATGTCAATGAAATCCGTTAAAGAATACGTTGTTCCGCTGCTTCGTTACGCCCATGAACGCGGCGCAAAAACCCAGATTAATTCCAATCTCACTATGCCGTTGAAACGATACGAGCTTATTGTGCCTTATCTTGACGTCCTTCATATTTCACACAATTACGGCAGTATTGATGACTTTGCGGAGATAGGTTTTGCTATGATGGATAAAAAGCCGACCCGTTCTATCCGGGAAAAGTATTTTCACCGCATGGTGGAAAACAGTCGGGCACTCAGCCGCAGAGGCGTGATGATTTCTGCGGAAACGATGCTTAACAAAAGAACACTCCCCCACCTGGAAGCCATACATAAGCAGGTTCTCAGCATGGGTTGCGGCAGACATGAAATTCACCCTATGTACCCTACGAGCTTTGCGAGTGCTCTCGAAACTGCCGGGTTAAAGGAAATACGTGAAGGTATTCACCGGCTCCTCGACGTAAGATCCGAAAAAACCTGGATGCTGTTCGGCACGCTCCCTTTCTTTGCCTGCAGCAGCAGTGAAGATGACCTACGTCTGCTGGAGCGTCTTCACCAGTCTGAAAATCTCACTGTACGGAATGATCCGGATGGACGATCCCGCCTAAATATAAACATTTTCGATGGCTCTATTCATGTCACCGACTTTCATCAGGATGGGAATCTTGGCACAATTTTCGAAAAATCCCTCCCTCAGGCTTTCCTTGAATGGCAGAATACAGAGACGGCCCGCTCCCTTTCCTGCCACTGCACTTCTGTCAGCTGTCTCGGACCGAATCTACTCGTGAAAAATGCGTACTACGATGATGTTGACTTTACGAAACGAAGTGCCAACCTTCCCCGGCACGACACGGGCATCTAGCCTCTACAGCCCCGCAATACAAAAAGCCTTCATAGAATTATGAAGGCTTTTCAGCTTGCTGATTAAATTCTTTTGTTGGATTCCTTATTCCAGGGCCCGAATACATATTTCCTGTGCCCGGTGGAAGGGATCCATCGTACGCTTAGACACAAAATAGTTTATTAGCAGCCTGAACACTCTGCTTAATTAGGATGCTTCTATACTTTTTCCAAGCAGTCGTTCGCACTGCTTTTGACGCATATCGAAAATTTTAAGCGGATCGTAGAAATGAGCCGGGTTTTCTTTGTGATTAGCCAATTCCTTTTTCGTAGATTCCAGGTGCTGTGTATACGTTTCTATCATTTCTTCGAGGTGAGTAATCAGATCGGTGTAAGTCGTGTCGACGTCGGCACGAATAGCCCGGTCAAAAAGATCAAACTCAAAGAAAAGTTTATAGGAAAGAACTTCCGCCACGCCTTCAAAGTCGCCATTTTCCAAATAGCGGCGGTACTGCTGCTGCACAAACGACTTGCTCTGCTGCATATCACCAAACAGTTTGCCGACATTACGAAGAAGCATCTGCTTCGGCTCGAGACGGGACATAATGTTTTCTTCCGGAAGCTCCGTCCGGTTGATCATACGTGTCAAATCTCTTTTCCAGTCGTGGAGAAGTTCAAAATCAAGCTGCAGCTGAAGGGCCTCTTCTCCTATCGCTTCATTCATGTTCGCGTTTTTCTCATCGAGAAACGACTGGGAAGCCTGAAATTTTTGTTCAGTTTCTTTCAGCCAGCTCTGAAGGGAACGGCGGAATATCGGAAAAAGTTCCTCATCTACGTAAGCCCGGAGCCTCGTGTTCATCGCTGTATTTAGATCTTCATGAAGAAGCTTTGCACTTTTTTCCTCATCTTCAAGCACGTCGGAAGCCTCTTTAATAATAGACGGGACGCTGGATTCAAATTGTTCCTTCTGCATCTGCTTCATTGTCTGATAGGACTCGACGATTTCCGTCTGCTGATGCATACGCTCTGACTCCAATGTTCTCAGGAGTTCCCTGAACTGTCCAAGCATATCTTCATAGAAGCGGATAGACTCTTCCAGACTGTATTCAACGGCGCGCTGCTCTTCAACGAGCCTTCCAAGAAGCCCCTGAATGCCTACAGAGAGACTGGCAGCCGCTCGCGACGCGAATTCCGGATCCTGTTTCAAACGGGCTATCCACGTACTTCGATCGAAAGAGCGGCCTTCTGAACGATCCAGCAGATCCTGCATTCCTTCCAGAGAACCTATTTCTCTTTCGAGGGGATCGAAGATAAGTTCAGTATCAAGTGACTCTGCTTCTGTCCAGGAAAGCACTGCTTCCAGGAGCCGTACCATTTCACCGGCAGCCAGTTCCGGGTTATACTGTTCTGCCCCCGCTCCTGTAATAACGGATTCTTTTTCAGGAAATACTTCTTCCCAGGCTGATTGAGCGGCAAGTGCCAAGACAGTATTCTGTCCGGAAGCGAGCAGCTCCCAATGGCGGAGAAGCTCCGGCATTAATGTTTCCATCTCCTCCTCGAGATATGCTCCGTCTGTCAGGTCAAGATACACATCGTGGTGCAGTGCCGCCATCATTTCCCATCCGGAATACTGTTCAAGTTCGAGAGATCCGAAGATGGAATTCATTGTCCCTATCCAGTATAAGTATTTGTCCGTGTTTCTATACGCTTCTGTCAGTTCTCCAATCAGTTCCTGAAACAGTGAGTGATCGAGCTCAACAAGCAGACGGGCCGGTTTTTCGAAATACTCCGGTGCAAAAGTGGTAGTGTGACCGTTTCGAACGTAATTTAAAAGGTGGGCATACCAGCTGCTTTCACCGGTTCTTTCTCCTTCTTTCACGGACAGGTCCACTGCTTTCTGCCAATCTGCGTAATCTTCATATAACGTTCTCGCCAGCTCTGTTACACCGGGATAATCCGGATTTATGTCCAGAGCTTTATTAAGATATTCGTAAACCATCCCCCGGTCTTTTTCTTCCGCATAGATGGAGAGCAGCTGCAGTGTCAGTTCGCTCTGCAGTGTCAGTTCCTCTGTTTCTACCCCCGTGTAAGTTTCTTTTGCCTGATCAAACCATCCGAGATCGTAATAAGCATCTCCAATATTTTTGAAAGCCCAGGGCTTAATATCTCCCGTTACGTGCTCCCATTTGTAAATAGCTGCTTCCACATCGCCGTAATGGTAGTAGATCTCTCCCTGACCGAAACGGATTTCTGCAAGCAGAGATTCATTCTCCGCTGCCTCTGTCATTTTTTGTCCAAGCTGTTTAACCGGGTACTGCTGTTCTTCTTCATTCAAAACATATCTGTAATACATTTTTTGTACTAACGCTTCCTGTTTCTCCATGCAAGTATCCCTCCGAGTAGCAGCTGATTGTCAGCCCCATCATAGTTGTTACTTATTATAAACGATTTTAGAAGCTTCATGTTTTATTTTTTTTTGTTTTCCATGATATCAATTTTATCCCATCTGCCAAAACGGTAGTAAACAGCTGCAATAGCAGCGCTCAATACGAGCGAAAGACCCATTCCTATGCCGATCCCTCTCTCACCGTACAGTTCAGCAAACAAATAAGTAAGTGGAAAGCGGAGAATCCAGAACGAAATAATATTCAGTATGAAGACCTGAAACATCGCTCCGGCTGCCCGCACTACTCCGTTAAGAACAAAATTAATGCCGAGGAAAGGATAAAAGAAAGCCACCGTCTGTACATACATCGTACCGAAAGCTACGGTTTCCGGATCCTGGACAAACATCGCCACGGCCCACTCTGCACTGAAGAAAACAATTGTGCTCAGAGCCAGAGAAACTACCGCAATTAATTGAAGTCCGCTCTTAGTAATATCACTCACTCGCTCCCAGAGCTGAGCACCTATATTTTGACCTGCCATGCTGTTGATCGCCGATCCAAGGGTAAGCGCGGGCAGCATAATCAGACTGTCGAGGCGCTGCGCCGCGCCAAAGCCTGCTGTGACTTCTTCTCCAAAGCTCGTCACTACAGTCATAATGGCCAGCACACCGCCTGAGATCACCATCATGGACATTCCGGAAGGCAGTCCGAGTCTAAAAATCTTTTTCGCCTGTTCTTTACCTGGAATCTGAGGAACAGTAAACGGTACATCCGCACGGGTAATAGAATAAATTAATCCGTAAATGAACGCCGTTCCCTGTGAAACGATGGTGGCATAGGCCGCCCCTGCAATTCCCATATCCAGTACTGCTATAAACAGAGGATCGAGCACCGCATTCAGCAGCACAGCAAGCAGCACGAACCTGACCGGAGTTTTACTGTCCCCGAGAGCCCTGAGCACTGTAGCGATGAAATTATACCCGAATAAAAAAAGTATCCCGACAAAATTAATACGTAAATACGTTACAGCCAGCGGAAGCGTACCATCAGGGGTCCCCATCCACATCAGAATCCGCTCCGCTGCCACAAAACCGATGATCCCGAGCAGGAGGGCAAGAAGACCGAGGATTACAACAAAAGCATTCAGAGCCTTTTTTAAACCTTCGTTATCCTCAGCTCCTTTGTACTGGGAAAGTACTGTCAGTGCCGCTGTATTCAATCCAATAATAAAAGATAAGATAGTAAAAATAACAATTCCGGAGACTGCCGTTGCTCCGAGAGCTTCCGGCCCCAGCAGGTTCCCCACCCAGAGTGAATCAATCACCTGATAGGAAGTCTGAAGAATATTCGTTAAAAAAATAGGCGAAGAAAATAGAATCATTTTTTTCATGATACTGCCTTCTGTAAAGTCATGCTGTTTAGATGTCATACGGATTCCTCTCCTGAAGATTATAAAAATAAACAAAGGTCAGCTTGTAACTGCCTTATTTTTCTCTTCGATTCATAAAACGACAGGAAACTATTTCAGATGGCAGTGCTGCATCACCTTCCGGATGTTAAAAGATCATTCCGGAATAATTTCGTAAGTTTCTGTTAAATCAACAGCTCCCTTTACCGTCTGGGCCATAGCACAGTTTTTCGCAGCAAGAACAACAGCTTTGTCCAGTTTCTTTTCAGAGAGACCCTGACCTTTTATTTTATAATGAAGAGCTATCGCACTAATACGGTTAGCCTGTTCTTCGTCACGTGTTACATCAGCATGAGCCTCTATATCTTCAATAGTCATGCGCTGCTTTTCCAGTATCTGCCTCAATACTGAAGTGCTGCATACCGCTATGGAACTGACCATCAGCTGATAGGGACGGAACCCATGTTCTTCGTTCCCACTGATACGCAGCGTCCCAAATTCCAGGTCTGTTTCAAAATAGTCACCTTTCCATTTAAAATCCACGTTAATTCCCCCTCTTGTAGTATTCGTATTACATTTTACGGAAAGATTCAGGACTCGTCACGTAAAACCTGTTTGCATATGAAATTTCTATGTTTACAATAAAAGATAGTTTGTTTACAACTCTGATTAACAGATAGGAGGAAGCTGTTTATGGAGAACAACCCGGTTTTCCGTTACTGGGTACTCGTCGGAATGGTTTTAATCGCCGGCTTTTCCCAGGGAATGCTTCTCCCGGTACTCGCCGTTATGCTGGAAGACGCCGGCATTGCACCTTCGGCCAACGGCCTTAACGCGGCAGCTCTTTACATAGGTATTATTCTTGTTTCACCTTTCATTGAAAGACCGGTCCGCCAGTATGGGTACAAACCAGTCATTTTAACGGGTCTTTTGCTTGTAACTATTTCCGTAATGATCTTCCCTCTCTGGCACGCTTTCTGGCTCTGGTTTGTCCTGCGGATGGTTGTGGGGGTTGCTGATAATTTAATTCATTTTTCTACGCAGGTCTGGATCAGCACGACCAGTTCACCCGAAAAACGCGGCAGACAGCTTGCACTTTATGGTCTTGCTTTCGGCCTCGGTTTTGGACTCGGTCCTATGACGACAAGACTGCTTGAGGTAAACACTTTTCTTCCTTTTTTAATTTCGGCAGCTATGAGTGTTCTCGCTTTTATTTGTATGCTGTTCCTGCGAAATGAATATCCTGCCCGTGAAGTTGAAACAGCTTCCAGGACGGGAACTTACGAGCGCTACCGGAAAGTAATAAAACTCGCCTGGTTTGCTCTTCTCCCCGGATTCTGCTATGGATATCTGGAAGCGACACTTCACGGCAGTTATCCTGTTTATGCCATAAGAATGGGGATTGACCTTCATCTAACAACTGTTTTTCTTCTGCCGGGCTTTGTTTTTGGAAGCCTCGTAACCCAGCTTCCGCTCGGTATGATGAGTGATAAATTTGGAAGAAGCAGGATGCTTCTATGGCTGATGGGATCAGGTGCTTTTTTGTTTCTTCTCATGCCGCTTATTGAGCACCAGCCGGTACTTCTGTTCAGTTTTTTTGTTGTGACAGGTATGATTCTCGGTTCTCTTTTTTCTCTCGGTATTGCTTACCTTGCTGATCTTGTCCCGCCCGAACTGCTTCCAACCGGGACGGTTATGACCGCTGTGCTTTTCGCCTTTGGAAGCATGACAGGCCCGGTGATCGGAGGTTTTTTAATAGATATTGCCGGCAGAGGGGCCGTTTATTACTCCATCAGCGGCATGCTGACTCTCGCTGCGGGAGCCGGCCTGATTTTTCACTTTCAGCAGAAGCATGCCGGCAGCAGCCGGGAGAGCCGCATTTCCTCTTCCCCGGATTATTAAGAAGCGAAAATCAGTGGCTCACAAAAGCACGCTCCCTCAATTTAAGGGGAACGGGCCACCGGATAAAAACCCTGTCAGCTTCTGCCTGACAGGGTTTCAAACGTGTATCATGATCTTTTTTCTTTACAAGCAGCTCCTTCATCCCGCAACTTCGTTGTTATTAAAGCTCTGATTCAGGACTGCATTTTGTTTACTTGAACACTTCGTTGAGCACTTTTGAAGTTTCTGCATTGTTCAGGTTTTTCGTCACTTTACCGTTTGGCTTTGTCTGAAGCACATCCTCGAATGAGCGGGCCATTTCTGTTTCTCCGACAATATACATCACTTCCCATTTATTAGTCTTTTTCATCTTTTCAATCTTCTGTGCCATATCTTTATAAAACCGGTGCTTGTTTTCTTCAAAGCGCTGTTGGAATTTATCTACATGGCTTGCACCTGAAGCCTTACGATCTCCGGAAGCTATTCCTTCATTCAGGCTCCATTCTTCTTTATTGGAATCAAATTCATAGTTCCACTCGTCCAGAACTTCTCCAAGAGACGTGCTGATAATACGTACTTCGTCGTTATTCGGCATGATGATACCGGAACGAGGATATTCCTCCTGGATTTTTTCAATCTCTTCCAGCTGAGGTTTAGGTTCCCAGTAAAAGTTTGTTTCCACAGGAACCTGAAGGTAATGAACTTTCCATAAATCTTCATGGTCAGAACCGAAAATAACAATAGATTTTGCTAGCCGGGATCGGTTTCCGGCAATTTCATCGTCCACCTGCTTCTTCAGGTTTTTGTACGCTTTTAATTCCTCTTTTGTTCCTGAGGCTTCAATGTATTCCTCGATTCGTTTCAGACCATTCTTAAGGCGGATTTTCCACTCGCCTTTCTGCTGGTCCTGGTCTGCCGGGTCGGTATTTAAGTAAACAGAAAGTACACACTTTCCATCTGGGCATTCAATGTCTTTTAGATTTTTGAGTTCGCTGGTTAATGTCATAAGTGCACCATACCTCCTAAGATATTAATATACTAAGATATTTACCTTTCCTGCTTCCTTCGAAACTTCTTTTTATGTACCGCGCTGCATTTGTTATAAGATCGCCTGCTCCCGGAAGGCCTTCAGGCCCTGAGGTGGGGAAAGATCTTTATACATATGGATCTAGTAAACCTCCTTGTTGATAGAAGAGCATCTGTAGCTCGTTTTTAATATAGGAAACTTCGTTTAAAGAAGGAGATCAGAAGATCCGGCAGGACTGGAGCACAGTTTCCTTTATCCAACACCTAATACATCTATCCACACAAAGATTTATGGCCGCCTGCAGTAAAAAAACGGCAGAATACCGTGTACTCCCTGACCAGGAGCTGGTATTCTGCCGTTTTTTATTTCTCAGTATTCTCTGAATCTGTTCCGCCTTCCGGCAGATGCTCTATAGGCACTTCACCCTGCCCCTGGTCCAGACGTTTTGAAGAACTCTGGACTTCCTGGAGCATACCTTTCCATTCATTGTTAACGTCTTGCAGTACATGCTTCACTTCATCGAAGTGAGACTTCATTTTTTGTGAAGTTTCCATCAGCTGTTTCATATCATCAGAAGCATGGTCAGCTACGCGGGAAATTTTTTCTCCGGAAGACCGGAGATGTTCCACAAATTCCTCCCGGTTTTCTCTGGCCAGAGTAATTACCTGCTTAATCTGAGTAGAGGAATTCGTAGCAAACCTCTTAGTATTTTCCCTTGCTGTCCGGTTTGAAGCCACCGTTACTGCCCCGGCAACAAGACCGGCTATCGTTCCGCTTAATACTAATTTCGAACTTTTTCCCATTATTGGACCCTCCATTTCTTTACTTGCCTGTCTTATGTTTCTTATTCAAGATATCTTCCTTTTTTCCTTTACCCTTAAACAAAAAAAATTAACTCTTGCCTTCTAATTTATTTCTTGTTATTGTCTACAATTGTGTTTAAAACTTTAAAAACATCACAGAGCTGTAACAGCTCTGAAAGAAAATATTGTAGGAGGACTAAATTTGAATTCAAAACAAAAAATTGACTGGCCGGTAATGGTGATCAGCGGCGGCCTGCTGATGGCCTTTGTACTGGCTTCTTTTATTAATACAGAGGCTGTTGGTGCTTTTGTGGATATGTCATTTGCTTTTTCTACGACATATTTCGGAGCTTTCTGGCAGGTACTGATGCTTGCAACTTTTTTAATTGCTCTGTATCTCGCTTTTTCCAAATATGGACGTATCAGGCTCGGAGGTACTGACAAACCCGAGCTGAGTAATTTTAAATGGATATCTATTATTATGTGTACGCTGCTGGCCGGCGGTGGTGTTTTTTGGGCTGCAGCGGAGCCTATGTACCATTTTCTCGAAACGCCGCCTATGTATGACGGAGAAGCGGGAACGATGGAAGCTGTTGTTCCCGCCATGGCGCAGTCTTTCCTTGACTGGGGCTTCCTTGCTTGGGCTATCCTGGGAACACTCGCTGCCATCGTTATTATGTATGGACATTTCCACCGTGGAATGCCCCTGAAACCAAGAACGCTTCTTTACCCTATATTTGGGCCGAAGATTGCAGAAAAGAATGCTCTTGGAACTGCGGCCGATGCTTTTTCCATTATAGCTGTTGCTGCCGGCACTATCGGTCCCATCGGATTTTTAGGACTCCAGGCAGCATACGGGCTCGAAACTGTATTTGGGGTACCTAACACCTTCATGACCCAGTTACTCATAGTATTCGGTCTTGTTTCTATCGCCGCAATTTCTGCGGTGACAGGTTTACACCGTGGAATACAGTTTTTGAGCCGCTGGAATATCGTACTGACGTTTTTACTTGTCGTGCTCGTTTTAATCCTCGGTCCGGGCGCTTTCATTATCGATACTTTTATCGGTACTTTCGGCGTTTATACACGGGATTTTCTCGAGCTCAGCCTGTACCGGGGTGACACAGCCTGGCTTTCATTCTGGACACTGTTTTTCTGGGGATGGTTTATCGGCTATGCTCCGATGATGGCTATCTTCATCAGCAGAATCTCCAGAGGCCGTACAATTCGTGAACTTGTCACTGCTGTTGCGATCATAGCACCCGTTATTACAAATTTCTGGTTTTCAGTAGTCGGCGGTTCAGGTATATTTTATGAGCTTCAGGAAGCAGGCGCCGTTTCCGGAGCACTGGATGACGGCGGAATGCCTGCTGCTATGATAGCCATCGTAGAACAAATGCCCTTCGGCACTGTACTTGCAGCGGCCTTCCTGCTCGTTACGGTTATCTTCGTGGCAACAACAAGTGACTCTATGAGTTTCACTATTTCTATGGCAGTGACCGGGAGCCCGACCCCATCAAGTGCCCTTAGAGTATTTTGGGCTGCGTTGATGGGAACAGTAGCTGCTGTGCTGCTCTATTTAGGCGAAGGAAGTGTGGATGCCCTGCAGTCCTTCATTGTTTTCACAGCCGTCCCTGTGTCGCTGCTGCTGCTTCCTACGTTGTGGCTGGCTCCTAAAGTGGTTCAAACTTTATATCACGAACAATTTACCGAAGTACGCAAGAAGAAGGCTTCGTAAAAAAAGTCTCCCCTCATGCAGCTGGAATACTAAACGTAATTCCGGCTGCGTTATAAATTGTTTTTTATACATGCGTAGACATTTCCCTGCTTTTGCCTCCGCAGAACGCTTTCCGGGCGGGCCGGCTTCAGCTAATTTCTTCCTTCCAATGCTCGGAAGAAATGGATCTTCAGCTCGTCCTAGCTCGCCTCGGAGTCGCCTGCTGCAGCTCCAGCAGGAAAATAAAAAGAAGGTTTCTCTTCTAACAACGTGTTGATTCCGTCCTTTCTTCCATTCAGGAGAGGCATTTTCCTCCGGAACGTCCGGCGGGGACGCCGGTGGGATAAAGCGAAGTCGGAAGATCCTTTTCAAAGCCGGAGGGCAAAACAGCTGAGGACCAGCCCCACGGCAAGTTTTCGTCGGTAAGGGCAGGATATATATAACTCATAGAATATATATTCTGAAATCAAGACTTAATCAACACGCTGAAATGCTCATGACATGTTTTATCATGAGCATTTTTGTTGCTTGTTGGTTACTTTCGTTGAAACTGCAATAGAAGAGCTAAATTTTTTCATAAAGGTAAACACCATTTTTTTTCTTTGCTGCGGTTCTTCCTTCTGCCTCCATCAGGTCGAGGTGTCCCAGTGTTTCTGAAAAGGTGAGATCCGGCTGTTTACGATGGATCTCCGGATAAACCTCCCGGCATAGTTCAAACACTGATTTCTTTTCATTCCCAAGTTTTCTTAAAAACATTTCTGCTTTGGAATCCTGCTCGTTCAGCCGCTTCGTTATTAAGGCTCCGGGATCATCGACTGATTTTCCATGCCCCGCAAATACTTTTGAGGCTTCCGTACACTTCTTTAAAGAAGTCCGGTACTGAAGGAGTGTTTTCGGGCGGCTTTTCTCTTCCTTATACGGTGCTTCAATAATTGCATTCGAGGAAATATGGCCGATAATATGATCCCCCGCAATCATTACATTGTCTTCCTGCTGCATAAGTGCTATATGCGACTGTGCATGCCCTGGAGTTTCAATAACGTTCCATCCCGGCATCCCGGGACACTGATCTCCTTCCTTCAAAATGCAATTAAGCTGCACCGGACGGGAATACTTTACATAATGGTCCCGCTGAGATTGAATTTTATCTATCCAGCGTTTATCCATCCCGTTTTCCGTCAAAAACTCCTGAAAAAAGTCATGAATTCTGCTGTAGTGTTCCATATCTTTTTCGAGCCAGGGCTGAAGTTTCCTGTGCCCCGCAGTAATGGCTGTCGATTCGAACATATAAGCTAAACCGATATGGTCCGGATGATGGTGGGTAAGAATCAGGATATCAATATCTTCAAGTGCAAGACCGATTTCTTTAAGCCCTTCTGTAAGTGCTTCCACGGCTTCCGGAGTATCAGGTCCTGTATCAATAAGTATATTCTGCTTTCCCTGAACTGCAAAAACATTGACATCTCCTACGAGAAAAGGCGTGGGAACGGTAATTTGATGTATAACATTCTGATTTGTATTGATTTTCATAACTTATCCTCCCTTTATTAATGTTTAATTTATTAGAGTATGTTCACTGTTGATAACTGGAGAGGAACTTTGCTGTCAACCGGCCTGTCGTGGAAGAGATTTTCGGTTAGGCTGCGCCCTGTCCTCCACTCTCCTTCTTCGACGGGTCGATTACCGCTTCGTTTTTATATAGAAGGGTATTCTTTATTCCGTAAAACCGGTGCCCAGGTGCTTTTTCGAGACACCTGCGGCTGTTCTCCCGGACGGAAGGACAGACGCAGTCAGAAGCGCCCTCCCCAGAGCTTTTTATCGGACTGAATATTTTCAGCGTATCAAAAATCAATTTTGATAGTACTTTTATTAAAACGTTCTAAAATTTGTAACAATTTGATTAATTTAATTATTTAAATTTTTCAGAATTCATGTATACTAAAGTGGACATTATTTATTCAGCAAAGGATGGATGGGCTATGCGAAAACCTATACGCACTAGTTTTGATGAACTCGTTCAACAGAACAAAAAAGAAATTCTTCAGGATCAAAAAGCAATCTCTTTAATAGAAGCAAAGCTTGATGCTAAACATGAGCAGCGCCGGGAAGAAAATTACCGATAATATGTTTTAGTAAAAGCTGACCTTTTCTCAGGTCAGTTTTTTTAAAGTGTTCTCTTATTTTTAAAAGCGGTCATGACATTCATGTCATGACCGCTTCGGTCTGTATAGGAGAAGTTTATAAAGGATTTTTCGCAGCAAGACCCTTTTCTCTTACAGTAATCTGCTTAAACCTGGTACTTTTTAATCAGCGACTGAAACTTCAGAGCGTGGGAAATCTCACCGTCTATTTTCAGCCTGCCGCTCATATATGCCATTGCAGCATTCAAATCGTCGTGAGCCAGCTTTAAAAAGTGGGTTTTATCCATCTTCATGACGAGCTTGGGCTCCTCCACTGCCTTTTCGTAGTAGGCAGCTTTTCCTTCATCAATATGAAGCTGGTAGACCCCGTTCTTCTCATCAGTAATATGAAATTCATAAACGTAGGATAAATCTTTGATGTGCTCAGGGTTTTTCTCCATCCTGTCTGTAAATCCTGCAAGTGCTTCAGCAATTGTCATATTCTTTTCCCCCTGGTACGTTTTTAAAATGAATGCCTGTTCATTTTTTTATTATATATTAATTTGCCTGTTAAGTATAGCAGTCAATAATAAACAAATAAGGCATAAAAAAGCAGTGCTGAAAGTACGATTGTAACAAGAATTCCAGCAGTGAGTATTGTCCCTGAAGCAGATTGGAACTTCTGGTCGTTAATAGAACGCCGGTTTTTGAAGTACAGCACTGTTCCTGAAATCAGCACTCCCATCCCGGCAGCATACGAGATCATGCTGACACCAATTGCCACCGGACCGCCGGCTCCGTTTCCGCTGTTAATTACGAGCTCAACCCCGAATACGAGAAAACCGATTCCTTTCATAGCAAGAGCTGTCCTTATCCAGGCAAGGAAAGTTCTTTCATTCGCAAGATGCTGCTGAATATAAAATGCGTCGTTTTTGTCAGCCATGCAGCCATCCTTTCTGTCCATGAGGTATTAATAACAAATCATTCTGGAATATAAGGGTGTTTCATGATAAGGTTTATTATTGGTATTAACGAAATGGATGACAGGAGTTTGATTATGAAAAACACTTATATTATAGGGTTATTTTACCTTGCCGGACTTATATTTCTTTCTTTCGGTATCAGTCTCATTATAACAGCCGGTCTCGGTGCAGGCCCGTGGGATGCATTTTTTGTAGCGCTTGCCTGGAATCTCGGCCTTACTGTCGGCAGCTGGACGTTCATCGTTGGTTTTGTTCTTATTCTTATTAACGGAGCTCTTTTAAAAGAACGACCTGATTTTTCTGCTCTTATAACAATGTTTATTATCGGCCTGCTGATAGATTTCTGGCTGCTTATCGTTCTTTCCGGTACAGTTCCTGCTTCTCTCATTCTGCAGATTTTTCTTCTGCTGACTGGAATAACATGCTGTGGTGCAGGTATCGCTTCCTATCTTCAATCCTCTTTTGGAAGGAATCCAATCGATAACTCAATGATTGTGTTTCATACCCTTACGGGAAAAAGTCTCTCTTTTTCCAAAACCTTTTTAGAATTGTCTATTCTGGTCGTTGCTTTTATTATTGGGGGACCTATAGGGGCCGGCACCCTGCTTGTAGCCTTCGGAATTGGTCCGCTTATTCAATTTTTTCATAAGCCGATTACTTCTCTGCGCATGAAATATACCGGCTGAATTGGAAAAAGCAGGCGTCCCACTGAGGGAGCCTGCTTTTATTGTACTTTCCTATTGTTTTATATCGTTGGGCGGTTCTATGCCGCGGTAAAAATCTATACTGGTAAAGGTAAGCTGTCTCAACGAAAGCCCTTCCTCTCTTTCATCCTCACGGTTCCTTGACCGCGCCGGTCTTACGTTACTTTTTCAGATTCCAGAGTTAACTTTTCCGCCCGTAACGAGCCTGCGGTAATAAAGCACTTCTATTATCATAATCTTTTTAGAACAAAAAGTCAAATGTTTTTTTCGACTTCTTTTTGTATCTGTTCTGCCAGTTCATCCAGAGAAATCCTGTTTTCAATGTGGTCCCGCATCGGTTTACCATACGTAATATTGACCTCTGCCGGCTTCATTTTCCCATTGTTCGCCTCCATCATTTTATAGGATCCACTGATGGAAACTGGTACAATCGCCACGCCCGACAGCTGTGCCATTTTAAAGCTTCCTTTTTTAAAAAGACCCGTTGTTCCTCCTTTATTGCGCGTTCCTTCAGGAAAAATCACGAGGCTGCTGCCTGTTCTTAAATTGTCTGCTCCTTCCCGAAGCATTTGAACAGCCTGTCTTCTGTCTTTTCTATCAATAAAAACGCACCCCAGCAGTTCCATCCAGGAGGAAATAAGCGGAATACGCTTCACTTCTTTTTTCGAAATAAAGCCTATTTTGCGGCCGGCCGTATGAAGCAGAAGGGGGATATCAAAATTCCCCTGGTGGTTACTGACGAACAGCACCGGTTCTTCCTCCGGTATATTTTCCCTTCCGTAAACATTGGCTTTCCCTCCAGCCAGGTGAAATAGTCTCCGCGCCCATCTTTCCGCCTTCTGCTGTACAAATTTATCAGCAGCTTTTCCGTCCCTTTTTTGAAGCTGCCGGGCTTTCCGCAGAGATGGTGAGACAATAAGCAGATAAAGAAAAAAATAAGTGAACCAAATTAACGTTCGCAGCATACAATCAGCCTCTTTCGATTAATCGTTTCAATGTATAAATATTTCGGTACTGCCAGTCATCCCATGGACCGTCAAATATACCCCGCTGGTTGATAAGCGGTAGTAAAAACGTCTTTTTTCAATGGCTGCCTTGAAAATAAAAAATGAACGTCTGCTTCCGTTTCCATGGAGAGGCTTTCCAAGCGGGCCGCCCTCAGCTAATTCCATCCTTCTGAACGGATCTTCGGCTCGTCCTTGCTCTGGAATCCCCTTCATGTCCACTACAGCTTACGGTAAAAAGACAAAGTATAAACAGGCTTCGTTCCACCTGTTTAAATAGGAGATACTCTTACTGGAAAAAGATCTTCTCATTCCTCATGGTGCAATGTTTTTGCAGAAATGGCTCTGTTAAAGCTCCGTGTTATTTCTGAGTGTGTTCAGTTCCAATAAACAGATACGGAAGCAGACACCATTAAGTCATTCATTATAAAAATGTCAAACACAAATATTATATAAAAAGGCTGTTATGAAGTATATAGGTTTATTGTTAGTCCCTTTAACAGACGTGTGAAATTTTATAATTGAGGGAAATTACCCACCAGGATTAAAAAAGGAGTGATTTTCATGCCACGGTATGATATTACCGTTACCGGACGGGTCCAGGGAGTCGGCTTCCGCTATTTCACACAGATGGAGGCTAAAAAAAGAAAACTCACCGGCTGGGTAAGAAACGAAACAGATGGAAATGTCCGTCTTGAAGTACAGGGAAATGAGGACAGCCTGGACAGCTTTATTCAGTCTTTAAAAGAGGCGCAGTATCCGGCGAAAGTAGAAGATGTTATTGCAGTCACGGTGGATACAGAAGAAAAAGAGAAAAAATTTTCTATTCTCCATTAAAGCAGCTCCCTTCTCCCGCACACAAAAATGCCCTGTATACGCTCAGAAGCCTGTCAGCCATAGCCTGACAGGCTCTAATACTGTTTATAAAGTATTATGCTATGCCCATGCTTTCAACTTTTTGGGACGCCCGTCCTCACAAGCAAATACAGCTTCTATTATTAATAATTTCTCGAAAATTATCTAAAACATGTTTTTTAATAATTCGTACGAACGCAGCCGGTCTTCCGGATTAAAGGTGATAGTACAAATCATAAGTTCATCGGTCTGATAGGCTGAAGCGAACTTTTCCAGCCTGTCTTTAACCTGTCCGGGCCCTCCTACAATCATACGCTTTCTGTTTTCCCGGATTCTTGCGAGATCGTATTCTTCGTAAGGATAGTGGGAAGCTTTTTCCGGAGAAGGTGTTCCTTTTAGTCCGAGCCCTTTTTCCACTGACAATAGAGATAAATCGAGACTGGAAGCGATATAGTCGGCTTCTTCATCGGTGTCAGCACAGACAGCAAAGACCGTTACCATGTTCCATGGTTCTTTCAGCTGTTCTGAAGGCTGGAATTGCTTCCTGTACGTTTCAACAGCTTCTTCCCCTCCCTCAGCATTTATAAAATGAGCAAAATTATACGGAAGGCCTTTTTCTGCTGCAAGCCCGGCACTACCGGCGCTTGTGCCGAGGATCCAGACTGGTGGAATTGTATTTGTCACAGGACCGGCTACAGCTTCCCCATATGCATAGTCCGGAATTTTTTCAAACCTGAGATAGCGGAGCAGGTCATCGATCTGACGGGGAAAACGCTCCGCTCTCCTCGGCTTCCCTTCGCTCAGTGCCAGTGTTGCCCTCGGCATCCCTCCCGGAGCCCTTCCCATTCCGGCATCAATTCTACCAGGGTGAAGAGCTTCCAGCAGGTGAAAATTTTCCGCTATTTTAAAAGCACTGTAATGCGGGAGCATCACTCCCCCGGAACCAAGCCTGATACGGCTCGTATGTGCAGCAAGATGTGCCAGCAGTATTTCCGGACTTGTACCTGCTAAAGAGTTGGAGTCATGGTGTTCTGATACCCAGTACCTGTGATACCCCCACTCTTCTGCTCTGCGGGCAAGTTCTGTTGTATGTTTTAATGCCTCCGAAGCTGTCATTCCTTCTGCAGCAGGAGTCTGATCAAGAATACTTAATTTCATTTCCATACCACTCCCTTCGACTATCAGTATGAATAATCGCCTGCCGAAGAGTCCAGTTTTCTGCTTTTCATTAATTCTTCATATTCACTTCCACGTTTTTTCGTTATGATAATAGCAGATATGTATTAAACCCGGGAGATTAACGTACACTCGTTCATCGGCCGGTATTATCAGGGAGGGAATCACGTGATTATCCGCAGATTAAAACCATCAGAGGCAGAGCAGGCCGTCCGCATGTCAGAATTCGCTTTTCAGTATGAATTAACGGACACAGAAAGAAGAATGCGGATTGCTGATATGAATCCATCGGATACTTGGGTGGCAGAGGAGAAAGGCGATCTGCTTTCAAAACTTACTATTCTTCCACTTCAAATTTTTCTGCATGGAACTCCTGTTTCAGCAGGAGGGGTCTCCGGTGTTGCCACTTGGCCGGAGTACAGAAGAAAAGGTCTGGTTACCCTCCTCCTCCACCACGCTCTCGAAGATATGCGGAACAGTGGGAAAGTGCTTTCCCTGCTTTATCCTTTTTCCATCCCTTTTTACCGTCATTTCGGGTGGGAGCTTTTTGCCGATCAGGAAGTCATTACGATGGAACGGCATCAGTTTCCGAAACAGGAATCTCACGAAGGCTTGTGCCGGCGGCTCACAGAAAACAAAGAAATAATTGCGCCTGTGTACCATCAGTGGGCGGAAAAATATAATGGACCGCTTTTACGGGGTGGAGAGTGGTGGAACAAATCCGTTTTCAAGCGTAAAAAAGGCGATGTCGTTGCCTATTATAGAAATGATAAAATCAGAGGCTATATGATTTACGATATCAAAAATCACCATATGAATATTGAAGAACTCATATGGCTTGATCCGGACGCAAGGAAAGGCCTGTTTTCGTTTATTGCCAATCATGATTCTATGGCTGATAATATTTCCCTGAAACTGCCCGCCCACGAAATGACTCCGCATCTTCTGCCGGACCCTAAAGTAAAAAGAGAAGTTTCTTCCTATTTCATGGCTCGAATTGTCGATTGTACAGCCCTTTTGGAACAATATCCTTTCCAGCTGCAGAAAAATGAAAATATCATTCTGCATATTTCTGACCATTTCTGTACGTGGAACGAACGAACTTATATTATTTCCAAGGATAAAGAAACTAACCGCATCCGTTCCTATTCCAGACAGATGCAGGAGGAAAAAGATTTACCGAAACTACTTCATGAAGGACTTCATATGAGCATCAACACACTGTCCGCCCTGCTTTTTGGAACTTACACTGCACATCGCTTATGGGAGGAAGGCCTTATTTCCGGTCCGGAGGACTCTACGGCACTTCTCGCACGTGCTGTTCCCTCCGGGTCACCTGCTTTCTATGACTTTTTTTGAGCAGCTGAAAAATGTTCATGAGGTTTAAAAAGGGAGGTACATCTTCTACTTTGTCCGACAGTCAGCAGAGTATGCTGTATAATTGATTACGAACTATAACTAAGCTTTCTGCTTAAAGGAGCTGCTGAAGCTGAAACATTTATTTTCTGCCTTTTTCAAAAAACTGTACGGCCCTGTCCCTTCCCACAGCTCACTCCGGTTTTATTACTGGGTGACGGCTTTTATTTTTTTCGTTCCGGCGGTTTTTTCTCCCGTATTTTTTATTATTTACTGGGTAGAAGGCGGCCCGGCCTATGCTTTAACCTACGGGCTGCTTATGCTTCTCGTCGTCTGGGCAGGCCTTCCCCTTTTCTTCCGCCTGATAATGAAAATGAATTACTTTCTTTACAACGAAAAAGATAAACCAAGTAAAAAGCCTTAAGCAGAACGCTTAAGGCTTTTTGTTATTCCCAGAGTTTACGTAGTGTTTTTATGGTGCTTTGCGAAGGATTATACCGGACTGGAAGATCAAACTTCGTCGTCTGTTTAAGAATGCTTTTCCTGTGTGTAAAAGTATCGAAGCTGTCTTTACCATGATAGGCTCCGTGACCGCTTTCCCCAACACCTCCAAATGGAAGGTAAGGGGTGGTAATATGCATAATTGTGTCATTCACACATCCGCCGCCAAAGGAAAGATTATTTAAAACCATATCCTCTGTGTCCTTGTTTTCTGTAAAAAGGTACAGAGCGAGCGGATTAGGTCTCTGTCTGACGATATCCAGAATTTCATGCTCGTACTGGTAAGACATAATTGGCAGAATGGGGCCGAAAATTTCATCCTGCATTACAGCATCTTCCATCTGTACATCCATCATAATCGTCGGTTCTACTTTTCTGCTGTCCCGGTCGTATCCGCCGCCGTAGGATATTTTATTCTTGTCCAGCAGTGCAGCAAGCCGGTCCACATGATTTTCAGAAACAATTCTTGGATAACTACGCTTTCCCCGGACTTCGGGTCCAAAGAATTTTTTCGTAAATTGGATGATGAGTTTCAAAAATTTCCGGCGGATAGACTCATCAACGAGAACATAATCCGGTGCTACACACGTCTGCCCGGCGTTCATAAATTTCCCCCATACAATCCGCTTTGCTGCCAGTTTTAAATCTGCATCTTCTGTAACGATAGCTGGACTTTTTCCGCCAAGTTCCAGTGTAAGAGGTGTCAGATTTTTTGCAGCCTGCTCCATCACTTTTTTTCCGGTTTCTCTGCTTCCGGTAAAAAAGATATAGTCCACCTTCTGGGCAAGAAGAGCTTTAGTTATATCTGCCTCCCCTTCTACTACCGCCACATATTCTTCAGCAAAGGTTGAAGCTATCAGATCCCGTATAACCATGCTCGTGTTAGGCGTAAATTCCGACGGTTTTATAATTGCTGTATTTCCCGCAGCAATCGCCCCGATCAACGGGGTCAGAGCCAGCTGGAATGGATAATTCCAAGGGCTGATAATCAGCGTCACCCCGTAAGGGTCTTTATATATGTAGCTTGTACTTCCGGTATGGGACAACGGACTTTTCTGCTTCTGAGGAGCGGCCCAGTAGTCCATGTTTTTTTCTATATCTTTCAGCTCGCTGTAAAAAAAGCCGACTTCTGTAAGATATGCTTCAAATTCTCCTTTATTTAAATCTTTCTTTAAGGCGTCCATAATTTCGTGTTCTTTTTTCTTTACAGCTTCTTTAAGAAGTTTAAGCTGCTTTTTACGAAAAGCTACACTTCTGGTGGCACCGCTGTAAAAGTAGGCCTTCTGGCTGTTCACAAGGTTCTGCACCATTTCTTCCATAGAATTTCACGTCCTCTGCTGTCTTAAAAGTTATATTATCGCTGGTTCCTGCAGTGAGATCGGCAGGGAATACTCCTAAGGGTTACCTGCCCATAAGACTGCTGTACGTCCATTGTTTCGTTTTCTATCATATCATAATTCAGCAGTCACACCTTCATAAAAGCTTCTTTCGACTGCCTTAATGGTAGTATTATCCTGTTTATGTTAGCATTTTTTTATCAACTCTCCGTGCGGAGGCCCAACTCTCGTGACCAGCCCTGCCGAAAACTGAAGGACATTTTCAAATATTCTCTGCCAGCGTAATTTAGTGTGGAATTGACATACAAATTACCTTCAGCCCCGCATTTCAAATACAGGAGGTCGCCCGTGCTCGAACTATTATGGCAGTATACGCTTATTTTTATTATGGCAGCAACCCCCTGGCTGGAAATACTTATCGTGATCCCACTCGGAATAGGAATGGGTCTCGATCCTTTTGTCGTAGCTTTATTATCTTTCGCCGGAAATTTTCTCCCTGTTTTATTTATCATTTACGTGCTCCATATTTTTCAGCGCACCCGGACATATCGGAAGTGGAAAGTTTTACAAAGACGAAAAAGGCGGCACAAAAAGAAAAAAAGCCGCAGCTTAAAAGCACAGCGTCTTTTTCACAAATATGGTCTGCCCGGTCTTGCAGCTCTCGGCCCTGCTCTTACCGGGATTCACCTTGCAGTTGTTATAGCTTTATCACTGCAGGCCGGAAAGCACCGGACTGCATGGTGGATGGGGCTGAGCCTTATGCTCTGGACAGTATTTCTCACTATAGCAAGTGTTTTAAGTATCGACTGGATTCAGAAAGTTTTTTAACTACACCATCTGAATGCAGTTTTTGCATGCATAAGGAAAATCTCCTAAAGGGTTCTGGAGGTAGAGGACCTTTGTATGCAACCGCCGGAATAAGGGTTATACCAAGGATTAAACCAATAAGCTGCCCCCGTGAAATTTCACGGGGGGTCAGGCTGTTGAAAAAATGTTTTTAAATATATAGGCGCTTTTTTGCTTCCGCCTCCGCAAAACGCTTTCGGTGCATGCCTGCCTCAGCTCCAGCAGGGAAATAAAAGAGGTTCTTTCTTCTATAAAGGAGAGATTTATGCACCCGACAGAATGATGATTTGCACAATTATCCTGCACGGACTTCCGGAGAATTCTCTTGCTGTTACATACAAATTTTCAGGTTACTTCAGACACCGGCGAAAAGCTTCATTAGACTTTTTGTACCAGTGAACACTTTCGTCGAATCTCTTTTCTTTTTCGAGGCAGGCTGCCAGTTTTTCGGTATAGTAAGCAGTTGCTTTCCAATCTTCCAGATCGGTAAAAAAGGGAATAATAAATTCTTTCATTTCTTCTTCAAAATCGTCCCGTTCCTTTTTGTCATAGGCAAGGGAATAATAACGGAAAATCCATTCGAAGCGCTCATCATAGGGAATAATACCCTGACCGCTGCGCATGTCTGCGATAGTTTCCTTTCCATGGTCAACCCAGCTTAAAATATCCTGCTCCGAACCAATGTTTTCAAACTGCTGGAGTATTTTATAAATTGTTATAAGCCGGTCCCTTCCTTCACGCATACGATAACTCTGCTGGAAACAGCGCACAGCCTCCATCTGTTTTCCCATTTGTGCATAAAGCTCTCCCCGGTGCTGCAGAACCTGAGCCTGCAGCCTTCGGTTTTCTGTCTGCAGCCCGATAGTTTCTGCTTTTTCAAGCTCTTTTTCTGCTCTCGAAAATTTATGTACCTTTCGAAAAGCTTTAGCCAGTATAACTCGGCATGCTCCACTCTGTTCGAGATTATACTGCTGGTCATAAACCGCAATAGCTCTTCCGGCTACATCCATTGCAATGGAATAATCTCCAACCTGAAGGGCAATTTTAGCGATGGAAACGTACATATCGGCCATTTCTTCCTCGGGCAGGACGATTGTTTCACTGTAGTCACTCGCATGGCATGCGTGCCCCCTGGCCTTATCGTACTTCTCATAAAATATATAAATGCTCATTAATGTTTTTTCGTAATAAAATTTTATATCTTCGGCTGCTTCTTCGAGAGAAAAGTTAGATATCTCTTCCAGAATTTTTTCAAGCCGGGTAATATTTTCGTTAGCAACCTCCAGTCTCGCCTCAAAAAGCAGATAGAGCAGATGAAGATCCTGATCCTGAAAATAGTCAATCTGTTCAGAAAGATCTGTACGCATCTTTACAGTATCTTCCACATTACCTTTTATAATAGATATATGCCAATTCAATAGTTTCTTCTTTATTTCCTGGTGATCCATTTTTTTCAGATCCGAACGACTGAGGTTAAGGCGTTCCATCAGTTTCATAAGTACGTCCTCCGCCGGGATAATCTTGTTGTTTTCAATCTTACTGTAATAAGATACCGAACAAATACCGCTGCAGATTTCCTCCTGCTTTTTGCGTTGTTTGATACGGTTATGTTTCAGTAGCTTCCCAAGCATATATATTCTCTCCATCCTGACTTATTATTCTTTCACTCGAACCAGTTCATCTGTCGTTTTAAGAAGGGTATTCCTGCGTTGAGAATGATTTAATCTTCAGATGGATGCTTTCCTTAGGGGGGGGGCAGGCTTACACGGAAAAAAGCCTGCATAAGAGAATCTGCAGCATGCGCTGAACCCATCGGGAGTACCCGTCTTCTGCTTTGGTCTTTTATTAAACAAAAAGTTTAATAGAAACCATCCATATCATTCGTTTTTATTTAAAAACTTCACTTATGAAATTGATTTGGCTGTATAATATTTATTAAACTTGTTTTAATATCCTTTAAAGCTACTATACCCGGTCATTTTTAATAGGACAACGTGTTTATTCCTGTAATTTTATATTATAAGTAATCCTATCGTTGTTCAAGGTTTAGTCAGGTTTTATTTCAATTCTTTTACTTGATTACGAAAAGAGACCTTTATAATTAAAATGAGTAAATACTTTTCTTTACGAATGATTCTTAGTAAACAACATGTGAGATCCGCTGTTTTTATCACTCTTATTCTTAACCATTACAGGAGGCAGTTATGTTTAACAGACCCCAAATTGGAATAGATTTAGGCACTGTCACTATGATGGCATGCCGGAAAGGCAGAGAGGAGCTTATTCTGGAGCCGTCCCTTGCTGCTATTCTTGAAGGAGGAACCGAGCCGGCTGCTTTCGGACAGGAAGCTCTGCGTCTCATACAACAAAAACCTTCCAGCTTCACACCGGTCCAGCCGATTAAAGGCGGAACTATTGCTGATGAGAAGTCAGCTGTGGAACTTCTTGCATACATACTGAACAAAACAGGAAGCAGCCGCAGTCTTTTTTCAAGAAAGCCGGAAGCAGCCGTATGTATTTCCACCGGAGCAACCGACGTGGAAAAACGGGCAGTGGTGAAAGCTTTATATATAAGCGGAGCCGGCAGGGTTCGTCTGATCGAGGAGCCACTGGCAGCAGCTCTAGGATCAGGCATTGCTGCGGAGGAAGCAGAGGCTCATATGATTGTATCGATCGGCGGTGGGAAATCGGAGGCAGCTGTAATGGCGGCCGGACGAATTATCCTCTCTCACACTGCCCGCACCGGGGGAAGAGATCTGGATGAAGCTTTCAGCAGATTTATGAGTGAAAATTATAACCTTCTCATTTCTCCTTCCACGGCAGAAGAGACCAAACTTAAAATTGGTTCTGCTCCGGGATTTCACCAGTCCGAGAGTTATGTTATCCGGGGAATTGATGCTGTCTCCGGCCTCCCCCGGTCGGTTGAAATTCAACCATCAATTCTCGAGAAAATATACGAAGCTCCTTTGAAAAAAATTCTGCATACCGCGCTCCGGTCACTACAGTCTTTACCTCCGGAAACCAGTGGAGAGCTGCTCGACCGGGGAGTTGTCTTATGCGGGGGCGGAGCTCTGCTTCCGGGGCTGGCATCCTGGATGTCCGACATAATGCAAATACCTGTACAGCTTTCTCCCTGCCCTGTTGAAGCTGCAGTGAAAGGCGCCTCCCTTTCTTTCAACTTATCTGAATCAGGGGAGTCACTATAGCTTATCTCTGCTTTTCGAAAAAACATCTGGAAGAAAGTTTTATTTGCAGCTTCCACTTTAAGGAGTCGGGCTGTCGGATGGACTCATTATAAAGTAAAAAGCAGGACGGCAGAAGGTATATCCTCTGCCGTCCCGCTTTTTTTACTCAATCCATTCCAGATCGCCGTTTTCGATATGGAATAAAGCCCCGAGCACCGGAACTTCTCTATCCAGTTCTGTGTAAGTATCTGCTTTTTTTATATTTTCAATCTGAACTTTCACATTGTGGCGTTCCAGGGTTTCACCGTCCTCCGCTGTTGTGCCTTTTTCACAGGAATCTACAGACTCTCTGACGTATTTCAGCCATCTTTCCAGAGAGTCCGGATGTCCGGTTTGTTTTGTTCCCTGCACTCCACCGCAGAAGGTGTGGCCAAGAACCAGCACATAGTCCACTTTCAGTACGTGCAGAGCATAAAACAGACTTGCCTGAAACCCACTATCCTCCGAAGGCGCCTGGTTGGCAATATTACGGTGAATAAAAAGCTCCCCAAGCGGCTGGCCGGTAACGGTCGATGGGTCAGTTCTGGAGTCACAGCAGGCGAGCACGAAAAAAGTCGGCTGCTGGCCTTTGGATAAATGCTGAAAGTACTCTTTATTTTCATTTACACGGGATTCCTTAAATTGTTTCTGAGCATTTTCAAGATCTTTTACATTCATTTCCTTCTCTCCTTCATGTACTCAATTTTTCTTAGTTTCTCATGAGAGGGAGTTTTTGACAAGATTTCATTAAATAAGCTACTTCGTTCTTCCCTGAATCATTCGAACGATAAATACTACCAGAGCTATAACAAGCAGGATATGAATGAGGCCTCCCACAAGATCCAGTACGAAACCGATCAGCCATATGGCTATAATAATCCAAATAATTGTCCAGAGCATGGCTTTTACCTCCTTACTTATCATTAAATATACAAAATTTTATTAGGAATACTATTTCCTATCTCTATTACTTCAAAACCTCTCATCCTGTCCGCAGGCAAATGCCAGAGCTTTTGGAAGCACACCAATATCTACAGGGGTTTCTGCCTCTATTTCCCCATCGGTATCCAGCTTTTTTACCGGAGAAGTTTCCAGACGGATGGAACCAGCCTGAAAATGTTTAACTCCTTCTGTATCCCAAACAGGCTCTTTTTTGCCGGATCTATGCAGCCACTCGCGGAATAACATGGCTCCTGCGTCTTCCAGAATAACTATGTCCAGTACTTCATCTCCCATATTTATCGTTGGAAAAGGAAGGCCCACCGTACCAATAAATCTGCCGTTACAGACGAGAATCATAACAGCATCACCGCTTATTTTTTCGCCATCGGCTGTAAGCGTATATGAAAAAGTTTCTGCATCACGCATCGTCTGCCAGGCACTCATGAAATAGCTGACCCGTCCAATTTTTTCTTTAGCTCCTTCATCTATGTTTTCGGAGGTGTCAGCAATTATTCCGACCCCTGCAAAGTTGGTAAATGCCCTTCCGTTATAACAGCCGAGATCTATCCAGACGAGGTTCTGCTCCATCGTAACTTTTGCAGCCTGTACCGGATCCATAGGAAGCCCGAGAGACCGCGCAAAATCATTACAGGTTCCTCCCGGCAGAATCCCGACTCCCGGAACCTTTTTTCTTCTGCGAAGGCTGTCTACGCATAAATGAACCGACCCATCTCCTCCGAAAATCCAGACAAAATCAAACAGATTTTCTTCATCCTCTAAAAATTCTTTTACTTCTTCCGGGTCTTTTCCTTCATGCACGAGAAGTGTTTCCGTTCCCTGTTTAAGTATATCCAGAATTTCTGCTAAAGGTTTTCCATTCTGGGATTTTCCGGCTGACTGGTTGTAAACAAAAAGGCCCCGTTTAATCATCCGTTCCGCCCCTCTCATTAATACGTCCTTTCTTCTCCATTCCACTCTTTAATAACTGGCAATCATCCTTTTTTCATTCCCTGTATCCACATGGTAAAATATACGGCATCCAGGAGGTGGTAACATGACATGGATCAGCTTAATAACATTGACGGCTGTGCTTGTAATAAGTATTCAGTGGTACACAGGTATCCGCCGAATGCCGTTTGTTCGTCAAACAGAAATACAAAAGCAGCTCCCTTCCGTTACTATTATTGCTGCTGCAAAAAATGAAGAAAAAAGAATAAGGGAAGCAGCTGATTCGTTTCTGTCACTTGACTATCCTGACCTCGAAATCGTTATCGTCAATGACCGGTCGACTGACCAGACAGGAGAGATACTTCAGGATGTTAAAAAAAATCATCCTGCCGGAAGCCGGCTTACATTAAAGACGATCCAGAACCTTCCCGAAGGCTGGCTTGGTAAAAACCATGCGCTTTATATAGGTGCTGAAAATTCGGTGAGCGACTGGCTGCTGTTTACGGATGGGGATATTATTTTTCACCCAGAGGCTTTAAAGTACGCTGCCTCCCACGCCGTAAATAACAATCTGGATCATCTTCCCCTGATTCCGCAGAATGAAGGAGGTACTCTTCCCTATCGGGCTTTTCATTACTACTGGAGCATCATTGGAATATGGAATTTTATTCAGCTGAAACATGCCGGTGTGGGGGCTTTTAATTTCCTGCGTCGGGAGGCCTATGAAGCCATCGGTACACACGCAGCTGTAAAGTCAGCTCCAGACGATGATTTAAAACTGGGGAAAATACTGGTGAAAGCGGGTTACCGTCAGCAGCTTGCCTTTGGAATGGGCCTTGTATTTGTTCAGTGGTACGAATCTGTTCCCGAAGTTATTAATGGACTCGAAAAAAATTTATTTGCTTTTATGCGGTACAGCACCGCTCTCGTTTTAACGTTTTCTACAGTTATCTTCCTGCTGCATATTTTTCCGTTTGCTGCGCTGTTTGCTGCCGGTTTTCCCTCCGCTCTTATTTATGCATTCATTCTGATTGTGTACGCAGCAATGTATTTTTATAATAGAAAATTTGCAGGGGACTCTCCCCTTTTTTATTTTACTCTTCCTTTGGCCGCCCTCTTATTTATATACTGTCTGCTCCGCTCTGCCTACAAAGCCCTGCGGCGTGGAGGCATTGACTGGAGAGGTACAACTTATTCTCTGAAAGAACTGAAACGCAAAAAATAATCGTTTTCCTCAGGCTTTCTGGTAAAATAAAATAAACATCCAGTTACTGTATTTTAGAGAGGAGGGCTGGTTTTGACAAAACATCATGCCTGGGTCATTCTCCGACTGCTTTTCGTAATTTTGTTCATATCTGTCATCGTTTTTCTAATTACCTGGATATTCAGTATTTCCTATCCTTTCTGGATTGCCGCTCTTCTCGTATGGATGTTTTATCCAATGATCAGATGGCTCCGAAAGAGAATCAGACTTCCGAATACCATCGCAGTAATCATAGCTCTGCTTATCGGTCTGAGTGCCCTTGGGGGGGCTTTAACAGGACTTGTCTTTCTGATTATATTTGGTGTCCGAAGTATATCGGAATTTGTTCCCCAATGGATTGAATCAACTTCCCGGGATCTTCAGCGCTTTTTCAATGAGTCCATTTTTCCTCTCTGGCAGCAGCTGACAGGTGCCGTTGATTCTCTTACTCCGGAACAGCAGAACGCTTTAAACAATGGTATTACAACACTGGGTACACGGATAGCAGAATCTTTCACAGAAGGCGGTCAGGGACTCACCAACACTTTGACGCAGATCGTCATATTCGTACCCGCCTCCATCGTCGTCCTTGTTTTTGTTTTTATTGGCTTTTACTTCATAGGGAAAGACTGGGAAAGGATATTCAACTATATATATGCTCATACTCCCGATCCGGCTGTTGAAAAAGCCAAAGCTTTTAAGAAAATGTTTCAATACCGGGTCTTCGGCTTTTTACGGGCCCAGGTAGTTCTTATGTTTATCGCTTCCTTCATCGTATTTGCCGGTCTCCTTATACTGCGGGTTGAAAACGCCCTGACGATTGCAATTATAATTGGTGTAGCGGAAATCCTTCCGTATCTTGGTTCAGGAACCATTCTTATTCCGTGGACGCTCTATATGTTTTTCACCGGCAATCTGAGCATGGGGATAGGTCTTGCTGTCGTATACGGAGTAACAGTTCTCGTCAGACAGGCAATTGAACCTAAAGTACTTTCTACAAGCATGAATCTGAATGCACTCGCTGTATTAATTTCTCTTTTTGCAGGTTTTCAGCTTTTTGGGGTTGTAGGTGTATTTATTGGTCCTTTCGTTCTCGTGATTATCGTTATCATGAAAGATATAGGCGTAGTCGACGATCTGCTTTCATTTATCCAGCATGGCTTTAAAGAAGAAGCTGCTCCACCCTTACGCACAAAAAATAAGAGCTGACCATACGGCCGGCTCTTATTTTTAAATCATATATGAATAAAAGGGTTCAGCCGGCACAGTTTACCGGCTGTCTTTTCAGTAATCAGTCAGGCATACATCTTCAATGATTGCAAAATCAATCAAAAAATGAAAGAGAAGAGAGCATCTGCTTTTAGTTATTTTCACTCACAGTTAGAAATCGTTCTTCCCGCTTTTCCTGCATTTCCGCAATGCGATATTCCTGAATAAACGTGTATACAATTCTTAGTTCGTCTTCCGAAAGTCCTTCTACTATTTTAAGGACTTCATGCTTATTAATTTCCACGGAAGCTCCCTCCTTCTTTGTTTCCCTGATTATCTATACCCTTTTCACTATTACTTTAAGCTTCAAATTCAAGTACTTTTCGATTATGAAAAACGTAATAAACGATGTAGGCAAGCAGGGCGGTTCCTACGAGAGCTGCGAAAAATGCGATCGAAAAATATTCCCCGGTTCTTTCGACAGCAATGCCAATAAAAGCCCAGACAAACACAAGAGCGTACACTGCATCACGGAAAATTTTCATAAACGCATAGGCTATGGCTCCCCCTGCGAATAAAACCAGAACTGTCCAGGTGACGTTAGAAAAAATAAAACCGTTCTGGAGGCCGGTGGAGTTAAAGAAAATACCGATATTGACAATTGTTGCTACAGAAATCCAGCCTACATATATGGAGAATGGAAGCTTTGTCCAGAGGGTGACCCCCTCTGTACGGTCAATATGATAGTAAATAAAGCTCAGCGTCACAAGCAGCGCAGCCATTGGAATTATAGTCAGAATGTAAAATTCAAAGTGGAATAAAAAAAGCCAGAGAACATTAAAAAGGCCGCTCCAGGCAAACAGGAACCCGATCCTGCTTATCACTTCCAGATCTGCTCCTCTTCTCGTATACAGGCCTCTTATTGCCCAAAGGAACAGTGTTAAGTATATGAGACTCCAAATACTGAATACATATCCCGCAGGGGTGAATAGCACATTAACCCTTTCAGAAAGCTGACCTGTCGTTAAATTATTTAATGGCAGGGTGTTTGCCAGTGCATTGATGATTACTACAATAATTAAAACAGCTAAATTTATTACTGCATATTGTCTGATCATGTTTGGTCCACCTTTCTCAATTTGTTTAATTATTCCTTTATGTACCCTAAAGCAGCCTCCCTTAATCAAAAAGTCATACGTGACTTCGCTTCTGATGAATATACCCGTGCTTATATACCTATACAATCAACCGGCCAAATATTTGTTGCAACAACTTCCTTCGTTAAATAAGTAATTAAAACTGTCTGAAATGAAGCATAGGTAAAACGAACGTCCACCTTCGTTTCTATAGGAATTTTTCAGGCCCCCTGTGGATGACTTCCAGTCCCGGCTGCCGGGTAAGGTTACCCCGGGGCAGATTAAAATAAACCTGTCAGACAGAAGACTGACAGGTTTATTTTCCTAGTACGGCTGCGAACATTTTTCCGTACTGTCCATCCCGTATTTTTCATCTTATATATCAGCACCACAAGTGCCTTACAATCTTTCAGAGGTTTCACACTTTTTCTTCAGCAAAGGTTTTTTCCAGGGACTGTTCAATATCTTCCCAGATGTCCTCCGGGCTTTCCAGGCCGACAGACAGCCGGACGAGCGAATCTGTAATCCCCATTTTTTTCCTCTGTTCTTCCGGCACTACAGAATGAGTCATCGTAGCCGGGTGCTGAATGAGAGATTCAGCGTCTCCGAGGCTGACTGCTGTCTGCACAACCTTCAGTCCATTCATGAATCGCTGAGCTGCTTTTTTCCCCCCTTCCACCTCGAAACTGATCAGTCCCCCGTAATTATTCATCTGTCTGCCCGCGAGCAGGTGCCCCGAAAAATCCGGATCTCCTGGGTAAATGATGTTGTGAATACGGGAATGCTTTTTAAGCTTTTCAAAAATTATTTTTGCATTATCGCAGTGCCTGTCCATACGAACAGCCAGTGTTTTGAGACCTCTCAGCAGCAGCCAGGCGTCGAACGGGCCAAGTACTGCTCCAACATCCTTCTGTGTCGTCATACGGATTTTCTGCATTTCTTCAGCCGGCCCTACGGCTGCTCCAGCTATAACATCCCCGTGACCGCTGATATATTTTGTAGCACTGTGAATGACATAATCCGCTCCCATTTTCAGAGGCTGCTGAAGATAGGGAGAGCAGAAAGTGTTATCAACTACTACCTTTAAGTTATTTTTCTTTGCCGTACGGATAACCATTTCCAAATCGACAAGTTTCATCGTCGGATTGATTGGTGTTTCCACATAAATTACTTTTGTTTCCGGACGAATCATGTGCTGGATTGCTTCCCCGCTGTCCATCTGCATTAAATCAAAATCTATCTGGAATTTTTCATTTGCCATTTCAAGAAATCCGAATGTACATCCGTATACACCTTCGGATACGAGGACGTGATCTCCAGTTTTTAAAAGATGCATTAACACAGCAGAAACAGCCCCCATTCCGGAAGCAAAAGCGACTCCCTCCTCCCCTTCTTCCAGATCAGCCATTTTCTTTTCAAACTCCGCTGTGGTCGGATTTCCGAGACGGGAATACATATAACCGTCTTCTTCCCCGGCAAACCGCGCCTCTCCCTGCTCAGCGCTGTCGAAAACAAATGTTGAAGTTTGATAAAGCGGGTGCGTAAGACTTCCGTGCTGACTTTTTCTGTCGAAGAACCCATGAATAAGTCTCGTTTCAAGCTCTCTTTTTTTCATAATAATTCCTCCTATAAAATAAAGCGCTTACATTTACAGTATACCTTAAAATGTCTTAAGGAGAGAAGTTACTGGGAAAATATTCTATGAATATATTTTGGAAGCTTCCTGTGACAATTGTTTCTTCCACGGGATAAAAAAGATAGCAGCTGCAGAGTTTCCAGAGTGTTGATTAAGGCTTGGTTTCAGAATAATTATTCTTCTGAGCGTACAGCTTTCTCCTGCACTCCCCGGCGAAAGCAGGGAAATGTCCACGCATGTATAAAAACACTCTATAAACAACCTGAAAACTATGCAGCATAAACTGCTGCATAGTTTCTTGGAAACCTGTATTTAGTTGTCAGGCTCTTCCTCTGATTACTTTTCAGCTTTCTTCCTGAAGAAGAGAGAGCTCTTCCCATCGTTCCATTTTCTGCTCCAGCTCATCTTCCGCACGCTGCTTTTCTTCGTAAAAGTCCCTCGCTTTATCAAAATCAGCGCCTGTTGCTGCAATCTCCTCATCGAGCTTTTCTATTTTTTCTTCAAGTTCTGTTATGACCTCTTCGATTGTATTCCATTCCTGCTGGTCTTTGTAGGAAAGTTTTTTCTTTTTCGTTTTCTGCGGGCCGGCTTCTTTTACAGGTTTAACTTCGGGTATTTTTACTGATTCTTCCTCCAGCCAGTCACTGTAGCTTCCGTAGTACCTTTCCACCTGTCCGCCTTTCGTACGGAAAACAAGCAGTTGATCTACGACCCGGTCCAGAAAATAGCGGTCGTGTGAAACAGTTATTACGACACCTGGAAACTGTTCCAGGTAATCCTCCAGTATGGAGAGGGTTTCTGTATCCAGATCATTTGTCGGCTCATCCAGGAAAAGAACATTTGGTTCTTCCATGAGCACTTTCAATAAATAGAGACGTTTTCTTTCCCCTCCGGAAAGTCTGCGGATGTGCGTCCACTGCTTGGCTCTTGAAAATAAAAACCGTTCCAGCATCTGTTCCGCTGTGATTTCAGCTCCTTCAGCTGTGCGGACTACTTCTGCTGTTTCCTTAATATAGTCGATCATGCGCAGGCTTTCGTCCATTGGCTCATGCTCCTGCGTATAATAGCCGATGCGCACCGTTTCTCCAATGCTGATTTCTCCTGCATCAGGTGTAATTTTGCCGGCAAGAAGGTGCAGCAGTGTCGTTTTCCCGACCCCATTAGGACCGATAATACCGAGACGGTCCCGCCGGTTAACCAGATAACTTATATCACTGAGCACCGTTTCCCCGCCTCTGGAGGCATACACATGTTCCAATTCAATCACGTTTTTACCGAGCCTTTTAGACCCTATGGAAAAATCAAGAGAGCCTTTATGGGTTGGTCCTTCCTCCTCCTGAAGAGCTTCTACCCGCTGCTTTCTTGCTTTCTGCTTCGTAGTACGGGCTTTAGCTCCCCGTTTCAGCCACTCCAGCTCTCTGCGGAGAATATTCTGTCTTTTATCCTCCTGCTGGATCTCCGTTCTTTCTCTTTCCGCTTTCTGCTCAAGAAAACGTTCGTAGTTGCCTATATATTCATACAGCCTTCCTTCATGCAGCTCCATAATTTTTTCTGTTACCCGGTTCAGGAAATACCGGTCGTGGGTAATGACGATAAGCGCACCGCTGTACTGCTTTAAATACCCTTCGAGCCATTCGATAGTGTTGTTATCCAGATGGTTGGTCGGTTCGTCAAGCAGCAGCAGATCCGCCGGCTGAATCAGTGCTTTTGCAAGAGAAACGCGGCGTCTCTGGCCTCCGGAAAGAGATCCTGCCTTCCGGTGGAAATCCTGAATGCCGAGCTTTGTAAGAATCGTTTTTGCCTGGGTATTTGCTTCCCACGCATCTACTTCATCCATTTTAGCCTGCGCACGGGCAAAACGGTCCTGATGTTTTTCGCTGCTGCTTTCAGATGCAAGGCCGGCCAGCGCCGCTTCATATTCGCGCATCGCCCTGATTACAGGAGCATCACCGTAAAAAACAGTTTCCAGGACAGTCAGATTCCCGTCTATTTCCGGATCCTGCGGTACATATTCCAGGTGAAAATCATTGGCGTGAAGAATTTCTCCTCCCTCCAGGCCTTCCACCCCGGAAAGAGCTTTTAACAGGGAAGATTTACCGGTGCCATTTATACCTACCAGTCCAATTCGTTCTTTTTTCTCAACGGAAAATGAGATACGATTAAAAAGGACTTTATCACCATAAGTTTTTTCTAAATTCTCTACGCGGAGCAGACTCATTATTATCATCCTTCATTTTTGTGCATTCTTTTTCTATTGTAACAAAAAACTGAGAGAGTGAAACATTTCCGTTTGGAGAACGTAAAAAAGCAGAGAGATAGACGAAGGGGGAAGAATATATATGCTGCAAATGATTTTGATCATACTTGCTGGAGCGCTGACGTTCCTGCCGCTGCATAAAATCTGGTGGCAGCGGAAAGATTTCCAGAAATGGATCCCGTCAAGATACGGGCTCGGTGTGGTGTACGGGGTGTTTCTCTTTTACATGGGGCTCCTGGATCAGACCGTTACACTGCTGATTACAGCTTACATACCGATTATTGCTGTCTGGCTGATTATTGATAACAGCGTCATTTATATGATGATACGTACTTTCAGGAGAAAGCAGGCTGCAATAGGAGCAGGTGCCGGAATTCTCATACTTACAGTCTTTCTGCTGTTTATATTTTTACAGCCGCTTTTTCTTGCCGATAACAAATATGACATGGCCGGCGGTGAAGAAGTCACCGAAGAAGATCTGGATCCGGTAAGTGAAGAAAGTATTCCGGTCGTTCCCAGAAGCTACGCTGAATACCGCTCGGATATCATGATGGGTCAGCTCGATAACCCAGCTTTTTATAATCTTGGCAACACGAGAATCCAGCGCATGGATGACGCCCTGTACTGGGTTACTCCAATCGAATACGATGGTATTTTCCGCTGGATCCGTTCGGACCACGTGCCTGGTTTTATTATCGTAAGTGCTGAAAATCCTAGAGAGGATCCACAGCTCGTCGAAGCGGAAATGAATTACGTCCCTTCTGCTTTTTTTCATGAAAATCTGGAACGCCACGTCCGTATGTCCTATCCGGATGCCGTGATGCTAGACACAACATTTGAATTAACAGACGAAGGAGAGCCCAGGTATATAGTGAATTACGGCCATTTCACGGAATTCCGCCGGGTGCCGGACGTCGATGGCGTTATCATCATAGATCCGCAGGACGGCTCTATGGAGCAGTATGAAGTTGATGAGACGCCGGAATGGGTGAACCGTGTTTATCCACCGCATATAGCAGAACAGAGAAATACATGGTTTGGTATTTATAAACAGGGCATTGTCAACCGCTTCTTCGGTCGCGAAGGCTTGACTGAGCCTACAGCCTGGGGATCGGATGATGCCGTAACGGGAGTCGTGGACGAAAACCTTCAGCTTAACTGGTTTACAGACCACATGAGGCTTCAGAATGAAGGAGAGGAGGGCTCCCGGTCGATGGTCGGCTTTACGATGTTTGACGCGCGTACCGGTGACCTCCGCTACTTCCGGGATGCCAGCGGGTCACTCAACGGCCGTACCGCTATGGACCTGGCTGAAAGAACGTTCCGCCGGGATGATTACGTGGCCGGAACCCCATCGCTCTATAACATTTACGGGCAGTACACGTGGGTCGTGCCGCTGATGGACAGAAATTCGGTTTTAAGAGAAATTATGCTCGTTAATGCCCGCGACGAGAACATCTACGGATACGGTGACACGAAGCAGGAAGCATTTAACGCTTACCAGCTCGAGCTTTCATCGGAAGTTGATGATGATGTCGTACCCGGGGAGTTAACAGACATGGTGGAGGAAACTGTCACTGTTGAACGAGTTTACCAGTGGGACCGGGAAGAAAGTGTTACCGTTCGTCTCTGGCTGGAAGAACAGGACCGGATTTTCACGTTAAGTACCAGTTCCCACCCGACTGCTGTTTTTCTGGAACCGGGAGATGAAATAACGATCGGTTATATGGACAACAATGAAACCGTCCAGCCTATCGAGGAAATGGAGTTTGACGTTTCCCAGTAAAACTTATACTCGAAGTATGAGGACGTTTGAACCCTCCCTGCTGCGCATAACGAAGTGCCGCCCGGCTTTATACCGGGCGGCACTTCAGAGTGTTGATTAAGTCTTGGTTTCAGAATAATTATTCTTCTGAATGTATAGCTTTCTCCTGCACTCCCCGGCGGAAGCTTGCCGTGGGGCTCGTCATCAGCTATTTTCCAGCCCTTCGGCCATGGAAAAGGATCTTCCGACTTCGCTTTATCCCACCGGCGTCCCCGCCGGT
>NZ_PZJJ01000009.1 GCF_003044065.1 Alkalicoccus saliphilus
TTCTCTGTGAATGTTTTTTTCGTCATGATCTTCTCCCCGATCTTTACTCATTATCTATTTCTCATTATACAAAAAAGTACCCTATAGGTAGACTTTTTAATGTGTCTACTCTATAGGGTACACTTTATTTCCCGGGGAGAGCTTTTTCAGTGGAGAATTAATTCGATAGGTATGAGCAGTTATGAAACGTATTTCATAAAAAGAGGAAAAAAATACCGATTAAACAACTTAGTTCAGCTGCATTCATACTTCCCTGCTATAATTTCGGCCCGGGCCTTTGGGGAGAGACGAATCGTTTCTTCGGTGTCCCGGCGGATCTGTGCAGGAAGACCGGCTTTCTGGAGCCTCCTCCATGCCTCTCGTTCACTGAAACCATGACGGCCGGTTAGAAAAGAGGCCGTCGCCGAAAGGTACTGTTCACGCTCCCGTGCGGTCCACATGAAGATACCCCTGGTCCTGACGGATAATCTGTCCTTCCTCAAGGGCATTCCGCTGGACAAATCCCGGTGGAAGCTCCACCACACTTTTCGCTTTTTTAACAGGGAAAACGAGCCGCCATGGTTTCAAGTTTTCCCGAAAATGAATGATTTGATCTTCCTCGTCCAAAAAAAGTACGTCGATACTCGTGCACATAAAAAACATATGAATAGAATTACACGGAACAATCCATAAAGCTTCCCGTACTTCTTTTTGAAGCATCAGTCCTTTAAACCGCTGCCACCACGTGTCAGCTTTTTTCAGAGGAATAGTTTCAACCAGCATAAGCAATCCGCCTCTCTGTTCTTTTAAATAAACTAATTATATTATGCCACAGATTAAAAGAATTAATAGCAGGCGCAAAAAATCAGGGAGTTTTCAATAGTTCACAAACTAAAGGCTTATATACCAATACTTTTAAGTGCGATATTTCACAAAGATTACAGAAATACTAATTCCTCCTGCTTAAATTCACAGAAAAAAATTTCTAAAAATAGACAAAGTTAGGTCTAAAGTCACTTACTTTGTTCACTATAATAAACTAATATAAGAGTTAAGAAACAGCTGTCAGTCAGTTTATTCCAAAAATTAATTAATTATACAGGAGGCGTTCACTATGATGGAAATGTTCAAAAACCTATTAGTAGAAGAAGAAGGTCAGGGTATGGCGGAGTACGCACTTATTCTTGCCGGTGTCGCAATTGCCGTTATCGTAGCCCTTATTGCACTTGGAGAGGAGATTACGAACTTCATTCAGGATGACATCATGGGTAACTTTGGTGACGGAGAAGTTTAATCCTTTACTTCAAAAATATGAACAGTGTCTTCACAGGCACAGGAAGGAAGCTGTCCCCGCACCTGCGCTGGGCAGCTTTTTTTGTAGAAAGGTAGGGATATTAATGCCGCTGTTTATTTTAGCAATACTGACTCTGCTGCTGGCTGTGTCACTCATAACGGATATCGCCTCCCGCAGAATATTAAATATAGTCACTTTTCCTGCGATAGCTGCCGGCTTTCTTTATCATACGGTTACTTCCGGAATCGATGGTTTTCTGTTCAGCGGAGCCGGCTTTCTTGTCGGCTTCGGAGTGCTTTTAATTCCATTTATGCTTGGAGGAATGGGAGCGGGAGATGTGAAGCTGATGGCAGCGGTCGGGGCGCTTACCGGAATGTCATTTACACTTGCCGCTTTCGTACTCGCTGCGTTTATCGGCGGGTTTCTTGCTTTGTTTATGGTGCTGAAGCGCCATGGGGTCTTTTCTTCGTTTAAAACTGCCATTTATGCCCTTCCGTTTATGAAGGGAAGTTTTCAGGAAATGCGCCAGACCGCAAAATCCACGACGATGCCATACGGAGTGGCGATTGTCCTTGGCACGGTTTCCGCTTATGCAGGAGGGTTCGGGCTGTGAAAAGTGAAAAAGGACAGTCCATGGTTGAATTTGCCCTCGTCGTGCCGCTGCTGATCGTTCTTTTATTTAGTATTGTCGATATCAGCCGGCTTTTTCACGCTTCTTTAACAATCGATCATGCCGGAAGGGAAGCTGCCCGGGCAGCGAGTGTTCAGCTGAGCGATACGGAAGTGATGAGTGCAGCGGTTGATAATGGTTCCAGTATTTCGCTTTCCAGCAGTCATGTTCAAGTTTCCCCGATGGAAAACGGGAGGACATCCGGAAACAAAGTAACGGTGACGATTACGTATCCGGTTGACTTTCTAACACCGGTCGTCGGAAATCTGGCCGGCTCTTTTGAGCTTCAAAATACGACAGTGATGAGAATAGAGTGATGAAAATGCTGAAGAGGCTGCGCAAAGAAGAAAGAGGCAACGTCCTGGTAATAGTTGCTCTTGCTTTATCCGTTTTAATGGCAGCTGCGGCCATGGCTGTGGATGCCGGACAGCTGTATTTTGAGAAAAGTAAACTTCAGAAAACGGTGGACGCTGCGGCACTCGCCGGAGCTCACGCATACTATTCGGGGAGTCCGGAAGAAGAAGCAAGAGAAGTCGCCCGGCTGAACGGCTTTACAGTAGAGGGAGTAGGGACTCAAGAAGGGCGCGTAACGGTTTCGCACTCGTCTAACGTACCGCTTTCCTTTGCCCGGATTATCGGCATGAACGATGCAGATGTGTATGCGGATTCCACGGCTGCAACGGCAGCACTTGGACGGGGAGACCGGATTGCCCCGATAGCCGTGGAGGAAAACCAAATACCAAATGGTACTTACCTCAGCTGTGCCAGACCGGGTGAAGGCGGCAACTGTGGTTATCTGACAGGAAACGGTGCCGGAGCTTCTGCCCTGAATGATGCCTTGATTAACGGAAGAACGCTGGAGATTGGCACATATCGGCTGGAGACAGAACCAGGTGAAAAAGTCGGACAGGTTCGAAGCGCTGTTGAGGATTTAATTGCAAAAGACAGCGGGAATCCCAAATGTGCTAGTAAAGATACAGCGGACTCCTCCTGTTATCGTGTGATCACGATCCCCGTCACAGAACCAAATGCGTTCAGTATGGCTTCTGGCCGGGATCATGTAGAAATTAAGGGCTTTGCTTCCTACTGGGTGGAAGGTTACAGCAACCAGGGAGGAGAAAGAAGAATCATTGGACACTATATTGACATGGTGCGGCTCGGTGAAGGAGATCCGAATGCCCGGAACTATGGGTCGTATATCGTAAGTCTTATAGAATAACAGCAGGAGGCAGTCTATGAACACGAAAAAGATCTGGATTACAGCTATATTTGCCGGACTGATTGCCGCTGTGCTTTTATACAGTTCGGTAATTTCCAGTACAACTTCTTCGGAAAGAGAAGCCGAGGAAGCGCTGGAGCAGCAGGCAGTGGAAGAAGCGGAACAGGAAGAAGCCATGGAACGCGGGTTGACGAATCCGATAGATGAAATTGAAGAAGGCATGAGAGGTATTTCATTATTTATTAACCGCTCGGAAGAAGGCGTTTCCGGGTATATTGAGCCACAGTCACACGTCGATATTATCGCCTTTAAAAAGCCGGAGGGTGCAGAGGAGGACGATGAAGAAGAGGAAATGGGAATGGGGCGCTGGCACGAGGAGCTGACGGCGGAACTGCTTCTTCAAAATGTGAAAGTACTTGCGGCAGGGCAAGCCTACGACTCAGAAGGTGAGGCACTCCGGTACGAGCAGGTAACGGTGGAAGTAACTCCTGAAGAAGGGGTGGTTTTAAGTCTTGCCTCCAAAAATATGGACGGTTTTTATTTCATGCTCCGGCAGGAAGGTGACGACAGCATCGTCGAAGAGCCGGTGGAGTTGACCCGTCCGATTATGAGAGGAGCGGATCCGCAGTGACGTTTCAGTGGCTTTTTTATTCCGATACGAACGCGAAAGTGGAGCTTCTGGAGGAAAGTCTGCAGAAAAGAAACTACGAGCTGACCCGCCTCACTTATCTGGAGCGGCTGTTTGACTATGTAAAAAGAGAATCAGATGTCACGCTGATTATACGGGCCAGCACCGTCTACAATGCGTACCAGCTCTGCGAGGAACTTTCGGTGAAATATCCTCATATTTATATCGTGCTGATGATTCCGGATAATATGGAAAATGCACGGAAAGCGATGCAGGCGGGGGCTTCCAACATTATACGCTTCAGCGCAGATAAAGAAGATATCCGCAGCATGATCATTCATGCGGAAAAGTATATGCAGCACCGGCGCCAGCAGGCAGACGTGACCCATATGGCTGCCCCGATACTTGATCAGCGGGTAATTTCCGTATGCAGCACGAAAGGCGGTACGGGCCGCTCATCCACTACAGTTAACCTTGCAGCGGCACTTACAAAAGAAGGCCGGCGTACAGCCGTCCTGGACGCTGACATACAGTTCGGGGATGCTGCGATGTATATGGATCTCCGCCCCCGGCGGACTATCTATGAATGGATTAAAGAAGGAGACAACCGTACCGAACTGGATATCGACGGCTTTCTGACAAAGCATGAGGAAGGAGTGAGTCTCATGCCGGCTCCTTCCCGCCCGGAGTTTTTTGAGTTGGTTACCGCAGCGGATATACAGCTTGCCATACAGGAACTGAAGAAAATTTACCAGGTGATCATTATTGATACTTCAGCTGCTATTTCTGAAGTGCAGCTTCAGTGTCTGAACGACTCAGACGAAATCCTGCTTTTAACAGAAGGGTCGCTCCCGGCTGTACGAAACACGAAGCTTTATCTTGACACGCTGGAAACGATGCAGCTGAAAGAAAAAGTACGGCTGATTCATAACCGCGAAAAGAAAAAAGGCGGCATGGATCCGAACAAAATTGCTGCCCTCGCAGGACAGGATATTTACTTTTCCCTGCCTGATCAGCAGCCGCTTGTCGAAGCAGCGATAGAAGAAGGAAAGCCCTATGTTTATGCTCATCCGAAAAAACCATTGTCCAAACAAATGGCAGGTCTCGCCCGGAAGCTGCTTACAGGAACGGAAAAAGCCGCAAAAAAACCAAAGAAAAAACTGCTTTCCAAAGCGCAGTAAAGGAGGAAGGGTGCTATGTCCCTGTTTGCAAAATATGCTGTAAAGGATTCAGCTCCTCCAGCAAAAGAAAAGAAGGTGAATACAGCTGTTAAACCGGAGGAAAACAAAGAAGTACCGAAAGCAGCTGTGAAACCAAAGAGGGAAGCTCCGGTTCCTCCGAAGGACAGTATGCCGATGACCGATGAGTTTTGGAAGATGGAATCAAAAATTCATGAAGATATCGTCGAAGAGCTGAAGAAGAAAACGATTGCCACTCCGGAGCAGGAAAAAGAAATTATCGAAAAACTTGCAGGAGACAAAGTAGAAGCAGCCGGAGACAGGCTCACCTATGAACAGAAGCAGCATCTCCTGCAGGCCGTGAAGTATGAACTGTTAGGGTACGGCCCGATTACGTCTCTTCTCGACAATCCGGACATTTCGGAAGTGATGGTCAACAGCGCAAAGGATATTTACTATGAATTTAAAGGGAAGCTTGTAAAAAGCAGTCTTTCCTTCCGGGATGATGCCCACGTCAAAAGTATCATTGACCGCATTGTAGCCCCGATCGGCAGAAGAATCGATGAAAGCTCTCCTATGGTGGATGCACGTCTTCCGAACGGATCGCGTGTAAATGCCATTATCCCGCCTCTGGCATTAAAAGGACCGTCCATAACGATCCGTAAATTCTCTGAAACACCTTTCACTGCAGGGGATCTTGTCGGTTTTGGGACGTGGACAGAAGATATGGCTGATTTTGTCGAGGCCGGGGTGGATTCGGCACTGAACATTTTTATCAGCGGAGGTACCGGTTCCGGGAAAACTTCCACACTTAATGTACTTTCTTCTTTTATTCCGGAAGGCGACCGTATTGTGACGATCGAGGATGCGGCGGAGCTGAAGCTTTCCCAGGATCACGTTATTTCTCTGGAATCGAGACCGGCTAACATCGAGGGGGAAGGTCAGATAACGATCCGTGATTTAGTGAAGAACTCACTCCGTATGCGTCCGGACCGGATTGTCGTCGGGGAGATCCGTGGAGCAGAGGCGCTCGATATGCTTCAGGCGATGAACACCGGACACGACGGGAGCTTAAGCACCGGTCACGCAAACTCCCCCCGGGACATGCTTTCCCGGATCGAAACGATGGTCATGATGGCAGGGTTCGACCTGCCGGTACGGGCTATCCGCGAGCAGATCTCAAGTGCCATCGATATAATCATTCAGCAGTCCAGGCTCCGCGACGGCAGCCGAAAAATCACCCACATTACCGAAGTACTAGGGATGGAAGGGGATACGATCGTCCTTCAGGATTTATTTGTGTACAAAGAAACCGGTGTGGATGAGCAGGGGAACCTTATCGGCCGCTTTACCCCGACAGGCATTCGTCCAAAAGTTTCCGACCGTCTGGAAAGCAACGGATTTGAACTGCCGGGACGCTGGTTTGACGAGGAGCCGGTTGATGAATAGTCTGCTCGCACTCCTATTGCTGGTGATTTTTTTCAGTACTTTTTTTTACGCTGTGCTTTATCGGCTTCAGCAGAACAAAATTCGTAAACAGCGGGTACTTCATTATATTCCGGTGGAGGAAGAAAAAGAAATATCATCTGTGACAAATGAAAAAAAGGCTTCTCCGATTCTGCAGGGTGCAGGGCGTCTGCTTCAATTTTTACCGCAGAAACAGAAAACGCAGGATATGCTGGAGCAGGCAGGCTATAAGATATCCGCAGCAGAATTTACGGCGGTGCGTTTGTTTGTATCCTTAATTTTCGGACTGATTGCCTGGCTGCTTATGTCATCGCTGTTTTATGGAATCGCAGGTATGCTCGCAGGTTATATTGGCAGCGGAATGTTTGTAGCGTATAAAAGAAAAAAGAGACTGGATCTGCTGACGTACCAGCTGATTGAAACGCTCGGTACAATGGCCAATTCCCTTCGTGCCGGCTTCAGCTTTCTGCAGGCGATGCAGCTCGTAGCCAAAGAAATGCCTGATCCGCTCGGGCCGGAATTCGGACGGGTTGTTAGAGAAATTACTCTCGGGCGGCCTGTCGATGAAGCATTGATCCGTATGACAGAACGCCTGCCGAATAAAGAGCTGGAAGTCATTATGCAGGGGATTGTCGCCCAGAGGGAAAACGGCGGCAACCTTGCCGGGCTGCTTCTTTCCATGGAAGAAACGATCCGTGGGCGTATCCGCGTGCAGGAAGAGCTGAAAACACTCGTAGCTCAGGGGAAAATGTCATCCTGGGTCATCACGCTGCTTCCGGTTGCTCTCGGTCTGTTTATGTATTTTGTAAACTATGAATATATGGGCATTATGTTTGAGGAACTGCTCGGCTGGGTGATGTTAATAGTCGGGGGCATGTCTGTGTTTATCGGCTGGTTTTTAATCCAGAAAGTCATAAAAATTGAGGTGTAGCCTGTGACTGCATTGCTGATGTTTTCAACAATTACCGTTTCTCTTATTTTTGCAGCCGCCGGAATTCTTTTTACTGTGTTCCGCAGTGAACTTACTGTCTCTGAACGCACAGCAGTCTATATCGGCCAAGTCGAAAAAAGGAAACCGCAGAAAGTTCACGGAACTTCTCCTGTAGCAAAACTATGGGAAAAAGGCATCGAAGCTTCTGAAAAATACGTGTCTCCTTCAGAGGAAAAAAAAGTCGGTAAAATGCTCCGGGATGCCGGTTTTGTAAAGAAGATGTCCGTAACAGAATTCCGGCTTCGTCAAATGGCTGCGGCCTTTACAGCAGGCGGGCTGATGCTGTTTTTATTTTTTATGATGACCGGAAGTATTTTTACTGCCGTATTTCTCGCTCTCCCGGTCGGCTTTATCGGCTGGCGCCTGCCGGTATTTTATTTAAAGAAAAAACGGGATGAAAGAATCCGCCAGATTGATCTCGATATGCCGGACTTTTTTGATACAGTGAATCTTCTTGTTGAAGCGGGTGTAGGTGTGGATGCAGCGATCGCTGTCGTCTGCCGGAAGAAGGAAGGACCTCTTGCTGATGAATTTCTCATTGTGCTTGACGATATGAAACGGGGAAAATCAAAAAGAGAAGCTTTTCACGATTTAAAACAGCGCGTGCCGTCTGAGTCTTTTCAGAGTATTATTACGTCAATGATCCAGGCGGATCAGCTCGGTATCGGCCTCTCGAACGTCCTGCGCAACCTCACGATCCGTATCCGCGAACAGCGGAGGGAAAAAGCGAGGGAGCTGGCGATGAAGGCGCCGGTAAAAATGCTTTTTCCGATGGTCATATTTATTTTCCCGGCCCTCTTTATTGTAATTTTAGGACCTTTTATGGTGAACCTGTTTGTGAATGGGCTGTTCTAAATAAAATACAAAATGAAAGATCCTGTGATATGCAGGATCTTTTTTTATGTAAATAATTATTTTTAAAAGAAAATTTTACCTTTAAAACACTGATATAACAGCTTTTTTATACTTTATAAAGAAATTTTTTCAAAAATATTCAAAAAAAAGCTTTACAATTTCGTTATAACGAATTAATATAAGTTTTAAGAGCTGTTCGTTAATAAGAATAAACGCTCTTAAAAAAATATTAGGGAGGAATTTATTATGATGATGGAGCAGATGAAAAGACTGATGGTAGAAGAAGAAGGACAGGGCATGGCGGAATACGGACTTATTCTTGCGGGTGTAGCAATTGTAGCTGCAGCAACATTCGGTCTGCTAGGGGCAGAAATTAATACTTTGATTCAATCTATAATTGATGCACTCTAATTCAAACTGAAAGAGTAATCGTGTCTCTCAAGGCACAGGGGAAAGAGCTGTCCTACGCCTGAAGGACAGCTCTTTTCTTTTCATCAAAATAGAGGAGGGAGCAGCATGACAGTTGTCATTATTGCCGTGCTCGGCATCGCGGTCGGGGTCTCCTTAATAACAGACCTGAGCTCACGGCGGATTTTAAACATTATAACCTTTCCTGCAATATTATTGGGATTCATTCTTCACACAGCTTCGGCTGGACTGGAAGGATTTTTCTTCAGCGGCACCGGATTTCTTGTCGGCCTCGGACTGCTCCTTATTCCATTTTTTCTAGGAGGGATGGGAGCAGGAGATGTCAAACTCATGGCAGCTGTAGGAGCACTTATGGGAACAGGATTTGTATTATCTGTCTTTCTTTTTGCAGGCATAACTGGTGGATTGATGGCTTTATATATGATAGCGAGAGACCGGGGCGCTTTTACTTCCGCGGCCTCCATCATATATGCCGTACCTCTGCTAAAGGGAACGGCCGGCAGTTTTAAGGCTTTCCGGTCCCGAGCAAAAAAGACAACGCTCCCGTACGGCGTGGCGATTGCAGCGGGAACGATTATTACTTTTGCAGGAAGCGTCATTGGGGGAGTGCTGCCGGTATGAAAAGTGAAAAAGGCCAGGCCATGGTCGAATTTGCGCTCATCCTTCCGGTACTTGCCGTACTTCTCTTTGGTGTAGTGGATGTTGGAAGAATGTTTCATGCTTCACTCACGCTGGATCATGTAGGGAGGGAGGCGGCCAGGGCAGCGAGCGTGCAGCAGGGGGATGCGGAAGTAATGGCAGTTGCTCTGGAAAGAGGAAGCAGTATTTCTTTGACAAGCAGCCAGGTACAGGTCAGCCCGGGGGAAGGCGGCAGGGAATCGGGGGAGAAAGTAACGGTAACGGTGACTCATTCTGTACCGCTCGTTACGCCGTTTATTGAAGGCTGGTCGGGACCGGTGGAGCTATCCAATACGACAGTCATGAGAATTGAGTGATGAACATGAGGAAAATATTGAATAAACTGCTGAAAAAAGAAGAAGGCAATGTAGCAGTAATCGTTGCAGCCGGTATGGCAGCGCTTATCGGAATCGCAGCAATGGCAGTGGATGCCGGGCAGCTTTATTTTGAAAAAAGTCAGCTGCAGAAAACAGTGGACGCCGCAGCTCTGGCCGGTGCGCAGGTTTATTATGTAGACTCGGGAGCCCCGGCAGCGGAAGCAGTGGAAGTTGCAGGAGCCAACGGCTACGTCATTGATTCCGGTAACGTCGAGCTCGGTGAAAGCTACGTGAGAGTTTCCCATTCTTCGGAAGTATCGTTAACTTTTGCAAGAGTGCTCGGATTTCAGACGGCTGACGTACATGCTACTGCTGCGGCGGCTATTTACCCATTGAGTAAAAGCATTTTTGCGGCTCCGATCGCAGTACAGGAGAGCCACATACCAAATGGCGAATTTTTAAACTGTGAAAATCCCGGTAATGCAGTAGACCGGGTGAACTTCAACAGTAAATGGACCGGCAGCAGCTCAGAAGCGTATAAAACAGCTTTTAAAAAGGGATATGCGGACGGGTTCGAAGACGGGTATGAACGGAAGACGCCGGCTTCGCTGCCGGACGAACCTTCAGGAGACTCAGAAAAAGGTTATAAAGAAGGTTATGAGGACGGCTATGAAGACGGGGAAGATGCTTTTAACGACCCGGGACAGCGGGGGAACTGCGGTTATTTAGCTACTGGAGGAACAGGGGGAAGTAATCTCTACGATGCTTTTACTAACGGGGTGGAATACGATCTGTCAGATATAGTCAATGAAGATCCGGACGGGCCGAACGCTGAACAGGAAGATACGAATACCGAGCCTGGAAAGAAACACGGACAGGTAAGCAAGGCAGTAAATGACCTCATAGCAGAAGACAGCGGCAAACCCCACTGTCAGTCACCGGATACAGCGGATAATTCCTGCAGCCGAGTAATCATTGTTGCCGTAGTAGCAGATGGGACGTTTGATACGATTTCCGGAAGGGATTCCGTGGAAATCATCGGATTTGCCTCGTACTGGCTGAAAGGTATGGGTAACGGACAGAATAAGCACCGTATTATCGGTCATTTTATCGACATGGTCACTCTTGGAGAAGGGGAGGAAGGAATACCGGAGCACGGAGCCTATAACGTCCGGCTGATCGATTAACGATAGGAGGAAGCAGGAATGAATACGAAAAAAGTGTGGCTTGCAGCCCTCGTCACCGGGATGATTGCTGCAGTGCTGATCTACAGTGCCTTTGTAACTAACATTACGTCGCCGGAAGAAGAAGCCCAGATTGCGGAAGAACAGGCAGCAATGGAAGAACAGGAAGCAGAAGCGGAGTTTGAAAGAAACAAAGTAAACCCAATTGTTGAAATTGAAGAAGGAAAACGGGCGGTTTCTCTCCGTGTTACCCACACGGAAGAAGGGGTGTCCGGTTATATTGAACCGAAATCACAGGTTGATATTGTCGCTTACCAGACAGAGATTGAAGAAGAACAGGAAGAAGATTCGGAAGACATTTCAGAAACTGAGTTTTTGACAGCAGAATTAATTCTTCAGGATGTAAAAGTACTGGCATCCGGTGCTTCTGCAGATTCAGAAAATGAAGCCCTTCGTTATGAAACGGTGACTGTTGAAGTAACGCCGGAGGAAGGAGTCCTTCTCAGTCTTGCAGCTAAAGACCAGGACGGCTTTTACTTCCTGCTTCGGAATGAAGAGGATGGAAGCGTTGAAGAGGACGAGATCAGCCTTACAAGACAGGTTATGAAAGGAGAGAGACAGTAATGAATATGCAGTGGCTGTTTTATTCCGATACAAACGCACGGGCGGATCTCCTGGAGGAAAGTCTGGAGCGGAGGGACTACAAGCTGAAACGGGTTACTTATCTGGAACGTCTGTTTGATCATTTGAAAAAAGATCCGAACGCTGTGCTCATTATTAAAGCAAATAAAATCTACAACGTCTACCAGCTCTGTGAAGAGTTGTCGGTAAAGTATCCACACATTCATATTGTTCTCATGATTCCTGACAATATGGAAAACGCCAAAAAAGCGATGCAGGCAGGGGCTTCGAATACGCTCCGGACGAGCTCGGACAAAGATGAAATCAGGGAAATGATTCTTCACGCTGAAAAATACGTGCAGCACCGTATGCAGCGGGAAGACGTCACGGACCTTCCGCTCATTGCACTTGACCAGCGGGTTATGGCGGTATCAAGTACGAAAGGCGGCTCCGGACGTTCGACACTTGCTGTTAATCTTGCTGTTTCATTTGCTGCCCAAGGACAGCGGACGGCTGTCCTGGACGGAGATATTCAGTTTGGTGATGCGGCCATGTATTTGAATGTCAAACCGAAAAAAACTATATACGAATGGATTAAAGAAGGAGACAACCGGAAGGAACTTGATATAGACCAGTTCATGACCAAGCATGAATCCGGTGTCAGCGTATTCGCAGCTCCTTCCCGTCCGGAATTTTTTGAGATGATCACTGCAGATGATATTCAGCTTGCTGTCGAAGAATTAAAAAAAGTTTATCAAGTTATTGTTGTTGATAATTCCGCTTCGATTTCAGAAGTGCACCTCCAGGTTTTGAAAGAAGCAGACGATATTCTGCTGCTGACAAACGGAGAACTCCCGGCGGTACGAAGCAGCAGGCTGTACCTGGATACGCTGGAATCACTCAACCTGCACAGCAAAGTCCGGCTGATACACAATCGACGTAAGAAGAAAGACGGCATTGACCCAAAAAAAATGGAAGAACTGATTGGGGCCGGAATTTTCGCGTCGATCACCGATCAGGAAACAGTAGTCGGAGCTTCTATTCAGGAAGGCATCCCGTACGTAATTTCGCAGCCGAAAAAGCAGGTTTCCAAAGATGTCAAAGCACTCGCAGGTAAGCTGCTTTCCGGTTCATCAGAAAAACCTGCGAAGAAAAAATCAAAGAAACTTATTGCTGAAGCGCAGTAACAGAAGGGGGGAGACAGAAAATGTCACTTTTTTCAAAATATGCGGAAAAACCGGCAGTCCCGAAAATAACAATTCCCAATGTAAAAGAAGCGGTGGCAGAACCTCCGGCTGAAGAAGTGGAAACAACCGAAGAATTCTGGGAACTGGAAGGACTTATTCATACAGCGATAGTGGAAGAGCTGAAGAAAAAAACAATCACCAGTCGTGAAGAAGAGAAAAAGCTGATTGAAGAAAAAGGCGAGGCACTTGTAGAAGAACACGGGGCCCGGCTGACATTTGAGCAGAAAAAACAGCTTCTCGAAGCGGTCCGGCATGAACTTCTCGGCTACGGTCCGATTACCTCCCTTCTCGATAACCCGGATGTAACGGAAGTAATGGTTAACAGTGCGAAGGAAATTTATTACGAGTATAAAGGAAAAATACGCAGAAGCAGTCTTACCTTCCGGGACGACCCACATGTAAGAAGTGTAATCGAAAGGATTGTGTCACCGCTTGGAAGGCGTATTGATGAAAGCTCTCCGATGGTGGATGCAAGACTTCCGAATGGCTCCCGTGTGAATGCAATCATACCACCGCTTGCGCTTAAAGGATCTTCTCTCACAATCCGAAAATTTTCAGAAACGCCTTTTACTAGCAGTGACCTCGTCCGCTTCGGTACCTGGAATGAAGATATGGCAGGATTTGTGGAAGCATGTGTCCGTTCGGATTTAAATATTTTTATCAGTGGGGGGACCGGCTCTGGTAAAACGTCTACATTAAATGTATTTTCCTCTTTCATTCCGGAGGGAGAACGAATTATAACAATCGAGGATGCAGCGGAACTGAAACTTTCGCAGAACCACGTCATTTCTTTGGAATCACGACCACCGAACATTGAAGGAGAAGGGCAGATAACGATCAGGGATCTCGTGAGAAACTCTCTTCGTATGCGTCCGGACCGTATAGTGGTCGGGGAAATCCGGGGAGCGGAGGCGCTCGACATGCTTCAGGCGATGAATACCGGGCACGATGGGAGTCTCAGCACTGGTCACGCCAATGCACCTCGCGATATGCTTTCCCGTATCGAAACGATGGTTATGATGGCGGGATTTGATCTGCCGGTGCGCGCGATCCGTGAGCAGATTGCGAGTGCGATTGATATTATTGTTCACCAGTCCCGGATGAAAGACGGTACGAGAAAAATCACACATATTACCGAAGTACTCGGTATGGAAGGTGATACGATCGTTCTCCAGGATATTTTCCTGTATAAAGAAACAGGAACGGATGAAAACGGGCGCCTGCAGGGAGAATTTCATCCTACGGGTATTCGTCCAAAAGCTGCGGAGGCTCTGGAACTGAATGGTTTTAAAATTCCGGGATCCTGGTTTGACAGGAGGTGGGACGATGAATAGTCTGATCGTTCTGGTGCTGCTGATGGCTGCCGCTACAGCATTGTTTTATCAGATTTTTACCGGTATCGTAAAACGTAGACGCCTGAAAGACCGTATCAGCCGTTTTGTTTCCACACGGGGCTCAGGAGAAGCAAAAACGAAAGAGCGGGAGAAATTTTCCTTTATTGAAAAAGCAGGAAAAGGGTTGAAGTTTATTCCGAGCCGAAAAAAAACAGAAGTGCTTCTTCAGCAGGCCGGAACTTCCTTGACAGGACCGGAATTTCTGGCGGTACGAGTCGGAGGGTCCATTATGACAGCCGTCGTTTTCTGGATGTTTTCCGATTCCTGGCTGGCACTGGCCGCTGCTGTACCGATCGGTTTTTTTATTCCTGTACTGTATATGAAGAGAAAACGCACGAAGCGTCTCCAGCTGCTTACTTATCAGCTTGTAGAAACGCTCGGTACGATGGCTAACTCTCTCCGGGCCGGGTTCAGCTTCATGCAGGCAATGCAGATGGTTGCGAAGGAAATGCCGGACCCGCTCGGTCCTGAATTCGGACGGGTGGTCAGGGAAATCAGTCTTGGACGTCCTACAGCAGAAGCTCTTCAACGTATGAGTGAACGGCTGCCGAATAAGGAACTGGAAGTTATTGTTCAGGGAATCATCGCCCAGAGAGAAAGCGGGGGTAATCTGGCAGAGCTTCTGTTGGCGATGGAAGAAACGATCAGCGGCCGAATCCGGGTGCTGGATGAGCTGAAAACGCTCGTTACCCAAGGGAAGATGAGTTCCTGGATTATAACCCTCCTGCCGGTCGGGGTGGGAGTATTTATGTATATGTTCAATTACGAATACATGTCAATAATGGTTGAACATCCCCTGGGACTCACGCTGTTGTTTTTTACAGCACTGTCTATTTTATTGGGGTGGTTAATGATTCAAAAAGTTATCAGGATAGAGGTGTAGATCATGAGTCCACTTGTTACGTTTCCGTTTATTGCGGCAGCTCTCGTGTTCACAGCCGCCGCTGTCTATTTCACGGTCTTCCGCAGGGAACTCCAGCTGCAGAACCGGAGTGAAGCGTACGTAGGAGTGTCGGAGAGAAGTGTAACTCCTGAAAAGAAAAATGCTCCTCCGCCTGTACTGCATTCTTTATGGGAAAAAGGGATTGAATTCACGAACAGATACATTACTTCTTCTGAACAAAAAAAGGTAGAACTGCTTCTTCGCGACGCGGGATACATGAAAAAGAAAACCGCGGTGGAATTCCGTTTCACCCAGCTTGCCGCTGGGCTTGTATCAGGTGGAGCCGGCGTATTATTGTTCAGCTCAGCTGCAGGAGAATTACTGCCGGCACTGTTTGTTGGATTGGTAATGGCCGTTCTCGGTTTCCGCCTCCCTGTATTTTATTTAAAAAAGCAGCGGGATAAGCGGGTGAAAAAAATTCAGCTGGAAATGCCGGACTTTTTTGATACGGTGAACCTTCTTATCGAAGCAGGAGTCGGGGTGGATGCGGCGATTTCCTCCGTATGCTACAAAAAACCGGGACCGCTCTCGGACGAGTTTTTAATCGTACTCGATGATATGAAGCGTGGTAAATCGAAACGGGAAGCTTTCCAGGACTTAAAACGGCGTGTGCCTTCCCAGTCGTTTCAAAGTGTTGTCACTTCCATGATCCAGGCGGATGAACTCGGTATCGGCATGTCCAACGTATTGCGGAATCTGACAGCACGGATCCGCGAACAGCGTCGGGAGAGCGCCCGGGAGCAGGCGATGAAAGCACCGGTGAAAATGCTGTTTCCGATGGTGCTGTTTATATTTCCGGCACTGTTCATGGTCATCCTCGGTCCATTTGCGGTTGATATATTTGTAAACGGTCTTTTTTAAAGAATAGTAATCTATAAAGAAGCTGCTTCGGAATTTGCCTGAAGCAGTTTTTTTAGTACCGTTTGCATAAAGTTTTGCGGAAAAGGTGTGATAAACTTAATGGAAAGTACATTAGGAGGGATTGGATGAAACTCCTTTCATTATATGCCGGACTTCCGAAGCCAAAAGAATGGCAGGGGAGGGAAATCACCACTGCTCTCGTCAAAGAACAACTTTCGGGTCCTGCCTTTCTCGGAAGGACGAACCTTGAAGGAGACGGCCAGGCTGATCTGGTTCATCACGGCGGAGAGGATAAAGCAGTCTGTGTTTACCCGCAGGAACACTACAGCTACTGGGAAAAAGAGATCGGATGCCGTCTTCCGGAAGCAGCATTCGGAGAAAATTTTTCAGTTAGCGGTATGAAGGAATCAGCCGTACATATAGGAGACGTTTTTGAGGTGGGGGAAGCGGTTGTCCAGATTTCCCAGCCGAGGGAACCATGCTACAAACCAGCTGCAAGACTTGGGATAAAAGAACTTCCACAGCTGATCCGGGAAACCGGGTACAGCGGATACTATATAAGGGTGCTGCAAGAAGGGATCGTAAAGCCCGGTGATTTTCTGAAACGGATTAAAACGGGAGAAAAGAAAATAACGATAGCCGAGGCAAATCGTATTAAGTATCATGACACGAAGAATGCTGAAAAAACAGCAGAACTCCTTCAGGAAGAAGCGCTGGCAGATGCCTGGCGTATCCCGTTGGAAAAAAGGACTGCTATATTAAAAGAAGAGAAAGGATTTAAAGAATGACTATTCCAGTTTTATATGAAGATAACCATATTGTCGTAATTGAAAAGCCGGTCAACCTTCCTGTGCAGGAGGATCAGACCGGAGATAGAGATGTTTTGTCCCAATTAAAAGAGGATGTAAAACAAAGATATAATAAACCGGGAAACGTATATATCGGGATGATTCACCGTCTGGACCGGCCGGTCGGCGGCGTGATGGTTTTTGCAAGAACGTCCAAGGCTGCATCCCGTCTGTCGGATGCTGTCCGACGCCATGCATTTGATAAGGAGTACCTTGCGGTGGTCCGCGGCAAGCCGGTCCATAAAGCGGGAAGACTGGAGAACTACCTTCTGAAAGATACAGATAAAAACCAGGTGTACGTGAAAAAGGAAGGGACACCGGGCGCCAAGCAGGCAGTGCTTGAATACCAGGTGCAGGAGCAGCAGAAGAATCTGGCGCTGCTGGAAGTAAATCTGATGACAGGAAGGCCCCATCAGATCCGGGTGCAGCTTTCCCATGCCGGCATGCCGATTTACGGCGACCAGAAATACGGGAGTCATGTAAATCAGCCGGGAGAGCAGATTGCCCTCTGGTCGCACCGGCTCACCTTTGTCCATCCTGTAAAAAAAGAAGAAATGACTTTCGTTTCTTCGCCGCCTGCAGAATTTCCATGGAGCCAGTTCCACCGCCTCCGTGAAGAAACCATCTAAAGTAGAAAACAGTTTTTCTTCAACCGTTATGCAGCTGTGACGCATCCTCCTTGTTAATAAAGAGTGGGAGGGTATAAACTTAAAGCAGGGAGGGATTACTATGTGGAAATGGATGATCACCGGGATCCTGACAGCAGCTGCAGCGGCTTTTATTTTTTTGAATTCGTCGGCGGAAGAGGAAATTTCAACAAAAGAACTCGAAGAAAAACTGACAGAAGAACAGGCGGACGACTATTATTTTGTGGATGTCCGTGAACCGGATGAGTTCAGAGAAGGGCACATTGAGCAGATGGAAAACTACCCTTTGAGCACTTTGTCCGAGGAGTATGCTTCACTTCCACAGGACAAACCACTGGTCATCATCTGCCGGAGCGGAAGCCGGAGTGAGCAGGCTGTTGAATTTCTTGAGCAGGAAGGGTTTGACGATCTTATAAACGTAGAGGGTGGTATGCTCGACTGGGAAGGAGCAACGGTTCAGTAAAAGCAGGTTTATGCATCAGCTGAAACAGGCAGTGATACTGTGATGATTCCCGTAGCTTCGGAACAATAAAAAATGCTTCCAGCTTATATGCCGGAAGCATTTTTTATTGTGTTTATACTTCTTTTTTAATCTGCTCCACCGTTTCTTCCACTTCTGCACGGGACATTTTTTCCCGGCCGCTGCGGAGCGCTTTCAATGTTTTCTTTGCAAGAGAAAGCGGTACCTGGCAGAAGAGAATGATCGTTTTAGTGTTCAAATCCTTCATATACGCATCGCCGAGAGCGAGATTTTTTTCCGCATAGGCGAACGTATCTTCCAGCGTCCAGCCTTCCGGGATAAACGAGACGCCGCGTTCGCGGTCCTCTTCGACGTTACGGAGAATGTTGACTGTCTGAAGGCCGCGGCCGTACCCGATGGCAAGATCCCGGTCGGTTTTTGTTCCGTCGTGCCATTCCCATATATCAGACAGCATGACACCTACTAGTCCCGCAACATAGTACGTATAGCTGTCCAGATCGGCTTCTGTCTGGATATCCCAGTCTTTCTCTGCCCAGAAGGCCATGCCTTGGGCCATTTCACTCGTAAATTCCTTTACTTTCGGTACGTAACTGTCCGGACATGTATCGAGCCAGTCCCCAAGGCGGAGAGCAACTTCCGGGAGCATCGAAGCGTAGGGAGCGGTAAGAGCTTCATAGGCAGACTGATCAAATGTTCCTTCGAGCATACTGCTTGTTTCACGCAGCAGTCGTGCTTTAATGTCGGAAGCAAGAATTTCGCTGTCCTCAATTTCATCGATAGCACGCATGCATAGATAAGCAGAAGCTACCGTTTTTTTCAGCTCAGGGTTCAGGAGTGTGATCGGAATGTAAAAAGTCCGGCTCGTGTCCTTCAGCATTTTCATTGCTTCTTTTTGCTGCTGTTTTTCTGTCTGCATGCAGAGAGCGCCTCCTTAGTGTATCTTATAGTCCGATGCAGTATTATATTCAAGAACTGCACAGCATTCTATAGTAAAATCAATATGCTTTCATGAATAATGACGTAAAAACAAATCCTGTAATAAAGCTTTCCGCTTCGTCATGATAGACGCTGGAAACTTCAAAAGTACTGCACCCCCTTAGTATATCGAAAAAGAATATGTTTTTCTATTAATCATAGGAAATTTATCAATCAACAGCAAAATATTTTGTGAAACATTTCACAAAAACAGTGTATTTTCTTTATAAACGGGAATATAATGAATATAGGTTAAGTTACGATAAATTTTTGAAAGGAGTGATGTTTTATGAAAGCGGCTGTATGGTACAAAGCGAAAGATCTTCGGGTGGAAGAGGCCGAGGAACCTTCTGTCAAAGGGGCACACGACGTCAAGATTAAAGTGAAATGGTGCGGCATATGCGGCAGTGACCTCCACGAGTATCTGGCAGGGCCGATCTTTATTCCGGAGGGCAGTCCTCATCCTATCAGCGGTCAGCAGGCTCCGATCATTATGGGACATGAATTTGCAGGTGAAGTGACAGAAACAGGGGAAAAAGTAACAAAAGTAAAAGCAGGGGACCGGGTGACGATTGAACCTATTCTCGCTCCAAATGAAAATGGCAGATATATCGATGAAAAATATAACTTAACAGAACTGCTCGGGTTTCACGGGCTGTCCGGCGGCGGCGGCGGCTTCTCCGAATACACGGTTGTCGGAGAGCATATGGTGCACGTGATTCCGGAAGAATTGTCCTATGAGCAGGGAGCTCTTGTAGAGCCGGCAGCTGTAGGACTTCATGCGGTGCGTCAAAGTTCAATTAAAGCTGGAGATACAGCGGCAGTGTTTGGGGCCGGTCCGATTGGGCTGATGGTTATTGATGCTTTAAAAGCGGCAGGTGCATCGAAAATATACGCGGTGGAAGTATCTGAATCACGACGGAAAAAGGCAGAGAACCTTGGAGCGGTGGTTATCGATGCCTCTACTGAAGACGCGGTGAAAGTGATTCACGATGAAATCGGAGGGGTGGATGCAGCTTTTGAAGTCACCGGTATTCCAAAAGTTTTAAATCAATCCATTCACAGTACGCATACGGGTGGAGAAATCGTTATAGTAAGCATATGGGAAGGGGAGGCTTCCCTGCAGCCGAATGATCTCGTTATCAAAGAAAGAACAGTAAAAGGGATTATCGCCTACCGTCATATTTATCCTGCTGTAATGGAATTAATGAAGCAGGGATATTTCCAGGCGGACACGATGGTTACAGACAGAATTACGCTCGATGAAGTCGTTGATAAAGGATTCGAAGTTCTCTCCACGGATAAAAGCCAGGTGAAAATTCTCGTATCACCGGAATAAACAACGCTGATGAAATTCAATGATATGTACAGAAGAGCTGCCCTGGAAAATTACCGGGCAGCTCTTTTTTCTTCGCTTGCCGCGGAGAAAGTTCTTTATTCCAGGGCCTCACTCCATTGGGTGAACTGGTGTTCAAGTTCTTCCCGGCGTATGAAGCGTGCGCCCCGCCACCGCTCGGTTCCTTCTATATAAAGGAGCACTGCCGGAGCAGTAAACACTTCAAAGCGGGAAGCAGCTTCCGGAATATCATCGGCAGAAACAGCAGCAGCTTTAATTTGCGGATAATTCTCCAGGACAGCTTCAAGCTGAGGTTTAAAACTGTGGCAGACGGAGCACTGCTCCCTTGAAATGTAGATCAGGGTCAATGGGTGATTTTCAATAATTTCCTCGGTCTGTTCCAATGTCTGCATTTTTTCCATTTTTAGTCTCCTCTCCACAAGTATTCTCTTTTCACTATAGCCTCTTCCGGTAAAAGTTACAAAGATTCCGGATGACGTTTGAGTAGACGTTTCAAAAAGCAGAAAAAAAGGAATATAGGGATAAGATACTTTAGGGAGGGAATGCTTATGGCCTTTGTCATCTTAAGTCCATGTATCGGAGAAAAAGCTGGAGAATGCGTGGATGTCTGTCCGGTCGACTGCATTGAAGAAGGGAAAGATCAGTACTTTATTGATCCGGATATCTGCATAGACTGCGGAGCCTGTGTTGTTGTCTGTCCGGTGGATGCAATAGTGGATGAGCACGAACTCGCCCCTGGAGATGAAAAGTACTTAAAACAGGCGGAAGAATTTTTTCAAGGGAAGCAGTGAAGGAGGTAAAATGTGAAGCTTGAAATTACAGATGAAGCAGTAAAATGGTTTAAAAACGAAGTGGATCTCGACGACGGGGATACAATAAAATTCTTTGCCCAGTACGGCGGGGACAGCACTGTACAGAGCGGGTTCTCGCTGGCATTTGAACCGTACGGCTCGGCGATCACGACAGGGGCCAGTACAGAAAAAGAAGGGATCACCTTTTTTATTGAAGAAGGAGACCTTTGGTATTTTGACGGACACGACCTGAAAGTAGCCTATGACAAGGACAAACAGGAAATAACATTTAATTATGGAGAGCCTGACAAAGAATAAAGGAAAGCCCCGGAGGAAAAAAATCCTTCCGGGGCTTTTTTTGGTCATGACGATTTTTTCTACTTTTGCTTTTATAGGTTTCATCAGCGTTCTGTACTTATTTAATTGTTCAGGACCTGACCTCCGTTGACGTGAATGACTTCGCCGGATACGAAGGAGGAGTCGTCTGAAGCGAGATAAATATAAGCTGGTGCGAGTTCTGCAGGCTGTCCCGGACGGCCCATAGGACTGGACGTACCGAACTGTTCCACCTGTTCTTTCGGGAAAGAGGCGGGAATAAGCGGTGTCCATACCGGTCCCGGAGCGACACCGTTGACACGGATACCTTTTGAAACAAGGTTTTCCGACAACGAACGGGTGAGAGCCACAAGAGCGCCTTTCGTTGCTGCGTAATCCATAAGAACCGGCATTCCTTTATAGGCAACCACTGACACAGAGTTAACAATGGAACTTCCCGGCTGCAGGTGGTCAAGTGCTGCTTTCGTTACGTGAAAAGCACCGAAAATGTTTGTTTTGAATGTACGCTCCATCTGATCACTCGAAATATCCCGAAGATCTTCTGCGTAGTGCTGTTCGGCTGCATTATTAATGAGAGAATCAAGGCGTCCGAAATGCTTGACTGCTTTTTCGACTGTCTTTTTCGCCGTTTCTTCTTCGCCTATGTCTCCGTCAATAAGCAGGCATTCCCCGCCGTACTCTTCAACAAGTGCTTTTGTTGTTTCCGCATCATCATGTTCATCCCGGTAGGCAAGGGCAACTTTTGCTTCTTCTTTAGCAAGTGCGACACAGACAGCACGTCCAATTCCACTGTCGCCCCCGGTAATAAGTACTACTTTGTCTTTCATCTTTCCGCTGCCTTTATAGTTAGGATCATCGAAAATCGGCATCGGTGTTACTTCGCCGTCTTCTACACCGGGCTGTCTGTTCTGAATCTGTTTCGGTTGTCCTTCTGTCTGCAGTTTCTGTATATCTTCGTATTTCATTGTATCCCTCCTCATGAGTATTGTGGTTCTTATTACCATTTTTCCTATAAAATAAACAATAAAAAAGTTGTTTGAGCAGAGAGAAAACAGGTAATAGGAATTTAGAACAGATAATAAAGGAGATGACACTATGCGCGAATATTCCGTACGACCAAACAAAGATGTTACAGCATGGATGGTGAAAATTGAGGACGTGGCTCCTGAAACTTCTTTTGATCAAAAAGATGATGCTATTGCTCATGCTGAAGAGATGGCTAAGGAACACAGCCCGAGCCGGCTGCACATTTACAACAACAAAATGGAAGTGGAAGAAACGAGAAATTTCGATTAATCACATAAGAAACGTAAAAGCCGTACCGAATAGCTTATTGATGAAGCCCTGGTACGGCTTCTTTTTTGTTCCAGTAGTAAAGCAGGAAAAACGGCAGTTTTGTCGAAGGTAATATTATAATTAAGTTGTTCAGGAGCGTGATCCCTTTGAGTAAAGAAAATGTTCTTGTATGTGTATCCTATCCGGAAAGTGCGGGGCAGCTGATCGAACGAGGAATAAAAGAAACAAAGGCTTTTCAAAGTGAATGCATTGTTTTACACGTATATGATCCGGAAAACGATACGAGCGATATGAAAGAAGAAGAAAAGAGGGAAGAAATCAAGAAATGGGCAGACTTTCATAAAGCAACAATGATTCTTCAGCCGAGGCAGGGAAGCAAAAAGCTCGGGGAAATAATAGGTGAGGTGGCGCGTGCAAATGACGTACACCATATCATTGTAGGCCAGGCTTTCCGGAGCCGGTGGGACCTGCTTATTCACGGGTCACTCGTCAATGAACTGTTTCATGAACTGGAAGATGTCGATGTAACAATTTTTAAAATCAAAAAGGACCGTGTGGCCGCAGAATCCCATTATGACAAGGGAGTATCCGGATACCTGTATAAAAAAGAGGGGCAGTATAAAATAGCCCTCGAGCAGCCACAGGGAGAAGGCCATGAAGGCATTTTCTTTCAGCATCTTCACACCGACTTCCTTACTGGAATATTCAAAGCCAAAATCTTTGGCCATCCTGTCGTTCTCTATGTAGTAGAAGGCGATGTGCATGAGCGCTACCAGGAGGAGCTTGATACGATTCTTGAAGAAAAATAGAGAGGAGGGGGCGGCATGTGCGGGAGGTTTACTCTGACATCGTCCCTTGAGCAGATTAAAGAGCAGTTTCAGACAGAGGCAGTGAAAGTGCCGGAGCTGGAGCCGGGCTACAATATTGCTCCATCAATGCAAATACCGGCCGTTATATGGGACGGGGAGCAGCGCCGTCTTGGAATGCTCGCCTGGGGGTTTACACCGGGATGGGGAGGCGGAAAAAGGCTGATCAATGCCCGGGCCGAATCGCTCTACCAGAAGCCTGCGTTTCGGGAATCCGCCCGGCACAGACGGTGTATTGTACCGGCAGATGGCTTTTTTGAATGGAAAAAAACAGGTGATGGGAAAAAGCCATATTATATTTATCCGGAATCCGGCAGACTGCTTGCTTTCGCCGGACTGTGGCGCAAAGAAGACGACGGCGGGCACACGTGTGCTATTGTCACCGCTGAAGCTAATGAGGATATGAAGGAAATTCACCACCGCATGCCGTTATTTCTCGGTGAAGAGGATCAGCGGGAATGGCTGGATACGGCAACGGGAGACGTCCGGCACCTGCTCGTTCCTCCAGATTCCGGGATTCTGAAGATGCATCCGGTATCTGTTCGTGTAAATAAACCGCAGGAAAACGACCCGGAACTTCTGGAAGCTGTAGAGTAATAATGATGAAAAGCCTTTCCGGCTGTACGGAAAGGCTTTTCGGGAGGAGTCAGCTTTTTTGGCAGTCGCTGCAGTAATACAGTCTCCGGGAAGCAGCCTGTATTTTCGTGACCGGGGTGCCGCAGAGCCGGCAGCTTTGTCCTTCTCGGGCAAACACCCAGTGGCGGTACTGACGTCTCGTTTTTCCTTCCGCTTGAAGCTTTTCCGCCAGTCCAAGGTCATTGGTAATTCCTTTATGGCGGTAGGACTGCTCTATCAATTCGATCGTCTTTTCAGCAGCGAGCTGAAGTTTTTCCGGCGGTGTGTCTGCTGGGCGGATCAAAGGAGATATACCGGAGGTGAAAAGGATCTCACTCCGCAGATAATTCCCAATTCCTGCTACGAATCCCTGATCAAGCAGAAGAGAGGACCATTTACGCCGGTAAAACCTTTTGCTTTGCAGCCGTTCTGTAAGCATATCCGGTGTTACCTGCTCGCTCAAAATATCCGGTCCGGCTTTTGCGATAAAAGGATGAAGGGCGACTTCCTCATCCGGCAGCACTTCAATATCGGAGGCGCTGTAGAGAAGAGCTGATTTTTTTTCGTTGTGTATGGCAAAGCGGAGCTGCCGGTTCGTTTTTGGATAATTGTATACGTTCCGGATAATCCATTTTCCGTAAAGCTGGTTATGCGAATAGACGGTGTATCCGTTGCTGAAGCGGGTGAGCATCGCTTTTCCTTTCGTATCCACGCCCGTTACGAATGCCCCCTGAAGAAGATCTTCATACCCCTGCAGACGCTCGAGACCAAAATGGACTTCCAGGACATCCCGGCCCTTGACGGCTTTTTCCACCTCGTCGGCCGCTTTTCGTATTTCCGGTCCTTCCGGCATGCTTATTCCTCCTCTGCGCAGTTTCTAGACTGATAATATCGAGCGCGGACTGGAAAAGCAACTTCTAGGCCCCCATTAATAGACGAAAGCCGCCGAAAACGGCAAGGGCGAGGATAATATAGTTAAACCAGTGCTGGGGTATTTTCTGAAGTGTTTTGATGCCAATAAATGTTCCGGCAAGAATGGCAGGGATCATCCATGCGTTCAGCGTCAGCGTTTCTGCTGTGATCAGACCGAGGGAAGCATACAACGGCACCTTAATTACATTCACTGCAAGAAAGAACCAGGCGCCGGTTCCGATGAAGGCCTGTTTCGGGAGTCCGGCAGCTAGTAGGAAAATAGCCATAACAGGACCCGCTGCATTTCCAACCATGGTGGAAAAACCTGCGAGTGTACCGAGAATGACGGTGAAAAAAGCAGAACGGTTTTCCCGGGGGGCTCCGGGTGAACGGAACCTGCTCCAGACCTGCAGAAAGGCCATAGCTACAATGATAATGCCGAGTGAAATTTCGATCGGCCGGTTTACTTCTATAAAAAAGAGAAAGAAAAATCCAATAATAAGTCCGCCGCTGACCCACGGGATCAGTCGGATCAGAGTCGGCCAGTCAGCATTTTTACGGTAATAAAGTACTGCTACAATATCCGCGGCGATAAGCATCGGAAGAACGATGCCGATTGATTCCCGTACCGGAAAGACGCCTGCCATCACTGCTACAACAAAAATACCGAGCGTCGGCAGGCCGGTTTTGGAAATGCCGATTAAAAAAGCACACCCGATAACGATAAGGATACTGAATAAAGATAAATCCAAAATAAGCCCACCTTTATTAAAGCTCTGTAATGGAAAGCAACTGCTGCATATGTAAAAAATACCTTGTTTCAAGGCAATGAAAACAGTATATCACAGGAAAGAAAGCAGCCTTGGTATTCTAGCTTTCATAAGAAGGCTTATTCCAAGTTTAAAGCATACAGGTTTGAAAATTTCCAAGTGTGGAATAAATAACCTCATATGTGCTGAAATTGATATATAGAGGAGGCGTATTATGGAGATACTGCTTAAAGTAAAATACTTCCCGGCAGCATCACTGCAGGAATTTGAAAATCTATTTAAAGAAAAAGCAAAAGAGTATGGCGGGTTTACAAATATCGGACATATTGAATACAGTCCGGATAAAAAACGCACAGATATAACGCCGGTTGATGAAGATAAAATGGAAAATACCGAATATGGCACTCTGATTATTTCACTTAGTGACAGTACAAAGATGAGTGAGCGTGATGTGGTGCAGATATTCAATACGATGGAAGAGTTTCATTCTCTCGAGGTTATAGGAAGTGAAACAAAGTAACGGCGGCAGTTAAAGCACCCGAGCAGGGTGCTTTTTTTTATGCCTGAAAAAACTAAACAATACAAAAGGAAGAAGAAACAAATTAGTAGAAAAAAGAACGTTTGTTCTTATATAATGAAAGATATAGAATACAAAGAGAAAGGAGCGGCTTCTCATGAAAAATATTTTTCTCCGGCATATGCAGACAGCGGAACCGCTGGAAGTAATATATATGGATGGGCACAGCCGGATTACTCAGCGGCAGGTAACGGTATACGAATGTGAAGGGAACTATATAAAAGTTTACTGCCACACACGCAGGGAAAAAAGAATATTTCGTCTGGATCACATTCTTTCGGCCCAGCCGGTAAAGAAATATAAAGCTGTTCATGATTAACCGGGAGGCGCAATAAAAAAATAGTCAGGACAAAGTGAGTCCTGACCACGCGCGGTTTTCTTTTCAGCCGTACGACTGTCTGCAGTTCAAGTCTTTTTGATTTCTCTGGCAGGAGATCCGGCCACGACTGTCCGCGGAGGGACGTCTTTTGTAACGACAGCGCCTGAGGCAATGACGGCGCCTTCTCCGATGGTTACTCCAGGATTTATGACAGCTCTGCCGCCGATCCAGACATCGTTTTTGATAGTAACCGGAAGGGCGTATTCCAGGCCGGAAGACCGTTCCGTTGGATCAAGCGGGTGAAGAGGCGTGTAAATGTGTACGCCGGGACCGAGAAGACAGTTGTCTCCGATAGTAACCGGAGCAGGATCGAGAATTGTGCAGTCGAAGTTTGCAAAGAAGTTATCGCCTACGTGTATATTTTCACCGTAGTCGACGCGGAAGTTTGATTCTACATAGATGTTCTTTCCAGTACTCACGAGCAGCTCCCGGAGCATTTCCGCCCGGTCGATTTCATGCTCTTCGTGCAGCTCATTCAGCTGCTTTACGATTCTTCTTGCAATATAGCGGTCTCTGCGGAGTTCTTCGTCCTGGGGATTATACATTTCACCGTTCAGCATTTTTTCTTTTTCAGTCATAATTGAGCCTCCTTTATATCACTTTTCTAGCTTAGCAGACCTTCCTGCGTTAAGATACGAATTAGCACGTTTAAGGAGGGACGGACAGATGAAGCAGCTGTACGACTGGCTTGATCAGAATGAAAATAAACTGCGGGAAAGAGGCTTTTATCACGACAGAGAAGGAACTTTTCCGACAGAAACCTTCGACGAACTGCGTGAGCAGGGGTTTACACGACTTACTGTACCGGAGCAGTACGGCGGGATGGGGGCTTCATTAACGGAATTTCTTCGTATGCAGCAGCGGCTGGCAGCGGTGGACGGAGCAAGCGCTTTGTCGCTCGGCTGGCATAATGGACTCGTTTATCATATTGCAGCCTATGATCTGTGGGAAGGGGAGCTCTCCGGTTTTTTGTTTAAAGAAGCAGCCTCAGGAGCTTTATTTAATGCGGCTTCAACAGAACGAGCTTCGGGAAGCCCCACCCGCGGCGGCATGCCCGAGACGAAAGCTGTCCTAAGAAACGGCAGCTGGTTTGTAAACGGAAGGAAAGCTTTTACGACGATGCTGCCGGTGCTCGATTACGCTCAAGTTTCCGCAGTAATAGAAGAGACGGGAGAGCACGCCTATTTTTTCGTTCCACTGAATCTGCCGGGGGTCCGCATGGAGGAAACGTGGAATTCGGCAGCGATGCGGAGCACAGGAAGCCACGATCTCGTGCTGCAGAATGTTGAACTACCTGGCGGAAACAGGATTCAAATGAAACCACAGCCGGCTGAGCCCGGGACAGGGTGGCTCCTTCATATTCCGGCCTGTTATCTTGGCATTGCGGAAGCGGCTTTTCACTATGCTGCAGATTTCAGCCTTACGTATTCCCCAAACAGTCTTGAAGGCACTATTTCCACTGTTCCCCATGTCCGGCAGAAGGTTGGAGAAATGTCACTGCTTCTTAAAGAAAGTGAAGCAGTGTTGTATTATACGGCAGAAAAATGGGAAAAGGCATCAAAAGAGGAACGGGTGAATTTTGCCGGGGATCTGGCCGCAGCGAAGCATACCGTGATCAATAACGGGCTTCAAATCGTTGATCTTGCGATGCGTACTGCAGGAGCAAGAAGTCTTGAAGAGGATAATCCGCTGCAGCGGTATCACCGGGATATGCGTGCGGGTCTTCATAACCCGCCGATGGACGATGCTGTCATTGAAAAACTTGCCTCGGATGTTCTCGGAAAATAACTGCTCAAGTCTGTTTTCCCCCTGTTGTGATAACTGTATGAATACGTTAAAAACCCGTCCTCCGGAATGTTCGGAGAACGGGTTTTTACGGTCGGGAATTTTAAAGGTTTTCGAAAAAGACGCGCAGGACGTCGGCTCCGCCGATCATTGTACCGATCGTGCTGCCGATGTTTGTTAAAATGACGACGAGCAGAATGCGTGTTACTTTATTCTGCCAGAAGCCTTTCATCGTCTGCACATCATCGGAAATCATTTCGAGATCCCCTACTTTCGGACGCCGCATATAAGCCTGAACGAATCCGGCGAACCAGCCGGCTGCCATCAGAGGATTCAATGAACTCAACGGGGCGATCACAAATGCTGTAATAACAGTCAGAGGATGGCCGAGGGCGATAGCCGCACCGATTGCAGAAAATGAACCGTTCCACAAAAGCCAGCTGATCGTCTGTTCCAGTCCTGCAGAAGGGTTATTCATAAAGGTATAGGCGATCACAGAGATAATTAGAATAGGAATCATCCAGCCGATAATCTTTGGAAGTTTTGACTTCGGCGGCGTTTCCATCAGTTTATCCATATCCTGTTCATGATTGATTTCTTCAAGAATACCCGGCACGTGAGCTGCTCCTAGAACAGCGACGATCTTTTCTCCGGGAGCGTCTTTAATTTTCTGAGCAAGAAACTGGTCCCGCTCGTCGATCAGCGGCTTTTTCAGCCTTGGAAAAGCCTTTGAAAATTCATGCATGGCTGCATTCAGCGTATCCTGCTGTTTCATTTTTTCCATCTCTTGTTCGGAGATCTTTTCCTGGACGAGTATGCTTCCAAAAATGGAAGTGATGAGCTTTGCTTTTCCGGAAAGACCGAGATTTCCCCAAATTCGGGAAAATGTTGTCTGGATGTGACGGTCAGCAAGCACGAGTTCCGCATCGTTTTCTTCTGCAGACTGGATGCCCTGGATCATTTCCATGCCGGGCTTAATGCCGAACTGTTTGGCAATTCTGTTCTGAAAGGAAGAAATTGCAAGATTCATAAACAGAAGGGTGGTCTTTTTCTCCCGGATCACCTTGAAGATGTCCATCTTCTGCCAGTTTTCGTGATCCATCACGGAAGCGTACCGCTGTTCATCAAGCTCTACACAGACAGTATCCGGCTTTTCCCGGTCGATCACCTCTTTCACCTGTTCAGCACTTTGTTTAGAGACGTGGGCAGTGCCGATTAATATAATTTCTTTACCATTTATCTGCAGCCGGGTGATATTTTCTTCACTCATACGTGATAGGTCCCTCATTTCCTGAAGCTTAATTCTTTCATAATACTGCATGAAGCAGCCGGATTTTTCAACAGCTGATCTTATCATATCAAAAGTTGGAACAAATGCGCACCACAAAAGAAGTGAAGTCAGCGTTCTGTGGTTTTTAAAGATCAGAGGAACTCTATAGGTTTTCATTTCAAAACATGCTAAAATAAGAAGCAGATGAAGCAAAGGGGCGGAAGAAAATGAAGCTTTGGATGCGCAGACTGACGATTATTATGATGAGCATTATGACTCTCGGAGCCTATATACCACCGCTGGACTGGAATGACAACAGCGGGGAAAACGGGGCGGAGCTTCCGGACAAACAGGAAAATCCGGCAGGCAGTGCGTTTGACAGCATCACCGACAGTTCAATAGAAGAAATTGACGAAGAAATAGAGGACCTCTGGTCGCTGGATGAATATATTGATGATATGACTGCTCAGGCAAGAGAGCAGATGATGACGAAGCTCGGTCCTAAAATTTTAAGCCGTGTGGAAGAGGACATTACAGAAGATATTCTGCCGCAGATGGAGGAAGTCATATCCTCGATCTATGAACAGTCCGGGGAAGAAGCAGTACCTAACTTATCCATAACAGAACAGCCTGCAGGAGGCTATGGAGAACGGATTTTCCATATATATGATGAAGAAGCTGCAACGGATGTAGTCCGTTTTCATGTACGCAGGGATATGAAGCCGAAACAGGGGTATTACTTTAATTTTCACTATCATCTGAAAGACGATGGCTTTGAAGAGCATCATGAGCTGGGGGATATTTACTGGGACAAGAACACCCCGCCTAAATGGATGACCCATTAACTTTATCCTGTCATAGAGGTTCAGGCTGTTTATAAAGTATTTTTTTACAGGCGTAGACATGTTCCTGCTTTCGCCTCCGCAGGACACTTTCCGGGCGGGCCGGCTTCAGCTAATTTCTTCCTCCCACTGCTCGGAAGAAATGGATCTTCTGCTCGTCCTATTTCGCCCCGGAGTCGCCTGCTGCAGCTCCAGCAGGAAAATAAAAAAGAAGTTTTCTTTTCTAAAAAACGTGTTGCTACCGTCCTTTCTTCCATTCAGGAGAAAGCTGTACGTTCAGAAGAATAACTAGTCTGGAATCAAGACTTAATCAACACTTTGAGCCTTTATGACAAAACTTGTCATAAAGGCTTTTTTATTATTCTGATTCGTGAATGGATGCTTTTTAAAAGGATCTGCCTTGTTTTGATTTACGAGGAGAAATATACTTTTGCTGAATGAAAAGTTTACAAAGTGAAATACAAAACCGTGACAGTATGTCCGGACAGCAGTGAGAGACCATGGAACGACGGGAATTTTCACAAAAACTCCAAAAAGTTTAACGGAGGAACTGCAGTTTTGAGCGCGGCGGGTGTGTCATGGATAGAAATGATTTATAATGGAAAGATAGTTTACGGGAAAGGGGACCAGCCTGTATGACAGCGAAAGAAAGATTGAAGGAGCTCTCGAAGCAGAATAAAAAGTCCAGATATCTGCTGATGCTCGTTTCAACAGCAGTCGGCCTGACGATCGTGGCGCAGGCTTATTTTATTGTTGCTGTCGTGGATCAGATTTTCCTGCAGGGAGCGTCTGTTTCCGATATATACGTAGAGCTTGCCGGTGTGATGGGGGCACTTGGGCTGCGTGCTGCACTGCAATATGTGAATAATCGAACAGGTGAGAAAATGGCAGCGGAAGTAAAGCAGGAATTCCGGCGGAAGCTGCTGAAAAAATATACCGAAAATCCGGTACAGGCCTCTGCAGAAGGAAGGTCCGGATCCAAAGTCAGTGTCATGCTGGATGCCGTTGATGAACTGGATGCTTATTTCAGCCACTATTATGTAGTGATGATGCAGTCTTCGCTCGTACCGCTCATTCTGCTCGGAGCTGTTTTCTACATGAACTGGGTGTCCGGATTAATTCTGCTGATTACCGCGCCGTTTATTCCGATTATGATGATTGTTATCGGTAAAAACACGCAGAAAAAATCGGAAGAGCAGATGGAAAAGCTGAACGCATTTTCGGGTAAATTTCTTGATATTCTGCAGGGACTGTCGACGCTGAAACTGTTCGGCCGTGCGCGGAAGCAGGAAATTGAAATTGAAAAAAGCAGCCTGAACTACCGGGACGCTACGATGAGCGTGCTGAAAATTGCCTTCCTGTCTTCGTTGATGCTTGAGTTTATTTCTATGCTCAGTGTTTCCATAGTGGCTCTTGAAGTCGGCCTCCGTCTGGTTATTTACGATCAGCTGTCGTTTTTCACTGCTTTTTTTGTGTTAATTCTCGTCCCGGAATTTTTTGCATCCCTTAAGGAAATGGGCAGTGCTTTTCATTCCGGGAGAGGAAGTATGGCAGCAGCAGACCGTATTTACGCAGAGCTGGATAAAGAAGAGCAGCCGGTTACATGGGGAGAAAAAGAAGCGCCGGCGGTACCTTCCGTTACCTTCAAGGAAACGCGTTTTCAATATGACACAGACCGTTTTGCACTAGGACCGCTCGATGCCCACCTGGAGGCAGGCACTCATACGGCCGTAATTGGCCGGAGCGGCTCAGGAAAATCGACACTTCTGCAGCTCATTTCCGGTCTTATGCCGGCGGAAGGGGAAATACTTGTGAACGGTACCCCGATGACAGAGATCAAAGAGGCTTCCTGGTACGACCAGCTTGCCTATGTCACTCAGAAACCGTATCTCTTTTCCGGAACCCTCAGGGAAAACGTCGTGCTCGGAAAGCCGGACGTTTCGAAAGAGGAGCTGGAAACAGCGGTGGAAAAAGCCGGCTTGAAAGAAGTGGCTTCCGCTCTTCCAAATGGACTTGATACGATGGTCGGTGAAGGTGGAAGAGGACTTTCCGGCGGGGAAAAGCAGCGTGTGGCACTGGCACGGGCTTTTATAAAAAAACCAGGATTATTATTGTTTGATGAACCGACAACCGGACTGGATGTAAAAACAGAGCAGCTGCTGCAGCGTGGTATGAAGGAGCTCTCGGAAAATGCCACTGTGCTGACAGTGGCCCACCGGCTGCATACTATCCGGGAAGCCGACCAGATTCTGCTCTTGGAAAACGGCAGAATAGCGGCTGCAGGAACGCACGGGCAGCTGCTGGAAAAAAACGAATCATACCGGGATATGGTGCAGGTTCAGCAGGGGGTGAAAGCATGAAGCAGATTCGTTCGCTCGTTCTCCGTGAAAAAAGAGATGTATTTTTGTCGGTTATGTTTGGTTTTCTTGCCGGCATGGGGGCCGTGGCTCTGTTTGCCAACAGCGGGTACCTTATTTCCAGAGCGGCGGTTACGCCGGCGTTGGCAATACTGACTATAACCATTGCCCTGCTGAAACTGTTCAGCTTCACACGGGCTCTCAGCCGTTACGGGGAAAGGCTGTATTCCCACCGGGCGACATTTACGATGCTCAGTAATGTCCGGACACATTTTTTTAAAAAATTAGAACCGATGGCACCGAGAATTTCCCAGAGATTCCGAAGCGGGGATCTTTTGTCCCGGATTGTCGGAGATGTTGAAAGTCTTCAGGATTACTTTCTGCGTGTGTTCTACCCGCCGGTCGTCATGCTGACCGTCTTTACAGCGACGATTGCAGTCACCTTATATTTTTCTCCGGTGACAGCAGGAATTCTTGCTGCAGGACTACTTGTTACAGGATGGCTGATCCCTTCATGGTATGCCTTCCGGCAGCGTAAAAACGCAGCAGATGTCCGCGAGGCAAGAGGGAAAGTCTCCACGGAAGCAGCAGAATTTCTTTACGGATTCCAGGATTTAAAGCTTCATCAGCGGCTTGCACATAAAGAAGAAGAGCTGCTGCAGCAGTCGAAGCACTACGTTTCGCAGCAGGCGGAAGCTGCCCGCCGCCGTCTGGCAAGCAGAACGTGGAATCAGACCGCAGCTTTTGCAGTTTCCTGGCTCGTGCTTGCTTCCGGAGCAGCTTTAACTGCCGCAGGTCAGCTCGATGGAGTATTTCTTGCCATGCTCGTTATGATCAGTCTTACAGTGTTTGAAAATGCTGTGCCGATGGCCGCCTATCCTTCCTACGCCCATGAGAGCCGGCGGGCAGCCGGCAGGCTGGACGAGGTAATGGCGGATGAAGCGTCTAAAATTCCCGAAAAAGAAGAAAAGCATCCGTTTCCGGAAACAGCTCCGGAGGTTGAATTTAACAACGTCACCTTCACTTTCCCGGACGAAAACAGACCGGTACTCCGGGACGTAAGTTTTCACCTTCCGAAAGGAACAGCGACAGCTGTTGTAGGGGCGAGCGGTTCCGGGAAATCAACGCTTCTGCAGCTTCTTCTCGGTATATATATTCCGGAAGCGGGAGAAGTGAAATTCAATGGCTTTTCAACGAGAAGCCTGGATGAAAAAGACATTTGGAGGCATACGAATGCAGTGCTCCAGGATCAGCATTTTTTCTATGGTACAGTGAGAGAAAACCTGCAGCTTGCAGACGAAACTGCTTCAGACGAAAAGCTGGAAGAAGTACTGGAAAGTGTGCAGCTCCCTTACCTCAGCCTGGATCTGGAACTTCGTGAGAAAGCGTCGGATTTATCCGGCGGGGAAAAACAGCGCCTCGGACTAAGCCGGGCACTGCTGCGGGATACACCTGTCTGGCTGCTGGATGAGCCGACGTCGTCGGTAGACGCATCGACAGAACAGCACGTACTTGAGAAAATATACCAAAGTGCTTCACGTAAGACGCTCCTTCACGTAAGCCATAGACTACAGGGGCTGGAAGACATGGATCAAATACTTGTGATGGAAGACGGAAAACTCGCAGAGCAGGGCACCTACAGCGAATTAATGAAAAAGCAGGGTGTCTTTTACAAAATGAAGCAGACAGAAGCAGAATTATTTATGACGGGATAAAGGACTTTGTGGTGAGAGCAGGAGGATTTGGTAACATGCTGGATGAAAGTACGTATTTGAAAAGTGACGCAGCCGCACTTGCTGCAATGATCAAAAACAAAGAAGTAACAGCTGAGGACGTTTTTGCTGCGTTTAAAAAGCGGCTGGAAAAGGTGAATCCGGTGGTCAACGCTGTGGTAAGAACGCGTTTTGATAAAGCGGAAACAGAAGCATGGCCAAAAAAGGGGCTGTTCGCAGGAGTCCCTTTTGTTACGAAAGACGCTTCGCAGGCTGTCGAAGGGGAATTGCTGACAGCGGGGTCTTATCTGCTGAACAGCCGGGCACCCCGTGATGCTTACATGACTGCTGCATTCCGAAAAGCGGGACTGCGCATCACTGGGCAGTCAAATACGCCGGAATTCGGACTGAAAAATATTACCGAACCGCGGAGGGGGGGAGTTACCCGTAACCCCCACGACACATCTTTCAGTGCCGGCGGCTCCAGCGGGGGAGCCGCAGCAGCCGTAGCAGCAGGAATTGTTCCTGCTGCCGGAGCAGGTGACGGAGGAGGATCGATACGCATTCCGGCTTCTTTTACAGGGATTTTCGGCCTTAAACCAACAAGAGGAAGAACACCTGTAGGACCGGGAAGCGGAAGGAAATGGCAGGGAGCAGCGGTGGATTTTGCAGTAAGCCGTACGGTGCGTGACAGTGCCCTTCTTCTTAAAGAAGTGCAGTCATATCAAATGGAAGCAGCCTTCCAGACGACTCTTATTGATAAATCGGCTTTTGATTTGATCGGCCGACCGTTCAATCATAAGCTGAAAATAGCTTTCTCGACAGTTTCTCCTGTAGGGACCCCCGTATCAGAAGAAGCAGTATCCGCTGTGAAGGAAGCAGCTCTCTGGCTGGAACGGGCGGGCCACGAAGTAGAGGAACAAGCTCCAGAACTGAACGGAGTTTCATTAATGGAACAGTATTATTTAATGAACAGCGGAGAAATGGCGGCAGTTATTCAGCAGCTGGAGGAAGCTTTCGGCCGGGAAATCGCAGATGAAGAACTGGAACTTGAATCGTGGATGCTTAAAGAAGCAGGGAAGAATGTTTCTGCCGCTTCGTATTCCCGCAGTCTGCAGTCATGGGATGCTGCTTCTGCTGTTGTACACAATTTTCATAAAAAGTACGATATTTACCTGACGCCGGCAGCTGCCTGGGAGGCTCCAAAAGCAGGAGAGCTGACGCCGGATAAAGAAAGAGAGAATACGTACCGGGAAGCAATGAAAAGCGGCAGAGACAGTCAGCAGCTTATTTACGATATGTTTCTTCCTAGTCTTGTTTATACACCATTTACTCAGTCGGCAAATTTAACGGGCCAGCCGGCTGTTTCGATGCCGCTCGGTGTTACTAAAAGCGGCATGCCTCTGGGCGTTCAGGCCTCCGCTGCCAAGGGGGAGGAAATTCTCCTTCTCCGGCTCGCTGCCATACTGGAAAATACATCTCTCTGGAAACAGCAGGGGCCGGTTACCCCGGATATCTTCCGCTGATTTTACCGGAACCTGTTATAATCTGCCCGCAGCTGGGTATTTAGTGATATGAATCTTCTTTAAAAGGAGTGCCATGATTTATGTATGAACCGGTTTTTATTATTTTAACCGCTGTTATTATCTTGCTTATTCTCGGTGTTTCCTACCTGCTGTACCGTCACCGCTTAAAAGGAAAAAACTAAGCACTGCAGGAGCACGTGAATCAACATGGAGCCTTTCATCCACAAAAGACCTGCCCGGAACACTAACCGGGCAGGTCTTTTTGTTTTGTGCTTTAAAGCAGCTGTTTTTATTAACAGAAGGTATCCCGCGATTTTGGGACGGAAAGCCCGAACAGCGGCCTTATATAAAGAGCTGCAAACGTTCCGAGCAGTGCCATGACAGCCCACAAATATCCGTGAAGACTGAAAGAGGCAATACCGCCGAAATAAGCGCCGATGTTACAGCCGTAGGCAAGACGGGCACCGTAGCCCATCGCCAGGCCTCCGATAACAGCGGCTGTTACGTGCTTTCCTTTTAATGGAGAAAATTTAAACAATCCTCCTGCTGCGGAAGCAAGGAAAGCGCCGATAATAACACCGAAATTAAGGATCGTTGTTGTATCGGAAAAAATGGATGCTTCCAGCATGGCAGCATTTTCACCCTGCCAGTAGCCCCAGCTTGCGACATCAATACCAACAGATTCTGCAGCTTTGGAACCCCAGAGCGTAAAGGCGGAAGTAACGCCCCACGGCTGACCGCGCGTCATTAACGTCAAAGCATTCAGTACAGCGAGCACAATTGCTGCTGCGAAAAGCGGCCAGGAACCGCGTAGAATTCGTTTCCACCCCGAAGTGGTAGGAACAGGTGCCATTTTTGGTGCCCGGCGTTTCTTCTCTACAACGAGTGTAATCCACGCTATCAGACCGAAAAGAACGATAGAAATCAGCCATGCGCCCCCGTAGCCGAGCCCTGTTGTTTCCGCGAGGGAAACCGGCTGGCCGTTCGGCATATCCTCGGTCCAGAATGGAAGATGAGCAGCGCCGATTACAGAACCTACAATAAAGAAAAGCAGTGTAATAAACATGACGGTTCTTCCTCCGCCGACGGCAAATAGTGTACCGGAAGCACAACCCCCTCCGAGCTGCATCCCGATACCGAAAATAAAGGCACCGACGATGACGCTCGTTCCAATAGGCGATACATAACCGCTGGCACCGGTACCGAAAAAGGAAATGCCGAATGCAAGAATTGGAGCAAACAGCGTAACAGCCGCGGCAAGCATCACCATATGGGAGCGGATCGCCTGGCCGTTGCCAACAGCCATAAACCTCCGGAAAGCGGAAGTAAAGCCGAACCGGGCATGAAATAACGTGTAGCCGAGAAGGAGACCGATAAGCAGTAACAGCGGCTGCACCGGTTCCTGGGTCAGAAGCAGGAAGACGGCAAGAACAGCCGTAACAACAAGGCCGCCTCCAATCAGTTTCATCTGGGGCGGATTCAGGGAAACGGTAGATCTTTTTTCTACATCCTCCTGAGCTCCAGTGGAATGAACGTACGTCGTAGACATTTATTGAAAACCTCCTAAACAAAGTGAAAAAATCGGAATTAAGCGTATTTTACTGCCGGTAATATAGTTTGTCAAACAGAAGACCATCCTCATCGACTGCACGGTTTCAAGAAACTGTCACAGCGCGTTTCAGGCGTGTGGGAGAAGGGTAAAGAAGAAACAGGACGTAATCAGAACGGAGGTGCTGGAGATGAACAAACAGGTCGTTGCGGTATTGAAAGATCCAGACAAAAAAGATGGGGTCTACCGGGAACTGGAATTAAAAGGAGTTTCCAGGGAAAATATAGAACTGATTCATAAAGAGGATAAAGAAGCGTCTCCGTTCAGCGGATATTTTGAACAGGGGGATTACGTAGTCGTTGTGGAATCGGATAAAGAAATCGGTCATATTCCGGTGGAAGATGAAGACTTAATTGATGAACACCGGACTCCAAAAGGCCATCACCATATGCCTCATCATCAAATGAAGCAGGGTCTGTAAAACGCAGTGGAAGAGACTGAACAATTGTTTTTATGTTCCTGCTGAAAGTGTAAGCTGACAGAAAAGCGCCCGGATAAAAAAATCCGGGCGCTTTTCTGATGTTCTGAAATCAGCCGGACAGCGATATTTCCCTTTAATCATGATAAAATAGAAGGTGGAACAGTATAAGTACCAGTATTCAGCCAGAGGGGGCTTATCATGCGGGGTAAAAGAGAACAGCCGATAGTTAAACAGCCTTTAATATATGAACTGATTGAGAATGTGGAAAAAGTAGTAGTAGGTAAACGTCGGGAAATTGAGCTCAGCCTCATCGCAATTTTATCCGGGGGACACGTTCTGCTTGAAGATGTCCCGGGAGTCGGGAAGACGATGATGGTACGGGCCATTGCCCGGTCTCTCGGTGCGGATTTTAAAAGGATTCAATTTACACCGGATCTGCTTCCATCTGATGTGACAGGAGTTTCCGTCTTTAATCAAAAAACGATGGAATTCCATTTTCGTCCCGGGCCGGTCATGGCGAATATCGTTCTGGCAGACGAAATCAACCGCACATCTCCGAAAACACAGGCAGCGCTGCTCGAGGCTCTCGAAGAAGGCAGCGTAACGACAGATGGGGAAACGAGAGAACTTCAGAAGCCGTTTTTTGTTATGGCGACACAGAACCCAATCGAGTACGGAGGAACCTACCCATTACCGGAAGCACAGCTCGACCGTTTTTTATTTAAATTTCGTATCGGGTACCCGACGAAAGCAGAAGAAATGGAAGTTCTGAACCGTGCAGAAAAAGAACCGCCTATAGAATCACTCCAACCGGTGCTTGCACTGGATAAACTGCTGCAGATGCAGGCAGACGTAAAGAATGTTTTTGCCGGCCGTCAAGTAAAAGAATATATTATAAGTATCGTCAATGCGACACGGCAGCACCACGCGGTGTATCTCGGAGCCAGCCCCAGAGCATCGATCGCTCTGATGAAGGCAGGCCAGGCCTATGCTTTCATGCAGGAAAGAGATTACGTAATTCCAGATGATATTAAGTACCTGGCACCTTTTGTGCTGCAGCACCGCCTGATGCTCAATTCGGATGCCAAGCTGTCCGACCTGACTACGGAACGGATTATCCGGGATCTTCTGGAGCAGGTACACGTGCCGGCAGGGAACGAGCAGGCGCAATGAAAGTAATCTGGTCATGGACGAAGAGAATTGCCAAAGTGACGGCTGCGGCAGGGATTATTGCCGGTCTCTTCAGCTATGCAATGTTTCAGGGGAACTTTGTCAGCTGGTTTTTATTTTACAGTGTAATGACGATGATACTTCTCATGCTGCTGTATGCTTTGATCCCCCTCGGACGTTTTCATGTAGAAAGGCGGTCGGGGGAGGGAGCCCTGCCGTCGGGAGCAGAGCTTACAACGGAAATCCGGATAGAACGAAAATGGCTTTTCCCGTTTCTTTATCTTGCCGTAGAGGACGTGACCGAGGAAAAGTTGACGAAGCAGCTTCCTTATGAGGCTTCCCGGATGATTTTTTATCCGACTACGAAAAAAGAGCTCGTGTACGGGTATACGATTCCCCACTTGAAAAGGGGAAAATATCATTTTTACGGAGTGAAATTATCTACGAGTGATATGTTTGGGTTTATCCATAAAGAAAAATTCGTATCCATTCCTGCTGAGCTGCTCGTTTATCCGAAATATCATGTGATTGATCAGTGGAATGCCTATGAAAAGCAGGATGAAGAAGCTTCTTTTTCCTTTAAGGATTATCTGGAAGATCAGACCTCTCTTTCCGGAGCAAGAGAGTATGTGCCCGGAGACAAAATGACAAGCATGGACTGGAAGGCATCCGCAAGAGCCGGTCGTCTGATGACGAAGGAATTTGAAGATTATGCCGGCCAGAATTTTCTTGTTGTGCTGAATAATCGCATGCCGGGATCGTCCTTTGCGGTTTCCGATGCTTATGAAAAAGGGATTGAACTGGTTGCCTCCATACTCATGTTTGCTTCAAAAGAACACCTGCAGATGAGTTTTATATCCTGTGGTTCCGGTGTGAAACGTTTTCCTTCCGGCGCCGGCGGAGAAAGTCAGAAAGCCGTCATTACTTATCTGGCACAGACTGCACCGGCTGGTACAGGGTCTTTTTACAGCGAAATAAAGCAGTGCGAGGCTGATCTTCCTTCAGGAGTGACGCTCGTCTTCGTATCGCTTGAACTGACAGATGAAATTATGGAGCGGATCAAAGTGCTGCTTTCCCGGAAGATACGTATTTTCTTTGCTCTCATGGATAAAGGGAAAGAAGTGGACGCCTGGGAGCACAAAAGGCTGAAGGAACTGCGCAGAACCGGCGCAGAGGCGTATGTAATCAGCGAGGGGAAATGGTCCAAGGATACTTTTATGAATAAGGGTGGTTAAGTGAAGCATTTCCAGTTAAAATCAATGGCCTCCGTTACGCATTTGTTAATATATATTCTGGCATTTTTACTTATATGGGAATGGCTCCGGCCGGTTCCTGCCGTAACAAACACAGGCCAGATTGAAATTTTTGTATGGTTCACGCTGGCGAGCGCGGTACTGATTTATTTCCGGTTTCCTTTTTACATTACCATGCCTGCTTTATTTGCAGGGAGCTTATACGGGCTTCACAGGATTTTTATGGAAGGTCCGTTCCTCAGCGGAGAGGGAGCAGGAACACTTCTGCGCACCTTTGCCGCCGAATTTACAATGAACACAGGAATGATATTTAACGGGAATTTCGCAGCGCTGACAGATTTTTTCCGGACGTTTCTGCTGTTTATGCTGCTGGCTCTTGTATGCTATCTGCTTTACTACTGGGTGCTGTATACGAGAAAGGTATTCTTTTTTCTTCTCTGTACCATAGCGTACATTACGATTCTCGATACGTTTACAGTTGTTGATGCTTCACAGGCTGTTATCCGTATTGTTATTATCGGCTTTTTCATACTGGCACTGCTTCATATGCTTAATGTACAGGATGAGGAGCGTGCGATCGGCCGGAGACCCGGTTCGTTTATTTCCCCAGCCTGGATGTATACACTCGTTACGATGGCTGCGGCTGCAGTGGTGGCCGGAATATTACTTCCGAAGCCTGAACCTCAGTGGGAGGATCCGGTCCCCTTTATGCGGGAAATTGCGGGGATTGAAGGGCCGGGCGGTGCCCAGGCAAGCCGCATCGGCTATGGAGTAAATGACGAACGTCTCGGCGGTGGATTTGAAAAAGAGGAAGGCACTGCTTTCCTTGCAGCGGCAGACGGGGAAAAATACTGGCGGGGAGAATCGAAGGATACGTATACTGGACACGGCTGGACATCTGATCCGGAATATATAGAATCGGAACAGATTTTTGGGAGCGGTATCGATTACCATATGTTTGAAGATGGCGCGGAACTGGAAGAAGGTCAGACGTTTATTGAAATGGATGAAGCAGCAGACTTCGAACTGATCTTCTATCCCGGTCAGCCTGTAAATGTACAAAATACATCAGCAGAGGCCGGGGGCAGTACAATACCGGAAAACGAAATTCAGTTTTACACCGATGCAGAAGGCGGACGTATTCAGGCAGAATCAGGAAATACAGAAAGTGTCCGGCTTGAGAGCTATGAACTGACTTACGAAGAGCCTGTATTTCCTATGGAAGAGCTTCGGAACAGTTCTGAAGAGGATCCGGAAGATATTCAGGAATATTATCTGCAGCTTCCGGAAGAGCTTCCGGAACGGGTAACGGTCCTTGCGGAAGAAATAGGGGAAGAGCATGATTCCCGCTATGAAACTGCTGCTGCAGTAGAAAACTATTTTTCCGACAACGATTTTGAATACGAAACAGAAAACGTAGCAGTCCCGGAAGAAGGGGAAGATTACGTCGATCAATTTTTATTCGAAACCCAGGAAGGGTACTGCGATAATTTTTCCACATCCATGGTAGTCATGCTGCGGGCGCTCGATATTCCGGCCCGCTGGGTTAAAGGTTTTACAGCTGGAGAGGAAGTAGAAGAGCTTGAAGACGGAAGGAATCTTTACGAAATCGCCAACGCGAACGCTCACTCGTGGGTGGAAGTATATTTTCCGGAAGTAGGATGGGTGCCGTTTGAACCGACGAGAGGCTTTACGAACTATGCAGACTTTGAAGAACCGGAGAGTGACCCGGGCATTGATCTGGGAGAGGATAACTCCGGGGAGGATCCGAACATTCCTGAGCCGGAGGGCGGAGTGGATGATCTCCTGGAAGAAGGCGGAGAGCAGGAAGGGACAGAGGAAGAAACGGATGAGGGAACCGCTGTCTTTACTATGAAAAACCTGCTTATTTCCATACCGCTTATAATCGCTGTAATGATTCTTTACCAAAAGCAGAGCAGACTGCAGAATAAGTTTTTCTTTTACCGGTACAGATTTTCCGGCACAAGTGCTTCGTTCAGCAGCGCTTATCAGCGGCTGCTGTGGATGCTCGCAAACGAAGGCCTCCCGCGGGCAGAAGGAGAAACGCTCCGGGAATATTCCCGGCGTGTTGATCTCGCCCTCAGTTCCCAGGCGATGACTAAGCTGACTTCCTCCTACGAAAAAGTTTATTATGGCGGCCGGACGCCGGTGGGAGAATGGGAGAAACGGAAAAAAGACTGGGAAGAAATTGTCAGGCTGCTGCAGGCTTGACCTCCAGAAAAGCTGCTGATACAATAATGCAGTATTTAAAACAAAAAAGAGCACTTCATATATCCTTGAGAATCGGCTCAAGAGTCTCTACCGGACCACCTTAAATGGTCTGACTATGAAGGTGGTTTTTCTCAGGTGATACAGCTGGAAATTCTGCCTTCGTATTTTTATGCGGAGTCAGCGTTCCAGCTTTTTTTGTACCCCTTCTCCGGGAGGGAAGAAAGGAGATAGACATAATGATAGAAATTAATGAAAAAGTGATCGTACTGGATTTCGGTGGTCAGTATAACCAGCTTATCGCCCGCCGTATCCGGGATCTCGGAGTATTCAGTGAGCTTGTAACCCACAAAATAACAGCTGCTGAAATTAAAGAAATGAACCCGAAAGGAATTATTTTCTCCGGAGGACCGGGAAGTGTTTATGGAGAAGGGGCACCACAGTGTGACCCGGAAATATTCGACCTTGATATCCCTGTTCTCGGAATCTGTTACGGCATGCAGCTGATGACACATCATTTTAACGGGAAAGTTGAAGCGGCGAATCACCGGGAATACGGAAAAGCTACGATCGACGTTCAGCAGGAATCGCCGCTGTTTAAGGAGCTTCCCGCGCAGCAGTCCGTTTGGATGAGCCACGGAGATCTTGTACAGGCACCGCCGGAAGGTTTTCAGACAGATGCTACAAACGTGTCGTGCCCGGTAGCTGCGATGAGCAGCGAAAGCCGTTCGCTTTATGGAGTGCAGTTTCATCCGGAAGTAAGAAATACAGAGTACGGAACAGAGATGCTTCACAATTTTGTGTATGAAATCTGCCGATGCGAAGGAAACTGGACGATGGAAAACTACATCGACATGGAAGTGGATAAAATCCGTGAAAATGTCGGCGATCGAAAAGTTCTCTGTGCATTGAGCGGAGGAGTTGATTCTTCTGTTGTGGCTGCACTTGTTCATAAAGCTATAGGTGATCAGCTGATCTGTATGTTTATTGACCACGGTCTTCTTCGTAAAGGAGAGGCGGACAGCGTCATGAAAACGTTTGGTGAAGGCTTTGATATGAACCTTGTGAAAATCGATGCCCAGGAACGTTTTCTTTCTAAACTTTCCGGTGTAAGCGATCCGGAGCAGAAACGTAAAATTATCGGGAATGAATTTATTTACCTGTTTGAAGAAGAAGCAGCAAAGCTGGAAGACGTCGACTTTCTTGCACAGGGTACGCTTTACACAGACATTATTGAAAGTGGAACGGATACAGCGCAGACAATAAAGTCCCATCATAACGTCGGCGGTCTGCCGGAGGATATGAAGTTTGATCTGATCGAGCCGCTCAATACACTATTCAAAGATGAAGTACGCAAAGTAGGCACAGAGCTTGGTCTTCCGGAAGATATCGTCTGGCGCCAGCCTTTCCCGGGGCCGGGACTCGGTATTCGTGTTCTGGGCGAAATTACGGAAGAAAAGCTCGAAATCGTACGGGAGTCCGATCATGTTCTTCGGGACGAAATCAAAAAAGCCGGACTCGACCGGGAAATCTGGCAGTACTTCACCGCTCTTCCGGATATGCGCAGTGTAGGTGTCATGGGAGATGAAAGGACGTATGATTATACGGTTGGAGTGCGGGCAGTAACATCGGTGGACGGTATGACGTCCGACTGGGCACGTATCCCATATGACGTACTGGAAACAATTTCTACGCGGATCGTCAACGAAGTAAAGCACGTGAACCGCGTCGTGTATGACATTACTTCCAAGCCGCCTTCCACTATTGAGTGGGAGTAAAACGGTAAGGCTCATTTAAATGACTGCAAAGCTGTGTGGAGACGATAGATCGTTTCCTCCGGAGCAGCATAATAAGCAGGTTGAAAGGGGCTGGCTCATATATCCGAGGCAGCCTTCTTTCGGTATGTATAGATAAATCAGTTTCAAACTTCGAGGGTGCTTTTATTTTTATATGAAGAAAAAACGAAGCGTAAGCCGGCCTGTGGAAAGCGGAGTGTATCTCCAGTTATCAACAGCCAACACAGCTTTAATAATAAAGGTGGACAATTGGAATAATTTACGAATATGTAAACTTATTAACAATTAAATGTTCGTATTTAGGTTTGACACACGATCTTAACCCTGTTACTATATTGAAGTAATTTCATAAAGCCGAATGTTCGTATAAAGTCGGGAATACGGCCCGACAGTTTCTACCAGGCCACCTTAAATGGTCTGACTACGGATAGTGAGCTGCGGATATCCCGTAGACTCCATCTGCAGACCAGAGCTGATTCCCGTTTTCCTAACAGGACAGCTCTCTTTTTTATTCATAGGAGGTATACGAAACGGCTGCTATTTATTTGATGGAGGGATTAGAAGGATGGACCGCTATTTTCGTTTTGACGAGCTGGAAACAAACTACAACAGAGAAATACTCGGTGGACTGACGACATTTCTGGCGATGGCCTACATATTGTTTGTTAATCCGAATGTTCTTGCACCGACGGGGATGGATGAAGGAGCGGTATACGTAGCGACAGCACTCGCTGCGGCTATCGGAACCATTATAATGGGCGTTATTGCCCGCTATCCGATTGCTTTGGCTCCTGGTATGGGATTGAATGCGTTTTTCACTTATTCTGTCGTTATTGGCATGGGAATACCGTGGGAAACAGCACTTCTCGGTGTATTTATGTCGGGGATCATCTTTATCATTATTACACTGATCGGCGTAAGGGAGTTCATTATTAATGCAATCCCTGCAGAATTAAAAAATGCTGCCGGAGCGGGAATTGGACTTTTTATTGCTTTTATCGGTCTCCAGAATGCAGAAATCGTCGTTATGTCCGAAGCGACGCTTGTGGAAATCGGTAATCTCGGCGCTCCAAATACGCTCCTGGCAGTGGTCGGAGTGGTTATTACCGTTATCTTTATGAGCATGGGGTTAAAAGGCGGTATTTTTTATGGAATGGTACTGACCGCTTTTATAGGTATACTGACTGGAGTTATTCCGCGTCCTGACGCGATTGTCGGGTCGGTTCCGAGCCTGGCGCCAACTTTTGGAGCGGCTTTCACACCTTTTGCAGAGATGAGTCTCGGAGAAATTTTTACACTGCAGCTGATGATTGTCATTTTAACTTTCCTGTTCGTGGACTTTTTTGACACAGCAGGGACGCTCTATGCTGTGGCGCACCAGGCAGGATTTACGAAAGATAACAAGCTGCCGCGGGCACAGCGCGCCCTTCTGGCTGATTCTTCCGCAACCTCGATCGGGGCAATTCTCGGTACGTCAACGACTACTGCCTATATAGAATCGTCTTCCGGTATTGCTGCAGGGGCCCGAACCGGTTTTGCTTCCGTCGTTACAGGGATTTTGTTTTTGATCGCCCTTCTTTTTTCCCCTCTTCTCGCGGTCGTTACGGCTTCTGTAACAGCGCCTGCGCTTATTATTGTCGGAGTTTTGATGGCAGGGGCAATTTCAAATATCGACTGGAAAAAGTTCGAAGTGGCGGTACCGGCCTTTTTCACGATGATCGCCATGCCCCTTACTTACAGCATTGCAACAGGAATTGCTCTTGGGTTTATCATGTATCCTATTACAATGGTATTTAAAGGAAGATACAAAGAAGTACATCCAATTATGTATGTTTTGTTTGTTGTCTTTCTTCTGTATTTTATATATCTTGGAGAGTAAACAAAGCACCGGACGCATTTACGTCCGGTGCTTTTTAAAATTCTTCCCATTGGAGGTCGTTATTATCTCTTAATTGATCCAGCTTTTTAAGGTGGTTCTCTTCACTGATAACGAGCCGTCCATCCAGCTGATTTTCAGTCAGATGAAACGAATAATTTTCTTCCGAGTGAATCTGTACAAGGTATTGAAGGTCTTCCGGCCGGGATCTCTGCTGTTCCCGGAGGTTCAGTCCGGAAAAGTGGTCAAGAATATCTTCGATAACTTCAGATTCTTCAATTTCTGCGTAGTGGACACCTTCCTCTTCGTCAAGGTCAGTAACTGTAATACTCTCTACATTGTCCGGATCAGCCGTCCCGTCTGGTACAACAGAAGCGAACGTCGTTCTGTGGGAAAATTCAAAAGCAGCAGCGCCTGTAATAATAAAGAGAAGAAACGTAAGTAAAAGAGGAACAGTTTTTTTTATGAAAAGTCGAAGGATAGCAAAGAGAACGAGCAGAGTAACGACGAAAAGAAAAAAGTGAAACAAGGAGTAGGTTAAATCGAAAACAGTGATTAAGTAGCTCATATCTTTCTCCTTCAGCTGTAAATATTCATAATAAAAGATTACCCTGTTCAACAAAGAGATAAGCTTATTTTTGTATCTAATTTCCAAAATGAGTATAATTGCCCTGGGAAGCACTTGGAAGGTTGATATTTATCGGCGGGTTTGCACTGGCAGTTGTTCTTTTTTACTGGGCAGTCAGCTTTTTCTGGCTCGGTCCGGAAAAAAAAGAGAGAGAGTATGGGATACAAAAGGCCGATGGATCGAAGGAGCGCGACTGGGTGTTCTGCTTATAATGATTCTTTTCTTTTTAACGATTTTTTGGGATACCGGAACGCTCCAGAGCCTGTGGTTCTGGGCAACTTTGTTAATTATTATTTTTTCCAGTCAGGCACTTGTCCAGTGGATTTATTTAAGTGATAAAAGGGAAGCGCTCGTATCTGTTTATACGGTTATTTTCGGTATCATCTGGCTTGCTTTTCAGCACGTTATATTTTAGCTGCGTGCAGGAAAATTATATTTATAACCTGGAGCAGAATGACGTAAAAAGCGGAAATTCCATAAATAAAATGGAATTTCCGCTTTTTTAATTGGCTCTGTTAAAGCTTCGGGCTCTTACGTGAAGAAAGGAAACTTGGCTTTCCTGCTTTTGATTACGGAAAGCAACTTTACTTAAAAAGCTGGTAGGGCAGGCTCAAACGATAGTATTTTTTGGGTGAAATTAGCTTTTTTTGTAAGGTATAACTTATTTTCACCAAACATGCGTAAGAACTAAGCTCTGTGTTGCATTTGAAAGTCGTCTGCGGCTCTAGTCACCTGTCCGTCCGGGGGGATCTGCGCGCTTCCGCAGGCGTCTCGAAAAATCGCCTGGGCGTCGGGTTTATAGAGTAAAGAGCAGTGTTTACGAAAACCGAAGCAGAAACCGGGTATGCCTTTTGGATGCTCAAAATCTCTTCCACAGCAAGCCTGCTGGTAAAAAACGAAGTTTTTCTCCAGCCGTCAATAGCGAATGCTTTAACATAATTTTTTAATTAGAACCGTCCCGGTGAATAACGACTGTTCTGGCGAGGTAGTCATGCAGCGTTCTTTTTTCTTTTGTAAAAGCAGCCATAAAATAACCGATAAAGAAAAGGAGTGCGGAAAGTATTTCTGCAAAATACCTTCCTGTAGCGTTCGGCCAGGTAATACGTTCTCCGGTCCGGCTTCGGACAACCTGAATCCCGAGCAGGTATTTGCCCGGAGTTGCTTTTAATGAAGATGAGTGAAAGTAAATAAAATATACCATTGTTACGATCGGATAAACAGATTCCAGCCATGGAACGGCAGTCGGCTCAAATGTTCCGGTAATACTGAAAACAATAATCTGAAAAGGTACTGCGAGAATAAAAAGATCGGCAGCAAGAGCCGCTGCCCGTATCCAGAAACCGGCATGTCGGGGCTGTGTCATGAATATAACTCCTTCGGCAGTGTATTTTCGGACGTCTATACCTATGCTAAAATAAAAATGAACAAAAGGAAAGGAAGGGACGAATGGCGAAGAAAAAGAAATTTTACGTTGAAGATAAAGAAACAGTGAGCGGATGTCTGGACCGGATGGAAAAAGCAGGATACAGACCGGTGAGAAGAATGGAGGAGCCGGTGCTGAAAGAGTCCGGCAAAGATGTGGAAGTAGCCTACCAGCGGATTGTATTTGAAGCCGTTGCGAAAGAAGAGTAAATGAAGGTGATTTTGTAACAGCTTTGTTTGGGCACATAGCTGATTTATGAGAGGTCCGCAGCAGTTGATACGCTGTGAAAAAGGCAAGGGATGCCCGGGTCCGTCCGTGAAGCGTCCCTATGGAAACGAAGGCGGACATTTATTACTTATACATTTTATTTTCAAGCAGCCTATTTTTTTAAGGCAGCGATCTCATAAAACTCGTTCTATAAAAGAAGTTCCTCTGAATGCCTCCTAATACGCTGAATGGGTGCTTTTTGTAAAATACGAACAATGAGTCGATGTTAATTTGTAAATGTTCGAAATTAGTTGACGGTAAGCCGGATTAATTGATATGATGGCGTTAGATAAATACGAAACCTCATATAATATCAGGAATATGGCCTGTGAGTTTCTACCTGCGACCGTAAATGCGCAGACTATGAGGGACGAGATACATTGCAGAACAAGGGGGTGCTTTTAAGCACCTGTACCCTGCCGTGCCCAAAAAACGGTGTGCGGAAATCTGACAAAGTCGTGTGTCTTATCGTTCCCTCAGACGTGAGCAGGCGGACGGTAAGGCACTTTTTTGTGTTCATCTGTTCTCCGGCGGACAGGCTGCCGGTCATCTTCTGAAAGTAAAAGGCATTCAAGGAGGAAAAGCATGAAAGCAAAAGTCGGTGTAATTATGGGATCCACATCAGACTGGGAAACGATGAAACATACAACGGAAACATTGGAAGAACTGGAAGTTCCTTATGAAGCAAAAGTAGTGTCTGCCCACCGGACGCCGGATCTGATGTTTGAGTACGCAGAGCAGGCCCGTGAAAAAGGGCTGGAAGTTATTATTGCCGGAGCAGGCGGAGCGGCACACCTTCCGGGAATGGTAGCTGCCAAAACGACACTGCCTGTGATCGGGGTGCCGGTTCAGTCCAAAGCGCTTAACGGGATGGACTCCCTGCTGTCGATTGTGCAGATGCCGGCCGGTGTCCCTGTGGCTACCGTGGCGATCGGACGGGCCGGCGCTGTGAATGCGGGTCTTTTGGCAGCCCAGCAGCTTTCGGTGCACGACAGCGGTATTCAGAAACGGCTCGAAGCACGCCGGGAGCATAAGAAACAGGAAGTTATGACAGAAGGGGAGCTGAGCTGATGAACGAAAAATGGATTGCACCCGGAAGTACAATAGGCATTCTCGGCGGCGGCCAGCTTGGACGAATGATGGCTCTTTCCGCCCGGGAAATGGGTTACCGTATAGCCGTTCTGGAACCTAAAGCAGACTCGCCGTGCGGGATGGTGGCAGATGAGGAAGTTATCGCTTCGTACGACGATACAAAAGGAGCGGCCGGTCTGGCAGCATCATGTGATGTGCTTACTTACGAATTTGAAAATATTACGGCAGAAACCGCACGGTACCTGGAAGAAACGATGTATCTCCCGCAGGGGAGTGAACTTCTTAAAATCAGTCAGGACCGGCTGAGAGAAAAAGAGGAGCTTCGTTCTTTTGATATTCCTGTGGCTCCTTACGCAGCTGTCTATACGTTAATGGATCTGAAAGAAGCAGTAGAAAAAATTACTCTTCCGGCCGTATTGAAAACGACACGCGGCGGCTACGACGGCAAAGGCCAGTATGTGCTGACAGAAGAAGAAGATATCGAAAAAAGCTGGCAGGAACTCAAAGGAAAAGGTCCTTTTGTTCTGGAACAGAAAATAAACTTTGATACCGAAGTATCTGTTATTATCACGAGAAGTGTCCACGGAGAAGTGAGTATTTTCCCGACAGCGGAAAATATTCACCGCGGCGGTATACTGCATCAAACGATTGTACCGGCGCGTATTTCCAATGAAGCGGAGCAGCGGGCGGAAATGCTTGCCCGCCGCTTTGCGGAATCTATCGGACTTGTCGGGACGCTTGCGGTAGAGATGTTTGTTACAGGCGACACCGTGTGCGTCAATGAAATCGCTCCAAGGCCGCATAACTCCGGTCATTACACAATCAACGCATGTGAAACATCACAGTTCGAGCAGCACATCCGCGCACTCTGCGGCTGGCCCCTCGGTTCTGTCCAGCTTCTGAAGCCGGCTGTAATGGTCAATCTTCTCGGGGAGCACGTGGACGCCTATCTGGAGCATCACCGCCGGCTGCCGCCGGCTCACGTGCACCTTTATGGAAAGGCCGAGGCGAAAAAAGGAAGGAAAATGGGGCACATTACGTTTTTGACGGATACCCCGGAAGAACTAATTAAGCTTATAGATGAATCTGAAATATGGAAAGAGACACAGCTTACAGGAGGCAGAAAATGATTGAACGCTATACACGACCGGAAATGAAGAAACTCTGGAATGACGAAAACCGCTATCAGGCGTGGCTGGAAGTAGAAATTCTCGCCTGTGAAGCGTGGGCGGAAATCGGGGACATCCCAAAGGAAGACGTAAAGAAAATAAGGGAAAATGCTTCCTTTGATGTAAACCGGATTCTTGAAATTGAAGAAGAAACACGCCACGATGTTGTAGCCTTTACGAGAGCTGTGTCGGAAACGCTCGGTCCGGAAAGAAAATGGGTTCATTACGGCCTTACTTCCACTGACGTAGTCGACACTGCGCTTTCCTATCTGCTGCTGCAGGCCAACGATATTCTTGAAGAGGATCTGCGGCGTTTTATAGATATTTTGAAAGATAAAGCGAAGGAACATAAAAACACGGTGATGATGGGCCGTACCCACGGTGTACATGCGGAACCAACAACTTTCGGGCTGAAGCTCGCCCTCTGGCACGAAGAAATGAAAAGAAACCTGGAGCGCTTTCTGCAGGCGAAAGAATCCGTCCGGGCAGGGAAGCTTTCCGGTGCTGTCGGCACGTACGCAAACATTGACCCGCAGGTAGAGCAGCATGTGTGCCACGGGCTCGGTCTGGAACCGTCCCCTATTTCCACTCAGACGCTTCAGCGGGACCGCCACGCCCACTATATTGCTACAATTTCTCTGATCGGCGCTTCCATAGAGAAAATGGCCGTTGAAATCCGAGGCCTTCAAAAAAGTGAAACACGGGAAGTAGAGGAGTTTTTTGCGAAAGGCCAGAAAGGATCTTCCGCTATGCCGCATAAAAGAAATCCAATTGGTTCAGAAAATATGACGGGTCTTGCCCGTATTCTCCGGGGACATGTTGTTACTGCCTACGAAAACGTAGCTCTCTGGCACGAAAGAGACATCTCTCATTCATCGGCAGAACGAATCATGCTTCCGGATGCTACAACGGCTTTGAACTATATGCTGAACCGTTTCGGAAATATTGTGAAGAATTTAACCGTGTTCCCTGAAAACATGAAAGCGAATATGGGAAGAACATACGGACTGATTTATTCCCAGCGTGTTCTCCTTACTCTTATCGATAAAGGCATGGCGAGAGAAGAAGCATACGATCTTGTACAGCCGAAAGCAATGCAGGCATGGGAAGAAGCTGTGCAGTTCCGTACGCTCGTGGAAGCTGACGAAGAGATCACTTCCCGTCTTTCGGAAAAAGAAATCGATGACTGCTTTGATTACCACCACCATCTGACACACGTTGACATGATCTTTAACCGTCTTGGATTAAACGACTAAAGCTGAAGGAGTGTACACCGATGGAATCTGTCTGCCTGTATGAAGGAAAAGCGAAGCGTATTTTTGAAACGGAGGATCCGGACGTGCTGCGCATTGCCTACAAGGACGATGCAACAGCATTTAACGGGGAGAAGATGGAGGTGCTCGAAGGAAAAGGACGGCTGAATAACAAAATCAGTTCCATGATCTTTGAACGCCTTCAGGAAGCCGGCGTGGAAAGTCACTTTATTAAACAGCTTTCAGAAACAGAGCAGCTCGTCCATCCGGTAGAAATTGTTCCTCTCGAAGTGGTGGTCCGCAATGCGGCTGCAGGAAGCCTTATAAAACGGCTTGGAGTAGAGCGGGGGAAACAGTTCTTTCCACCGATTATTGAATTTTATTATAAAGATGACGAGCTCGGAGATCCACTTCTTAACGAAGCGCACATTGCTGCACTTTCACTTGCGGAAGAAAAAGAGCTTCTGGAAATGAAAAAAATGGCTCTTCAGGTAAACAAGGAACTGATCTGGCTTTTTGAAGAAGCAGGCATCGATCTCGTGGACTTTAAACTGGAATTCGGCCGTCGGAATGGAAAGATTCTTCTCGCGGATGAAATATCTCCGGATACGTGCCGGCTCTGGGATAAAAAAACAGGTGAATCGTTTGATAAAGACTTATTCCGCTTCTCGCAGGGAAGTCTGCAGGAAGGATACGAAATGATTTTAAAACGTTTAGGAGGACAAGAATCATGACTTATAACGTAAAGGTGTACATCAGCTGGAAAGAAGGAGTCCTCGATCCGCAGGGAGCAGCAGTAACAGATTCTCTTCATAAAATCGGCTACAGCGGAGTGGAATCCGTTTCCATCAGCCGGATGGTCGAAGTGAAAATGGAAGCAGACAGAGACAGTGTGGAACGGCAGGTCACCGAAATGTGCGAAAAGCTTTTGGCAAACCCGGTTATTGAAGATTACAGCTACGAAATTGAGGAGGTTGTTTCCTCATGAAGTTTGCTGTAATCATGTTTCCAGGTTCCAACTGCGACGTGGATATGTATCACGCCGTGGAAGAAGCTGTCGGCGAGGAAGTAGAATACGTGTGGCACAACGAAACAAGTCTGGAAGGATTCGACGCTGTGCTCCTGCCGGGAGGATTTTCGTACGGGGATTACCTCCGTCCGGGAGCGATCGCCCACTTTTCACCGATCATGGAAGCTGTGAAGAAGGCAGCGGACGAGGGAAAGCCGGTGCTCGGGGTGTGCAATGGTTTTCAGGTGCTTCTCGAAAGCAGAATGCTCCCGGGAGCGATGCGCCGTAACAAAAATCTGCATTTCATATGTAAAACACTTCCGCTTACAGTGGAAAACAACACTACTGTATTTACAAACAGCTACGAACAGGGAGAAACGATTCAGATTCCGGTAGCCCACGGAGATGGAAACTATTACTGTGATGAAAAAACACTTGCAGAACTCAGAGAAAACAACCAGATTGTCTTTACCTACGGGCTGAATGAGAACGGCTCCACCGCAGATATTGCAGGAATTACGAACAAAGAAGGCAACGTACTCGGCATGATGCCGCACCCGGAACGGGCCGTAGAAGAACTTCTCGGTTCAGCCGACGGAAAAAAGCTGTTCACTTCGATCGTTAAGCAATGGAGGGAAAAAAATGCAGTTACTTCATGAGCCATCACCGGAACTGATTAAAGAAAAGAAGCTGTTTGCAGAAATGGGTGTGTCCGAAGAAGAATTCACTTTCATTGAAAGTATTCTCGGACGTCTGCCGAATTACACGGAACTGGGACTTTTTTCCGTGATGTGGTCTGAGCACTGCAGCTACAAAAACTCCAAAGTACTTCTAAAAAAATTCCCTGTAGAAGGTGAACGCGTCCTTCAGGGGCCGGGTGAAGGGGCAGGCATCATTGATATTGACGATGAGCAGGCCGTTGTTTTCAAAATAGAGAGCCACAACCATCCATCGGCTGTAGAACCTTACGAGGGAGCAGCTACAGGTGTCGGAGGTATTATACGGGACGTTTTTTCCATGGGGGCCCGGCCGGTGGCGCTGCTGAATTCTCTCCGGTTCGGTGAATTGAAAAACCCGAGAGTCAAGTATTTGTTTGAAGGTGTCGTTTCGGGAATCGCTGGATACGGCAACTGTATCGGTATTCCGACTGTCGGCGGTGAAGTGCAGTTTGACCCATGCTACGAGGGCAATCCGCTCGTAAATGCCATGTGTGTCGGGCTGATCGATCATAAAGATATTCAAAAAGGCCAGGCCAAAGGTATCGGCAACCCGGTGATGTACGTCGGAGCCGGCACAGGGCGTGACGGTATTCACGGAGCGACGTTTGCGTCGGAAGAATTGAGCGAGGATTCCGAGGCAAAACGTCCAGCAGTGCAGGTGGGAGATCCATTTATGGAAAAGCTGCTTGTAGAAGCGTGTCTCGAGGCAACGAAGCATCCAAAGCTTGTCGGTATTCAGGATATGGGGGCAGCCGGCCTGACTTCTTCCTCCGCCGAAATGGCGAGCAAGGCAGGATCCGGTATCCGCATGAATCTTGATCTCGTACCACAGCGGGAAAAGCAGATGTCTCCTTATGAAATGATGCTCTCAGAATCCCAGGAGCGCATGCTTCTCGTCGTAGAAAAAGGAAGCGAGCAGGAATTCAAAGACATTTTTGATCACTGGGGTCTCAATGCAGTAGTCGTCGGAGAGGTAACGGATGACAAGCGCCTGACCCTTATCCACGAAGGAAAAACAGCAGCTGACGTTCCTGTGGATGCCCTGGCGGAAGAAGCACCGGTCTACCATAAACCTTCCAGAGAACCGGCTTATTTCCGGGAATTTCAAAAGCAGGAAAATTACCGTCCAAAAGTCGGGGACTATGGAACAGTATTGAAAGAACTTCTGCAGCAGCCGACGATAGCGAGCAAAGAATGGGTATACGAGCAGTATGATTACATGGTCCGCACGAATACAGTGGCGGCACCGGGATCGGATGCTGCGGTGATCCGCCTGCGCGGAACGAACAAAGCACTTGCGATGACGACCGACTGCAACTCCCGCTTTATTTATCTTGATCCGTACGAAGGCGGCAAACTTGCTGTCGCAGAAGCGGCCCGTAACATTACAGCTTCCGGGGCTGAAGCCCTTGGCGTGACCGACTGTCTGAACTACGGAAGCCCGGACAACCCTGAGATTTTCTGGCAGCTGGAGAAATCCACCGACGGACTCAGTGAAGCATGCCGGACGCTGGAAACACCGGTAGTCGGCGGAAATGTTTCTCTTTACAATGAAACAAACCGCGGTGCCGTGTACCCGACTCCTGTTATTGGTATGGTTGGTCTGATTCATGACACGGCCCACATTACAACGCAGGCAGCAAAGCAGAGCGGAGACGCCGTTTACTTTCTCGGAAAAGTTACGCCGTCCTTTGCAGGAAGCGAGCTGCAGAAAATGACCGAAGGAAGTATTTTCGGGAAGGTTGCACCTGTCGATCTGGAAGCAGAAAAAAGATACCAGAAACAAGTCCTTTCCGCTGTTCGCAACGGTTCTGTCAGTTCCGCCCATGACGTAAGCGAAGGGGGCTTTGCTGCCGCGGCGATAGAGAAATTGTTCGGAACCAGTCTCGGAGCAGAAGTAACACTGCCTCACGAAGATGATCTTGCCGGAAGTTTTGCAGAAGGGTACCCAGGCTACATTGTGACTGTTCCTCAGGAGAAAAAGACAACTTTTGAAAAGGCTGCACCGGAAGCGGTGGAAATCGGCCGGATTACGGAAGAAGCAGAGTTCACACTGCGGAATAAGCAGGGAGAAACTGTCCTGAAAGAATCCGTCGGGGAACTCGAAAAGCTTTGGAGAGGAGCTGTATCATGCGCACTGAAATCAAAGGACTGAATGAAGAGTGCGGCGTTTTTGGAGTATGGGGGCACGAGGATGCGGCGAGCATTACGTACTACGGCCTGCACAGTCTCCAGCACAGGGGCCAGGAGGGGGCAGGAATTGTCGTTTCCGATGAGAAGAGGCTGAAAGTGCATAAAGGTATGGGACTCGTTAACGACGTGTTTAACGAAGACAAAATAAAAAGTCTGACGGGAAATGGTGCGATTGGTCATGTGCGTTACACTACGGCCGGTGACAGCGACTTTATTAACTGTCAGCCGCTGCTGTTCAATTCCCAGACGAGCAGCCTGGCGCTTGCCCACAACGGAAACATTGTAAATGCGACCGCCCTGAAGCGTCAGCTGGAGCATCAGGGAAGTATATTTCAGACAACGTCCGACACGGAAGTTATTGCCCATCTGATTAAGCGGAGCGGTTATCCGAATTTGATCGATTCTGTTAAGAACGCTCTGACAATGGTCAAGGGGGCCTATGCCCTTGCCTGTCTCGTAGAGGATGCGATGATTGTAGCACTTGATCCGAACGGTCTGCGCCCGCTTTCGATCGGCCGTCTCGGCGATGCTTACGTCGTTTCTTCAGAAACATGTGCGTTTGATATTATCGGTGCCGAGTTTGTACGGGAAGTACAGCCCGGAGAACTGATAGTTATCAACAATGACGGCATGCATATTGACCGTTTTGCCAGCGGGACTAAAAGAACGCTCTGCTCGATGGAATATGTTTATTTTGCCCGTCCGGACAGCAACGTGGATGAAATCAATATTCATATGGCGAGAAAAAATCTTGGGAGGAAGCTTGCAGAGGAAGCTCCCATACAGGCTGATGTAGTAACCGGGGTACCGGATTCCAGTATTTCTGCAGCAATCGGCTACGCCGAACAGTCAGGAATTCCGTATGAGCTCGGACTGATCAAAAACCGGTATGTCGGCAGAACCTTTATCCAGCCTTCCCAGGCGCTCCGGGAACAGGGTGTGAAAATGAAGCTGTCTGCTGTCCGGGGGGTAGTGGAAGGGAAAAGCGTTGTCATGGTGGACGATTCGATTGTCCGGGGGACTACGGCCCGCCGTATCGTCAAACTGCTGAAAGAAGCCGGGGCGAAAGAAGTACACGTCCGAATCAGCTCACCTCCGATAATTAATCCGTGCTACTACGGCATCGATACGTCCACAAAAGGGGAACTGATTGCTGCTTCCCGGTCTACAGAGGAAATTCGGGAGGAAATGGGAGCCGATTCTCTTGCCTACTTGAGCATCAGCGGTCTAACAGAAGGAATCGGCCGACCGGATGAAGGCCCGGACTGCGGTCAGTGCCTGGCATGTTTCACCGGTCAGTATCCGACCGAAATTTTCCCGGAAGCCGATCATCCTTACGACAAAGTTCTTGGAGGAAAATAACATGTCCAAAGCGTATGAAGAAGCCGGAGTAAATATCGAAGCCGGATACGAAGGGGTGGAAAGAATCAAAAAGCACGTCGCTTCCACGATGCGTCCGGAAGTAATCGGAGGCCTCGGGGGATTCGGCGGCATGTTTGATATGAACCGCCTCGGCTTAAAAGAGCCGGTGCTCGTATCGGGAACGGATGGCGTCGGAACAAAGCTCATGGTTGCCCAGCAGTCCGGAATTCACGATACGATCGGTATCGATGCTGTGGCGATGTGTGTCAATGATATTGCAGCACAGGGGGCTGCCCCGCTTTTCTTTCTGGATTACCTCGCTCTCGGAAAGAATGACCCGTCGCTCGTAGAAGAAATTGTATCAGGGGTCGCAGAAGGCTGCCGCCAGGCGGGCTGCGCGCTGATCGGGGGAGAAACGGCAGAAATGCCCGGCCTGTATGAAGAAACCGAATACGACGTAGCCGGCTTTACGGTCGGGGCAGCTGAAAAAAAGGCACTCTGGCAGCAGGCTGAAGCAGGGGATCTGCTGATTGGTCTGCTTTCAAGCGGTATCCACAGCAACGGCTTTTCGCTCGTAAGAAAAATTGCTGAAGAAGCAGGTCTTGCCTGGAATGACCCAGCTCCGTTCCAAAAAGATACGACTCTCGGTGAAGCAGTTCTTACACCGACGAGAATATATATCCGTGCACTCCGGGGGCTTCTCGGAACCACTCATATTAATGCAGCTGCCCATATCACAGGAGGCGGTCTCGTCGAAAACATTCCAAGGATGCTCAAAGAAGGTACAGGAGCAGAAATAGATCTCAGCAGTCTTCCGGTTCTGCCGGTGTTTTCCTGGCTTCAGGAAGCAGGAAAACTGACAGAAAATGATATGCTGGAAACGTTCAATACCGGCATAGGTTTTGTCCTGGCGGTGCGTGAATCAGAAAAAGATCACGTGTGGCCACTGCTCGAAATGAATGGGGAGCACCCGGTACTGCTTGGGAAAGTAACGGAGGAAGAAGGTCTCCGGTTTAAGGGAGAAATGACGAAATGACGAAAATAGCTGTCTTTGCTTCAGGTAATGGGAGTAACTTTCAGGCAGTGAGTGATGCCTGCCGGGGAGGGAGTATCGACGGAGAAATTGTCCTCGCTGTGTGTGATAAACCCGGAGCTTATGTAGAAACGAGAGCGGAAAAGTCAGAGGTTCCGCTCTTTTCTTTTGCGCCGAAAAATTTTGAATCCAAGGCGGCGTTCGAAAAGAAAATAGTCGGAAAGCTGAAGGAACACGGCGTGGAACTTATCGTGCTCGCAGGATACATGCGTCTCATCGGAGATACACTTCTGCAGGCCTACGAAAACCGGATTTTAAATATTCATCCTTCTCTTCTACCGGCTTTCCCCGGTCTGGACGCGGTCGGGCAGGCTTTGGCTGCTGGAGTAAAAGTAACGGGGGTAACTGTTCATCTTGTCGATTCCGGTATGGATACTGGTCCGATTCTTGCCCAAAAACCTGTTACAATAGAACAGAAGGACACAAGAGACGATGTGGAAGCAAAAATACGGGAAGTAGAACATCAGCTGTATCCGGAAACGGTGCAGCAATGGATTGAAACCATAAAGGAGAGTGACGAGCGTTGCCTAAACGAGCGTTAGTAAGTGTGTCAGACAAAACAGGAATCGTTCCTTTCGTTAAGGAACTGACAGAGCTTGGTGTAGAAATCATATCCACTGGTGGGACGAAAAAGAAACTGGAAGAAGCAGCTATACCAGTCATCGGAATCGAAGAAGTTACCGGCTTTCCGGAAATGATGGATGGACGGGTGAAGACACTCCATCCTGCTATTCATGGAGGGCTTCTTGCTGTAAGAAACAACGAAGAACATATGAGTGCTCTCCATTCCGAAAAAATCGACCTGATTGATCTTGTAATCGTCAACCTGTATCCTTTTCAGCAGACCATTGAAAACCCCGAGTCGACTTTTCTCGATGCCGTAGAAAATATTGATATCGGCGGCCCGTCAATGATCCGTTCTGCAGCTAAAAACCATAGAGATGTAACTGTACTCGTAGACGCTGCGGACTACGACGCGGCAGCACAAGAATTAAAAGCAGAAGGCGAAGTCTCGGAACGGCTGAACCGAAAGCTAGCAGCTAAAGCTTTCAGACATACAGCGGCTTATGACGCCCTTATTGCAGAATACATGACAGAACACGTCGGGGAAGATGCGCCTGAAAAACTCACAAAAACTTACAACTTAAAACAGTCGCTCCGCTACGGAGAAAATCCGCATCAAATGGCAGCTTTTTATGAAAAGCCGATCGCCAGCTCTGCGACAGTGGCAAAAGCCCGCCAGCTGCACGGCAAAGAGCTTTCCTACAACAATATTAACGACGCAGACGCAGCCATCGCTGTTATCCGGGATTTTCGGGAGCCGGCTGCAGCAGCGATCAAGCACATGAATCCATGCGGTGTCGGCACCGGTTCCGATACAGCCCAGGCTTTTGAAAAAGCTTATGCCGGTGATCCGGTTTCTATTTTTGGCGGTATCGTTGCGTGTAACAGGGAAGTAGATGCAGAATCAGCGGCCATGATGAAGGAAATTTTCCTCGAAATTATTATTGCACCGTCATTTACAGAAGAAGCACTGAAAATACTTACCGAAAAGAAAAACCTCCGCCTGCTGGAAGTGGACCTGGATGCCCACTACGCTGGAGAACACCGGGTAACTACTGTATCCGGCGGCGCGCTGATCCAGGAAACGGATACGCTCAGCTATGAAGACGTCGAAGTAACAATTCCGACAGACCGCAAGCCTTCCGACAGGGAGCTTGAGCAGATTCAAATGGCCTGGAAAGTGGTAAAACACGTGAAGTCGAACGCGATTGTCCTTGCTAAAGAGGATCGGACGATCGGGATCGGTGCGGGGCAGATGAACCGCGTCGGAGCAGCAAAAATAGCTGTGGAACAGGCCGGCAGCGAGGCGGAAGGCTCCGTCATGGCTTCCGATGCCTTTTTTCCGATGGCCGATACAGTGGAAGTAGCTGCAGAAGCAGGCGTCCGTGCGATTATTCAGCCGGGCGGATCAAAACGGGATCAGGAATCAATCGACAAAGCGAATGAATTTGGTATTGCCATGGTCTTTACCGGTGTGCGGCATTTCAAACATTAAAGCGTAATTTTTCAATAAAAGCATGAAACATTTCAAACGTTAGAAGGAGGCAGATGCAATGAACATTTTGGTTGTCGGCGGCGGCGGACGTGAGCATGCCCTGGCGTGGAAGCTGGCCCAGTCGGATCATATAACGGAAGTAATTATTGCACCCGGCAGTGATGCAGCTGCCCAGATGATGGACTGCCGGGTGGAAGAAATACAGGCAGATGATCATGAAGGACTTGTGCAGCTTGCTCTTGAAGAGGAGATCGAACTTGCAGTCATCGGGCCGGAGCAGCCGCTGACAGAAGGGCTTGCCGACAAAATGAAAGAAGCCGGTATCCCCGTGTTCGGACCCTCCAAAGCAGCTGCCCGGCTTGAAGGAAGCAAGCAGTTCGCTAAAGAATTGATGCAGAAATACGGAATTCCAACGGCCGCATCCGGCTATTTTACGAATCTCGAAGAAGCGAAGGAATACGTCCGCGAGCAGGGGACTCCAATAGTCATTAAAGCTGACGGCCTGGCAGCAGGAAAAGGGGTAACAGTAGCTGCAGACGAAGAAGAGGCGTTTAAAGCACTGGAACTCATTCTTTCGGAAGAAGCTTTTGGCGAAGCCGGTTCTTCCGTTGTGATCGAAGAATGTCTGACTGGAGAAGAAGTATCCTATATGGCACTCGTGAACGGAAATACCGTGGTGCCGCTGCTTCCTGCTCAGGATCATAAACGGGCTTTCGAAGGCGACAAAGGCCCGAATACTGGAGGGATGGGAGCTTATTCTCCTGTGCCGCACATTGACGAGGAAATTCTGCGCCGTGCGGAAGAAGAGATTTTATGGCCGGCCGCTGAAGCGATGGTAAAGGAAGGGACCCCTTTTACCGGTGTACTGTACGCCGGCCTGATGATTACGGAGGACGGCCCGAAAGTCATCGAATTCAATGCCCGCTTCGGAGATCCGGAAGCCCAGGTCGTACTGCCGCTGATGGAAAGCGATCTTGTCGATGTACTTCTTCAAGTGCTCGACGGAAAAACACCGGACATTAAGTGGAGTGGAGAATCATGCGCCGGGGTGGTAGTCGCATCAGAAGGGTATCCGGGAAGCTACGAAAAAGGCATTCCGTTTACGATGCCGATGACGCGCTCCGACGAAAAACAGCAGTTTTTCCATGCAGGAACAAAAGTAAATAGTGAAAAAGTCGGCTGGCTGACGACAGGGGGACGTGTTATGCTCCTTTCCTCGCAGGCGCCGACTCTGGAAGAAGCTCTTCGTATGACTTATGAAGTGCTTGATTCCAAAGAGTGGGACGGCCTGTTTTACCGTAAGGATATCGGCCATCGTCTCCTGAAAACGGAATAAACGTATGTAACGATATTTCCTCAACCTTTTTAAGGAGGGGATGTCCCATAAGGGATGGAGCACAAACCCTGTCAGATAAATCTCTGTCTGACAGGGTTTGACAACCTTGGTCCGGCTCCACTCGTGTTTTTCAGGCTGTCTCTATGAACCATTTGAGACAGCCTCTTTTTTATTTGACTGTCTTGAAAATAAAAGAAATAAATAAGAGCCGGACGACTTCGTTTCAAAATGGGATAATTCATTTGTATTTATCTGCTGAAAATCATATAAACAAAGCATTCATTTCCTGCGACCTGAACAATTCACTGTACGTTTTATATCCTCCGCTTAAGTTTCTAGCTTCAATTCCATTTTCTTTAAGAATCCGTACAGCAATATATCCTCTCAAACCAACCTGGCACGTAATATTTACCGGCTTGTCTTTCGGGAAATCTGCGAGACGCTCTCTTAAACTATCCAAGTCTATATTTACTGCCCCCGGTACCGAACCTTTTTTAAACTCTTCGGGAGTTCTTACATCGACCAGCATTTCTCCCGCTTCTATACGTTTATTTATTTCCCACGCATGTACTACATCTATTTCTTCTTCAGCGACGTGGGAAGCAGCATATCCTAACATATTCACCGGATCTTTAGCGGAAGAATATGGGGGAGCGTAGGAAAGTTCGATTTCCTGCAGGTCAAAAACGGTAAGATTTCCTCTTATTGCTGTCGATATAACGTCCACCCGCTTATCTACTCCTTCTTTACCGACAGCCTGCACACCGAGTATGGTTCCCTGTCCGGGATCAAAAAGCAGCTTCATCGAAATTTGTTCAGCGCCGGGATAGTATCCGGCATGAGAAAGCGGATGAATGTGAACGGCCTTATAATTTATTCCTGCCTCACGGAGCTGTTTTTCATTTTTTCCTGCAGAAGCTGCCGTTAAATCAAAAACTTTCGCAATAGCGGTGCCGAGTGTTCCGGGATAAGCTGCAGGTTTCCCGCTGATAGTATCAGCCACAATTCTTCCTTGACGATTTGCCGGCCAGGCCAGTGGAACGACGACAGGTTTTTGTAAGATATAATCAATGGTTTCAACAGCATCCCCAACAGCGTATATATAAGGATCGTCTGTCTGAAGATATTCGTCAACGATAATTCCACCACGTTCCCCGAGAGCGAGACCTGCCTGTTCAGCCAGTTTATTTTCAGGTGTTACCCCAATGGATAGAATGGTCAAATCGCTGGACAGCTCTTTTCCACTAGAGAGAATAATCTTATTCCCTTTTTGACGGAATTCTTTTACTCCATCATTTAAATACAACTCTGCGAAATCTCTTACCCTGTTCTCCACAATAGAAGCCATTTCTTTATCCAGCGGTGCCATAATCTGGTCTGCCATTTCTACTATTGTTACGTCCATCCCGCAGGCATAAAGGTTTTCGGCCATCTCCAGCCCAATAAATCCGCCGCCGACGATAACCGCCTGTGCTGGCTTTCTCTCTTCGATCCATCCATTAATTTGATCCGTGTCAGGAATATTTCTTAAAGTAAAAAGATTTTCGGACTCTTTTAAACCTGGAATAGGCGGGATTACCGGTCTGGCACCTGGTGACAATAGGAGCTTATCGTATGATTCTGTGTATTCTTTTCCAGTAGGAAGGTGAACTGCGGTAACTGTTTTAGTATTTCGGTTGATGGACGTAACTTCCGTTTCGTTACGTATATCCATGGCAAATCTTTTGGACATGCCTTCGACTGTCTGTACAAGCAGTTTTTCTCTTTCCTTTATTTCACCTCCGATATAGTAGGGAAGTCCACAGTTCGCAAAAGAAACATATTTTCCTCTTTCAAAAACCACTATTTCTGTTTTCTCACTGATTCTCCTTAAGCGTGCTGCGGCTGTTGCGCCTCCTGCTACGCCTCCCACGACGATAACTTTCATAAAAACCCCTCCAATTTGTGAATTATTGAACATTATACCTATAAGGGTATATTATCACTCGGGTATCTTTTTGTCAAATAGGGTGTGGGGTATTTTTTATCTACTGCTTTTCATAGCAATAAAGTTAATTTCCAGGGAAGTAATTAAGAGGTAATTCAGTAAAGGAAGAGCTCAAGCGGAGGTTTACATACAAACATTCATAGAGTCCAGGGGGAGTCGTTAATTTAAAACCCACCGCAGTTTATATCGACCTGCGTATTTTTATTTGGAAAGGACTGCTTCCTAAGAAAATATGGGTCTTAGAATTTCCGGAGGTGAAAGGAGCAGAATGTATAAACTAAAAAACCTCCACGACTGTATGTTGTCATGAAGGTTTTTTCTGGACAGTATTTCAAGGGTGGGTTATCTTACTTCAGCATACCGTGCGGGTCGATAACAAATTTCTTGGAGGCACCTTTGTCGAACTGCTGGTAACCTGTTGGAGCTTCGTCGAGAGAAATAACGGTCGCATTTACTGCTTTTGCAATCTGCGCACGTCCGCTCAAAATGGAGTTCATGAGCTCTCTGTGATAGCGCATGACTGGTGTCTGACCGGTTACGAACGTATGGGCTTTGGCCCAGCCGAGTCCAAGACGGATTTTCAGCGTACCTTCTTTCGCATCTTCATCCACACCACCAGGGTCGCCAGTAACGTACAGTCCCGGAATGCCGAGTTTTCCACCGGCTCTCGTAAGCTGCATAATGGAGTTGAGGACGGTAGCCGGAGCTTCTCCTTTGTTGGCTCCGTGGGCGGATGCTTCAAAACCTACAGCATCGACGGCACAGTCGACTTCCGGCGTGCCGAGAATCTGTTCGATCTGTTCTCCGATGTCGTCATGATCACGGAGGTTGATTGTTTCACATCCAAAACTCTTTGCCTGGTCGAGCCGTTCCTGAATCAGATCTCCTACAATAACAACCGAGGCACCGAGAAGCTGGGCGGAATGAGCTGCAGCAAGGCCGACCGGTCCGGCACCGGCAATATAAACGGAACGTCCCGGTCCTACACCGGCACTGTAGGCGCCGTGAAAGCCTGTTGGAAAGATATCAGAAAGCATCGTCAGATCATGAATTTTCGCCATTGCCTGATCTTTATCCGGAAATTTGAGCAGCTGAAAATCGGCATAAGGCACCATAACGTATTCGGATTGACCACCGACCCAGCCGCCCATATCGACGTAGCCGTAAGCTGATCCCGGCCGGTCCGGATTAACGTTCAGACAAATATGCGTGTCTCTTTCTTTACATGCCCGGCATCGTCCGCATGCAATGTTAAACGGTACAGATACAAGGTCCCCTACTTTCATAAACTCCACGTCCCGGCCACATTCAATAACTTCTCCAGTAATTTCGTGCCCAAGAATCAATCCTTCCGGAGCTGTTGTTCTTCCCCGTACCATATGCTGATCACTGCCGCAGATGTTGGTTGTAACTACTTTTAAAATAACGCCGTGGTGACACTTCCTTCCGACGTTCAGCGGGTTGACTCCCGGTCCGTCCCGTAAAACAAGATCCGGATAATCAATTTCCTGAACTTCTACTTTGCCCGGCCCCATGTAAGCTACTGCTCTGTTTCCACCCATAATGAATAGCCTCCTTTTAATAATTTAAAAGTCGTACGGTTATTTATATATGCAAATGACGTGCCAAAACACTAAATACTGAAGTGGAGCGGTTTCATAACAGATGAAAAATAAAATGTGTAAATATTTCGGACGTGGTGTTGGAAAATAGTACAAAAAATTCCGAATCTTTAGTAAGATAGAAGGAAAGTGGTTAAAGGAGGACAGATGCCCGTGGAGCAGCTGCTGATTCATGCCTCGTGGAAGCGCTGTCAGATATCCGGATTATCTCCGGAAGGACCGGTAGGAGAGTCAAAACTGAACGGCAGATTACTTCATGATCTGCTGGAACAGAGTGAATTTTTCCTTGAAGCTGTACGCCCATATTTAAAAATACTAGGGAAGGGAAAGCAGAACTGTACGGCTGTGGTTGTTAATAACGACGGGTATATATTGAGTAAGGAAGGAAGTCTCGGTGACGAAAATCTTGACCGGAGTATGGACATCGGTACGAACTGGTCGGAAGAAAACAAAGGGACGAATGCTATGGGAGTTGTTCTGCATGAAAAAACTTCTGCGGTTATAAAAGGCTCTCATCACTACTGCAGAAAGCATCGTATATTAACGTGCGCTGCAAGTCCTGTTTTTAATCCAAAAGGAGAGCTTCTCGGGGCAGTGAACGTCAGCACAACAGAAGAAGGAAGCGGAACGTCCCTGCTGCAGGCAGTGAAAGTAGCTGCTGCCGCGGCTGAAAACTCACTTCACCATACAGTTCCACGCCGGCCGGAACTTACCGGAAAGCCGCTGTACAAAATGGAGGACATTGCCGGAGCGTGCGAAAAGGTTGAAAAGATAAAAGAAATGGCTGAAAAAGCAGCTATGCTGGACTATCCAGTTATTATATACGGTGAAAGCGGAACGGGGAAAGAGCTGCTTGCTCAAAGTCTGCACACTGCCGGTCCGAGAAGGATTGGTCCTTTTACTGCCTTGAACTGCAGTGCACTGCCGGAAACACTGATTGAAAGTGAGCTGTTCGGCTACGAAAAAGGTGCATTTACAGGGGCACAGAGTAAAGGGAAAGCAGGGAAATTTGAGGAAGCAGACGGTGGAACAATTCTGCTGGACGAAGCTGGTGATTTATCGTTGAAAGCCCAGGGGACCCTTCTTCGTGTACTGCAGGAAAAGAAAGTTACCAGGCTTGGTGGAGGAAAAGAAATTCCTGTTGATGTAAGAGTGATAGCCGCCACAAACAAAAATCTTCAAAAAGAAATAGCAGAAGGCCGGTTTCGAAAAGATCTTTATTTTCGGTTAAAGGGCATTTTTCTTACTATGCCTCCTCTCCGTGAAAGAACAGATATCCTGAATATGGCAGGATATCTCCTGCAGAAGATATCGCCGGTATCAAAAAAGATATCCCCCGGGGCCGCGGAAAAAATAGTTCGTTATTCATGGCCGGGCAATGTAAGAGAGCTGGAAAGCGTACTGATGCAGGCTGCTTTTTTGAGCGGAGATACGATTCAAAAAGAACATGTTCAGTTTGAAAGTGTCTACGAAATGGAAAACTCCGGATGGACGCTTGAAGAAACTGAAAAAAATGCTGTTCTGGAAGCCTTGGAATGGGCCGGAGGAAATGTAAGTCTGGCGGCAGAACGGCTTCAGACGAGCAGAAGTACGTTGTATGCCAAAATGAAAAAGTACAACTTAAATTCGTAGCTTCCCGGTTTAATAACTGCTGCAAAAGAACTGAATAACCTGTGGGAAGTCCGGTTTACGTTTCTTTTTCCCATACGGAAAAAAGCCGGGGGAGTATTAATGCCGGCACACGTCATTAACAGAGATATCCATGCAGGACCGCTGCACCGTGATGGATGAAAATAAGGTTCCCTCCCGATGGAAGCAAAGGCGAACGTTTATCGCTTATATACTTTATTTTCAAGGTAACTGATTTCAAAAATTAAACAGAAGCAGTATGTGAATAATTAGGAAAAAAGGTCTAAATTACCTGCTTTTCTTTTTCTTTTCTTCGTTGATTTAATAGGTATTACGAAATATAATTAAACAAACAGGATTTGACAGAAAGTCCGTTAGTGGAGTAGATATATATATGCTGCCATCACAAGGTGCCGGCTTCCCGGCTGCCTGACGCAGCGTGATTCTCCCATTGCTTATTTCCGTTGTTTTCCTGCGCCACAAATTAATAATAAAACCACTGCTGTTTGGATATCGTATAGGAAGAAAACTTTCTTGAAAAAGAAGGCTTTCTTCTTTTTTTGTAGGATTAATACAGTTGTCAGGAGGAAAAGTAATGTACGAAACACGTCCGGTCTCCCAGGCTGAAGCTCATGGGGGCATGGTTTCAACTGCTTCTGAATACGCCACCCGTGCAGGTGTGGAAATGCTTGAAAAAGGAGGGAACGCAGTAGATGCAGCCGCAGCCGCAGCTTTCTGCCTCGGTGTTTCTGAACCGCAGGCCTCCGGTATCGGAGGGCAGTCGATGGCACTTGTACATCTAGAAAATGAAAAACGGACGTTCGCCCTTGATGGATCTTCAAGAGCCCCTTACGTGCTGTCTCCTCACAAAAATCCATCGCGGCCGATCAAGCTCGGTTTAAAGTCTTCCACGGTGCCGTCCACACCGGCTGCACTGGGCTACCTTCAGGAAAATTACGGCAGGCTGACTTTAGCGGAAGTACTGGCTCCTTCCGTCCGTTATGCTGAAGACGGGGTTAGAGTGACTCCTCTAATTCACAGCCTCATTCGACGCGAGGCGGAGCAGCTGCGGAAAGATCCTCTCGTTCTGAAAAACTATTTTTCCAAAAGAAAACCGCTGGCGGAAGGAAGCCTGCTCCGCCAGCCGGAACTCGCAGAGACGATGCGGCGCATGGCCGAAGAAGGCTGGCGGGATTTTTACACCGGCGAAACAGGGGATAAAATAGTCAAAGATATGCAGAGGCGCGGCGGACTGATTACAGCGGTCGATCTGCAGCAGATACCGATGCCTGTGGAAAGAGAAGTACTCGAAAGCAGCTACCGTAACTACGGTATTGTTACTTTTCCACCGCCTGGAGCAGGAAGGGTACTAGTCCAGGTGCTGAATACTCTGGAAGGATTTGCACCGGAAAAGCTCCGCACAGATGAGCCGGTCGGGGCAGTTATTATGGCGCTTGCCTTCCGGTTTGCTCTTAACTACAGGCAGCGGATGCCGGTGCACCCGGATCATTATCTGCAGTCGCTGAATCAGGTAGTAATCGACAAAGTATACGCTGAAGAAATTATTAACCGGATTAACGATATTTATCATCTGGCCTTAAAGGATACGTTTATTCCGCCGCCGACAGCCGGAGAAACGACGCATCTTTCTGTCGTGGATAAGGAAGGAAATGCCGTAGGGATTACCCAGTCTATTGAACTCGTATTTGGAAGTAAAAAAATGGCTTCAGATCTTGGTTTTTTTTACAATAATTATATGAGTGCCTTCGAGTACAAAGACGTCACTCATCCTTACTACCTGCTTCCGGGAGGAAGGCCTTGGAGCAGTGTGGCTCCTGTACTGCTGACAAAAAAGGGCAGGCCTCAGTTTCTTCTCGGAAGTCCCGGCAGCAGCCGGATTTCCACAGCGCTTGCCCAGGTTATTACAAAACTTGTGGACCAGGAGCAGACGCTCGCGGAAGCGATCAGCGCGCCTAGATTCCACGCATCGGACACCGGCGAATTGATGATAGAAAAAGACCGGTTTTCCAAAGAAGTAAACCGGGCGCTTCAGCTTGCGAGCTTTCGGATAACAAAGCGCGATCCGTACAGTTTTTATCTCGGGTGCGTGCAGGGTGTGGAGATGCCGCTCAAACGCCGCGGGCAGTTCCGTGGTGTGGCTGATCCCCGCCGTGATGGAACAGCAGAAGGTCCTTCCTAATTCAGAAAAGGGTGTGGTCAAGTGAAAATTGCCGTCGTTTATAACCGTGAAAGCCAGGCCGTCATCAATCTATTCGGAGTACAGAACCGTGAAAAGTACGGTCTGGAAACGATCAATAAAATTAAGGACGGGCTTAAAAAATCAGGACATGAAGTAAAAACGTTTGAAGGGGATAAAAACCTGATTCAGAACCTGGAGGATTTTATGCCGTCGGTAATTTCCGGAGAACGTCCTGGTCTTGTATTTAATCTGAGCTACGGCATTCAGGGGCGGGGGAGGTATATGCACGTGCCGGGTATGCTGGAAATGCTCGGCATTCCCTACGTCGGCTCCGGACCGGAAACGCATGCACTTGCTCTCGACAAAGTAGTAACGAAAATTCTCCTCCTGCAGCGCGGCCTGCCGACACCGAAGTTTGCCGTTCTTGACACACCGGAGAGTCCGCTCAATGAAGACCTGCGTTACCCGCTTATCGTTAAACCGAAAGACGAAGCTGTTTCTTTCGGTCTTAGAATTGTAAACGACGAAAAGGAATTAAAGGAAGGTGTCCAGGTCATTTACGACACGTATCAGGCGCCGACGCTGGTGGAAGAATATATCCAGGGACGGGAAGTGAATGTCGGGCTGCTCGGCAATAAGCCGGCGGAAGCCCTGCCTCCTGTGGAACTTGTGTTTGGAGAAGGGCCGCAGATATTCACTTATGAAGATAAAAAGAATAAAAGCGGTCGGACGGTAGAAAAAGTATGTCCTGCGCCGTTGACGGATGAAGAAACAGCACGTGTTAAAGAGCTCGCCGTGAGAACGTTCGACGTGCTGAACTGCCACGACAGCGCCAGAGTTGACTTTCGAATCGATGAAGAAGGCAATCCGTACATTCTGGAAGTAAATTCGATGGCCAGTCTCGGAGCGGACGGGTCTTTCGTTTATGCAGCGGAGAAGCTCGGAATGGACTACCCTGCGCTTATGAACAGAATTATCGATGTGACATGTGAACGGTATTTCGGCAGGGATTTCTTTGATGAGGAAAGTCACCGGCAGCGGACGCCGGAAAACCGGATTTTCCAAAACTTAACGACGAACCGCGGGAAGCTGGAGGAGGAGCTGAAAGGGTGGACGAATATTTCAAGCCGGACAGAGGATGCTGTCGGTCTTAGTACGGTAAGAAAGCGTCTTGAAGATAAACTGTCCAGGCTCGCTATGAAACCGGCAGAGAATTTCAGCAATGGGCGTTCAGCCTGGACGTGGGAAACAAAAGCCGGTTTTCGAAACGGAACACTTCTCGTCGTACCAATCGACGTACCTGGAGCGCGGACGGGATTTCCGATTCCTTACCGTAAGGAGCAGCAGTGGATTTACGGAGAAGGCGTGGCATCCAGCAGAGGAGGACTTGCTACGTCCCTTACGGCTTTATCTGCATTAAAAGATGAAAAACTGCTTTCGGACGTTAAAGTCGGCATTTTCTTTTATTCAGATGAAGGAAGAGGTATGCGCTACAGCTCCACCATGCTTGAAAAAGCTGCAGCCGAAGCGGAAGAAGTAATTGTTCTGCAGCCTGGGTTTGTTGACGGGAAAGTTGTTGATCAGCGGCGTGGTTCCAGACAGTACCACGTCATTCTGGAAGGTGATCCGGAGCGGGTTGGAAGAAGGAATCAGCCGGTCGATGTCCTCAGCTGGTTTCTCGAAAAAACAGAAAAGATGAAGGAGCTGAACAGCCGCCAGCGAAAAATTGCTGTAGCCGTGCAGGACGTTCAGTCGGAGCGCTACAGCGTGCTGATGCCTCACCGCGTAACGGCAGTTATCGCGCTGACCTACATCGATGAAGCCGCAGCAGAAAAAACAGAAACAGAGCTGCGCCGTCTGCTGAAATCCAACCGGCAGGGGATGAAAACCTACATCGAAAAAATCACGGAGCGCCCGCCGCTTCTCCGAAGAAAAGAACATCGTCTTCTGCAGAAGCTGCAGCAGCAGGCGGAAGCTCATCAGCTTCCGTTCGGGACAGAAACGAGCCTGATTTCTACAGCAGCAGGCACTGTGCCCCGTCATATTCCTGCCGTGTGTGGATTCGCTCCGGCAAGCAAAAACCTGTTTACACCACAGGAGGCACTGCATCGGAGCGAACTCGTTCAAAGATCCCTGCTGCTTGCCCTGCATCTGAACGGAGGCCGGCTGTGAATAACAAAAAAATTCCAGTGCTGATTTCCGTTCCTCACGGAGGGACAGTGATCCCGGAAAGATTCCGGGATCGGCTTCTTTTGACAGCGGAGGACATCGTCCTGGACAGCGATACGTGGACACAGTATGTGTATGATTTTGAAGGGAAAATGGAAAGTTTCGAAGTGATGCAGGCCGCAAGAATTGTCGTGGATGCAAACAGGGATCCGACCGACCGTCCTCCGGAAAACAGTGACGGGGTAGTAAAAACAGTGACAGTAAACGGAAAAAAAGTATGGGATCGTGACCTGACAGAAGATGAGACAGACAGTCTGATTCACGAGTATTGGGAGCCTTTTCATAGGCGTCTGCTCGAAGCGGTGTCCCGTTCGGAGGTGAAGTTCGCCATCGACTGCCACTCCATGCTGGATAAAGGTCCCGCACGCGGAAAACCGGAATGGGAAAAGCGTCCCGCTTTCTGTATAAGTAACCGGGGGACTGCCGGAGGGGAGTCCGGGGAAGAAGTCGTTACTGCCCCGCCGTATTTAATGCGGAAACTCCAGATTCTTTTGGAAGAAGTATTCGCCGATCAGCCGGCAGACGGCCTGCCGCTCGTTATGATCAACGAACCGTTCCGGGGCGGATTTATTACACGGTCGCTTGGGGCACGTTCCGACATACCTTGGATCCAGCTTGAAATTAACCGCCGTCTGTATCTCCCAAAACATGCAGGCATACAGCCTGATGAGGAGGATCTTTCCCGCATGCAGCTTTTCCGGGACCGTTTTTACGAAGTGTTTACCCGTCTTGCGGCGGAGGACACGATGGCACCGGAAGATGAAAAATCCATTTCGTGATTTTGAAGCTGTTACAGAAGCAGCCGGCATATAAACATACTGATGGATAAGAAAGGCCGTCATCTTTACAAATTTTCAGAACTGTGTTTAGATGAATAAGTAAACTTCATACGCACGAATGCACTGGGGGTGCTGGAAGCTGAGAGACGGATTTCTACCGTTAACCCTTTGAACCCGAACTAGATAATACTAGCGTGGGGAAGTGCAGGTAGCATTTTATTAAACCTGCATCTTCTTTTATTTGAGAAGATGCTTTTGTATACCTGCATCGCGGCGTTTTCTGCCGCCGGATACTCAGACAGACAGCTCTCCGTTTACCGGGAGCTGTTTTTTTGTGCGTAAAAAGAATACTCTGATCAATTTTTCCGCCATTTGTAATGCGGATGGGGAAGAGTCTGCTGAATAAACGGCATTATCAGAGTGAAAAAATCAGGAGGTATGAATTATGCAGGGACTAAGTTGTGGAACAAGCAATATCGTAGGTGTCCGTTTTGCTGTTTATCCGATGGCCGACAATTTCGTGGAAATCATTAAAGGAGCGCTTAAAGACACGGACACATCCAAAGTATGGATGGAGACAGACGATGTTACGACATGCGTACGCGGAAGAAGCGAACACGTTTTTGATGTGGCGAAAGCTGTCTTCGTGCAGGCAGCCAAATCAGGAACGCACGTCGTATTCAACGGCACGTTTTCCATCGGCTGTCCAGGAGACAGTGAAGGAGATACGTACATGTCAGAAAATGATGTACGGCTTAATGAGGAAGCTTCCCGGAAAGAAGCGGTGGAGGCTGCTTCCCACTTTGCTCTGTACCCGCTGAACAATCCGGATTACATGCAGGTGATTGCCGATCAGGCGGCACTGGCAGAGGAGCATGGAACGTTTACCAAAGGAGTCCACTATGCCTCGCGGCTTGATGGTGATGCGAACGATGTTTTTCGTACACTGGAAGAAGCGTTTGTACGTGCTTCCAAATCAAAGGAGCGGGCACACGTCACGATGACAGCTGCTGTATCGGCCAACAGTCCATCTACGAAAAATAAATAGGAGGAACAGAGCATGCTGCTGAAAGAATGGAAACTGAAAGAAATTGTTCTGATGTCTATATTCGGTGTAGTGTTTGCTTTTATTTACCTTGGTTTTTATTTTTTCGGACAGGGGCTTAGAAACATTCTTACGCCGTTCGGTCTGGCTCCGTTCGGCTACGAAGTAATTTTTGGCATCTGGTTTATCGTTTCGATTATCGCTGCGTATGTCATCAGAAAAAAAGGAGCGGCGTTCTGGTCGGAGCTGATCGCTGGTATTGTACAAGTGCTGATCGGAAGTCCAGCCGGCCCGCAGCTGATCATTTCAGCAGCTATTCAGGGGCTGGGAGCAGAAGCAGCATTTGCCGCTACGAAATGGAAAAACTACTCCCTTACAGTGCTGGTTGCCGCCGGAATGTCCGCTGCAGTGTTCAGCTATGCGTGGGGATGGTTCCAATCCGGCCTGGCAGCTTTAACCCCGGGGCTGATTATTGCTACACTGCTCGTCAGAATTGTCAGCGGAGCTCTTCTTGCCGGCGTACTTGGTAAGTGGATCAGCGATCAGCTGGCGGCTACAGGCGTTCTCCGCGGCTATGCGCTGGGAAAGGAGAGGCAGAAAAAACGTGTGCGTAAAGCATCTTAATACACCATTAGTAGAGGCGGAAAAGTTTTCTTTCGGCTACGAGGAAGATATGCTTCTTAAAGACCTGCAGTTTGCACTGGAAAAAGAAGAATTTATTCTCGTGGCAGGAGCGAGCGGTTCAGGAAAAAGTACGCTTGCACTCTGCCTGAACGGTCTTTATCCGGAAGCAGTGGAAGGGACTAAAAAAGGAGCTGTCCGAATTCACGGAAGAAAAACGGAAGATTACGAAAAAGGAGAGCTGAGTCAGCGCATCGGTGTTGTTTTTCAGGACCCGGAAAGTCAGTTCTGCATGATGAAAGTAGAGGATGAACTGGCTTTTGTTTTGGAGAATCAAAAAGTTCCATCAGAGGAAATGGAGCAGAAAATCGATCGTGTGCTTCTGGAAACAGGTCTATCAGAGCAGAAGCACCGGCTGATTCACGAGCTTTCCGGAGGTCAGAAGCAGAAAATTGCCCTGGCATCTGTACTTCTTATGGAACCGGATCTATTAATACTGGATGAACCTACCGCCAATCTGGATCCTGTTTCCAGCCTGGAATTTGCCGAGCTCGCAGCCGCTGTGCAGCGGGAACGCAGGTGTGCAGTCATGGTGATAGAACATCAGCCGGATGACTGGATGCCGTTTATAAAGCGTGTGCTCCTGCTTGGGAAAGATGGAAGGATGAAAGCTGATGGCTCTCCGGACCAGATCTATCTGCAGCAGAAGGATCTGCTGATACAGGAAGGTGTTTACCTGCCGCAGACTTTCCGAAGACCGGAAAGTCCGCTGCTCCTTCCTGAAAGCCGGGAGGAAGAAATTATTCGTGTGGAAAACCTGTCTTACTCAAGAAAAGACCGCACAATATTGACGGATGTTAATTTTTCCATGCGCGCAGGGGAATTTGCGGCAGTAACCGGTGAAAACGGCACAGGAAAATCGACTCTTCTCCAGCTTATGGCAAGGCTTCTCGAACCGGAAAGCGGTAAAGTATTGTTTGCAGGAAAAAATATAAACGACTGGGAAGAAGGGGAACTCAGAAAGCGGAGCGGTTATGTCTTTCAAAACCCGGAACATCAGTTTATTACAGATACGGTATTCGAGGAACTCGCTTTTGGACCGGAATTGAATGGGAAACGAGACGCAGAAGCCCATGTGCACCGGCTGCTGAAGACATTTCACCTCACAGAGCAGCGCGAAGCGAGTCCTTTTTCCTTAAGCGGCGGTCAAAAGCGGCGTCTGAGCGTAGCAACGATGCTGGAAGAAACGCCGGACATTCTTTTCTTTGATGAACCGACGTTCGGCCAGGATGCCAGAACGACAGAAGAGTTAATGAAAATCGTACTGGAACTGCGGAGAAAAGGAACGGCGATCGTTTTTGTTACTCACGATATGGACCTTGTAGACAAATATTGTGAAAAAGTGCTGGTACTGACGGAAGGAACAGCAGTTTTTAACGGGAAGCCGGAAACTCTCTGGACAGAGGATGAACTTCTTGCCCGGGCGAGACTCCGCCTGCCGCACCGGATAAGGGAGAGGGAGGTTTATCGTGTCGTCGATTAACCCAGCCTTGAAAGGAATAACCGTCCTGATCCCAGGCCTCCTGCTCAGCTTTACGTTTGATGTATTCACCCCGCTCGTCTTTCTCGTATTTATGATAACTTTTACGCTGCTGTTCAGCGGAATTCCGATAAAGAAGTGGCTGCTGTTTTTCAGTCCATTTATTCTGCTCGCACTCGGATTTGCCTGGATGACGATGCTGTACACGAGCGATGCTTTTGCCGGAGGAGAGCATCTGTTTTCCGTCTGGAGATTTGAAGTGACTACCGGTTCCGTAATGGTCGGGATCAGCCTGGCGCTTCGTTCTTTGTGTTTTGTGTCTTTATCACTCCTGTTTATTCTGACTACGGATTCAACAAAATTTATGCTGAGCCTGATGCAGCAGCTTAAGCTGCCGCCAAAAATCACATTCGGAATTCTTGCGGGATACCGCTTCCTGCCGACGTTCCGCTATGAATATCAGGTGCTCAGGCAGGCACACAGGGTACGGGGGATCGGCCGGGCGAAAGGAATCCGCGAGCGAATTTATCAATTTAGGCGCTACGCGATTCCACTGATGGCCAATGCCATCCGGAAGGCGGAACGAACAGCAAATGCGATGGAATCGAAAGGTTTTACCGGTTCAGCGGACCGCACGCACTACCATCAGATGAAAATCAGCAGAAAAGACTGGATGTTCTTTGGAGTTATTAATGGAGCGCTCATTATTACGCTTTTGGCTTCCTACCAGCTCGGATATTTGAATATATTCGGACACCGTTTTGTATAAGCGCCGCTGAGGCCCGGTAAAATATTTCTGTTTCCTAAAGAAAGTTTCACGAAAGACTCAGAAGGGTATCAAACTTTTAAGCCTGATCAAGGAGGAAGTATAATGCCTAAAACAATATTTATTACTGGAGCCGGAACCGGCCTCGGAAAAGGAGCTGCTCTCGGCCTCGCTAAAAAAGGACATAAAGTAACAGCGGCGGTCGAGATCATTTCCCAGGTCACCCCGCTGAGGGAAGAAGCGGAAGCTGCCGGAGTGGACCTGGAAGTTATTAAGCTTGATGTAACAGATAAAAAAGATCAAAAAATTATTGAGGATTACGATTACGACGTTTTCGTCGCCAATGCAGCCATTGGAGAAGGTGGTCCGATTTCGGAAATTCCGGTGGACCGGGTACGGGAAATTTACGAAACAAACGTATTCAGCACGCTGGAAAACGCCCAGATTGCCGCGAAGAAATTTGTGGAGAAGAAGCAGGGGAAAATTATTTTCCTCAGTTCGATCGTTGGTATTGTAGCAATGCCGTATCTTGGCGCTTACAGCTCTTCCAAGCATGCTGTGGAAGGAATCGCGAAGACGATGAGAGCGGAGCTTAAAGAGCACGGAGTCCAGGTTGCAACTATTAATCCCGGACCATTTGAAACCGGCTTTAATGACCGTATGTTTGAAGAAAAATGGAAATGGTACGATGAAAACGAAAACTTCACGAAGTTGGAATCGATACGTGAAACGGAAAAAATCCTTGATGAGCAGTTTGATCCGGAAGATATGATCCGTAAAATGGTCGAAGTGATCGAAGCGGATCAGCACGCCTTCCGAACAGCCCATCCGCAGGATACAGAAGATCAGATGAAGGACTTCGAAAAGAAAACATGGGAAGATAAAGTATAGATTTATTTTCGGATCTTTCAGCCGGGAAAAACTGGCATAACGAAAGAACCCCTGCAGCTGCAGGGGTTCTGTTGTTTATAAGTCTCTGCCGCTTCTCCATTGCGACGAAGGAGGATAGTGACAGAGCTGTTTATAAAAGGGGGAGGGATCAGTCATCTTCCGGTTCGTTGATATAGCGTTCGAGGGAGGGCGGTTCATATTCCTGCATATTATCAATCAGCCGGGCAGAGTCTGTACCAATCTGGATCATGGACAGGTAGCTTTCATGAAGAAAGCCTTCATAGACCATGTGATCCAGCATGTTCAGCATTGGATCATAAAATTCCTCAATGTTCAGAATACCAATGGATTTTTTGTGAAGACCAAGCTGGGCCCAGGTGAAAATTTCGAAGAATTCTTCCATCGTCCCTGCACCGCCGGGAAGAACGAGAAAAGCATCAGCCGTATCGGCCATCATGGATTTACGTTCGTGCATGGAATCCACGATGATTAAATCCGTCAGCATTGGATGGGCAATTTCTCTTTCCTGAAGCATCTTTGGCATAATGCCCGTAACCCTTCCACCTTCCGCAAGGGCTGCGTTGGCCGTGATACCCATCATTCCGACGGCGCCGCCTCCGTAGACGAGTTCAATCTCCCGTTCAGCCAGAACTTTTCCGAGCTTTCTTGCTTCTTCTTCATACAGAGGTTTTTTGCCTCTGCTGGATCCACTGTATACTGCAAGTCGCTTCATTCTCCAACTCCCCCTTTGAGAACCGTATAATAGGTAGCTTACCCTTTATTCTAACATTTTTAACGCATTATGACTTCTCTTTTATACAGAAGCAGGAAATTTTGATGAAAGGAACGTTGTTTAATCGAGGTTTCGCGGAATCTCCCGATGTTACGAGCCGGTTTTGGAGGCTTCCTTGAAAATAGCTTGTTGATGAGAGGGACATAACCAGGTGCCCTCTCAGCTGCGGCTCTCCTGACTTCCGGAAGGATCTCAGCACCTCTGCCTTGATCCCGGTTTTGCGGAATAAAGAACAGTGCCTATTAAAACAAAGGCGGCTGTTTACAGAGTCAGAAACTAATTATGGAGTTCAATCTAATATGGTAACAAAATTGTCACGTGCGGATATCAATAAAGGTGTGTTACAATAATGTAAACGTTTTCTTTGTTGTGAATAAAGGATTTTGACAATTTACGGCGGTTATCCGCTTTTTTTTTTGAAATGGTTTGTGAAATTGAAAACATACAGTGAAGGTTGTGCAGGTGATATGCGATGATGAAAGGATTTTCCCATTATTGGACAAAAAGACAAATAAAAAAACAGCTGGCAGCAGTAAGAGAAGAAATTCCTCCGACGATGGTTATTCAGAACGTGACGTATTTAAACAGTATGCGTCGTTCCTGGATCAAAGCCAACATCTGGGTTTATTACGACCGGATTATATATATCGGAGAGGAAATGCCCTCAGATACAAGTGGAACAACAATTGTTCCTGCAGAAGGAAAATTTGCTGTACCGGGGTATATTGAGCACCATGCACACCCGTTTCAGCTTTATAATCCGCTGACACTGGCGAAATTTGCGGCCGAGCGGGGGACGACGACGCTTATAGGAGACAATCTTCCGTTTATGCTTCATCTTCCGCGTGAAAAGATTTCGTCTCTTCTTGAGGAACTGCAGCGGACGCCGGCATCGCTCCTCTGGTTCGCCCGCTTTGACCCTCAGACAGAACTGCAGAACGGAGCAGATATTTTTTCCTACGCCAACATTCGTGCGTGGCTGAATCACCCGTATGTTGTTCAGGGAGGAGAGCTGACTGACTGGCCCCGGGTATTAAACGGAGACGAGCAGATGCTTCACAGCATGCTTGAAACGAAGGATCTGCGTAAGCCGATCGAAGGCCACCTGCCGGGGGCCGGTGGAAGAACATTGACGCAGATGGCACTTCTCGGAGTGAACGGAGATCATGAATCGATGACAGCAGAGGATGTATTTGCCCGGCTTGATGCGGGCCTGACAGCATCGCTTCGCTATTCCTCCATCCGGCCGGATCTTCCGGAGCTGCTCCGGGGGCTCCATAATGAAGGCCTCCATTCCTACGATTCCCTCCTGATGACGACGGACGGTTCCCCTCCGCACTTCATGAAAGACGGGATGATGGAGCACTTGATTCAAATCGCTCTGGATGAAGGGGTGCCGTTTATCGATGCGGTGCATATGGTGACATGGAACGTTTCAAGACATTTTTACATGGATGACGTACTCGGAATTCTGGCGCCGGGGCGCATTGCAAATATTAATCTCCTTGAAAGCCGGGAGAATCCGATGCCGTGTGATGTACTTGCAAAAGGGAAATGGGTAAGAAAAAATCACGAGCCGTGCTTCCCGGAAAAAGAAATCGACTGGGCCTCCTTCGGTCTTGAAGAGCTGGATTTAAGCTGGGATCTAAAAGAAAGTGATTTTCATTTTTCGATGCCGCTTGGAATGGAAATGGTAAATGAGGTCATTATGAAGCCTTACCAGACAAAGCAGAACCAGGCTGCGGATGAACTTCCGGAAGATTCCGATGAAAACTTTATGGTGCTTCTGGACAGAAACGGCAGATGGAACGTGTCAACGTTCGTAAAAGGTTTTGCTAATAATATTCACGGGTTCGCCAGTTCCTTTTCGAATACAGGTGACATTCTGCTTATTGGAAAGAGCAAGCAGGGACTGAGGGAGGCGTTTTATGCGTTAAAGGAAAACAAGGGCGGAATTATTCTTATGGATAAAGAAGGAGAGGTCACAAAAATCGACCTTCCTATCGGTGGTATTTTCTCCGAAAAAACGTTTGATGAAGGGCTTGTATCCCAGGAAGAGGACATGCGGCAGGCCCTCAAAGAAAGAGGATACACCTTCAGTGATCCGATTTACAGCCTTCTTTTCTTTTCAGCAACCCATCTTCCCTACGTGCGGATAACCCAGAAAGGGATTGTGGACGTAAAGAAGAAAAGGGTACTCTTTCCCGCACTTATGCGTTAAACTATAAAAGTATAAGGTCAATATGAGAAAGGCAGATGAAGATATGAAAAAGGTTTCCGGGGTATACCTGTGGAGCGGCTTTCTGTTTGTGGCACTTCTGACAGCCTGTTCAGAGAATAACAATGAAACGAACAACGATACAGAGGAAACGGACGACACGGCACCGCTTACAGGTGTTCCTTCCGACGAAGAGCTGACCCACCGGACGCTAGGCGTGATGCTTGGGAATTCCAGTGACGCCCGACCACAGTCCGGTCTTCATGAAGCAGATATTGTCTATGAAGTACTTGCTGAGGGAAATGTCACGCGTCTTTTAGCCATTTATCACAGCACGCGCCCGGAAGAAATCGGCCCTGTGCGGAGTGCGAGAAGCTATTATATTGATCTCGGGAACGGCTATGATACTATTTTCGCTTCAGCCGGCGGAAGTCCCGATGCCCTCGATATGATGGAGCGTGGAGAAGTGGACTATCTCAGCGGACTGGCGTATGAGGGGACATATTTTCAACGTTCGGAAGAAAGAGTAGCTCCTCATAATCTGTACACGAGCTATGATGACCTTGAAGCAGCTGTGGAGGAAACCGGGTATGAATGGACAGGAGAACCGGAAGCTCTTACTTTCACAGAGGAAGTACCGGAAGAGTGGGAAGAAGCCGGGGAAATTTCGGTTTCCTACGGTGGAAGCAGTAATGAAATGGAATTTCATTTTGAGGAAGAAGCAGAAGGCTATCTTCGTTCTGCCGGTGGAAATGAAAATCAGGACCCCGCTTCAGGAGAACCTGCTTCTCCCCGAAATGTGCTTATAGTGGAAGCTTCCCATGAAGTGATTGATGATTCCGGCAGAAGGGAAATAGATACGGAGGGCGGTGGGCCGGCGTATCTTTTCCAGGATGGTCATGTTCAGGAACTGGAATGGGAAAATAATGAGGGGCGCCTGCTTCCAGTCCAGAATGGAGAAGTTGTTCCTTTTCTTCCCGGAATGACTTGGATCAGCTTTGTACGGGAAGATCTGGAGGAACACGTATCCTATGAATAACGGCGTTTTTCCCGCGCCGCGGAAGATAATTTGGAAGTGAGGTGAGAGCATGCAGATTGATAAGCTGCGAGGCAAAGAACTGGATCAGCTATTTGAAGCGATCCTCAGCCTGAAAGACAAAGAGGAATGCTACCAGTTTTTTGATGATCTGGCGACGATGAATGAAATCCAGTCCCTTGCCCAGCGGCTGGAAGTTGCACGGATGCTGATGGAAGGAGATACGTATCAGCGTATCGAGCAGCAGACAGGTGCCAGTACTGCGACTATTTCCCGGGTGAAACGCTGTATCAACTACGGCAACGACGGATACAAATTCACGCTCGACCGGGTTTATGCTACGGAAAAAGCCCGGGAATAATAAAAAAAGCTGTTCTGCAGAACGGGAGGCCCCGTACAGCAGAACAGCTTTTTTGTAGAAAGCTATGTTAAAGTCGGCTGTTGCTAACTGGAGAAAAACTTCGCTTTCCACCGGCCTGCCGTGGAGGAGATTTTCAGCTTCCTTTTGCTTACGCCCTGCGGGATCTTCCAATCTCCTTCTCCCACGGGCCGACTCCCGCTTCTTATTATCTTCAAAGGAAAAGAAAAGTTCTGCTTTTTATGAGCATTGCTCTTAATTCCGTAAAACCGATACCCAGGTGATTTTTCGAGACGCCTGCGGACAAAGAAAGCATGAAGATCCTCCCTGACAAAAGGACGGGATAGCTTGAAGACTTTCTCTGCGGCAAGCAAAGAAAAAAGAGCGGCAGGCAGCCTTGAATAACAACACGGAGTTTGTTTCTTACGCACCTTTGGTGAAAAATATGTTATATATTACAAAAAAGATAATTTAACCTAAAAGTCCACTATCGTTTGGAACGCCCCAACAGCTTTTTAAGTAGAGTTTCCTTGCATAATCAGAAGCTGGAAAGCCAAGTTCCTTTTCTTTACGTGAGAACCCGGAGCTTTAACAGAGACACTTATGCAAAATTGTTGAACCATGATGGATGAAAACACCTTTCTCTATCGTTCGTTTTACATCTTCTTCTTGTTCCTTCAAAAGACGATCGAACGTGGTCGTTTTACCGGAAGCTGGAGTGGACATGGAGGAACTCCAGAGCGATGAAGGCCGAGCCGAAGATCCGTTCAGGAGGGTAGAATTAGCTGAGTCCGGCCCGCTCGGAAAGCCTCTCCATGGAAACGAAAGCGAACGTTCCTTTTTTTTATTTTCAAGGCAGCATTGTACAAAGAAGAAAGAATTTCAATCGAGTCCCGATCCGATTTTTGATATACTATTGCACAGATAAAAAACTCATCGAATGAAGGGGAATATTTTTTATGAAAGCCTACAATGAATGGAAGCACGTATTCAAACTGGATCCGGCAAGGGAAATATCCGATGAAGACCTCGAAAAAATCTGTGAATCCGGGACAGACGCAGTTATAATCGGCGGAACGGACGGAATAACAGAAGACAATACGCTTGATCTGCTGATGCGGGTCCGGTGCTACAGTGTTTCCTGCGTGCTGGAAGTGAGCACGATGCAGGCAGTGGTCCCCGGTTTTGATTATTACTTAATCCCCTCTGTCCTGAATTCCCGCCATAAAACATGGATCATCGGACTCCATCACCGTGCCCTGAAGGAATTCGGACACCTTATTGGCGATGAAGAAATTCTTGCAGAGGGCTATTGTATTCTAAATCCGGACGCGAAGGCGGCCCATGCAGCAGATGCTGAAACAGAGCTGGATAAAGAAGATATTACGGCTTATGCGAGAATGGCGGACCAGCTTTTCCATCTGCCGATTTTTTACATGGAATACAGCGGTATGTATGGTGATCCTGAACTGGTCAATGAAGTGGGACGCGTTCTGGAAAATGCCCGGCTTTTTTACGGCGGTGGCATCAGCGGGCCCGAACAGGCTGCAGAGATGAGTCTGGCTGCGGATACTATCGTCGTAGGAAACATCATCTATGAAGATTTGAAAAAGGCATTGAAAACCGTCCGTGCTGTTCAGTAGGTAACTGTACTTTGACCGGGGTGTAAGATATAATATAAAAATTAAGAACAGATGTTTGGAGTGTAAAATATGAAAAATGCATTATTAACCGGGCTTAACCCGGAGCAGCAGAAAGCGGTCAGGCATGATGAAGGACCGCTATTAATTATGGCCGGAGCCGGCAGTGGTAAAACGAGAGTACTTACGCACAGAATAGCTTATTTGATCAGTGAAAAAGGAGTACCTCACTGGTCTATTCTCGCTATTACGTTTACAAACAAGGCGGCCAGAGAAATGAAGGACCGTGTCGCTTCCATCATAGGCCCCGGAGCAGAAGAAATGTGGATTTCCACGTTCCACTCCATGTGCGTGCGTATCCTCCGGCGGGATATTGACCGCATCGGTTTCAACAGAAATTTTACGATTCTCGATTCCGGAGATCAGCAGACCGTCCTGAAGCGGATCATTAAAGAAATGAACCTCGACCCGAAAAAATTTGATGCCCGCTCGATGCTTGGGTCGATAAGCAGTGCCAAAAATGAATTAAAAACGGCTGCGGAATTCGGTAAATCAGCGAATGGTTTTTACGAAGAAACGGTGTTTGAAGTGTACAAACGCTATGAAAAAGAACTGCGACGCAATCAGTCCCTTGATTTTGACGATCTGATCATGACGACGATCCGTCTGTTTGAACAGGTTCCGGAAGTACTGGAGTACTACCAGCGGCGTTTCCGTTACATTATGGTAGACGAGTATCAGGATACAAACCGTGCCCAGTACAAGCTCGTACAGATGATGGCGGACCGGCATAAAAACCTGTGTGTAGTAGGAGATTCCGATCAGTCGATTTACCGCTGGAGAGGGGCGGATATTCAAAATATTCTCTCCTTTGAAAAAGACTATGACAACGCTGCAGTTGTCATGCTGGAACAAAACTACCGGTCTACTAAACGCATACTGAACGCAGCGAATGCGGTCATTGATAAAAATTCAGGACGGAAGCCTAAAAATCTCTGGACAGAAAATGTAGACGGAAACAAAATCATTATGTATGAAGCGGATAACGAACATGCAGAAGCGCGTTTTGTTGTAGGTAAAATGAAAGAAATGATCGACAGCGGCAAATACAAGCCATCGGATATTGCTGTACTTTACCGGACAAACGCCCAGTCACGGGTGATGGAGGAGCTGCTCGTCAAATCGAACATGTCCTACTCCATTATCGGCGGTACAAAATTCTACGACAGAAAAGAAATTAAAGATCTGCTTGCCTATCTGCGTCTGATTTCGAATCCCGCGGATGACATCAGCTTCCGCAGAATTGTCAACGTTCCGAAGCGCGGAATCGGCCCGACAACGGTGGAAAAAATTCAGGCGTATGCGACCCACCACGATCTTTCCTTGTTTGATGCAGTACAGGAGATTGATCAGGTGAACCTCAGTGCGCGCTTTACAAAAACGCTGCAGGAGTTTGCCGGCCAGCTGCGGGGCTGGGTGGAAATGCAGGAATATCTGCCTGTAATGGAACTTGTTGAGGAAATGCTCGAAAAAACCGGATACCGCGAAATGCTGAAGCAGGATAAAAGCCTGGAAGCGGAAGGGCGTCTGGAAAACATCAATGAATTCCTCACTGTCGCAAAAGAATTTGAGGACGTGAGTGAAGATAAGACGCTGACAGCGTTTTTAACAGACCTTGCTTTAATTGCTGATATTGATCAGGTGGATGAAGAAGACGAAGAGGCGAAGGAAAAATCGCTTCTTATGACGCTGCATTCCGCCAAGGGACTCGAATTTCCGATCGTCTTTCTTATCGGTCTGGAAGAAGGGGTTTTCCCCCACAGCCGTTCGCTGATGGAGGAAGCCGAAATGGAAGAAGAGCGGAGACTGGCTTACGTAGGCATTACGCGGGCCGAACAGCAGCTGTTTATCAGCCGGGCGCGTATGCGCACGCTGTACGGGAAAACAAACATGAACCCGCCTTCCCGTTTTCTGCATGAACTGCCTCAGGAACTGGTAGAACAGCCAGAGGCGGAGAAAAAAGAAGCGCTGCCGTGGGGGCAGACCTCACGTGGTTCATCAGGTCCAGCTGGAAAGCCGGCATCCCGCAGACCCGGAAAACGTGCAGCTGCTCCAAGAACAACGACGACTGCTGGAGCCACGTTTGACTGGAAGGTCGGGGACCGGGCCGCACACAAAAAGTGGGGAACCGGAACTGTTGTCAGCGTGAAAGGAAGCGGCGAAAATATCGAACTGGATATCGCTTTTCCTGAAGCAGGAGTGAAACGGCTCTTCGCCAAATTCGCACCGATTACGAAAGAATAGAGGTGGCCCCGTTGAATGAAGTTAAAGAAAAACTTGACCGGCTGACAGAGCAGCTGAAAAAATATGCCTATCAGTATTACGTTCTTGATGCCCCGGAAATATCTGATCCTGAATACGATCAGCTGCTCCGGGAACTGATGGAGCTGGAAAAAGAACACCCGGCATATCAGCATGAAGATTCACCGACAGTCCGCGTCGGTGGAGAACCGCTCGACTATTTCCGTAAAGTGCAGCACGACGTACCGATGCTGTCTTTATCCAATGCTTTTGATGCCGCTGAACTGCGTGATTTCGACCGCCGGGTCCAGGACGGGCTCGGCTACGCACCGGTCTACAGCTGCGAAGTGAAAATTGACGGTCTGGCGGTGAATTTAAAATATGAAGAAGGGAAATTCGTACTCGGTGCTACTAGAGGAGACGGAGAAACGGGAGAGGACATCACTTCCAATCTTCGGACGATCCCTTCCATCCCTTTGAAATTGAAAGAACCGGTTTCTATTGAAGTACGCGGAGAAGCATTTATGCCGAAGAAATCATTCGAACGGCTGAACGCAGCAAAAGCGGAAAGAGAAGAAGCACCATTCGCCAATCCCCGCAATGCAGCAGCCGGCTCTCTCAGACAGCTGGATCCTAAAATTGCAGCCAACCGGCATCTGGACATATTTATTTATTCTGTAGGGAAGCTTTCAGACCAGCAGCTGACTTCCCATCACGATGCTTTGTCATACGCGAAAGAGCTTGGATTTAAGGTGAACCCGGAAACGCGCCAGTTTGATTCGATTGAAGGCGTGATAGAGTTCTGTGAAGGCTGGCTCGAGAAACGGCAGGACCTTACGTACGAAATCGATGGAATCGTAGTGAAAGTTGATAAGCTGGAAGATCAGGTGAAGCTCGGTTTCACAGCCAAAAATCCCCGCTGGGCAACCGCTTATAAATTTCCCGCAGAAGAAGTCGTAACAAGGCTCCGATCCATAGAATTGAATGTCGGAAGGACGGGGGCGGTAACGCCGACTGCTCTTCTTGATCCTGTCAGTGTAGCCGGCAGTACCGTTCAGCGGGCAACGCTTCATAATGAAGACTTGATCCGGGAGCAGGACCTGAAGCTCGGAGACAAGCTTGTTATAAAAAAAGCAGGAGACGTTATACCTAAAGTCGTCCGTGTGCTGTCCGATGAGCGGACCGGGGAAGAAGAAGACTTTGTCATGCCGTCAGAATGTCCGGAATGCGGCAGCGAACTGATTCGGATCGAGGGAGAAGTAGCTCTGCGCTGCGTAAATCCAAAGTGCCCGGCACAGATCCGGGAAGGTCTGATTCATTTTGTCTCCCGGAACGCCATGAATATCGACGGCCTGGGTGAAAAAGTTATCACGCAGCTTTTTGAACACGAACTTGTAGAAGATGTAGCGGATCTGTACCGGCTGGACCGCCAAGAGCTTCTGAAGCTCGAACGTATGGGAGAGAAATCGGTCGATAATCTGCTGGAAGCGATCGAAGCAACAAAAAACAACTCGCTTGAGAAACTTCTGTTCGGTCTTGGTATCCGCTACGTCGGGTCAAAAGCAGCGAAGACGCTTGCGATGCATTTTGAAACTATGGAAAAACTGCAGGAGGCGGATGTGGAAGATCTTACCGCCGTCAATGAAATAGGCGGAAAAATGGCAGATGCCATCGTTGCCTACTTTGAGCACGAAGAAGTACAGCAGCTTTTGAAAGAGCTTAAAGATCTGGGAATCAACATGACTTACACCGGGCCGAAACCTGCCGCAGCTCCTGAAGATTCAATTTTTTCCGGAAAGACTTTTGTACTGACCGGATCTATGGAGGAAATGACGAGAAAAGAAGCAGCACAGGAAATTGAAGTCCGCGGTGGGAAAGTAACTTCCAGCGTTACGAAAAGTACCGACGTGCTCGTAGCCGGAGAAAAAGCCGGTTCGAAGCTCGACAAAGCGGAAGACCTGGAAATAAGCGTGTGGGACGAACAGACTTTCATCGAAAAACTGAAGAGCGGGGAATAGCAGACTTGTTTAATCTGCGGTTTCTTAAAAGCTCCTGGTTGTTTTTTAAAGCACCAGGAGCTCCTTTCTCGTTAGGCTTTGTTCGCTCGTGGCTGCTGGACAGAACTCCGCTTTAGAAGTGCAGGAGGTCTGAAGCTTCCATGGGAATCACTGATATATCAGCGGTACAAAAATGTAAAAGTGACTTCCGATAATTGATGAATTTTGGCAGACAGAATGAAGGCAGGCACTGTGACAGTCTGCGGCAAAGATCATGTCCTGTCAGGACAGAACTGAATTTTAAGAATGATTACTTAGTTTATACTGTGAAAAGAAGCTGGATTGTCGGTGCTGTTTGTGAGAAAATGCAGGGAGAAAACAAACGGGGCGGTGGAGTGTAACAAATGAAAAATGTATGGATGGCAGCGGGGCTCATACCGCTTGGATTTCTTATAGGATGTTCGCCGGCAGTGCAGGAAAATGAGGAAGAACCGGAAATGGTGGAAGATGTGCAGGAAGAAGAGGAAGAAGAATACGTTATTACCCCCTCTTTGAATACGTCAGAAAATTATTATCGTAATGTGCTGGAAGGCGGCACTTACATACGCAGCGATGCAAGAGGTAATACCGCTCATGCGATGAATAACCGGGTCGACATCGAACAATTCGAGCTAGGTCTGATGGAAATAGCGATGGGAACATTTTCCCCGGAAGATTATTACTTTCAGGAAGGGGATAATCTCAGCGGGGAAGTGCTGAACAGCTGGCTCCGAAGATACGAGTCATCCCAGGATGAGGAAGATCTGGATGAAGACGAAGACGAAGCCTATGAATCTGTGGAGGAAGAGCATGAAGTAGAGGAGTCAGCGGGACTTAACCCGCCGCTCGCCGACGCAGACGATGACGAAGAAGCGATGAGGGAAGCCCCGCTTATTCTATCTAATATTATTGAACATAACTACTATTCCGGAGACGATGAAGACGTGGAACTGAGCGGAGTTGTTATGGGAATCTCTGTACGTTCTGTGTATTATTTCCGTACCGAAGATGAAGACGGCTACTATTTCCATGAGCAGGCAATAGATGAAGAGACGGCGCTCGACTACGCCGAGGATGCTGCCGATGAAATGCTGGAACGTATGCGGTCTGTTGAAGAACTGGAGAACGTTCCGGTAACCTTTGCCATTTTTCACGAGCAGCCGCGGGGGTCTGTGAACCCGGGAACATTCAAACGGACAGCTGAAGCGGGTTCCGGAGACACGGAGCTCTCCGGATGGGATTCGATCAACGAGCAGAATTTCGTATTTCCTTCCAACGCTGCACGGGATGAACATCCGGCAGCCGCAGAGCGCTTCAGTGAATTCAAGGAAAACATCAGTGACTTTTTTGATTACCCTGCCGGCGTCATTGGAAGAGGGCGGTATAAAGACGGGACGCTGGATGAAATGAAAGTGGAAATTAATCTGCAGTCTCACGGAAAAGCTGAAGTCATTGCCCTGACCCAGTATATTTCCAGCAGGCTGGAAGATGTTTTTCAATCTCAGGCACCGGTCTATGTGTATATCGATTCGGTCGAAGGACGCGAAGCCGTCATTATTCAAAACCCTGGAGAAGAGCCGACGATGCACGTATACAGATAAAATACGGCTTCCCATGAACCAAAGCCTGTCAGACACCGCTCTGACAGGCTTTTAAAATCCCGGCGAGACTTTTAGGGAGCATTTCGGGAGAGGAGCAGCCGCTCAGGCACGTATAAGCGGAATAATGGCACAGAAAAGCAGCCTGAGTTAATGGTTGATGAATAACAGTGACACGGAGAGGGCGAGGTTTCATAGAAACTTGAATCCATCACTGTCTAAGGCTTTCGGAAAGCCCGTGCTGATTGCCTATCCGGTGCTTCTCTGGTATCATCATACTATTGCGAATACAGTGATATAAGGAGGCAGAAATAGATGGAACGAATTTCAAAAGAACAGGTTCGTCACGTTGCTGATCTGGCACGTCTGCAGCTGCAGGAGGAAGAAGTCGAGCATCTCGGAAGTCAGCTGGATGATATTATTTCCGCTGCAGAGCGGCTCAATGAACTTGATACCGTCAATATTAAACCTACATCCCACGTTGTTGACGTAAGAAACGTAATGCGGGAGGACGAAGTAAAGCCGTCGCTTTCCCAGGAAGACGTACTGAAAAACGCACCGGCTCAACAAGATGGACAGATAAAAGTACCTTCCGTACTGGAATAGGAGGCAGGATAGCATGGAACCATTTGATTATTCATTAAAAGAACTAAGCCGCCGTTTACATAATGGGGATACGACTGTAGAGGAGCTCGTAAGAACATCCCTGAAACGTATTGAAGAAGTGGATGAGCAGATCGGTGCTTTTCTGCATGTGGACCGGGACAATGCTCTGGAGAGAGCGAAAGAGCTGGATCAACAGCTGAAAAATGGTGAGGCGGATGCTGATAACGTTCTTTTTGGCCTGCCGATGGGGATAAAGGACAACATGGTTACTAAGGGAGTACGTACAACATGTGCGAGTAAAATTCTTGATAACTTTGTACCGGTTCATGATGCCACCGTCGTTGAAAAACTGTATGATGCTTCAACGGTGATGATAGGTAAGCTGAACATGGATGAATTTGCGATGGGCTCGTCCAATGAAAACTCTGGGTATAAAATTGTCCGAAATCCTTGGCACCTTGGTCACGTACCAGGCGGATCGAGCGGAGGTTCTGCTGCTGCGGTGGCTGCAGGGGAAGTTCCTTTTTCTTTAGGCTCTGATACAGGAGGATCCATCCGCGAGCCGGCTGCCTACTGCGGAGTGGTCGGTTTGAAGCCGACATACGGACGGGTTTCCCGTTTTGGACTGGTAGCTTTTGCTTCTTCCCTGGACCAGATTGGACCGATTACCCGCTCTGTAGAAGACAACGCCTACGTGCTCCAGCAGATTGCCGGACACGACCCGCGTGATTCTACAAGCGTCGGTAAAGAAGTGCCGAACTATCTGGAAGCTCTCACTGGAGATGTTAAAGGTCTCCGCATCGGAGTTCCAAAAAACTATATGGGAGAAGGTGTCTCAAAGGGTGTCCGTGACCGTGTATGGGAAGCACTGGAAGTTCTTAAGGAACTTGGTGCCAAGGTGGAGGAAGTCAACCTGCCGCATACAAAGTACGGCATGACAGCCTACTACGTGCTTGCCTCTTCGGAAGCCTCTTCCAATCTGGCCCGTTTCGATGGGATCCGGTATGGGATTCGGAGCGAAGGGGAAAATCTGATCGAAACTTATAAACAGTCACGGGAAGAAGGTTTTGGGGACGAAGTAAAGCGCCGGATTCTTCTCGGTACTTTTGCTTTAAGCGCCGGCTTTTACGATGCTTATTATTTAAAAGCACAAAAGGTAAGAACGTTAATAAAACAGGATTTTGAGGATCTTTTTCTGAATTATGACCTGATCATTGGACCAACTTCTCCGACGACGGCTTTTCAGATTGGTGAGAATGTCGACGATCCACTGACGATGTATGCCAATGATGTTATGACGATTCCAATCAATATGGCAGGGGTGCCGGCTATCAGCGTACCGTGCGGTTTGTCCGACGGCATGCCGGTCGGACTGCAGATTATCGGGCGTCATTTTGATGAAGCGACCATTTATAGGGCGGCGCATGCTTACGAGCAGGCTGTTAACTTTAAGCATGCTCCTCAATTCAAAGGAGGTGCCCACGCATGAGTTATGAAACAATTATAGGTCTTGAAGTGCACGTCGAACTAAAAACAGAATCGAAAATATTCTGCGGCTGTTCCACTGAATTCGGGGCGCCGCCCAACACGCAGACTTGTCCCATCTGTCTCGGACATCCAGGGGTGCTGCCGGTACTTAATAAACGTGCTGTTGACTACGCGATGAAGGCTGCAATGGCTATCAACTGTGAAATCAACGATATGTGCGTTTTTGACCGTAAAAACTATTTTTATCCGGACAATCCGAAAGCCTACCAGATCTCCCAGCTTGATTATCCAATCGGAGAAAACGGCTGGATCGACATTGAAGTGAACGGTGAAACAAAGCGGATCGGTATTACCCGTCTTCACTTGGAAGAAGACGCCGGCAAACTGACCCATGTGGACGGAGAGAACTATTCTCTTGTCGACTACAACCGCGTAGGAACTCCGCTTGTAGAAATTGTTTCCGAACCGGATATCCGCACGCCGGAAGAGGCGTATGCCTATTTGGAAAAACTGAAGGCGATTATGCAGTACACGGAAGTATCCGACTGTAAGATGGAAGAAGGCTCCCTCCGGTGTGACGCCAACATCTCCATTCGTCCAAAAGGCCAGAAAGAATTCGGAACGAAAACAGAATTGAAAAACCTCAATTCATTCGCGCATGTTCAAAAAGGTCTTGCCTATGAAGAAACACGCCAGAGAGAAGCAGTCGACAACGGTGAGACTCTCCGTCAGGAAACGAGGCGGTGGGATGATGCCCAGAAACAGACCCTTCTCATGCGCACAAAGGAAGGCTCTGACGATTACCGGTATTTCCCGGATCCGGATCTGGAAAACCTGTATATCGAAGAGGAGTGGAAAGAAGAAATCCGTGCGACAATACCGGAGCTTCCGGACGCACGTAAAAAAAGGTACATTAAAAAGTATGAACTGCCGGAGTACGATGCCGGTGTGCTGACCCAGCAGAAAGCAATGAGTGATTTCTTCGAAGCAGGGCTGGAAGAAGGTGCTCCAGCCAAGCCGCTCTCCAACTGGCTGATGGGGGAAGTGAATGCCTATCTGAATCAGGAAGGCAAAGATCTCCAGGACGTACCGCTCACACCAAAATCTTTAGCCGGCATGATTCAGCTGATTGAAGAAGGAACGATCTCTTCTAAAATTGCTAAAAAAGTATTTAAGGAACTGATTGAAAAGGGCGGCGACGCCAAGCAGATCGTTGAAGACAAAGGGCTTGTACAGATCAGCGATGAAGGAGCCATACGCAGCATGGTCAACGACGCGCTGGACCAGAACGCCCAGTCGGTGGAAGACTACAAAAATGGAAAAGGCAAGGCGATCGGTTTTCTCGTCGGCCAGGTGATGAAAGCATCGAAAGGGAAAGCAAACCCGCAGCTCGTCAACAGCCTGCTGCAGGAAGAGATCGATAAAAGGTAATATAGGATGTTAATTATACGGCTCATTTTTTCGGCCGTTTAATCAATACGGTGAAAAGGCACCGGGTCCTCAGGCCCCGGTGCCTTTTTTTTCTGCTGTGGGGGGAGTGGTTCAAGTAAGTTATTCAGGCTTTTTCAGTCGGCAAAAGAGAGCATATTATCAATCTTGATTTGTATTTATGAAATTCGTTTATATACCAGTTGAACCAGTTCGCATAGTGAAAGCGTTTAATAAACGAGGTATTTTACTATAGACAGGGATCTATCCTATCTGGCTGTCACTGAAACGCTGGAGAGCTGTTTAAACTGCTGCTATGCCGGTTTACTCATGGAAGCAGCATCGTTATAATTATGGGCGTGCGTTTCAAATGAACGGATAGAAAGGTTGTTTTTAAATGAATATTCTCGGTACATTTCTTGTACGAACTGCTGTTTACGCTGCGTTATTAACAGGAGGCATTGCTCTCCTTATTCATACAGTCTCTGCTGTCATGCAGGGGGAAATTGTTGTTTATTCATGGTCAGCACTGCTGCTTTTCTCATTTGCTGTGTTTCTTTGGATTATTCCGGTGCAGATTATTGACTGGCTGAAACTTATAAAAGTCCAGCAGAGAATGAAGCGGATTATTTTCCCTTATCTCGTGACATTAATCCAGGTGATGCTGTTTGCGATGTATACGGCTGCTTTAAGCAGTACGATTCAGGACATCACGTTTTCGGCACTCGGGCTCTCTATAATTGTTATGGCTGTAGCATCAGGAGCGCGCCTGCTTTATACAATGATGCTCCGCTCGATCAGAAAGTATAAACAGCCACGTGTCCGGGTAACCGCTGAATAAGAAAGATAGCATAACTTATACGGTTAGACTGAGCCTGTCAGGTGCCTTCACCCGGCAGGTTTTTTTACGTTCCGAATAAAATTGCAGCCAGTAAATGAAAAAATAAGCAAGCGAAAGAAAAAGGAAGGGAAAAAGAGAATGAAGAAGCAGGTTTTATTTAATTAATAATTCTGAATATTTACAATAGATATTTAATGAAATATACTCTTCGTAAGCAGTTGGATCAGCTGCAGAAAGTGAAAGGAGAGATGCGATCGGACACAGTTTTATTTATCCACACATAATTGGCTGAAAGGAGGAAAACATTAATTAATGGATGATGAATCGATAACATAAGCGGTCCCGTGCAAAGAAGCAATAGCATGGGGCCGCTTTACTTTGCGTGCTGTTCATCCAGTATTTGTGGTATAATGAGCTGGATTATACTGAGGAGAAATCTGGGGGATGTGACATGGTAAAAAAAGCAAGACTGATATATAACCCAACTTCAGGCAGGGAGCAGGTTAAAAGACATCTGCCGTACATACTGGAAACACTGGAAAAAGCGGGGTACGAAACGTCCACTCATGCTACCACAGGACCGGACTGTGCTAAAAAGGCAGCTGCCCTCGCCTGTGACCGCGGATTTGATTTTGTGATTGCAGCAGGCGGGGACGGTACGATTCATGAAGTTGTCAACGGAATGGCGGAAAAAGACCACCGGCCGCTGCTGGGGCTTCTTCCCGGTGGAACAACAAATGACTTTGCACGTGCGCTGCATATCCCTAAAAATATTGTAGAAGCCTGCGATACACTTGTCGAAGGAAAACAGAGAAAGATTGATATTGGACGCGTAGGGGAGAAGTATTTTGTTAACATCGCCGGAGCAGGAACTTTAACAGAACTCACCTATGAAGTGCCGAGCCGGTTGAAAACAATGATGGGACAGATGGCGTACTACGTGAAAGGCTTTGAAAAGCTGCCGCGAATTAAGCCGACGTACGTGAAAATTAATTACGATAATAAGCTGTTCGAAGGAGAAATCATGCTTTTTCTCGTTTCGAACACAAATTCTGTCGGTGGTTTTGAAAAACTTGCTCCTGACGCTTACCTGGATGACGGATTGTTTGATCTCATCATTGTTAAGAAGACGAATCTGGCAGATGTCGTCCGTCTCGCAGGTGCAGCGCTTCGGGGAGATCATCTGGAAGATGACCGCGTCCTTTACGTGCAGGCAGCTGATATCGAGATCCAGGCAGAAGACCGGCTGGAGCTGAACCTTGACGGCGAGCACGGGGGAGCGCTTAAAGAAAAGTTTGTTAATCTGCACCGGCATTTTACAATGATGGTGCCGGATCAGAAGCACAACTGTTTTTTAGAAGATAAAAATTTATAAAGTTGAATTAACTTAACAACAAATTATCAATAATTTAATCTAATATTTAAAAAGTTCAAAAAATCTTAACATTTTGCTTGAATTAAAGGTTTAGTTGATCTATACTATGATTCATAGCTTAATAAAAATATGCGCAGTCGGGTAGAGAATATGAGACACCCTCTTACGTGTAACTTCTTCTTGTCATAGGAAGAAGTATGCATGCAGGAGGGTGTTTTTTTAATGCTATGTGCAAGCGCATACATAAAATAGGAGGGTTTTTTATGAAGAAACTTAGTGTAGCAGTATCCGCAGTAACTTTAGGAGTCTTGACTGCCTGTGGTGGGAATGGTGATGAAGGCAATGAAGGTGGGGGAAGTGTTTCAGTTTATTCTCCTGAAACGCCGGAAATGACGGAAGAGCTGGCTCAGGCTTTTGAAGAAGAAACTGGTATTACGGTAAACGTCAGCTACGCCGGAACAAACAACCTTGTTAATCAGATGATAGCCGAAATGGATAATCCGCAGGCGGATGTATGGTATGGAGGGGGAGGCATTCTTCCTTTTGAATCAGCGATTGAACACGGGTTTATAGAACCATACACTCCGGAAGCTGTGTCAGATTGGGATGTTTATGAAAATGATATTAAGGTACGGCACGAAGATTGGATGTGGACAGGTGTAGAAGTGTTTGTTCTTGGACTTGTTTACAATACAGAGCTCGTAGATGAGGATGAACTGCCGGAAACTTGGGACGACCTCCTTGATGAGCGTTGGGAAAACGAACTGCAGATGCCAAACCCGGCAGCGTCAGGAACAGCTACCCTTCTCGTGTTGAGCCAATTAATGGAAAAAGGTGAAGATGAAGGCTGGGAGTATTTTGATCAGCTGTATGAGCAGATGAATGCGATGCCGGACTCTGGTGGAGCGCCTTCACAGGCAACAGGAACTGGTGAAGCAGAAATGGGAGTCGGTTTCGACTTTATGGCTTATCAGATGCAGGAAAGAGGCGAAACGGTTGATTTCCATGTTCCCGAAAACACTCCCATTCTTGTAAATCCAGTTTCCCTTGTAGAAAATGGGCCGAATCCTGAAAATGGACAGAAGTTTATAGACTTTATGCTGTCAGAACAAGGACAGGAAATCAAAGCTGACTGGAAGCATATTCCTATGGATCCTAATGTAGAATCTCAATCACCTCTTACTTTGGACGAGTTACAGGACAGTGCGATGGACCTCGATATCGACTGGGTAGTTGATAATTACGATGATGTACGTAACCAGTGGAGAGAGCGCTACCAGTAAGGGTCGCAAATTACTATAGGAGGAATTATTCATGGGATCTGTACAAGTTAAAAATCTGGTGAAAAAATATGATAAAGCAATTGCGTTAAAAGGAGTGGACCTTGATATTAAGGAGGGCGAATTTTATGCCCTCCTGGGCCCTTCCGGCTGCGGGAAGACTACGACTATGCGCTGTATTGCAGGGTTTGAGACTCCTACTTCCGGAGAAATCTTAATTGGTGACAAAGTAGTAAACAATGTCCCTGCCAACAGAAGAAACTGTGGCATGGTTTTCCAGAGCTATGCTTTGTTTCCGCATTATAATGTTTTTGAAAATGTAGCTTACAGTCTGACGATAAGGGATCTTTACTCTGGTTCACTCGGACAAAGAATAAAAACATTTGGAAGATTAATGAGTAAACGCTTAGGTAAGCCTACAAAAGAAATTGAGAAAAAAGTGCAGGACGCCCTGGATTATGTAGAGCTCGGACACTTGGCCGACAGAGGAGTAAACGAATTATCCGGCGGTCAGCAGCAGCGGGTTGCACTAGCCCGGGCCCTCGTAATGGAACCTTCTGTGCTTTTAATGGACGAACCTCTTTCAAACCTGGATAAAAAATTGAGAAATACTATGCGTACCACTATTAGAAAAATACAGCAGGATTTGAAAATAACTACTATATTCGTAACTCATGACCAGGAAGAAGCAATGAGTATGGCTGACCACGTAGCAGTTATGCGTGATGGAGAAATTGTACAAATGGCCACTCCGACAGAGCTTTACAGTAACCCTAAAGACCCGTTTGTTGCGGATTTTGTAGGATCCTCCAATATTTATAAAGGACAGGTCCTGAAGAAAAATGAAAAAGGAAATACAGTCGTTAAGATTACTGACGAAATAGTGCTGGAATCAGAAACCCACACAGACAAAAGCGAAGTGGAAGTACTCGTGCGGCCGGAAGGAATCGAAATTATACGGGAAGCCAGTACTCCAAAAACAGAAAATGTAGTGGAAGCAAAAGTTAAAGTAAGTACATATCTTGGCCCGACGATCAGGTATGATATTGAGCTTGATGGAATGGATGTAATGGTAGAAGAAGAGTTTCAGCCGAATACAGCCCTTTATAAAGAAGGAGATATAATTAAAGTTCACCTTCCGAGTGAAAGGGTGTTGCTGATATGAGCAGTGTAAATCAGGATAAACAGCCTAAAAAAGACACGAAGTTCCGAGGATGGCTGCGGACGATTGACAGTTTGAAAGTGATGAAATGGGTCGTCTACTTATTTTTCTTTCTCTTTCTCGTTCTGCCATTAGTTTCAGTGTTCCTCGTGAGTTTTACCGGCCAGCCGGTGAATCTGCTTGGATCCTTAGTGAATCCCGACATTATGGCTACGAATATAGAACGGTTAAGCAATGCTTCATTTGAGCATTACAGTCTTTTGTTAGGCGGGACGTACTTTTCAGCTCTGCAGAACAGTTTAGCGTTAGCAATTGGAGTTTCCATTTTAGTTATATTAATGTGTATTCCCCTGGCGTATGCTTTTGCCAGAACCACGATGCCGTATAAGAAAACGCTGGCTGCACTTTGTACTATTCCACTAATCGTTCCAACATTTATTTCCGCAGCAGGTTTTATCATCATGTTCGGACGTACCGGCTGGGTGAATACGATGTATCAGTCGCTTGGTTTCGATGGGGTTTTGATTGATGCTTATTCGATGACATCTATCGTACTGATTCAAGTGTTTTTCTTTTTTCCATTTGCTTTGTGGCCTATGGTAGCAGCTTTTAAGATAGCTGATATTTCATTAGAAGAAGCTTCCAATAATATGGGTGCGAAAAACTGGTCAACAATGGTGTTCATTACTTTCCCGTTAGCAATACCGGGTATTATATCAGCGGCTCTTCTTATATTCACGGTGAGTTTCTCTGATTTTGGTACACCAATTATTCTTGCACCTGATGGGCTGAATTTAATTGTAGTAGAAGCTTACAGAGAAATATCAGGTTTCTTTAACTGGGCTGGAGCTTCCATTTTAACTATCGTTATGGTTGCGGTTGCCGCTATCTTTTTCTGGCTGCAGCGATATGTAACTAAAAATATGGACTACGGGACACTTTCGGGTAAGCCGAAAGGAACGAAATTAAACGACAGCAAAATCGTAACACGATCTTTACTCGTATTTACAATCCTTGTTTTGGTTCTGCCTATGTCTGCGATTTTCTCTGTACTTCTTCAGTCATTTGCTACGACGTGGGGGACAGGTCTACTGCCACGAGGATTTACTATGGACCACTATGCAACTGTCTTTACTCGTTCCGGGGATAACATTTTAAACAGTATTCTTCTGGCTGGTGGAGCTTTAATAATAAGTGTCATAGTGGCAACGCTGGTATCTTACTTTGTAGTTCGGGAAAATACTTCCAAACTAGATTTTATGTCTTCCATTCCACTCATCGTCCCGGGTATTGCTCTTGGTATTGCTTATATTCAAACATTCAATACCGCACCACTTCAGCTGACGGGTACTGCCTTTTTATTAATTGTTGCTTATGCCGTTCGACGTATGCCATACATGATCAGATCTACTATGGGAACTATGATGGCCATTAAATCAGATATTGAAGAAGCTGCCGTTAATCTAGGAGCATCTAAACTGGTAGCTATTATTACAGTTGTAGGACCGCTTATGCTTCCAGGCATTGCTGCAGGTTCAATACTGGTATTCGTTACTGTAATTAAAGAAACGAGTATTACCGTATTGATGGCACCTTCTGACTGGGCACCAATGAGTTTGATGGTCTTCCAGAATCTACTGCGCGGGGAAGTATATACCGCTTCTGCTATGGCTATGCTGATTATTGTGCTTGTAATTATATTGCAGACGGCAGCAAATAAAATCACGAAGAATTCTCTTTACTAATGGCTGCCTTTGATCAGAAAGGATTCATTATTGATCTGGACGGTACGGTGTATTTACAGGATAAGCTGATTCCGGGAGCCGTTGAAGCTATTAATCAGCTTTATGAAAAAGGGCATAAAATTTGCTTTCTTACTAATAATCCTACAAAACAAAATTCAGCATATTATCATAAGTTAAAGGACATGGGGATTAAAACCGTAAAAGAAGACATTCTTTCCGGCACGTATTTAAGTGCATTGTTTTTGAAAAGAAACATGCAGGAAGGAGATCTTTTCTGGTCGGAAGGAGAGGATGCTCTAACTTTTGAACTTAAAGCGGCAGGGCTTCCAATGGCGTCTTCCCCTGAAATGGCTTCTAAAGCTGTTTTAGGAGGAGGGCCCTCCTTTTCGTTTGATTACCTTAACAACATGGTTCAGGCATATTTAAGCGGAGCGGAAATTTACGCTGTTAACCCGGACCCTTCCTGCCCTGTGGAAAACCAGCTGATCCCGGATACAGGAGCCTGGGTAGCAGCGATGCATTCGTTAATGGCCGAAGGTGAGAAGATAGAAATTATAGGTAAACCTTCGAAAAATGCTGCCGAAACTGTTATTCAATATTTAAACCTTCCTCCTGAAAAATGCTTTGTAATTGGTGATAGGATGGAAACGGATATTTTGATGGCCCAGGATTTCGGGATGAATAGTATTCTTGTTTTAAGCGGTGTAACTAAAAAAGAGGACCTGCTGACTGAAAAGAAGATAAAGCCTGATTACGTGTTGACAGACATATCAGAACTCTCTAATCTTAAAATAGTATAAGTATGCATCACGAGAGGCTGGAAATGAAATTGACGACAAAAAAATCACACGATATTGTGGACTTAATTGATTCTCAGGTAATAGCAGCTATAAGTGACCCTTCTCAAATTGAAACCGCTGTGCATAGTCAGTGTAACGTTGCATTTTTACTAACAGGAGATATTTGTACATTAAACCAGATGGTTGACAAACTGCAGGGTGGGGGAATGGCTGTTTTTATCCATTTAGATCTTATAGAAGGTTTGAAAAGTGATAAAAAAGCAGTGGATTACATTGCAGAAAACATAAAACCTGAAGGAATTATTACGACTAAGCCTTTCCTCATAAAATATGCTAATACTGTCGGACTGATTACGATACAAAGGCTTTTTTTATTAGATACGACAGCTCTTGAAAAAGGGATACAGATGATTCAGTCTTCGAAACCCGATGCCATTGAAATGCTGCCCGGTATTATACCTAAAGTCGTTGACCGTATAGCTTCAGAGTATGAGATTCCTATTATTACCGGGGGCTTGATAGAGACAAAAGAGGAGATCATGACAAGTCTTGAAGCGGGAGCCCTTGCCACTTCTGTCGGAAGAACATCGCTATGGAACCTGGATCTCTAGAAGTGTAGGGGATATCTGTTAATTCAGCCTGCTGTGCTTTTTAGACAGCAGGCTTTTTCAATGAACTTAAAATATGCATTAAAAACAGAATATAAAAAGTATTATATTTATTTGGAAGACAGGAATGCAAAGACGGAAAACAGAAAGAAGGGGTAGTATGCCTGCATCAAATAAGGCTGAGATGACGATGTATTTCTCAAATGATTTAAACCCTCTGATGGAATTAGTGGATGATTTTAACACCCTTCCTGTAATATATATTTACATCGGTCATGAAAGCACTTTAGATTACAGCTCATTTATCGATGCTCTCTTAAGAGAAACACCGCACAATTTCAAACTTTATCTTTTTATCAATCCATACATGCATGAAAGTCCTTTTATTCAGAAATTAAAAAACGATATTTCTTTTACAAGTATTAATTATTGCTTCAGGCCCTCTGGAAATTTTATTGCCACAAAAGAATCCGTTTTTATTAGTAATGAATACGGTATATTCATAGATGAAAAGTTCAGTGATGCGAAAGGGTTCATATCTAAAGATACTAAAATAATTAATAAACTGATCTCTCCTTTTCTACAAATACTTAATAAAAACAACTTAGACAAACAGAGTGTGAGAGATTACAAAGGGACAAGGTTTATTGCTGAAATAGAATATTATAGAAATCAATTAACATTTTTAATACGGGAATTCGAAAAAATTGTTACAAAGTCGTACAATGTTGAACAAAGTTATTCTAACAGGGAAACTAATTCATATTCATTAGATAATTGGTCCAAACGTATGCTTCATACAGTGAACTCCCTGCAAGCTTTAATTGCTGACTACAAAGCTTCCAATCCAGGATTTGATCAGTTCGACAAGGATGATGGGGGAATTAATGAATTAAACAGTCTATTAACCCAGCTGGAAATTAATATCTCTAATGAAGAAGAACCGTTTACCTCGAAAACCTTACATAATCCTTACGAGGAAATCGGTTATAATACGGAGCTGATAGAAGAATACTCGGATATTTACAGTCATCTTATTGGTATGGTAAACGATAACATTAATAATTCGGATAACTACATGACCACTATAGAAGAAACTTTAGATGAAATGAAAAAAACAGCATCCAGTTATCTGAAAGCGCATTCAGAAGTGCATGAAAAGATAGCAGGGCTAATTTATTATTTAAACAGGACAGTTTTTAGTATAAAGTGCCTTTAAAAATACAGTAGGCTCGTGAAATACAGATGAAAAAGACAGAGGGAAAAGTTAATACTTTTCCCTCTGTCTTTTAATTTATACGACCGGTCCACCCGGCTGAACGCTCTGTTTGTTCAGCTGATTATCCGGCTGTTCTGACGAAATTTCCACTTCCGGCTGAACACCGGTGGTTTCCGTCTTTACAGCCGTCTGGCGGTCAGATTCTTTTTTGACCTGGCGGAGATAATAGATGAAAGCAGCTCCACGCATGATGCCTTCAAGGTCTTTTTTATCAATGTAGTTGAGGGCTGCTGTTGCACGGTCGTGCTTTACGGATGTAAAGCCGGCCATAGTAGCTGTCAGGTGATGAGCCGCCTGACCGGTATCGTGGACGATGTCAAAAAGCGGGTTGAGCTTTCCGATTTTTTTATTCAAATCCACGAGAGTTTCATTCGTGTTGTAGAGAATAAGGGAAGTTTCATTTGTGATTTCTCCGACGCTCTTATTCAATGTAGAAACCGTTTCTGCCGTGTTATTCAGCGTATCTGCCAGTTTCTGGAGAACCGGACGAAGAAAGAGAACTCCGAGAAATAAAGCTACACCAATAACTAGTACACCAATTCCTAACCAATCCATATGTAACACCTCATTTCAAAAATTTGGTCATAACATCATTATCCCGTTAATTGCGTCTGAAAGCAAGCTGCTGCATCGATCTCCGGTTTCTTTTTAATAGAAAAAGAAAAGAGCGGGATAGACAGCTTTTTACGAGCTGATCTGACTTTCCCCCGTTAGGTGGATACGTTTTTATTACCCCTCTTTTCCAATTAATAAACAACCTTTGCAGAACGAACATAAGTATAAAGAAGTGTTTTGAAATAATGATTAAAAAAACGTTTACATTTGTTCAAAAACTTTGGTATATTTATATTGTTCAATTGAGAGCATACTTATAATTACGGAGGGAACATCATGAATATTTTATGGGGAATGGCCGGTATTTTGACAATTCTCACAATCGCTTTCTTACTATCGTCAGACCGTAAATCGATAAAGCTGAGAACTGTTCTGGGCGGACTTTCCATTCAGATTATGTTTGCTTTTATCGTTCTTTATTCAACCGCAGGACAGGAAATACTGCTTTGGTTTACCGATATTGTAAACGCCATCATAGGTTTTACGGATGAAGGAATAGATTTTCTATTCGGAGGTCTGTATGATGCTGAGGGCATAGGTATGGTATTTGCTTTTGAAGTATTAACGATTATTATCTTTTTCTCATCCCTTATTTCAGTTCTATACTACTTAGGTATTATGCAGTTTTTCATTAAAATTATCGGGGGAGCACTCTCATGGCTTCTCGGAACAAGCAGAACGGAATCACTTTCAGCTTCTGCCAACATTTTTGTAGGACAGACGGAAGCACCGCTTGTGGTAAAACCGTTCCTTCCAACGATGACCCGCTCCGAACTTTTTGCTGTAATGACCGGGGGACTTGCTTCTGTGGCTGGTTCTGTACTCGTTGGTTATTCCCTCCTTGGGGTACCGCTTGAGTATCTTCTTGCAGCAAGCTTCATGGCTGCACCGTCCGGACTCGTCATGGCTAAAATCATTATGCCGGAAACCCGTCCGGAAGAATCGTCAGATCACCAGCCGGTGGAAATGGATGACGATAAAGAATCCTACAACGTCATTGACGCTGCAGCACGCGGAGCCAGTACTGGTCTGCAGCTCGTTTTGAATATCGCGGCTATGCTTCTTGCATTTATTGCACTCGTAGCATTACTGAACGGCGGACTTGGTGTAATCCAGTCAGGCTTTAACTGGGTGATGGATTTCTTTGGAGCAGCCTTCCAGCTGGAGGGACTGACACTTCAGAACATTCTTGGAGCAATCTTTGCACCGCTTGCTTTCATGATCGGTGTACCTTGGGCCGAAGCACTGCAGGCTGGTAACTTTATCGGGCAGAAACTTATTCTGAATGAGTTCGTTGCCTACGCTAATTTTGCACCGCAGATTGAAGACCTTGATCCGAAGACAGTGCTTGTTGTCAGTTTCGCTCTCTGTGGCTTCGCAAACGTTGCTTCTCTCGGTATTCTTCTCGGGGGACTCGGTAAGCTCGCTCCAAGCCGGCGCGGAGATATTGCCCAGCTTGGTGTGAAGGCTATTCTGGCAGGGACACTTGCTTCACTTTTAAATGCGTCCATTGCAGGAATGTTCTTTTAATAACAAAACGCATCAACAGCTCAGTTCAATAATGTTTAAAAATCTGGATTTTACAAGGAGAGATATATTATGACAAAGTCTGCAGCATCTATTATTGACCACACGCTTCTAAAACCGGAAACAACGAAAGAGCAAGTCCTGGAGCTCTGCCGGGAAGCGGCGGAATACGGATTTGCTTCCGTATGTGTTAATCCGACATGGGTTAAAACATGTGCAGAAGAACTTAAAAATTCCAACGCAAAAGTTTGTACCGTCATTGGTTTTCCACTGGGGGCCAATACTCCGGAAGTAAAAGCATTTGAAACGAAAGATGCTATAAAAAACGGGGCGGAAGAAGTAGATATGGTATTGAACATCGGTGCGCTTAAAGATGGCAGCCTGGAACTGGTAGAGCAGGATATGCGTGCCGTCCAGGAAGCCGCTGAAGGAAAAGCACTCACAAAAGTAATTCTTGAAACGTGTCTTCTGACAGATGATGAAAAACGTACTGCCTGCAGCATTGCTGTTAAAGCAGGCCTTGATTTTGTAAAAACATCCACCGGGTTCTCCTTCGGTGCCGCTACGGTGGAAGACGTGAAATTAATGAGGGAGGCAGTCGGGGATAAAGCAGGTGTAAAAGCCTCCGGCGGTGTTAAAACGAAAGAGGACGCGCAGGCGATGATTGATGCAGGAGCGACACGCATTGGTGCAAGCGCCGGAGTAGCCATCGTAAAAGGTGAAGAAAGCAGCTCGGACTACTAAATAACAAAAAGCATTCTGTCCAGGCGGCAGAATGCTTTTTTCAAAAAAACTGTAAGCGTAAACAATGCGTCAGTGGCAGTGCTTTCAGTAAAGAAAACGCTTGCTTTTTGTACAAAATTATGAAATGATGTTCATAGATTGTTTTACAATAGTTCGAAAATTGCAATAGTCTGAGGGGTGGAAAATGTGACAAAAGATAAGCTGGCACGGGTGGTACGTGCCGCTAAAATGTACTATCAGCTTGATTACAGCCAGCAGGCAATTGCAGAGGAACTCGGAATTTCCCGTCCTTCAGTTTCCAGGCTGCTGCAGGAGGCTAAAGATAGAGGAATTGTCCAGATACGTATCGTTGACCCGGAAGAAGATGTTCAGCAGCTCGCCGAACTTCTGAAGGAACATTACGGACTGAAGGAATGTCTGATTGCTGATTCACCGGTGAATGATGAAAAAGTAATTAAAGAAGAAATCGGCCGCAAAGCTTCAGAATATTTGTTTCAGATTGTAAAAGATGGGGACATTATCGGGGCAACATGGGGAACAACCATTTATGAAGTGGCAAGACATATGAAAACTAAAAGTGTTCATGATGTAAATGTCACCCAGCTGAATGGGGGAGTCAGCTATTCCGAAACCAATACATACGCAGCTGAAATCCTGAATTATCTGGGGCGGGCTTTTCACACCTCTCCGCACTTTCTGCCGCTTCCAGCTATCGTTGACCATCTCGTCGTCAAGCAGGCAATTGTCAGCGACCGGCACATACGATACGTACTGGAGCTTGCTGAAAAAGCAAACATTGCCCTTTTTACTGTCGGCAACCGGTACGAAGAATCTGCTCTGTATAAAGCAGACTATTTGTCTGAGGAAGATCTGAAAGTATTAAAGGAAAAGCATGCGGTAGGGGATATCTGCTCCCATATGATCGATATTGAGGGAAATGTCTGTGATGAAGGAATTAACTCCCGGACGATCGGTATCGGGCTGGAACATCTCCGGAAAAAAGAATTTTCGATTCTTGCTGCTGGAGGAATGAAGAAAGCAGAAGGCATCATCGGGGCATTGAACGGCCAATATGCCAATGTCCTGATCACGGACCAATATACTGCAGAAGTACTTATCAGTAAAATCAGGCAGGAGGATACAGCCTCCTGAGGTTCTGCAGAGTCTGGACAGGGAACAGAAAACTTCCTGCAAAATAATAGTTTAATAAAAGCCTGAAGAGGATGATGACGGAGACGTTGTGTACCGCTTCAGGCTTTTGAGCGGTTCCAAAATCTTTAAAGGAAACTTCATTTCAAGTCCCTTAAGCAAAGAAAAGCCCGTCCCTGAAAATACAAGCAGGACGGGCTGAACTCAGAAGCAGACAGTATTTTAAAAGTATAAATTTTTAACGGAAGCTAGCGGTTCATAAACTGTTTATACCGGCTCGAAAGCGTACTGGAAGAAATACCGTATTTATCCGCCACGGCTTTCTGCGAAACGGGAGTTTCATGCGGCAGGTGTTTTCCTGCCCAGTATTCGAGTATCGCTGCAAAAGCTTCCGGTTTAGTGACTCGGGGATTTTCTGCCGCCAGGTATTCACGGAGTGCCGCGGAGGCCGCCGTAAAACTCCGTCGGGATTCCAGCTGAAGAGTCTGAAGAATCTTTCTGTAATCCGCGGGAGTTTCTTTCCCGTATTTAACGAGAAGGTAAAGCAGCTGCAGGGCGCTGTCAAACCTTTTAGTGAAATGCTTCTGCTTCTGGATGCCGGCCGTCCGGCATTCCTCGAGAAACGCTTCAGCCATGTCTGCTGGAAGCTCCAGCGCATCGCTGCCTAAAGAAAGACCGTCGGGAGTCGGGTACAAATACCCGGTAACGTAGCGGCCGGCTTCAATAGCTTCGGATACGGGAGTTTTCTGTATTGTCTGCGTGGTGTCTTTCCACATGTCCTTTAAGGAGAGGTACTCCTTATCAGCATGTACAACGTAAAAGAAGCGGGGCTCCAGGGAGGTCCAGTTTTCCAGGAACTTCTGGAAAGAGTTTGAATACGCTGTCTGATGTTCTTTTATAAACTGTTCAAGCACTGTCTGTTTTTCTTCATCTTTCCAGTTGAACAGCATCCAGTGAAACATCAGCTGCGAAAAAGCTTTAGCATCCTCCGGTTTCATCGAGGCAAAGCTGCTGCTGCGGTTTTCATACACCGGTTTAATGTTGTCGTCGAACTTTTTGCTGTAATCAAAGATTTTCGGAAGAAGTTCGTTAAAATCTCGGTAGTCTTTCTGATCAAACCGTGATTTAGCGTTTAGCTTCTGAAGACAGCATTTTTTGTATTTCTTTCCGCTGCCACAGGGGCACGGGTCGTTACGTTTAAGCGCAGCCATTAATTTTCACCTCATCAAAATTGTCCATACCTCGTTAATCATAACAGGCTGAGCAATTTTTTCAAGCAGCGGGATATGGTACAATCAATGAACCTGATTGAAGAAAGGACAGAAATTATGAGTAAACAACTGCCAGTACAAAAAAACGAGCACGTTCACGTCCAGTTTGAAGATTTGACCCACGACGGGGCAGGAGTGGCAAAAGTGGACGGCTACCCGCTGTTTGTGAAGCAAGCTCTTCCCGGGGAGGTAGCGCTCGTAAAAGTCATTCATACAAAGAAAAATTTCGGCTTCGGCCGTCTGATAAAAGTAGAAAAAGAAAGCATACACCGGGTGGAAGCACCGTGCCCGGTGTTTAACCGCTGCGGAGGATGCCAGCTGCAGCATTTAAGCTACGAAGGACAGCTGCAGTATAAACAGAAACAGGTGCAGGAAGTAATGGCAAGAATCGGTGGACTTAACGATCTGGCAGTTCACCCGACTCTCGGTATGGAAGATCCTTGGCGCTACCGGAATAAATCGCAGGTACCGATAGGAGAGCAGAGCGGTAAAATTGTCGCAGGATTTTACGCTGAGCGGAGCCACGATATTGTTGATACCGACGAGTGCCTTATACAGTCAGAGGATGCGGACCGGGCAATGAACCTCGTGAAAAAGATGGCAGAAGAATACGGACTCAGGGGTTATGATGGGAAAACCCATAAAGGGCAGCTCCGACACGTCGTCATCCGCCACGCAGCAGCAACGGATCAGCTGATGATCGTTCTCGTAACAAAAAACGAAAGTATCCCGAATAAAAAGCATTTAATTAAAAGACTACGGGACACCTTTCCGAATCTTGCATCGATCGTTCATAATGTGAATCCGAAGCGTACGAACGTTATTTTCGGGGAGAAAACGACGACCCTCTGGGGAGAGGACGTAATTTATGACGAAATCAGCGGCATCCGCTTTGCAATTTCTCCGCGTTCCTTTTATCAGGTCAATCCGGTCCAGACAAAAGTACTTTACGAAAAAGCGCTGGAATATGCAGACTTAAAAGGGAAAGAAAATGTGATTGACGCATACTGTGGTATCGGAACGATCAGCCTTTTTCTCGCAAAACAGGCGAAGCACGTTTACGGCGTGGAGATCGTACCGGAAGCGGTCGACGATGCCCGGCAGAACGCCCGGCTTAACGGGATAGAAAACGCGGATTTCTATGTAGGGGAAGCAGAAAAAGTCATGCCCTGGTGGCGCGCCCAGGGAATTGAAGCTGATGTGATCGTTGTGGATCCTCCGAGAAAGGGATGCGATGAATCCCTGCTCGACACCATGACGGAAATGGAGCCGGAAAAAATCGTCTACGTCTCCTGTAACCCGGCAACACTCGCCCGGGACTTGAAATACCTCAAGGAAAAAGGCTACGAATCAAAAGAAGTACAGCCAGTCGATATGTTCCCGCAGACCACGCATGTGGAATGTGTGACATGGCTTGAAAAAGTTCCACGTGAAGTTACTTAAGGACCTTTCGTACAGTTATGTATAAAGAAAGGAATGGGAGGATTCTTGTTAATAGGATCCTCCATTTTTATAAGCTGCATGTGAGTATGGAAAAAACCTGAAATGACTTCAAAAGAATAACAACATAAACTAAAGAGGGCTGGGGAGGTATGATTCAAGTGAAAAAAGCTGCATCTGCTTGCTTTCTTTTGTTTCTTATCGTGTCCACGGTTCTTCCCTTTTTCAGTTTTCAAGGATATTCTATGTTGACTCACACTACCAGTCATTTAGCAGCCCAGGGAGCACCTCATGCCTGGGTGATGAAGCTTGTGTTTATATGTCTCGGGAGTATGGCTGTTTTTGTTACTTATGCCACTCGTATACGGTACCATCAACTATTCGGGGTGCTTTTTGGATTCAGCCTGATAATGACTGCTTTTTTTCCTCATGCTCCTATGGAAGCCGGGCTCCCGGTTAATGTTGTACAGGATAAGGTTCATTCTGTTTTTGCAGGGGGTACCGGCTTCAGCTTCACCGTTCTTGCCGTGGGTCACGCTTTTATGAGCCGGGGAAACCAGCGGACTGCAGGAGTTGTTCTTGCGATTGCAGCCACTCTAATTCCTCTTCTTATGATTGCTTTTCCTTCATGGATGGGGCTTTTACAGCGTATGATGTTCATCTGTGCTTTTGGGTGGCTGTTTTTCTATATGGAACCGCCAAAACAATATAAATTTTAAAAGGATACCTTGATCAAAAATAAACGTCCGCTTTTGCTGCCACGAAGACGCTTTCCGATGGGCTCTCCGCATCCTCCCCGAAGAACTCCTCCACGGCAGGCGGGGTTAGAAAAGTAGTCCCCTCCAGCAGAACTCTTAATAATCTTTACAGGAATAATACACCGACTTAATCCAAGGTCAACAAATTAAGTATATTATAAACATGCAGGGAAAAGAATCCGGGAGACCGGCAGGCCCGTTTTCCGGACCGCTGCAGCTGAGGTTTTACTGAATAATACAGTGGATGTTAAGACGCGGGAACGAAAATAGGGAAAGGTGAAGTGGAGTTAACAGAAGCCTGGAGGGATGATTGATGGGATATAAAGCTGTTTTTATTGATATGGATGGCACACTTTTGAACAGCCGGAATGAAATTTCCGAACAAACCGTTAAATCGTTACAGCGTCTTGAAGACAATGGACTGAAGGTTCATCTGGCAACGGGAAGGCATTATGGCATTGTAGAACCGTATCACAAAGCAATTGGTCTGAAAACACCGGTTATATGTCTGAACGGGAGTTATATATATGACCCGTTAATGAAAAAAGAAATCTTCGCAAAAACATTTAACGCAGAAGCAGCCGGACTGTACAAACGAATATCCGACAACGTGCGGATGTGCAGTAATATCCTCTTTCATACGAGAGAAGGTCTGTACTGCGAAAAGATTGATGAGCATGTGGAACACTGGATTCAAACAAGCGGTGTGCAGCCTTATTTTCAAGGAGCAATGGACAATCTTGAGCAGCTGGACATTCTTAAATACGGGATAATGGCTGAAAAACGATCGCTTACAAAACCGTGGAGCAGCCGGACCACCGGATTGGACGTCATCGAATGGAAAGATGGTTTTGAGGTGGTTCCTAAAGGAGTTTCCAAGTGGAAAGGCATCCGTACTCTTTTAAAGGAGTATGCGATTTCTCCCAGTGAAGTCATTACGATAGGAGACGGCCCGAATGATGTGGAGATGATCCGTGAATCCGGCCTCGGGATAGCGATGAAAAACGCCGTGGAGGAAGTGCTGGCAGTATCCGATATGACAACCGCCTATGACCACAATCACGAAGGGGTAATGAACTCCCTCTCACAGGTTTTACAGGAACAGACAGTATGACACTCAGGGGTCATGCTTTTTTTATGTTTTTTAAAGCAGGCTTAATCGTGCCGGATAACAATCTTTCCAATAAAGTTTTGACCTTCCAGGTGACGGTAGGCGTCTTTTGCTTCGTCAAAGGAAAAGACACGGTCGATCACTGGTTCGAGTCCGCTGTTTTCAATCGCACGGTTCATCTGTTCAAATTCGTCCCGGCTCCCGACCATAATTGTACGGGTATTGGCCCGTCCGAAAAGATCAAAGTAGCTGATGTCATCTCCTTCAGTGCTGAGTACGCCGATCAAGGAGGCTTCACCACCGGCGCGGAGGGAGGCGAGTGACTGTTTAATTGTAGCGGGCCCTCCGACTTCCACGACACGGTCCACGCCGCGGCCGCCGGTCTGTTCCTTCACTTTTTCTCCCCAGTTTTCGTGCTCTTTGTAATTAATAATATGGGAAGCACCGAGATCTTTCAGCGTTTCTGCTTTTTTGTCACTCGAGCTCGTTCCGATAGTACGTATTCCGAGAAGGCGGGCAAACTGTGTAGCAAAAACGGAAACTCCTCCGCTTCCAAGTGTCAGCGCTGTATCTCCTGCCTTCAGCGGCACGGGACCCTGCAGGGCGTTCCAGGCTGTAAGGGCAGCACAGGGAAGTGTCGCCGCCTGTTCAAAGGTAAGATGGTCAGGAATGTGCACGAGAAGCTCAGCATTGATTGTTTTATAGTACGTCAGCCAGCCATCGGAATGCGTGCCGTAAGGTTCCAATGCAGCAGGTGCTTCCCGGCCGAACCATTCCCGCATAAAGTTGCCGGCAACCCGGTCGCCTTCTTTTACCCGTGTGACGTCTTCACCGGCTTCAACCACTTCACCCGCTCCGTCCGACAGCGGGACAAGATTTTCTTTTTTCTCTCCTGGATAACCACCGTGAATGATGGCGTAGTCCCGATAGTTCAGAGACGTTGCGTGAACCCGGACGACTACTTCTCCACGATTCGGAGAAACGATCTCTTCCTCCGACTGTTTCAGATGATCAATACTTCCTTCTCCGTCGAGCCGCCAGCTGCGGTTCGTTATTTTATGCATGAAAGTCATCCTTTCTTTATTCCTGTCAGTTTTGAAATAGAAGCTGTAGTACATACGGTATCTTTTATTATAGAACGATGACAAAGCGTAAATAACATTCTTTACTTTTCCCAGAAACGAAAAGGTAAAAACGTACAGAGGGTGCTGATACAGCATTTCCAGGTACTCTTCTTTATTGACCATCAATTAATAATATTATATGATTAATTCAACTTCATAAAGGAGGGGAATGGTATGCTTCACGTTTTTAAGCTCGGCTTTGCTGCCTTTCACGTACAGGATATGCAGGCGATGAAAAAGTACTATGAAGACATTGCGGGTTTTACGCTCACAGAAACGGACAAAAATGGAAGCGCTTACTTCAGTACTTCAACAGATCATCACAATATCGTCCTGATTCCGTCAGACAGAAGCGGGATACATTCATTTGGCTTTCAATATGAATCGGAAGGAAGCAGGGAGGAAGTCATTGAGCATTTAAAGTCTCTGGGCATTGAGGCATCGAAAGCAGAAGACGGGCATCCGGTGATGAAGGATGTCATAGCATTTCAAGATCCTGAAGGGTATTCTGTACGGCTTTTTAGAGAAACGGGTGAAACAAAGAAGAAAGGCTTTAAAAGTGCAGGAATTGTCCCGAATAAAATCGGTCATCTGTCTGTACGGGTAAGTGATGCCAAAGCGCAGGTGGAGTTTTATAAAAAGCTCGGCTTCGATAATACCGACTGGATCGAAGATTTTTTCGGCTTTATGACGTGTAACCGGGATCATCACGTATTGAACTTTTTCACGTCCGAAACGAAAGGAATGCACCACCTGGCACTGGAAATGCGGAACTATCAGCACTTAATTTCCACGCTTGATTTTCTGAGGCTGAATGGCGTGAATATAGTATGGGGACCGTCCCGTCACGGAGCGGGACATAATATTGCCTGTTACCACTACGATCCGGAAGGTAACCTGATCGAACTGTTTACCGATGGGGATGTGTATATTAAGGAGCTTGGTATTTTCGATCCGCGGCCCTGGCACAAAGATTTTCCACAGAAGCCGAAAGTATGGAAAACCGATGAATGCCTTTCCCTCTGGGGCGTGGATTTTGAAAAAGCACTCGTCTGACAGAAAGCCGAAGAACATCCGGGAGGAAAGGAAGAGCACACCATGCCTAAAAATTTAAGTGAACAGCTGCTTCACGATCTCGGAAAAGACATTGTACTTGGGATAATCCCTCCAGGGGATGTGCTTCCGAAAGTAGAAACACTCAGCGTGGAAAAAGGAGTCAGCCGGACAGTTATACGGGAAGCACTGAAAGGACTGAGCGCCCGGCGGCTGCTGGAATCCTCTACAAAGACAGGGACGATTGTACGTCCAAAAGAGGAGTGGCTCTGGTGGGATCCTGACGTTATCTCCTGGGCTTCGGAAGCGGAAGATAACCGTCCTTTTTTAAAACAGCTGACAGAAGTCCGCCTGGCTGTGGAACCGGCTGCAGTTAAACTGGCAGCGAAGTATGCGGAAGAGAACGATAAACAGGAAATGAAGGAAGCGTTCCGCGTGCTCGAACAGGCTACCGCTGATCAAAAAGCGTGGACAGAGGCGGATGCAGCTTTTCACAATGCGATGCTGAAGGCTTCCCATAATCAGCTGATGATCAGCCTCGTACAGACGCTTCATAACGGTCTGATGCAGAGCCGGGAAACAACGATACGCATTTTGAAAGAACATCAGGACGAACATGGAGACACAACGACAAAAGAAGCGTTAAAACTGCACGAAGACGTGCTGAAAGCTATATTGGAAGGCAGTGAGGAAAAAGCGGAAACGGCGATGACTAAACTGTTGCAGTCTGTGGCTGATTTAATCGATGCGATGAACAGCGGCCGCGTATTGTAAAGACCTGCGGTAGTATGTCAATGAAAAAATAAGATGATATTTGTTTATCAAAGGACATATTCAAGAAAAAAGCCCGTAGGAAAGAACCCTAGCATTTTTGGTAAAAACTAGGAGTTCGAAAGGTT